>NZ_CP131130.1:375000-975000 GCF_033705735.1 Shinella zoogloeoides
CACACGGCGGGTGCTAACGTCCGTCGTGAAAAGGGCAACAACCCTGACCTCCAGCTAAGGTCCCCAAGTCATGGCTAAGTGGGAAAGGATGTGAGACTCCCAAAACAACCAGGATGTTGGCTTAGAAGCAGCCATCATTTAAAGAAAGCGTAACAGCTCACTGGTCTAATTAAGGGGTTTTGCGCCGAAAATGTAACGGGGCTAAAGCCATGCACCGAAGCTGAGGATTGGACGCAAGTCCAGTGGTAGCGGAGCGTTCCGTAAGCCTGCGAAGGAGGACCCGTGAGGGCCTCTGGAGGTATCGGAAGTGCGAATGTTGACATGAGTAACGATAAAGGGAGTGAGAGACTCCCTCGCCGAAAGACCAAGGGTTCCTGCTTAAAGTTAATCTGAGCAGGGTTAGCCGGCCCCTAAGACGAGGCGGACACGCGTAGTCGATGGGAACCACGTTAATATTCGTGGGCCTGGTGGTAGTGACGGATTGCGTAACTTGTACATTCTTATTGGATTGGGTGTGCAGGGAAGCGGTTCCAGGAAATAGCTCCACCGTATAGACCGTACCCGAAACCGACACAGGTGGTCAGGTAGAGAATACCAAGGCGCTTGAGAGAACTCTGCTGAAGGAACTCGGCAAATTGCACGCGTAACTTCGGAAGAAGCGTGACCCTTTTGCGGGCAACCGTAGAAGGGTGGCACAGACCAGGGGGTAGCGACTGTTTATCAAAAACACAGGGCTCTGCGAAGTCGCAAGACGACGTATAGGGTCTGACGCCTGCCCGGTGCTGGAAGGTTAAGAGGAGAGGTGCAAGCTTTGAATCGAAGCCCCAGTAAACGGCGGCCGTAACTATAACGGTCCTAAGGTAGCGAAATTCCTTGTCGGGTAAGTTCCGACCTGCACGAATGGCGTAACGACTTCCCCGCTGTCTCCAGCAGAGACTCAGTGAAATTGAATTCCCCGTGAAGATGCGGGGTTCCTGCGGTTAGACGGAAAGACCCCGTGCACCTTTACTATAGCTTTACACTGGCATTCGTGTCGGCATGTGTAGGATAGGTGGTAGGCTTTGAAGCAGGGACGCCAGTTTCTGTGGAGCCATCCTTGAAATACCACCCTTATCGTCATGGATGTCTAACCGCGGTCCGTTATCCGGATCCGGGACCGTGTATGGTGGGTAGTTTGACTGGGGCGGTCGCCTCCGAAAGAGTAACGGAGGCGCGCGATGGTGGGCTCAGACCGGTCGGAAATCGGTCGTCGAGTGCAATGGCATAAGCCCGCCTGACTGCGAGACTGACAAGTCGAGCAGAGACGAAAGTCGGTCATAGTGATCCGGTGGTCCCGCGTGGAAGGGCCATCGCTCAACGGATAAAAGGTACGCCGGGGATAACAGGCTGATGACCCCCAAGAGTCCATATCGACGGGGTTGTTTGGCACCTCGATGTCGGCTCATCGCATCCTGGGGCTGGAGCAGGTCCCAAGGGTTTGGCTGTTCGCCAATTAAAGCGGTACGTGAGCTGGGTTCAGAACGTCGTGAGACAGTTCGGTCCCTATCTGCCGTGGGTGTAGGAATATTGACAGGATCTGTCCCTAGTACGAGAGGACCGGGATGGACATATCTCTGGTGGACCTGTTGTCCTGCCAAGGGCATAGCAGGGTAGCTATATATGGAATGGATAACCGCTGAAGGCATCTAAGCGGGAAACCAACCTGAAAACGAGTATTCCCTTGAGAGCCGTGGAAGACGACCACGTTGATAGGCCGGGTGTGGAAGCGCAGCAATGTGTGAAGCTTACCGGTACTAATAGCTCGATTGGCTTGATCGTTCTCATTGTTCATGCTCATCGGCCCTTTAAAAAGGGCGATGAAGCCAGACGTGTTCACAAAAATAAGACAAACGAAGGCTAAGCCTTCTACCAGCTTCTCAAAAGATTGCCCTTAGCCGACCTGGTGGTTATGGCGGGGTGGCTGCACCCGTTCCCATTCCGAACACGGCCGTGAAACGCCCCAGCGCCAATGGTACTTCGTCTTAAGACGCGGGAGAGTAGGTCGCTGCCAGGTCTGCTAAAGGCAATCAAATCTTCTCAAAACAATCCTCGGCCCAAGCCGAAATCGGGCCGCCCTCAAAGCGGCCCTTTTGCATGCAAAAACATAACGCGGGGTGGAGCAGCCCGGTAGCTCGTCAGGCTCATAACCTGAAGGCCGCAGGTTCAAATCCTGCCCCCGCAACCAAATCAAAAGCCCCGATGACAGAAATGTCTCGGGGCTTTTGGCGTTCCTGCTCAACGGAAGTAGCCGCTTCCAGTCCGCCGCCTCCTCCGCGAGGACCGCGCGGAAGCGGGCTACAAAGTCAGCTTCTCCCTCTGTCTCTTCAGTTCACCATCCTTTACACGGCGCGTATAGTCCTCCGCGAAATCCGCACGCATCGCCTTGTGCTCGTGGAACGCCTTCATCGACGCGAGGATCGTCGCCAGCCGGCCGTGGATCGTCAGGTCCGCGGACTTCCCGTCGGGGGAGGGCGCGACAACTACCTTCTAGACGAGCTCTCTCACGATGTTGAAATGTCCCTGCACCGCATCGTGCTCGGACTTGCCGGCGATACTGCTCTGAGTCCAAAGCTTGGACCGCCGGGAGCTGGAGTTTTCCGGCTCCGACCACGATGACGGACTGGTTGCGCCACCTTGCAAGCCCGTCGGATCGATATGCCCCAATCCACCAGCATCCCGTCGATCAGCTTTCGCTGGCGGACAGGCCTCAGAGCTTGCGGCGGATAACATCCTGCAGCATCTCGCGGTCCAGCGTCAGATTTGCGACAATCTTCTTGAGCCCGGAATTCTTGTCCTCCAGAGCTTTCAGACGGCGCTCTCATCGGGCAACAGGCCCGCATACTTCTTGCGCCAATTGAAATAGGCCGCCTGGCTGATACCCGCCTTCCGGCAGATCTCTGCCACGGGCACGCCATCGTCGCCCTGCTTCAAAATAAACGCCTTCTGGGGGCGTCCGAAAACTTCGATGCCTTCATGCTTCCGCTCTTGTTCCCAGCCGGGAAATTACCGCAGAAAACTCCAGTTAAGAGCGGTCCAGTTTTTTGGGGATCAGAACAGCTATCATGATGCACGGCTTCGTATCGTGGCCGCTGGGACGTGGGGCTTGTTCGATATCCACGCTTTCAGGCGCCGATAAAGCCGCTTCAAGCAATTCGGGGCGCAGGCCGTCACCACGCCGAGCGGCAATAGCATGCAAACCACGCAACAACGTCATCATGGATTTTCCTCCCTCGCGTTTTCCCGATCCGATTGTCAAACCGCGTTGATGTGTCTGAGTGCGAAGGAATGACCCCAGATGCGATGTTGGGACGGCTCCCCCTTCTGGTCGTAGAGAGGGTCTGTTTTCGGGAACAGACCTTGCGCCTGCAGCGCCTCTGTTATCCGCTCCGACCTGAGCGCGCGTTCCAGCTCCTCAAGTTGGCCGGATGCCCATTCGATCATTCTCTGGAATTCCGGGGAGGTCGTGTCGCTATCCTGCCGGAGACAAGCGCTTATCCAGGTCTTCAATTCGAGCGCCTGCCTCTGCCTGTCGAGGAGCTGCCGAAGCACTGCTCGGCGTGCGACTTCGCGCTGGCGCCGAACATCGGCCATCTGCTGACGGCGGCCGAGCTCTTGTGGGTTGTAGATATCAGGGGCGTCCATGCGCAACTCCATCTGGATTTGAACGCCGACGATACGGTGACTATTCGGGAGGCCGCGCTCCGAATATTGCCTTCAAATCGAAAATAGCAGCGGGCCTGCAAGGAGATCCGACGACCGATATTCGATTTGAAAGCAAGGTTCGGAGATCGGCGCGCCGCGGCCGCTTCTATGTTCATCCCGCAATGAGCATGGAAGGTAGAAACGATGCGTGAGATTATTCGCTTTGCATGGGGGATCAGCTCCCTTGGCGACTTTATCGTCGCTATGTCCGAGAAGGGTCTTGTCGCCCTCGAATTCAGTTCAGTGCACGCGGCGATGGAAGACGCATTGCGCATCCGTTTTCCGGAAGCTGAACTTGGGCGCAGCGAGGACGGGCTGGCTGCCGTGATGGAGGTTGTGGCCGGCGTCATCGACGATCCGGCCTCCGACTGCGGCCTGCCGCTTGATCTCCGCGGCACATCTTATGAGGTGCAGGTCTGGATGATGCTGCGGGAAATTCCGGCAGGGCAGACGACCAGCTATGGGGCTTTGGCCGCCAAACTGGGGTCACGCGATCCACGAGAAGTGACCGCGGCGATCGCCAACAATCCGATCGCAGTGATCGTGCCGTGCCATCGCGTCATCAAGAAGGATGGCTCGATCTCCGGCTATCGCTGGGGTGTGCGCCGCAAGCGGGCGCTTTTGGCGCGTGAACAGCATGGGGTAGAACGCTAGATGTCGGATATGGACATGTTTTTGAAGGGTACGCTGCGTGAGGAGCAGGCTGCGAACTCGCAGCCGACGGGGCCGGGGGGCGATCTTCCCGAGCCACTGGAGGTCATCCAGTTGTCGCTCGCATCCGTCGAAGCCGCACGCGAACGCTTTCCCGGCTATCGCCTGACGCGGCTGGTGGCGGCGCGGCTCGAACTGGATGAAGCCGATATTGCTCGACTTTCGGGGATCCTCGACGTCGATCTTTTTCGGTCGATCCCCGACGTGAAGAGGCCCTTCGATTTCCATTTGCGGAATGTGATCGCACGATACGATCTGGGCGCGCTTTTCCGTGACGACGGGCATGCACCCTATCATCATTCGATCAGGCCGACCGGCTATGACTTCCACCGCGACGAGGTGATTCCTGTCGGAATGGAGCAGTGGCGCGCCGATTATCGTCACATGCCGGACGAGCGGCAGATAATGGCCGCGTCCATCGTCTGGCTCTACAGGGCGGGGAAAGACAATGTCTGGCTGCGGCGGGTTCCATGCACATGGCATGCTGCCGACGCCATCGCCTGCCTAATCGCCGCTGGCGCTTTTGAGGACTGGACGCGCCTCTATGCACTCTATCCGGGCTGGTAGGTGCTGTGCCGTGAGGTCCGGACACAACCACCGGCAGGAAGCAGGCGAACGTCAGTGCAGCGCCTGTAGCCGATGGTCGACACGGACATCGCGGAGAAAGTCCAGCCAGGTGGCGATATCGTCATCGGTGGGCGTGAATCTGAAGGCCTTCTGCACCAGGACCAGAACGCCGTTGGGTATGGAAAGCTTGAACCAGGTATTTTCCGGCTGGCCCGTTTCCCTGTTGAGCGCGCAGATCTGCGACCAGATCAGCGTCGGCTGTAGACCCTCATGCCCTCGCTCGGTGATTTGCACCGAGCCGCGAGAACACATCTCCATCCACCCCTCTTTCATGCCGGCATAGAAGCTGTCGAGCGTATAACCGTTGACGTTGCGCATCACTTGAACCGTCAGCATTTCGGTCCATGTATCGAGCGTCTCCTCTTCGGGGAGCATCTCGATCATCACGCCGATGCGGAAGGCTACCTTGTAGCCGTATGGGGTCTTTGAAAGCATGACTCCACGTTGCGATCCGGCCTTTCGCCGGCACTCCGTTTCTTGCCTTCGAATTCGAAAAACTGAAAACAAAGGCAGAAAATCGTTTCCGATTCAAAGGCATGAAACGGAGTTTGGCGCTCGGCAAGCTCCAATATCCCTCTCGCCAGGTCATCGAGCGGTTTCGATGGCCCCGATTTGAAGAGAGGACTTTTCCATGAGCAAGGAAGAAGACAACAAGGCCGTCGTTGTGCGCTGGTTCACCGAATTCTGGGGCAAGGACGTCAACCTTGCCGTCATCGACGAGATCGCGCATCCCGACATGCTCCTCCACTATTCGCTGCATGAGCCGCGCCGCGGCCGTGCCGACATCAAGGCGTTCATGACCGACTTCCGCGCCGCGTTCCCCGACCTCAACTTCTGGGGCACCGCCGACCTGATCGCCGAGGGCGACTATGTGGTCGGCCAGTGGGAAGGCGGCGGCACGCAGACCGGCGCTGCCTGGAACGATGTTCTTCCGGGCTATGAGGGGCTTCCCGCCGCAACCGGCCGCAAGATGCATTTCACCGGCAAGACCGTGCTGAAGGTGGTCGATGGCCTGATCGTCGAAGAGAACGGCCTGGACGACGGCCTGACGGCGATGCTGCAGCTCGGGCTGATCAAGAAAGCCTGATCGAACCGGCATCCGCCCGCCCAAGGGCCGGTGCCCTTCGAAGGGAGGATTGAGGCTCGCGCCCCGGCGCGGGCCTCGATTGTTTTGGCTGCCTCTGAGTTCCCGGGAATTGTTGATTTCAGAGCAGGATACGGAGCGCTCAAGGAAACGGGCAGCGGTAAAACCAATGCATTGATCTTCAATGTTGTGACGAGGATGCACCGCCATGATACGCATCGGTTATGCGCCCGGAGCCTACGATCTTTTCCATATCGGCCATCTGAACCTGTTGCGCCGCGCCAGAGAGCAGTGTGACTACCTGATCGCCGGGGTGGTGTCGGACGAGATCCTGGCGAAACATAAGGGCGTCGTACCTGTTATTCCGCTCGAGGAGCGATTGGAGATCGTCCAGAATATCAGCTTTGTCGATGCCGCCTACCCGGCTACGACGAACGACAAGCTCGAAATCTGGCGGGATCTGCGCTTCAACGTGCTCTTCAAGGGGGACGATTGGCGCGGGACCGAGAAAGGTGACGAACTCGAACGCGAACTCGAACGCGAATTCGGAGCAGTCGGGGTGGCCTGCCCCCATTGGGTGATCCGTTTGGAAAGTTAGTGCATGCTCGGTCTTCTGGCCACCGCTGGCGTTGACGCTGGACCGCTTTGGCGAGGCCAGACGGCGGCTTCAGGTGCCGGCGGCTTGTAGCCTAGCGATGAGTGGGGTCGCACGGTGTTGTAATGCTGTCTCCAGTTTTCGATGATGATCTTCGCCTCCTTGAGCGTGTAGAAGATTTCGCCGTTGAGCAGTTCGTCACGGAGTTTCGAGTTGAAGCTCTCGCAGTATCCATTTTCCCACGGGCTGCCAGGCATGATGTAGGCGGTCTTGGTGCCCACCGCCGCGATCCACTCCCGTAGCGCCTTGGCGATGAACTCCGGGCCGTTGTCGGAACGTATGTGCGTCGGGATACCCCGCAGGATGAAGAGGTCGGAAAGCACGTCAATGACATCGACGGCTTTCAGCTTTCTCTCGACCCTGATGGCGATACATTCTCTCGTGAACTCGTCGATCACGTTGAGCATGCGGATTTTCCTGCCGTTGTGCGTGCGATCCTCAACGAAGTCGTAAGACCAGACATGGTTAGGATATTCCGGTCGCAGCCGGACGCACGAACTGTCGTTCAGCCATAGCCGCCCGCGCTTGGGCTGCTTGTGAGGCACTTTAGCCCCTCCCGTCGCCAGATGCGCTCGACCCGCTTGACGTTCACGATCCAGCCAGCCTGGTGCAGCATCGCCGTGATGCGACGATAGCCGTAGCGGCCATACTGGAGAGCGAGCGCCGTGATGTCGGCGGTCAACGCCGCTTCATCATCTGGGGTCTTGGCGATCTTGCGCTGCGTGGAACGATGCTGACCCAAGACTTGGCACGCCCGTCTCTCGGACACACCCAGTTCCTCGGTGACATGATCCACGCAAGCGCGGCGACGGGCGGGGCTCAGAAGTTTCCCTTGGCGGCCTCGGCAAGGATCATCTTGTCCAGGGTGAGATCGGAAACCGCACGCCGCAGCCGTGCGTTCTCTGCCTCCAGTTCCTTCAGGCGTTTCACCTGGTCGCCCTTCAGGCCGCCGTATTCAGACCGCCACCGGTAATATGTAACTTCCGTTACGCCTATCGACCGGATCGCTTCCGCCATCGACTTTCCCTGTGCATTCAGCACGTCAACCTGACGAAGCTTCGTGACGATCTCATCTGCCTTGTGTCTTTTCGCTGCCATTTCAATGTCCTTCTGAGGCTTATAAGCCATACGTCATGAAGGATCACTTTTCAGGGGGCAGGCCAAGGCGCTATCCACGCGGGCGGCCTGACGCTCCAGCTCCGCCCGGCGACCGCCGCCGTCAAAGAGCTTCTGCGTGACGGAGAGGCCGACATCGGCGGGGTAGAGCGGATCATCCTCGATGCTGGTGAGGCGTCGGGAATTATTGTCGAGCCTCTCGATGCCGGCGCCCGCTTCCAGATCGACACTCGGCAGGTAGAGGCCGCGCGCCTGGCGAAGCTCGAACTCGATGGCTTCCCGGTTTTCCAGCGCCTGACCGATCTCAGGGTTGGATTCCAGCGTAACCGCCATCGCTTCCTTCAGGGTCAGCGCATGCGCATTGACCGGCACAAAGGCCGCCCCTACCAACAGAGCAGCCGAAATGGCGCCTAGAAACGACCTGTGCATTATTGCCCCCGACCCCATATGAACCGCGCCGACGCCCAATCGGCAGCGCAGGTTCACTTCCTTCACTCATTCTTAGGCACGTCGCGAGGCGTGCAGCAATCGGACGATTCGCAAACATCCTTAACAAGCAATATTATATGCAACCATGTGGCGATTCCGCCACATTTTCCCTTGGGCTTACCGGACGACGACGAGGCTTCCGACGCTGACCCTGTCGAAAAGCTCGACGACATCGTCATTGGCCATGCGGATGCAGCCGGAAGAGACGGCCTTGCCCAGGGTCCAGGGCTCATTGGTTCCGTGGATGCGATAGAGCGTATCGCCGAGATAGAGCGCGCGTGCGCCGAGCGGGTTTTCAGGTCCGCCTTCCATCGTTGCCGGCAGAATCCTTCCCTTCCGGGCTTCGCGGCTCACCATTTCCGCCGGGGGCGTCCAGCTCGGCCATTCCGCCTTGCGGCTGATCTTCTGCTTGCCCTTCCACGCGAAGCCCTCGCGGCCGACGCCGATCGCATATTGGCGGGCAGTGCCGTCTCCATTGATATAGAGCAGCCGCCGCTTTCCCGTATCCACGATGATCGTGCCGCGCTTGAATTCACCGGCATAGGCGACGGTCTGCGCGGGGATCGGGGAGGCGCTCAGCCGTCCCGAAAGCTTGCGGGTATCGATCCGCTTCACGGTCCATGTGCCGGTTCTGGCGTCGAACTGGCGGACCGCCTGATCGGCAAGGGCCGGGGAGGCGGCGAGCAGGGCGGAGAGAATGGAAAACGCCGCGATGCGGCTGCGTGAAACGATGGGCCGAACTACCCGCATGAAAAGGCTCCCGGTAGGTATGACCGATTTATATCGCCTATTGGTAGAATCTGACAGATGTCGGAAACGGCGATTTTACACGCCTGCTTTATAAGCCTCGTCATACCGGAACTCGGCAGACATGAGGACGATGGGCATGCGGGACACCTTTTTCCTTCGCGGGACGACGAGCGGCTGGCTGGCGGGGGCGGTGCTGCCGCGCTCGGGCTGGGCCTGACGGCCGCGGCCGTCACGAATGCCGTTTCCTCGACCGTATCGGCAGCGGGCAGCGCCGTGCTTGCCGGCGGGGTGGCGCTCGCCGTATCCCTTCCGCTTCTCTACACCTGCAGCCGCATGGCGAAACGGATCGCCGCCTTGCGCAGGGAGGTCCAGCATCTCGGGCAGCGTGACGGGCTGACGGCCTGTCTCAACGAGCCCACATTCTCGGCGCTCGTCGATACCTATGCGGACCGCCGCGCAGCCCCGGACGGCTCCAGCCGCGGAACCGTCCTGCTCATTCATGTCGATGACCTCCCGATCGTCAACGATCGCTTCGGTTATAGCTGGGGCAACGAAGCTCTCGTCCGGATCGCCGCCGCCATTCGCGGGACCGTCCGGCAGGGCGATATCGTGGGCCGTATCTCCGGCAACCAGTTTGGCGTCTTCCTTCCCGGTGCGGACGAGACGAATGCCAAGGGCGTCGCCGACCGCATCCACGAAAGCGTCACCGGCCGATTTCCTGCCCGCCGGCGTCCGTTATCCGCTCTCGATCCGGGCAGGCGCGGTCATTCTCGCCGACCGGGCGAAATTCGACGACCTGCTGAAGGCGGCTGTCGGCACCCTGGAAATGACCAGGGAGCAGGGGGAGGACTGGATCCGCTACACGTCGCTGGGCGGATGGCCGCAGGACGGCGCGGCGAGACTCCAGTAACGCCACCCTTGGATGTGAAGCGCGATCCGACGGCGGGAAAGCCTTCCGCCTGTGGACCGGGACAGTCCGTAAGTTAACCAATCGTAAAAAAGGAACCAGGCCGATATAGCCCGATATATGGCACCCGATGCCCCGCTATTGATCGGCCAAAAATTCCGTGGCTTGACTAGCGCAATTGTAGAAGGGGTTCGGCTATGACTACCGAGGGCTTTATCGAAAATCTGTCTGTTTCCGACGCTTCGCACGGCGCCGGCGAGCGCCCGGCGGCGTTCCCCGCCGAAGCCGTCGGGCTGGCGCACGAGGCGCAGCAGATCGCGCAGGCGGAGACGCAGCAGGGCGCAGCAGCCGTCCCGCAGTCGGGCGAGCAGATTGTTGCCGCCGTGGATAACGTCGTCAAGCTCCCCGCAGGCACGTCCATCGAAAAGGTCGAGATCGACGGCGACAACCTCATCCTCGTCCAGCCCGACGGCAGCCGCATCGTCATCGAGCACGCCGCCCTGCACGTTCCGACCTTCGTTATCGACGATGTCGAGATTCCGCAGGAAGCCCTGGTCGCCGCGCTCGAAGCAAGCAACATCAACGTGGCGGCCGGCCCCGACGGCACGCTGACGGCAGCGGCTGCCGGCAGCGAAAGCGCCGGCGGCAACTTCAGCGAAGCCATTCCCGGCATCGGCGACGCGGGCCCGGCAATCGACCTCCTGCCTCCGACGGCACTGCAGTTCGGCGCGCCCGAGGATCGGCAGCTTCTTGCCGCGTTCGATGCGCCCAATCGCGGCCCGGGGATAGAATTCCCCCGCAGGGAGAAGGCGGCGCCGGCGGCATCGACGTTCTCGATCAGCAGGTCAACGAGGCGTTTCTGGACAATGGAACACAAGAACGTGGGGAGTGGGGGACGGATACCGTCAAGGGTACGTTCCGCATCTCCGATCCCGATGGCTCGAACGATCTTGCCAAGCTCTCCATCACGGTCGGCGGAACCACCACGACGCTGACGATGGCCAAGCTGGCGGCGGGCAACGTCAATCCGATCGTGGGCGCCCATGGCAGCCTGTCCATTACCGGATACGATCCTGCGACAGGCGTCGTGACGTACACCTACACGCTCACCTCGCCGGTTACCGACCACCTGGCCAACGATGGTTTCAATATCGAGCAGGACAAGGATATCTTCACGCTCACGGTCACCGACAAGGGCGGCCTCGGCGCGTCGGCGACGCTGAAAATCGATATCGTCGATGACGTGCCCAAGCTCGGCGTCCAAGGAAATGCCGTTCAGGTCGTTCACGATGAAAGCTTCGGCCCTCAGGGCCAAGGCGCGAACGATATCAGCAAGACCATCCCCAATCTACAAGCGCTGGCGCTGTTTGCACCAATCGCATCCAAGGGCAAGGACCCGCAGTCTCTCGGTCTGCCGCTCGGGTTCGCCCATAGCAAAGGAGCGATCGTAGACGTCACTGTCAATCATGGAGCGGACGGGCAAGGCAAGCCGCTGTCCTATTCGCTTGCGACGGAGGCGGGAACGGATTCCGGCCTGTCGACAACGGAAGGCGGCAGGATCTTTCTCTATGCCGAAACCTATAACGGCATCACCTATATCGTCGGTCGCCTTGGCGAGGGCGATACCGCAAATCCGGAAGGCAAGGCCGCATTCGCGCTGCACATCGACGGAAACGGCGAGGTCACGGTGGCGCAGTGGCTTTCCATCCATAACACCCAGGCAGGCGGTAGCGCGGCCGACTACAACGAAGTGGACCATCTCGCCGCGGGCGCGGTGTCTGTCGTGGTGACTGCTGAGGATGGAGATGGCGACAAGGTCAGCAAGACCGTCGATATTTCCGGACGAATAGGCTTCCGCGACGACGGACCGGATGCCCGGGACGCGAAGGGGCTCTGGACGCTCGACGATGAAAGCTTCCACGACGGCATCGAGGGCGGGCCGGGCGACACTTCTCCTGACTTGGTTCCCAAGCTCGCCGGTGTTCTGCCTTTGAATGGCGGCATGGATGGGGTGAAGCAGGTTTCCGTTTCGGAGGCAGTCAATGTTGTTAATGACAAAGGCGATTCGTCGGCAGTCCTGAAGGCAATCTTTGTCGATGGTCAGGGTGTTGGGCACGCTTGCGATGTGACGGTCGGATGGACCGAGAACGGCAGCGGCGGAGGCACGCTCAAAGGTACGGCAGAATACGGCGGGACTTCCTTTGATGTGTTTACACTCAAGGTGAATGCCGATGGAACTTATACGCTCCAGATGCATGCCCCCCTCGATCACCCGCTGACGAGTGAAAACGGAAGCGATATTGCGACCTCTGGGAAGACAATCTCAAAATCGAGTTCAGCTACACGGTGACCGACGGTGACGGCGATACCGCTTCCGCTAAGCTTTCCGTGACCGTGAATGACGACTCGCCGGAGTTCGCTTCCAGCGGGAGCCGCGACAGCACGGTCCAGGACGATCACGGGACGTGGACGGCGAGTGGCGACGTCCACATAAAATTTGGCTCGGACGGTCAGCATGCGAACGCGGCGGGAGAGGCTGACGGTCTGAAAATCACCGACTACAACCATCACCTGGCTGGGGTTACGGAAACCTTGTCAGATGATGGAAGGACGGTGACTGCAAAAATCGACGGAACAGACAAGCTTCTCTATACGCTGACCTTGAACAATGACGGCAGCTATACCTTCGTACAGCACAACGAGTTGCCGGGTGGCGTTGGAAGTCTGCCGATGGTCTCGACCGGCGGCGGTTTCGGACCGACATATGATCCGAAGAGCTTCGCCGGCTTCACGCTTGCCGGTGTGAGTGGACCGCTGAGCGGTTCCAACGGTGTCGGCGTGAGCGACGGCAACATGGATGCCGGCGACAGTTTCAAGATTTCGTTCGACCACGCGATGGTGTCGGCCGATCTCGGCATCAAGGCGCAGGGGCAGGGCACGCTTTTGCTGCACTGGACTGCCTATGACGCAGATGGCAATCAGGTTGCGGACGGGTATACCAACGCCTTTGGCAAAGATGCTTCGAGCGTGGCGATCACACCGCCGGCGGGCGTCGTGTTCCAGTCCCTCAGTGTCGAGGTTGCTTTGGGGAGTGCCCCCAGCCCGCATGCCCCGAGTTTCAAACTGACGGGCGTCGGCGGCGAGACGCAGACGACGGTTCCCCTCGACAAATTGACCTTTGGCGTCTCCGCAACGGATGGCGATGGCGACACCGTCTCCGCCGATTTCACCGTCGGGATGCATGCTTCCGGGCCGACCATCGCCATCCCTGCCGCAGGTAAGGCTGACGCCGGCACCTTGGTTGATGAAGCGGGCCTCTCGGTGCGTATCATCGACGGACATGAGGAGGCAGCCGGTTCGAAGGCCGGTACGGGTGTGGACACCGCAAAAGGAACGGTCGCCTTCACCTCGCAGGGCGCTCCCGCCGAAGTCACCTTGGAAGGCAAGGCCCTGTCTTCCGACAAGGACAACCCGACGACCGTCAAGGACGACGCCGCCGGCGCGCTGAAAGCCTGGTACGTCTACGACACGACGACGGGTAAGGGTGAAATCCACTACGTCTACACATTAAAGGACAATACGTCCGGTGACGATCGCTCGGTCGCGTTCGACGTGGCTGTGAAGGATGCGGGCGGCGCCGATATATCCGGCAAGCTGGTCATCGACATCCTCGATGATGGCCCGACCGCCCGCACCGACGATGGAAATGTCGTCAAGGGCGCGACGCTCACGGTATCGGCGGACGATGGCGTCTTGCATAACGATTCCGCCGGCGCGGACGGGTATGCATCGGAAGGGGGTGTCGTCGGTGTCCGCGCCGTTCTCAACGGCAACGATATCACGACTGCCGTGCAGATCGGCATCAACACCGCGATTGTGGGATTGTATGGCACGCTGACGCTACAGGCGAACGGCTCTTATGAATACAAGGTTACCGCCAGCCACATCCCTCCGGATGCGCAGGACAAGTTCGTCTATTCCATCATGGATGGGGATGGGGATCTCTCGACGACGACGCTGACGATCAATGTCGCGAACGTCGTCCTCACTCCCGACAATCAGGTCGGGGTCGTCCATGAGGCCGCGCTTGATCTGGTGAAAGATCCGGCTGACCTTGCCGTCGGAACGGTAAAGGGCTCGAACCCTGCGAGCCCGTTGGAAACTGTTACGGGGCAACTCCACGTATCCGGCAGCCAAGGTATTGCCTACGAGGCCTTTACCAAGACCACAGCGCACGGGGTCTTCAAGCTGAAGACAGACGGTTCCTGGACATATACGCTGACGTCACCTTATGACAGCGGCGCTGTCCAGGGCGACAATACGGTGTCGGGCGATCAGTTCGCCTATACGGCCAAGGATGCTTTCGGCAATCTTGTCCAGGGGACGGTGCAGGTTAATGTCGTCGACGACGTTCCGGCCTTCACCCTTGTCAACGACGGCAACCGCAATGGGGTCGTGGAGCTGTCGGCGTCCAACCCGGGGGCGAATGTTACCTATACCGGCCAGTTCGCGGAGTGGCATTATGGGGCGGATGGATACAAAAGTATCACGATGCCGACGCTGCAAACCGGCAATCTGAAGGTGGAGACGGTCTCCTCGGGACCGGACAAGATTGTGCTCGACCTGAAGGAGAACGGCACCGTCGTCGCCAAGCTGACGCTGAATGCCAACGGCACCGATTCACTGGAGGTGATGCACCGGGAAGGCAAGGTCGACTTTACCCCCTTCCCGACGAATAACGGTGGCGGCGGAAAGCCGGTCGACTTCAAGGTCATAGACTTGGCGGACTTCGATGTCGTCGCATCCGCCACCAAGAACGGCTCCAAGGATCAGGTGAATTCCAACAATGGGTGGGGTGTCGACAACGGCAACATCAACAAGAACGAAGCTATCCTGTTCAAGTTTGTCGACAATCTCAGCGACCCCTCGAATCCCGCTGCAGTGAACGCCGCCGCTGGCCATCGTGCTTATGATTTCCAATTCACGACAACAAGTCTCAACGGATTCCCTGGTCCCAAGGACGACGCGGTGGCTTCCGTCATCGTCAGGGTCTACCTTGACGCCGGGATGACGAAATACGATGAGGTCACGGTTTCTGCAAAGCAGGGAGACAGTTTCCAGATCAGCCATCTCGACTGGTCGGCGGCTGCCGGCAATGGAAGTTACCATTCGGGCGATCCGATATTCGGCGTACGGGTTCTCAACGCGACAAATAAGGGTACTTTCCGCCTGGATGACATCGCGGTTGGCGCCGACCATGTCACTCCGCCGGCCGATCTCGACTTCAAGGGCATCGAAATAAAGATCACGGATGGCGATGGCGATACCGCCACGCAGAAATTCGACGTTCATATCGGCGGAGCGTCCGGCGATCATTTGACGGTGGAAGCCGTTGCCGGAACATCGGATAACGACACGCTGCACGGTGCCGCCGGTAGCGATACCCTGATCGGCGGGCTTGGTGATGACATCCTCTACGGAGGGGACGGTAATGACATTCTCATTGGCGGGCTGGGCCATAACACGCTGTATGGCGGCGGAGGCAACGACACGTTCGTAATTGACGCGTCGAAGGCACTGTCGGGGGCGCTGTCGGACATGATCATGGACTATCACAACGGCCAGAGTGGAGAGCATGATGTGGTCGACCTGAGCGAATTGCTGCATGGCATCACCGTGACGGAGGCGGACCCCATCAGCAACTATGTGAAGGTCATCGACCATGGCGCGGACGGGGCCGCCGCGGATGAATTACAGGTCAGCACGACCGGCAATGCCAGCGACTTCCACACAGTCGCGGTTCTGAACACGGATGCAGGCGTCAAGATTCTCTATAATACGGACCATACGGAAACGACTATTCCGCATCCTTGAGGATACGATTGCGCCCGACAGTCCTCTCCGGACTGGCGGGCGTTGAAACAAGTGTAAAATTAGAATAAGCGAAAATGAGGCTTTTCAGTCTTCCGGGGGATTTCATGTTTTCGATGCGAAAGGCTCTTGCCGCGGCGCTTCTGCTGGCGGGAAGCGTGACGGCTCAGGCTGCGGATATCGGTGAAGGGTATGCGCAGTGCGCGCTGGCGACGGGCTCGACCCTTGCTGGCCAGCAGAACAATGCAACGCTTTCCGACGAGGTGGTGCGGCTGATGAACGAGGCCGTGGGGGTCGCCGACGATCCCCGCTGGATCAATTCGCGCCAGCCGGCCTTTACCTGGGCTTCAGAGGCGAAGGTCGCCTGCGGCAAGGCCTATGGTTATCTCAAGGCGAGCTATCGCGACGAGGATTGGCTCAACAAGTGCGAATGTTTCCATTCGCGCATGCTTCAATACATGAACTGATCCATGCGCGTTCTTCTTCGCGGTTGCCGCGTTTTCAGCGCCTGCTCGCTTGCGCTTGCATTGCTGGCCGCCTGTCAGTCGGGCTCGGCGCCTGAGGCATTGGACAGCGCCGCGCACGAAAGCCATGCGGCGGCCGACGTTTCCACGCGTGTCGGATCGGGCAGCGCCCATGTCGATCTCTTCATCGATCGCAGCATGCCGGGCACCGCCGACGACTATCGGGACGGCGCGGCACTGGCAGCCAAGAAACTTGCAGCCGGCAAGCTGGCGCTTTCCGTGCACGATCTGCGTTCGGGCACGGGGGATCTCGCAGGCGAGGTCCGCAAGGCGGCTGCCGGCGGCTCGAAGTTCTTCATCGGACCGCCGTCCCTTTCGGGAGCCGCTGCTGCGGCGGCAAGCGGATCCGCTGTCGTGCTTCTGGCCAGCGAGCCGGTGGCAGGTGGCGGCGCCATCATTTCCGATGAGGTCGATGGCCTCATCGAGGTGGCGGCCTATGCCGCGGGTGCCGGGCGGAAAGACATCATGGCGGTCGCTTCGCGGCACCTGAGCGATGTGGAGGCGCAGCGCCTGCGTAGCGGCCTGAAGGGCTGGTGCCAACCTTCTCGACATCGTCACGGATCCGAGTTCGCCAGCCGGCAAGAAGAGCCTCGCCAAGCTCGCCAGCGTGCAGGCGGTGCTGCTGATCGGCGAGGATGCGCCGAAGGTAATTGCACCCATCCTTCGCCAGGGCGGCGCGCTGCCGGCGGACGTTCCGTTCCTCGGCACGGCGACCTGGCCGGTCAGTAGCTATGCCGAGCCGGCGCTGGAAGGCGCGCGCTGGCCTTGGTGGATCAGACCGCGCTGAAACGCATCTCCAAGCCCTTCCAGGAGGCCTATGGCCGGCCCTTGTCCCTTGACGCCGCCTATGCATTCGATGCTGTCGCCGTTGCGGCAGGCATCGTGCATTCAAAGGGAGATCAGGCGCTGACGGCCGACGCCCTTCATGCCATATCGGGCTTTGCAGGCGCCACTGGCGTCTTTCGCTTCGACGCACAAGGCCGCGTAGAGCGCCGTTTCGCTGTTTACCGTCTGGCACATGGCAAACCGAGCCTGCTGGACGCCGCGCCGATGGGGTTTTGATACCGGGATAGACCCATAGGAGCGCTGGGCGGCGAGATGCAATCGTGCGAGCTGTCAACTGGAAGCAGGGGATTGGCGGTGGCGTTTCGTATTTTCGTGCTGGCGCCGCCGGCCCGGCGAAACGGCACCAGCGGAAGAACGCTGATCTCCATTATTCTGCCGCACGTGTCTCGGTGCCGGCGTCTCGGTCCTTCAGAAGGTCGAGCAGCACGAGGCGGATGTGATCGACGTGCTCGCGCATGAGCGCCGCACCTTGTTCGAACCCGCCTTCGCGGCAAAGCTTCAAGATCGACTTGTGCTCTTCGACCGCCCGGTTTCGATCCGGCGTGATATTCGTCAATTGGATGCGGGTATGCCGGTCGCATTCCGCAAGAAGATTTTGCACCGTCGCCAGGATACGGGGGCTGCGCGCGTGCCGGTACAGCGTCATGTGAAAGTCGGTGTTCAGGTCGTTCCAGCTGTCGACATCGACCGCTTCCATCGCAGCCGTATACCGTTCCAGATTTTCGGCGAGATGCTGGAAGTCTTCGGCCGTGAGCTTCGGGGCGGAGCGGAGGAACAGGAACGGCTCCAGCAGCAGCCGCATGTTGAAGAGCTCTTCGATCTCGTCGACCGACAGTTCGACGACGACGGCTCCGCGGTGGGGCATCATCGTGAGGATGCCTTCCCGCTCGAGAACCAGCAGGGCTTCTCGAATCGGAATCCGGCTCATGCCGAACTCTTCCGCCAGTGCGTCCTGACGCAACCGCATTCCCGGTGGATAGGCGCCGCCGAGGATGCGTTCGCGGATGGCGGACGCAGCGGCCTCGGCCATGGTTTTGTGCATCAACCCTTTGCCGACCGTTGCCATGCCTTGTCGCCCGTCTCTCATGAAATCGATTTGTTGATTTATATGATGCTGAAAGAGGCCTGTCCAATCCGGCAGGGATGGTGCGGGCAGTCGTGGGCGTGCGAACGAAACTCGGGGAGCCAGCGGGCGAGCGCCCCGTTCAGGCGTCGTGGCCGAGCATCTCGATCTTTTGCAGGAGCGCCGAAGAGACTTCCACCCCCTCGGCCTCGCTTCTCTTCCTTGTTTCGTATCGCCGCTGCGACGGCAGCCGGACGCCCGGCTGAGACAAGGCTTCGGCAAAGAAGCCTTCCCCAGCCTCGCGGGCGTCAACGCCGAATACGCCCGGATCGATGACCACAAAAAGCTCGCCGCCCGGCGGAGGTCCCCCATCCGAAATGTCAAGGCGGGCGACCTGGCCGCTTGTGCGTTCACCGATGAGCGGGCCGGCGATCAGCTCGACCATCATCGACAAGGCCGAACCCTTGTGACCGCCGAACGGCAAAAGCGCGCCGCCCAAGGCGCTTCCGGCATGCACGGTCGGGTTCCCTTCGCTGTCGATGGCCCATCCCTCGGGGAGCCGTTCGCCCGCCTGGTTCCGCAGTTCGACCTCACCGCGCGCGGCGGCGCTTGTCGCAAAATCGAAGATGAATGCACCCCCTTCGGGTCGCGGCAGCCGAAGGCCACGGGGTTCGTGCCCAGCAGTCGCCGCACGCCGCCGTGGGGCGCGACGGCGCATTGCCCGACGACATAGCACCATGCCACCAGATCGGCTGCAATCAGCGGTTCGAGATCCGCCCACAGGGCGGAGAAGTGATGCGTGTTTCCGCATGCCAGCGCCGCGATACCGTTTTGCCGCGCGGCGGAGATGAGTGCGGTCCTTGCGGCTTCGAAGGCGGCCGGCGCGAAACCCCTGTCGCCGTCGACATATATGACGCCGGGAGCCCGCATGTTCACTCGAGGTTCCGCGGCCCCGTTGGCTCGTCCCGAGCGCACGGCCGCGACATAGCCTGGCACACGGTACAGTCCATGGGATTGGCAACCGTCCGCTTCCGCCCGGGTGACGACATCCGCAACGGCGCGCGCCTGCTTGTCCGAAAATCCGTTGCGAGTGAGCGCCAGCATCGTAATCGACCGGATTCGATCGAGCGAAAGGTTTATTGACGTCATTGCCATTTCCTTGCCGGGGCGGCTTGCCAGTCGATTGTCCATTGTCGAACTAAATTTGCATAAAATATACAAAATGAACAGAGCTCTTTACGTGGAATGCATGAGAGGCGCGCGAAACGTGCCGCCAGCCTCCGGAAGGGGCAGCCTCGACCTCTGCCGGTATCGGATCGCCTGGGATGGCTGGAGGGAGCAGGAGCGGCTAAGGCACTGAAAGGGCGTCCCTTTTCTCGACGAGGAAATCGACCAGCGCGCGGAGCTTCGCCGGCATCTGCTCGCGAGACGGCAGATAGAGATCGAAGCCGTCGAAAGGCGGACACCAGGCATCGAGCACGCGCAGCAGTGCCCCGCCGGCTATATGCTCGCGCAGGGCGATTTCCATATGCATGACGAGCCCGGCGCCCTGCAGCGCCGCGCGTATCATCATCTCATCGCTGTTGGTGACGAGGCTTCCACGCGGGGCGATCTCGAACTGTCGTCCGGTCGCCGGGTCCGTGAAATCCCAGCGATAGAGGCCGCCGCCTCTGCTGGGCCGAAAGCCCACGCAGTCGAACCGCTCAAGCTCGGACGGCACCTGCGGCGGGGGCTTTCCCGCAAAGAAGGCGGGGGAACCGACCACCGCCATCGCCATGGGCGGGCTGATCGGAATGGCGATCATGCTGTCGTTGACGCTCTCGCGCAGGCGAATGCCCGCGTCGCATCCCTCGCCGATGATGTCGCCGAGGCCGTCGTCGATGATGATTTCCAGATGGACGAGCGGATAACGCCGTCTGAATTCGCCGAGATGCGGCTCCAGGAAATAGCGGGCGGCAAAGCCCGAGGTGTTGATGCGCAGTTCGCCCGTCGGGCGCCTGGCCGAGGCGCCGAGGTTGCCCACCGCATCCGTGATCATCGCGAGGCCCGGATTCATCTCGGCCAGAAGCCTGCGGCCATCCTCGGTGACGGACACCGACCGGGTCGAACGGTTCAGCAGACGGACATCGAGCCGTTTTTCCAGCGTGCGGATGGTCTGCGAAAGCGCGGAAGGCGAAATGCGCATCTGGGCGGCCGCGCGAGTAAAGCTTCCCGCGCGGGCCACTTCCGCAAATGCCGCGAGCGCGGGAAGTAGATTACGGTCCATGGGTTCCTGATTGTGAAGATAGGCTTCAAACTCATTGAAGAATGCCCGGATTTTTCGAAGCCGTCCAGGGGATTATCTTTGTCGACGGATGGTAAGCGGCAGGTGCCGCTTCCCGGGAAATCTGCAAGGAGATGACCGTGACGAAGATATCGATCCTCGGTGCGAGCGGCCAGATCGCCCGCCATGTCGTGAACATGCTGGCGGGGCGGGAGGGCGTCGCGATGACCCTGTTCCTGCGCGATGCGAAGAGGCTCGGCCGGGACATTCCGGGCAATGCCCGCGTGATCGCGGCCGACGTGCTCGACGGCGCCATGCTGAAGGCGGCGGTGACCGGGCAGGACATCGTCTATGCGAATCTTGCAGGCGATATCGATCTGCAGGCAGCCGCGATCATTGCCGCCATGAAGGAGACCGGTACGGAAAAGCTGGTCTTCTGCACGACGCTGGGCATCTACGACGAGGTGCCCGGCAAGTTCGGCGAGTGGAACAACCGCGAAATCGGCGATTATCTTCCGCCCTATCGCAAGGCCGCCGACCTGATCGAGGCCTCCGGGCTGGATTATGCGATCCTGCGCCCGGCATGGCTGACCGATGCGGAAGAGGTGGATTTCGAACTCACTGAACGCAACGAACCGTTCAAGGGAACGGAAGTGTCGCGCAGGAGCGTCGCGGCCGTGGTCGTCCAGCTTGCCGAGGCGTCCGGCCCTCTCGGCAATCGCAATATCGGCATCAACAAGCCCGGAACGGATGGCGGCAAGCCCGCCTTCATGTGACCTCGCCCGAAGCGATCCGGCCACCAGTCAATCGGAATTGACGAAAGAGGAGACTGCATCATGGAAACCGTGAAAATCCGCAACCGCGACATGTCCTGGGACATCGCCGCCGATATCCATTTTCCGCCGGACTTCGACAGGTCGAAGACCTATCCGGCCATCATCAGCGCCCATCCGATCGGGAGCTGCAAGGACCAGACCTCGGGCAATGTCTATGGCATTGCACTGGCAAGGAAGGCTTCGTCGTCATCGCCTTCGATGCCAGCTTCCAGGGGGCGAGCGGGGAGAGCCGCGCTTCATCGAGGACCCGACCCTGCGCGTCGAGGATTTTCGCCACGTCACCGACTATCTGGTGACGCTGCCCTATGTCGATGAGAACCGCATCGGCGTGCTCGGTATCTGCGGCGGCGGCGGCTATTCGATCAATGCCGCGATGACCGAACGGCGCATCAAGGCCGTCGGGACCGTCACGGGCGCAAACTACGGCCGGCTGATGCGTGAAGGCTTCACCGGCTACGATCCGATCGGTGCGCTGGAAGCGATGGCCAGGCAGCGCACGGCCGAGGCCCGCGGCGCGGAGTTCAAGGTCGACGACCTGTTGCCGCCGTCGCCGGCAGAGGCCCGACGCCTCGGCTCACGGATCGGGATCCCCTGGAGGCGACCGAATACTATCGCACGCCGCGCGGCCGGCAGCCGAACGGCCTCAATCGCTCGATGCCCTCGCATCAGGCCGCGGCCGTTGGCTGGGATGCCTTCCACCTGGCCGAAGTCCTCCTGACCCAGCCGCTCTGCGTCGTTGTCGGCGATCAGGTCGGCGCCTTTGGCGCCTATCGCGACGGCTGCGAGATCATCGGCCGTGCCGCCTCGAAGAAGAAGGAACTGGTCGTGATCGAGGGCTGGTCGCATTACGACCTCTATGACAAGCCCGAGCCGGTCGGACAGGCGCTCGCAAAACTCATCCCCTTCTACAGGGAAAACCTCTGATCGGGATCGCCTGGGTCTGCGGCCTTATTCTTATCGCAGGCTCAAGAGGCTCAGGCCCCCTCTCGCGAAGAGCATCCGCGATAACCGAGAACGCCGGCAGGTTCTGCCGGCGGCTCGGATAATAGAGGTAGTAGCCTTGAAATTTCGGCGTCCAGTCCTCGAGGACGAGTGTCAGGCGTCCTTCCCTGACATGCTCCTCGACATAGCTCTCGGGCACAAAGGCAATGCCGTATCCCTGCAACGCGGCATTCACCATCTCGTTGTCGGTGTTGAAGGTGAACCGGCCCTCCACCCGCACCCGCACCTCTTCCTCGTTCTTCTCGAATTCCCATGCGTAGAGGCCGCCCACGCGGTCCAGCCGCCGATTGATGCAATCGTGGCGCATCAGTTCCTGCGGCGTGGCCGGTACGGGATGCGCCGTGAAATAGCCCGGCGAGCCGACGGCGACCAGCCGCCAGTCTGGTCCGATCCGGACGGCGATCATGTCCTTCTCGAGGCTCTCGCCAAGGCGCACGCCCGCGTCGAAACCGTCCTGGACGATATCGCGGAACGAGTTGTCGACGCTGAGCTCAGCTTGATGTCGGGATATTCCCCGAGGATCGGCGCGAGCTTGGGCCAGACCCACTCTCCATTGCGTGGTTCGACAGGGTGATCTTGACCGTGCCCGCAGGCTTGTCACGGTAGGCCATCAGGGCTTCGATGTCGGCCTCGATCTCCGAGATGCGCGGTCCGAGCGATTGCTTGAGACGCTCCCCGGCCTCGGTGGTCGACACACTGCGCGTCGTCCGCGTCAGCAGCCGCAGCCCCATCCGGGCTTCCAGTTCCTTGACCGCATAGCTCAGGGTGGATTGCGCAACGCCGAGCTTGGCGGCCGCCCTGGTGAAGCTCCGCTCCTCGGCGACGGCGAGAAAAAGCAGCAGTTCGTTGAAATTTCCGCGGGCCATGCTGGATTCCCTGGTTGATCGGCTTTCTCCATTAATAGCCGAAATCGATAAGTCCATGCAAATTGCGGCAGCTAATCCGCATTATCGAACGGTGCTACTTGTCTCCCGACGAAGCGAGGCAGGCGCTGCGCCCCGATAGGGGCCGGCCATCGTCGGACATGGCGTCCCGGCGCACGGGAATGCCCCAACGGCAACACGCGGCCCTCGCCGGATTCCATGAACAGCCCCTTTTGAAGCGAAACATCGATATGGACACCGCATACGACATGAAAATCGAAACCCGGACGACGCCGTGGAGCGCCGTCATCTGCATGATGCTGACCTCCTTCACGCTCGTCGCCTCCGAGTTCATGCCTGTCAGCCTTCTCACGCCGATCGCGGATGAACTCGCGATCACCGCCGGCCAGGCGGGGCAGGCGATATCGATTTCCGGCTTCTTCGCGGTCTTCACGGCTCTGTTCAGCAACGTCGTGCTCGGCCGTTTCGACCGTCGTCTGGTCGTCCTCGGCTACACCATCGTGCTCGTTGCTTCCGGTCTGATCGTGACGCTCGCGCCGAACTACCTCGTGTTCATGATCGGCCGTGCGCTCATCGGCATATCGATCGGCGGCTACTGGTCGCTGTCGACGGCGATCATCGCCCGCATCGCCTCCACGTCCGACGTGCCGAAGGCGCTTGCCATGCTTCAGGGCGGCAGTGCGCTCGCGGCCGTGATCGCGGCCCCGCTCGGCAGCTTCCTCGGCGGCCTGATCGGCTGGCGCGGCGCGTTCTTCATCGTGGTGCCGATCGGCGCCGCCGCCTTCCTCTGGCAGCTTGCCGTCCTTCCCCGGATGCCGGGCGCCCGGCATGGATCGCTCGGCCGGACGTTCGCCCTCATGGCGAACCGCACCTTCGCACTCGGCATGACCGCGATGATCCTGTTCTTCATGGGGCAGTTCGCACTATCGACCTATCTGCGGCCGTTTCTCGAAGACATCACGCTCCTCGACGTCAACGCGCTCTCGCTTGTCCTTCTCGGGGTCGGTCTTGCGGGTCTCGGCGGCACCTGGTTGATTCCCGGCATTCTGCGCTCCCATATGGGGCACGTCCTGATCGGCTTTCCCGCGTTTCTGGTGATTGTCGCGCTCGCCCTCGTCGGCCTCGGTTCGTTCGCCTTCGCGACGGCGGGCCTGCTGCTTCTCTGGGGATTGTTCACGACTCCTGTTCCGGCGGCATGGACGACATGGATGACCCGGACGATTCCCGATCGTCTTGAGGAAGGCGGAGCGTGGTTCGTCGCACTCATCCAGTTCGCCATCACGTCGGGCGCATTTGCCGGCGGCCTGCTGTTCGATCACGTCGGCTGGTGGAGCCCCTTTGTCCTGACCGCAGTGACGATGGCAGCTTCCGCCCTTGTCGCGTTGGCGGTAGCGCGCCCGTGGGCGCGTCGCGCGATGTTCGCCTAGGAGCGGCATGGCGGCTCCCCACTGAAAGCGGGCGTGTCACGGCTGCGTGCTTCGCGTGAACTCCCGCACTTCCCGCAGGATCCAGTCCCGGAAAATGCGGACCTTCGGGTGGTCCTGATTGCCGATCCTGTAGATCAGGTCGTAGCCCCATTCGACTTCAAGCGTCGCCTGCGGGAAGAGCGATATCAGGCGGCCGGCGGCAAGGTCCTCCGCGACGAGGACGCTCCGGCCGAGCGCGACACCCGCCCCGCGCACGGCAGCGTCGATGGACATGCTGCCGTGGCTGTATCCGGGGCCGCGCCTGCCCGGATAGGGCAGCGCCATCATCGCGAACCACCGTTCCCATGTCGTGTTCATGCCGATCTCGTGGATGAGCTGACATTTCGCCAGATCGTCCATCGCATGGAACCCGCCCATCCTGTCGCGATAGTCAGGGGAGCAGACCGGCGAGACCGTTTCGTTCATGATGCGCTCGGATGCCGCGAAGGCATACTCGCCGTCGCCATAGCGCAGCGCCACGTCGACATGGCCTGCCGCGAAATCCACCGGTGCGTCGGTCACTTCCAGATGGATATCGAGGTCGGGAGAGGTCGCCATCAGGCGGTGAAGGCGCTGCGTCAGCCACTTGCTGGCAAAGGAGACGCTGCAATTCACGACCAGCCGGGACGTGTCGTTCTTCCGGCGCAGTTCCTCCGCCTCACGCGCCAGTTCCGACAGGAGCCGCGTCACCGTGCTGAAGAAAGCCTGTCCCGCGTCGGTCAGCTCGATCCTGCGGGTGAGGCGGCGAAAGAGCGGCACGCCCAGATGATCCTCCAGCGCCTTGATCTGGCGGCTCACGGCGCCGTGGGTCAGGTGGAGCTCCTGCGCCGCGAGCGTCATGCTCAGGCGCCGCCCCGTCGCCTCGAAGGCCCGGAGTGTCTGAAGCGGGGGAAGCTGGTCGGCCATGGTCATATGCGTGATCTGGCATCACGCGTCCTGTGAGAACAAATGGTTTGTCGGGCGGGTAAATCCCGGCCTACACATGACACAGTCGCAAGCGAGTGCCAATCCGCAAGGCCCCCTGGAAGTGTCTCAGAATTCCCCTGACGTAACCGTCGCGCCGCAATCGCTCACCTCGATAGGTTCCCTCTCGATGAAGAGCTTCGGAGCCATGTTCCTGCTGGCGCTGATGTGGGGGCTGTCGATCCCGATCACCAAGCTTGGCCTCGGCAGCATTCCGCCCATGACCCTGACGGCGCTCCGCTTCATGGTCGCCGTGCCGCTGATGATGTTCCTGGCCCGGCGGGAACTGCGGGTTCCCGCAAAGGCGGTTCTTCCCATCATCGGCCTTGGCGTCATGGGCATCACGCTCGGCAACGTTGCGCAGTCCTTCGGCGTACAGGGCACGTCGGCCTCCGTTGCGACCATCCTTTCGGCAACCATCCCGCTGTTCATCGTCATTCTGGCCGCCATCCGCTTCAGGCAGTCGGTGACGCCGCTGCAATGGAGCGGCCTCCTTGCCGCTTTCCTTGGGATCGCCCTCGTCGCCGTCGGCAGTGGACCGGGCGTCGACGACATGTCGAGAACGACGATCTCCGGGGTGGCCCTGATGCTGATCTCGTCCGCCGGCATCGCGGCCTATTACATCTGGAGCGCCGAACTGGCGGAGAAGTACGGCCTGCTGCCCGTCGCGGCATGGAACATGCTCGTCGGGCTCCTGACGGTCCTGCCGCTCGCGGGCTGGGAAATGTCCCGCCAGCCTGTCGGCATCACCGCACAGGCTTTGGCAGCCATCGTCTATCTCGGCGTCGTGGTCACCGTGATCGGGCTGATCCTGTGGCTCTATCTTCTGAAGGCTGTTCCCGCCCGCATCGCTGCGAGCGTGCAATATCTGCAACCCGTATTCGGCATTGGCGCCAGCGCGTTTCTGTTCGGCGACAGGCTCGGCCTGCTGTTCGCCGCGGGTGTGGCGCTTGTTCTCGGCGGCCTCGCACTTGCGGCTTGGGGTAAGCGTGCCGGCGCCCACACATGAAGTTTCATTTCCCCCGCTCGGTTTTTACTCCCCGAGCGACTTGGCCCGCCCCGGTGGCGGGCCTTTTTTCATGAGCCGGTGAAGGTGGCCGGAGCATGGTGCCGCCCCTGCGGGCGCCATCCGGTGGCCATTTGCCGGCCGCCGCGCGGGTGTCAGGGCCTTTCGCCCCTTGCCATGCGCGCCTCGATCTCCTCGATGATCGGCGGCAGGTCGGCGACCGTGTCGATGATGTAGTGGGGACGGTGGCGGCCGAGGGCGGCGCTTGCCTTTTCGCGCAGCGCCTGGCGTTCCCCGTCGGAGAGGGCGGCGAGTTCGTCCGCGGTGACGCCGGCCTCGTTGCCGGAGAGCGCGAGGCCCACCGTCCAGGTGCCGGCTTCCCGGCCCTCGTCGATGCCGACGCCGGTATCGTCCACCTTCACGACGGCAGAGGCCGGCCAGACGTCGAGGTCGAGGAAGCACCTGTACATGTTCATCGGCGTCGGGCGGCCATGCGGCAGGTCGCCGGCGCAGACGAGGTTGTCGGGGGCGTAGCCCTGCTTTTCGGCGAGCGGCAGCACGCGGGCCATGATCGAGCGCGTATAGCCGGTGGTGGAGCCGATCTTCAGGCCGCGCCTGCGTAGCGCCGCGACGGTCTCGACCGTGCCGGGCACGAGGTCGCAATAGTCGCTGACGACCTCCTCGTTGAGCGGCACGAAGATGTCGTAGACGGCCTGGATGTCCTCGGTCGCCGGCGCGCGGCCGTGCTTTTCCGTCCAGGCGGCGCGGATGCGCGGCTGGGCGAGCGCCTCGATATGGTCCCATTTCGGCCGGCCCATCGGCTCGCGGGCCTCCGCGATGGAAACCTCGATGCCGAAGCGGCGGAAGGCCTCGACGAAAACGCCCATCGGCGCGAAGGACCCGAAATCGATGACCGTGCCGGCCCAATCGAAGACGACAGCCTTGAGATGGCTCATGATGTTCTCCTAAGCATAGATATCGGAAATGACCTCCTCGCCGAGCGCGAAGCCCGTCGAGGCGCCGGTGCCGCCCGTGACCATGACGAGGCGGATGTTGTCGGCGGGCCTGTCGACGAGGACGGTCCGGTCGCTGGCCGAGGCATAGGTGCCGACCCAGCGCGCCGTGACGCGCCGGCCCGGCATGTCGAAGATCTCGTCGAAGCCCTTGAGGATCAGGTCGTCGATGCGCTCCTCGGCGAAGGGCTGCGGGGCGTTGCCGTAGACATGGCTGTCGCCGACGACCAGTGAGCCGTCCGAGGACTGCACGGCGATGACATGGATGCCGGCGGCGCGCATCTCGGCGCTGTCGGCGTCGAGCCGGGCGGCGAGCGCGCGGCCTTCCGGCAGGTCGGCGAAGCCCTCGTAGCGGCCGAAGCTGAGGTCCGACATGACGGCGGCGCCGAAGTGGACGGGCGCCGCCGGGGCGATGCGCAGCATCTGCAAGGTGCAGACCTTCAGGCCGTAGGGCGCGATGCGCCCGGGATAGAGCGTCGAGAAATCGTCGCCGGGGCAGACGGCGACCGCCCCGGCATTCAGCATGCCGCGGCTCGTCTCGATGCGCTCGCCGTCGATGCCGGTGACGGCGGTGCTCCAGTGGAAGGAAACGCCGTGCTTCTCTTCCAGCCAGGCGGCGAGCTTCGGGATGGCGTCCTTCGATTCCACCCGCAATTCGTGCGGGCTGTAGAGGGCGCTACGCATGCCGTTTTCGCGAAGCGCCGGCACGTAGTCCAGCGCGTTGCCCGGTGTGATGCTGTGGCAATCGGCGCCCATCGGGGTTTGAGGAAGGCGTCGAGCACGTCCGCGGCTTCCCTGCGATAGGCCGGCATGACGAGGCCGCGATGCACCACCTCGATGCCGGCCTGTCCGGCGATCTCCGCCCAGACATCGCGGGCGCGGCGGGCCCTTGCCCAATGCTCGCCAGCCTTCTGGCCGGAAACGGTGACGAAGCCGAAATTGCGGATCGAGGCGCCGACGGCCCTGGCGTTGCGCTCGACGACGGCGACCCTCTTGCCCTTGCGGGCCGCGGCGAGCGCCGTGCCGAGCCCGACGATGCCGGCGCCGACGACGACGAGATCGAATCCCTGATTGCTGCGCATGGTGGTTTCCCGGTTCAGCGCGTGCGCCAGGTCTGGAGGCGGCGCACCACGGCATCCGCGCCCCAGCCGTGCAGCACCCGGACGACGACATTGGTGTAGAAGATCATCATGCCCATGGCGGCGGCCGGCGCGATGTCGCCGGCATCGTCCATGTTGAGCACGGCGATGGAGGAGAGGGTGGTGGTGGAGGAATAGATGAAGACCACCGCCGAGACCGTCGTCATGGCATTGACGAAGAGGTAGATCCACACCTCCGCCATGGCGGGGAAGCAGACCGGTATGCTGACGCGGCCGAGCGTGCGCCAGAAGGGCTGCTTCAGCGACATGGAGACCGCCTCGAACTCGCCGTCGAGCTGCTTCAGCGCCGTCGCCGCCGTCAGGTGCGGCACGGTATAGAGATGGCTGATCGTGCAGACGACGAGGATCGCCATCGTGCCGTAGATGAAGTTCAGCGGATTGGAAGGGTTGTTGAAGAAGAAGATATAGGCAAGGCCGAGCACCATGCCGGGCACCGCCATGGGGATCATGGCGAGCATCTGCATGATGAGACGCGGCGTCTCGAAATTGCGCGTCTTCTCGACCAGATAGGCGCCGAGGAAGACGATGCCCGCGCCGATGGTCGCGACCAGCACGGCGAGCTGCAGCGAATTGGCATAGGAACGCCAGCCGCCGCCGTCCATGCGGTTGAAGTCGTAGTGCTGCAGGCCGGGCGTCAGGTCGTAGGGCCAGAACCTGGCGAGCGCGGCGAGCTGGCACATGCCGATGATCGAGAGCAGGAACAGCGAGACAACCGCGCAGAAGGCGAAGAAGACGCGGTCGCGGCGCTTGTCCTCCTTCGGCGTATAGGGCATGGCGCGCGCCGTCATCTGCGCCACCTGGCGGCGGCTGACCATGCGGTCGACGACGAAGGCGACGATGGCGGGCAGCAGCAGGACGAGCGAGACGACCGCGCCCATCTGGAAATTCTGCTGGCCGATCACCTGCTTGTAGATGTCGAGCGCCAGCATCGGGAAATCGCCGCCGATCACCTTCGGCACGCCGAAATCGGTGACGACGAGCGTGAAGACCACGAAGAAGGCGGAGATCAGGCCGTAGCGCGCGCCGGGCAGCGTCACGGTGCGGAAGATGCGGAAGGGCGAGGCGCGCAGCACCTCGGCCGCCTCGTAGAGCCGCTGGTCGCTGGCCGAGAGCGCCACGGTCATGATGACGAGCGCATGCGGCAGGGTGAAGAAGACCGAGGCGAGTACGATGCCGAGCGGCCCGTAGATCGGCACGCCGAGGAGGATCGGCGTCAGCACGCCCTGCTTGCCGAAGAGATAGACGAGGCCGATGGCCGGCAGCAGTGAGGGCACGAGCACCGGAATGGAGGCGATGAGCCGGAAGACGCCCTTGCCGCGCATATGGGTGCGCATCAGCCCGTAGGCGAAGGCGAAGGAGAGCGGCGTGACGATGCCGGCGACGAGCATGGCGACGATCAGCGAGTTGAAGATCGACTGGCGAAGGCTCGCCGTGCGGAAGTAGAAGGCGAAGTTGTCGAGCCCGTAGGCCATGGCCGGCTTCATCTGCACGGCGCCGAAATCGGCCTTCGCCACCTCCACGGTCTTGCCGAGCGTCGGCTTGCCGCCGATGACGATGAGGCCGCCGGCGGGCGAGGTGTCGCTGAGGCGCACGGCCTCGATGTCGCGGCGCTCGCGTTGGGAATGATGGCGGCGGGCTCGATGCGGCTGCGCTCGCTCGGCATAAGGTCGGGGTTCTGCACGAAGCCGGATTTCAGCGCCCAGTCGGCCAGCGTGCCCTGCGGCGTCCAGGCGCCGTCCTTGCGGAACTCGACGCTCACCTGTTGCAGCGGGAAGTGGAAGGTCTGCAGGGCCTTCATGCCGACCAGCGACAGCGGCAGCACCAGCGCGACGACGAGATAGAGCATGACGAGGCCGAGGAGGCCCCGCTGGATCAGCTCGTCGCCGGCGAGCTTCGGCCGGATGCGGGTGCGGCGATAGGCGGGGGGAATGACGATGCCGCGGGCGGCTGCGATATCCGGCATGGGTTTCTCTCTGTTCTGGCGCAGTTCCGGACGGAAAACCGCTTCGCACTTTTCCTGGAGCTGCTAGACCGCCTGCGCATAGACGCGGATGCGCTCGCGCGGGATCGCGACGGGCATTTCCTCGCCGGGGCGGAGCTTCAGATTGCGGATGTCGTGCATGGCGACGTCGGCGCGCAGGCTGTTCTCGCCGAGATCGCCGCCGCCGAAGCGGGCGCGGAAGAAGGAGCCGAGGAACTCGCCCTCCTCGATGCGGGCGCGAAAACTGTTCGGCCGGCCGTCGGCGGTGCTGACGACGACATCCTCCGGCCGCACGGCCGCAAGGACGGAACGCTCGCGCTGGCCGGACGTGTCGGCGTCGAATTCGATGCGGCCGATGCGCACGCGGTTGTCGGCGACGATCTCGGCGGGGATGAAGTTCATCTCGCCGACGAAATCGGCGACGAAGGCGCTGGCCGGGTTCTGGTAGATCTCCTCGGGCGTGCCGACCTGCTCGATCTGGCCGCCGCTCATGACGACGATACGGTCGGCCATGGTCAGCGCCTCGTGCTGGTCGTGTGTGACCATGATGGTGGTGACGCCGAGATTGCGCTGGAGATCCTTCATCTCGCGGCGCAGGTGGTTGCGCACCTTGGCGTCGAGCGCGGAAAGCGGCTCGTCGAGGAGGAGGAGCTTCGGCTCGGTCGCCAGCGCCCGGGCGAGCGCCACGCGCTGCTGCTGGCCGCCGGAAAGTTTCGTCGGATGTTTCCTGCCCTGGTCGGGCAGGCCGACGGTGTCGAGCAGCGAAGCGACGCGCCTGTCCATCTCGGCGCGCTTCAGGCCGCGCCCGACGAGGCCATAGGCGACGTTCTGGTTGACCGTGAGGTTGGGGAACAGCGCATAGGACTGGAAGACGATGCCGAAATCGCGCTGCGAGGGCGGCAGGGCCGAGACGTCGCGGCCGTTCATGAAGATCTGCCCCTCGCTCTGGATGTCGAGGCCGGCAATGGCGCGCAAAAGCGTGGTCTTGCCGCAGCCGGACGGGCCGAGGAAGCAGATGAACTCGCCCGGCCAGATATCGAGCGAGACGTCCCGCAGCGCGGAGAAATCGCCGAAGGATTTCGTGACGTGGTCGATCCGCACATGCGGCTGGTGCTTCAGGTTGTCGATCTGCATGAGTTGCCTCTGCCTGTGGAAATGGAAATACGGGAGAAAACCCGCTGCCTGCTCTTCCTGCGGATTTTCCGCGGAGGGTGCGGCAAGGTAAGCCCCTCCCCTTGTGGGGAGGGGCCTTGCGATCAGCCCTTCGGCTCGTTCTTGCTGCCGTAACGCTTTTCCCATTCGGTCAGGATGCGCTCGCGGTTGGAGGCCGACCACTGGAAGTCGTTCTTGATCATCTTCTTGTCGACGTCGGCCGGGAAGTTCTCCACCGGCTGGGCGATGCCCGGAACGGCAAGGATCGCGTAGTTCTGGTTATAGAGCTTCATCGCGTCCTCGGAGATCGAGAAGTCGAGGAGCTTCTTGGCCGCGTCCAGCTTGTCCGTGTCGGCGACGATGGCTGCGGCTTCCGCATCCCAGCCGATGCCTTCTTCCGGAACCACCACCTCGACCGGTGCGCCGCGGGTCTTTTCCTGCGCGCCGCGGAAGTCGAAGGAGATGCCGATGGTCACTTCACCGCGGGCGGCGTCCTTGCAGGGCTTGGAGCCGGAATGCATGTAGCTGGAGATGTTGGCGTCGAGCGCGTCCATGTAGGACCAGCCCTTCTCCTCGCCCATCATCTGCAGCCAGGCGGCGACATCGAGGAAGCCGGTGCCGGAGGAGGCCGGGTTCGGCATGGCGATCATGCCCTTGTATTCCGGCCTGGTGAGGTCGGCCCAGCTCTTCGGCATGGCGGCGCCGGCCTTTTCAAGCTCGACGGTGTTCACGCAGAGCGCCGCAGACCAGGCATCGAGGCCGACCCAGGCCGGCGGATTGGCTTCGTCCCGGAAGCGCGGGTCCAGCTTGTCGGTACCGGCCGGGGCATAGGCTTCCAGCATGCCTTCCTGCTTGAGCAGCAGCAGCGAGGTGGCGGCAAGGCCCCAGACCACGTCGGCCTGCGGGTTTTCCTTCTCGGCGAGCAGCTTGGCGGTGACGACGCCGGTGGAATCGCGGATCCAGTCGATCTTGATGTCCGGGTTCGCCTTCTCGAAGGCGGCCTTGTAGGCCTCGAGCTGCTCGGCCTCGAAGGCGGTGTAGACGGTCAGCCTCGTCTCGGCGAAAGCCGAGCCGGCGGCAAGCGCGGCCAGCGAAAGCGTGGCGGCGAAAAGGTGGTTCTTCATCGGGAGCCCTCTCGAATGTGGGGATTAAGTTCGAGGGAACAGCTAGCCCTGTTATATGACAGGCATATGAAACGCGCTAAATCATAGATTTTGTCTATGATCGATTGATCCGTCGCCGGGAACCGGGCCGCCGGCCAGCCCGTAATGGGCGCGGGCAATGCCGAAAAACGCTTCGACGGCGGCATGTTCGCGGCATTCCGGCAGGCAGACGAGATAATGGCCGATGGAAAGTTCCGGATCGGCCAGCGGCACAACGTCGATATTGCTGTCCGCCTGCACCTCGCCCTCGATGGCGCAGCCGAGCCCGATGCCCGCGGCCGCCGATGCATAGGCGACGTCGAGCGTGGCGACTTCCAGCACGCAGTTGAGCGTGACGCCCGCCTGCCGCGCGGCGAGGTCGAGCGTCGAGCGCGTGCCGGACATCCGGTTCCACAGGACGAGCTTTTCGGGGGCGAGCTGCTGCTGCAGTGTCAGCGCGCTGCCCTGCAGCGCCGGATGCCCCTTGGGGCCGTAGATGACGATGCGGCTGCGCAGGATCTCCTCGCAGAACAGCCGCTCGTCGGCGAGCGGCATGGAGACGGCGGCAAGGTCGAGATCGCCGTTCAGCACGTCGCCGAGCAGGGAAAGCGAGGGGCCTCCTTGCGTGTTGATGTGGATCGCCGGATAGCGCCGCACGAAGGCGGTCAGTGCCGGCATGATCAGGCGATGGGCGGAAAAGCCGACGCCGAGCGTGCCGCGCTCCATGCGCGCTTCGGAATAGAGTGCCTCGTTGACGTCGGCGAGGCATTTCAGCGTGACGCGGATCTTCGCGATCAGCTCCTGCGCCCCGGCCGCGACCTTCACCGTATGCCCCTTGCGCTGGAAGATACGCCGCTTGCAGAGCTGCTCGAAGGCCTGCACCTGCGAGGATACGGTCGGCTGGCTGATGCCCAGTTCCTCGGCCGCGGCGGAAAACTTCCCCGTGCGCGACAGCGCCTCCACGGCCTTCATCTGGGCAAGGGTGACACTCATGCTGCGGCTCCTGCGAATGCGTCGATCACAATCGCATTAGTCTAGCACCGCTCTGTGACGATTGGCTGATGCCGGTTCAACCCTTGCCGTCCGGCGGCGCATCCTTGGAAAGCATGTCCCGCGAGATCGGCGCGATCGTCATGGAATCCTCGCCGCGGTGGAAGGCGATGGCGAGGCGGAAGGAATGGGCGATGCGCAGCGCCCGGTCGAGGAAGAGATCGGCGACCTCCGGCGGGCAGAGCCGCTCGACCGTCGCCCGGAAGAGCGAGAGCCAGCGGCGGAAATGCGCTTCCTGGAGCTCCGGGATGGCGAGGTGCGGCGGCAGCGGGCGGCCCTCGTAGCGGTCGGTGCGCAGCAGCGTCGCCGACCAGAAATCGCACATCTTCGCAAGGTGCACCGGCCAGTCATCCGGCGCGATATGGCCGTTGAAGATCGGGCCGAGCAGGTCGTCGCTGCGGATCTCGTCGTAGAAGCCATGCACCACGGCATGGACCATCGCCTCGTCCAGCACCTCCGGCAAGGGCTTGCCGTCGATGACGATGGTGCGCTGCGGCGCGGGCCGGCCCCTCATCGGATCGCCCTGTAGCTGTGCCAGGTGCCGTGGCCGAGCAGCGGGAAGATGACGATGAGGCCGAGGAAGCCCGTTGCGATGCCGAGCGCGGTGAGGACGAGCACGATGGCGCCCCAGGCGAGCATGACCGGCAGGTTGCGGAAGACCAGCGAGATGCTGGTGCCCATGGCCGTGAAGGCATCCGTCTTCTCGGCGAGCAGCATGGGGATGGCGAAGGTGCTGATGGCGAAGGAGAAGGCGGCGAAGAGCCCGCCCACCGCCGTGCCGACGACGAGCATGCCGAGCCCCTCGGGTGTCGAGAACAGCATGGCGACGACACCGTCCAGGCCGGGGAAGGGGCGAAGCCCCACGAAGAGCGCGTAGATGATGACCGCGGCGCGCATCCAGACGACCATCAGCAGGCAGAGGATCGCGCCGGTATACCAGACCTGCCCGCCCGATGCGGCCTTGACGAAGATCATGCGCGACAGGCTCGGCGCGATGCCGTCCTCCAGGTCCCGGCTCTTGCGGTAGAGGCCGATCGCCACCAGCGGGCCGACCACCATGAAGCCGGCGAGCGCCGGGAAGAGGATATAGTCCAGCTCCCAGCGGAAGAGGCACCAGACCACCGCGACGGAGATAAGGAAGACGGCGAGCCCGTAGAGGAGGCTCGGCAGCGGCGTGTGCCAGAGGTCGCGCCAGCCGGCGGAAAGCCAGCCGAGGGCGGCGCTGGCGGGAAGGTGGCGACGGCGCTGCTCGGCGAGCGGCAGGGGCGCGTTGCCGGTCTTTTCGGTCGTTCCCATGGGGTCTCCTCCGTTCAGCAGGCCGGGCCGGCGGCGCGGTATGCGCCGTCCCGGCCTTGCGTCTTCAGGTGCTCCACGCAGTCGGGCTGCGAGGAGAGGGCGACATGGACGAGATGCGCATTGGCGCCGATGAAGACCAGCACGCCCGCCCCGACGATCAGGAAGGAGACGAGCCGCCAGTTGAGGCGCGGCTTTTCCGCAAGCGTGTTCATCGGGCGGCCTCCCCGAGCGTGCCGACATAGAGCGCCAGGATCTTGATGTCGACCGGCGAGAGCCGGCCCTCCCAGTGCGGCATGTGGCCCTGCCGCCCGGAATAGATCGTGGTGTAGACGGTCTGCGCGTCGCTGCCGTAGATCCATGTCGCGTCGGTAAGGTTCGGCGCACCGACATCCGTGCTGCCATGCCCGTCCTCGCCGTGGCAGGCGACGCAATTGTCGGCGAAGACCTGCTTGCCGTCCTCGACCAGCGCCTTGTCGCTTGCCCCCATCGGCAGGTCCGAGAGCGAACGCACATAGGCGGCGACGGCGCGGACCTGCACGTCGTCGAGCACGCCGTCGCGGCCGAAGGCCATCATCTGCGAGACGCGCGTCTCCTCGTTGGTGGCGTTGATGCCGATGCGGATCGTTTCGGCGATGGTGTCCGGCTCGCCGCCCCAGAGCCAGGCCTTGGCGGCAAGGTTGGGGAAGCCGGGCCCGCCGGTGCCGCGCGTGCCGTGGCAGGCGGCGCAATTGTCAATGAAGAGCGTGCGGCCCGTCTCGCGCACATGGTTCATCAGGTCGGGATCGGCGGCGATGTCCGCGAGGCTCGCCTCGGCGATGCGGCCGGTCCAGGCCGCGCGGGTGGCGGCGGCGTCCTCGACCTGCTTCGTCACGACGGCGCGCTGGTCGATGCCGAGCAGGCCCTTCGTATAGGTGACGCCGAGCGGCCAGGCCGGCATCAGGATCCAGTAGCCGATGGCAAACAGCGTGGTGACCGTCAGGAAGAAGATGACGACGCGCGGGATCGGCGTCTCCAGCTCCTCGATGCCGTTCCATTCATGTCCGGTAGTCAGCCGCCCGGTGGCGGGATCTTTTCTTTCCGTTGCCATCGTCTAGTCCCCCGGCCGGTCGTCTTTGTCGAGAATGCTCTTCTTCGCGCGGTTGAAGCGCTTCCGGTTGCCCGGCCAGAGGGCGTAGATCAGCACGCCCACGGCCATCGCGATGAGGTAGAACAGGCCCCAGCTCTTGGCGAAGGCGACGATGGTGCCGTGATCCGCGTCCATGTCATTCCTCCTTCACTGCTGCTTCCTGGTGGGCGGCCGCGGTGAGCTGGCCGACGATCTGGAGATAGGCGACGAGCGCGTCCATCTCCGTCAGCAGGCCCGGATTGCCGTCGAAGGCGCGCACATTCGTCTTCTCGCCGTAGCGCTCGCTGACGCCGGCGGCCTCGTTGCCGTCGGGGTTCGCCTGGCCGCGGGCGTCCGCCACCGCATGTTCGATCATCGCGTCCGTATAGGGAACGCCGACCGTGCGCTGGGCGGAAAGGTGCTCGCCGAGATCGTCGATTCTCAGCGCGTTGGTCTTCAGCCAGCCGTAGCGCGGCATCACCGATTCCGGCACCACGTCGCGCGGGTTCATCAGGTGGGCGACGTGCCAGGCGTCGGAATACTTGCCGCCGAGGCGGGCAAGGTCCGGCCCGGTGCGCTTGGAGCCCCAGAGCATCGGGTGGTCGTATTTCGATTCCACGGCCAGCGAATAGGGGCCGTAGCGCTCCACCTCGTCGCGCAGCGTGCGGATCATCTGCGAATGGCAGGCGTAACAGCCCTCGCGGATATAGATATTGCGGCCGGCCAGCTCCAGCGGCGTGTAGAGCCGCATGTCCGGCGCGTCCTCCACCGTCTCGTGGATGGTGAAGAGCGGGGCGATCTCGACGAGGCCGCCGATGGAGGCGACACCGACGATGGCGAGCACGAAGCCGATGGCGTTGCGCTCGATCTTGCGGTGGAAGAATTCCTTCATGGTCATTCTCCCGCCGGTGCGAGCACGGGAACGTCGCCGCCCGCCTCAGCTTTCTGGGCACGGCGCGCCATGCGGATCGTCATGCCGACATTGACGCAGCAGACCACCGCGCCGGCGAGGAAGAGCAGGCCGCCGAAGGCGCGGGCGATATAGTAGGGATGCATGGCCACGAGACTGTCGATGAAGGAATAGGCGAGCGTGCCGCTGTCATTGTAGGTGCGCCACATCAGGCCCTGGATGATGCCCGAATTCCACATGGCGAAGACGTAGACGACGGTGCCGGCCAGCGCGAGCCAGAAGTGGACCTCGATGAGCCTCGGCGAATACATGCGCTCCGTCTTCCACATCCACGGCACGAGGGCGTAGAGCGAGCCGAAGGTGATCATCGCCACCCAGCCGAGCGCGCCGGCATGGACATGGCCGACGGTCCAGTCGGTATAGTGCGAGAGCGAGTTGACGGCGCGGATCGCCATGAACGAACCCTCGAAGGTCGAGAGGCCGTAGAAGACGGCGGCGACCATCATGAAGCGCAACGTCGCGTCGTCGCGCACCTTGTGCCAGGCGCCGTTGAGCGTGGCGAGCGCGTTGCCGGCAGACGCCCAGGACGGCACCAGCAGCACGATGGAGAAGGTCATGCCGAGCGTCTGCACCCATTGCGGCAGGGCGGTGTAGTGCAGGTGGTGGGCGCCCGCCCACATATACATGAAGGTGATGCCCCAGAAGCTGATGATGGAGAGCCGGTAGGAGAAGATCGGCCGCTCCGCGCGTTTCGGCAGGTAATAGTACATCATGCCGAGGAAGCCGGAGGTCAGGAAGAAGGCGACGGCGTTGTGGCCGTACCACCATTGCGTCATGGCGTCCTGCACGCCGGAAAACAGCGAATAGCTTTTCGCATGGCCGAAGGAGACCGGCACGGCGAGGTTGTTGACGATGTGCAGCACCGCGACGACCAGGATGAAGGCCATGTAGTACCAGTTCGCCACGTAGATATGCGGCTCTTTGCGGCGCTGGAGCGTGCGGATGTAGATCAGGAAATAGACAACCCAGACGATGACCAGCCAGATGTCGGCATACCATTCCGGCTCGGCATATTCCTTCGACTGGGTGAGGCCCATCAGGTAGCCGGTCGCGGCGACAAGACAGAAGAGGTTGTAGCCGATCAGCACGAACCACGGGCTGAACTGGTCGGGCAGCCGCGCGCGACAGGTGCGCTGGAGGACATGGAAGGAGGTGGCGATCAGCGCATTGCCGCCGAAGCCGAAGATGACGCCGGACGTGTGCACGGGCCGCAGCCGCCCGAAGCTCGCCCAGGCCGAATCCACGAAGGTCAGCTCCGGCCATGCGAGCAGCGCGGCCACCCAGACGCCGACGAACATGCCGGCGACCGCCCAGGCGAGCGACAGGATGATGCCGACCCGCGTCGGGTCGTCGTAATATTCCGAAAGCCGGCTTTCCGGCGGCTCGGGCGCGAAGAGGACGGACAGGACCGCAAAGCCGAGGGCGAGGCTGAAGGCGAGCACGATATAGCCGTGCACGGCGAGCGGATCGCCCTGGCCGGCCACCGCCATGGCAAGCCCCACCAGCGCCAGCGCGCCGAGCACGAAGAGCGCGGCATGGCGCTCCGAAACCGTCAATCCGGATAGCATTGCGTTCCCCTTTCCTTCACGCCGCCGCGAGATCGATGCCGAGCAGCGGGCCGAGCGAGGCCCTGTCACGTACGATATCCGCAAGCGTGTATTTGTCGAGCACGGACAGGAAGGCGCCGAGCGCTTCGTGCAGCATGCCCTTCAGCCGGCAGGCGGGCGAGATGGCGCAGGCGCGCCCCCGGCCTGCATGCATTCGGCCAGCGAGAATTCCTCTTCCGTCGCCCTGACCAGCGCCCCGACGCCGATCTCGCGCGGCGCCCGCGCAAGGCGGATGCCGCCGGCCCGGCCGCGCGTCGTCTCAACGAGGCCGAGATCGCGCAGCGTCTGCGCGACTTTCAGGAGATGGTTGCGCGAAAGCCCGTAGGCCTCGGCGACGTCGTTCACCGTGCATGCCCCGTCCCGCCGCGTGGCGAGGTAGATCAGCATGCGCAGGGCATAGTCGGTATGAAGCGTCATCCGCATCCGTGATATCCGGTCACCGGTGGATAAAAGGTATTGTGGATACCACTTTTAGCGCAAGGGTTCCCGCGATGAAAGCGCAATAGCGTCGCAGGGGAAAGCGCGCGTCCCTTCGGTATCGGGACGCGCGCCGGATCAGGGTTTCCGCCCCGGAATTACTTCCAGCTCTGGTAGTCCTCGGCCGTGCATCCGAAGGGGGCGAGGCCGTCGCCGAAGCGGGCCTTGAGCTGGTCGCAGCCCCACCGGTTGAGCGCCTCCGGCATCATGTTGTTGATGTCCATGCCCGGCGAATTGTACTGCGAGGGCGCGCTGGTCACGTACCAGAGCCAGTATCCGAAAATGCCGCCGACGATGAGCAGCACGACGAGGAGCGCAAGCCCCAGCCGCCGCGCGAGCGACAGGCCTTTTTTGCTGGCGCGGGGGCGGCTGCCGCCATCCCGTGGCCGGCCGCGGCCGCCGATGCGTAAAGCGGCTCCAGCGCCTGAGTGCGCTCCTCGGGCGTCATCTCGATCCGCTCCAGCCGGTCGTCGAGGAGGACGGGCAGCGACGTGGCGCCGTGCCAGACGGCGAGGGCGACCGGGTGGCTGCCGGCATCGCCGACGATGATCGGCTCGTGCCCGCTCTCGAAATGGGTATGGGCGACCCGCTTGGTCTTCCGCTCGCTCAGCCTGTCCGCATAGGTGACCGCAAGGCGGCCGCGCTTCGTCTCCATGCCGGTGATCTCGACCGGGATGACGGTGAGGGGGGCGGGGTTCTGCAACTGGCCGCGGGCGCGGAAGATGCGAAACGCGAAGAAGATCATCGCAAGGCCGCCGCCGCCGAGAAGGAGAGTGAAGACCGCAAGCGTGATGATCCGGTTCCAGAGCATGTCCAGCCCCAGCGTGATCGTCGCAAGCTCGGGGTGATCGGCCGAAACGACGAGGCCCGTCTCGTAGTCGCCGCTATGGAGGTCGACGAACATGACCTCGACATTCTTGTCGTAGCGCTGGCCGTTCTGCTCGTAGGAAAGGTCCACCTCGCAGGTGGTGAAGAAGGCTTTCCGCGTTTTGCAGCTCCCGTCGATATTGCCTTCCACGATGAGCGGATTCTGGCTGATCGTATAGTCGCGCAGGATGCCGGGCGCTTCCATGAAGATCATCAAGGCGGCGATCGCCAGCAGGATCGGCGTGGAGAAGTAGTAGGCGAGCGGGATCGAGATGGCCCCGCGCTGCAGGGCGAGGGGACGGGCGGGAAGCTTGATCGTGGGAAAGGTCATGGTCTGCCTGAAAATGATTTGGCCTGAAGGTGTCGATGTATCGGAAACGGCGCAGGGCGCCGGTTCATTCGGATTGAAATGCTTTGGCAACGACATCATCGAAAATGCGGCCCGCGCCATTGCGATCCGAAGCCTTGCAAAGCAAGTTCGGGGCAAATGCAGGAGATTTTCATGAGTCGGCAATGGGTTCGCACGTTTTCCCTGGTTGGTTTTCTTCTCGGCGCATTGGCCCCGGCCCGTGCGGTTGAGCTGGAGAAGGTCGCCGGCCACACGGTCGAGATCAGGGAAAAGGACTTCGAGAAGGTGCTCGTCGTCGACGGCCGCGAGCTGCACACGAACCAGATCGTCTTCCTTGATGACGTCTATGCCTTCGGCGATACCGTCGCACTCGTCGGCACCAGCTCGGGTGGCGGCAATGCCTGTGACGGCGCGCCGTTCGTCCTGTCCTTTCCCGGTCGCGGCGCGCCGCGGATAGACGGGCCCATCGACAGTTGCGTCTCCGTATCCTGGGCCGTCGAGGGCGCGGGCCTCGTCTTTTCGACGGTGAGCGTCCCCGGCCGCGAAACGGAGCGCTGGCAATGGACCGCCGAGCGCGGCATCGCGCCCCTCGCTTCCGTCGCCTTCCAGGCGGATGCGGCGAGCGGCTGGGCCAATCTGCGCGAGCGCACCTTCACCCATCCCTCGGAGGCCTTCGGCAACGGCGAGATCGCCGCGAGCCTCAAGATGGTGCTCGGCTCGGATTTCGAGCATTTCCAGACGCTGATGACCGGGGTGGGAAGCGGTGAATTCAAGGGCGACGACTTCGTCGGCACGGCCTGCCGGCCACACGCCTGCCTCGACGAGGCGGGATTGATCTTCCTTTCCTCCGGCGAGCGCCGCGCCTACGCGGCCTGGAAGCCGGACGGCGGAAAGATCGCGGTCTTTCCCGCACCCGTGAAGGACTGGCCGGAAAAGGCAAGGGCGGAGTTGCGGGAATGGGCGAAGCAGTGGCCGTGAGCGCCGCCATGGCGCATGGGGGCGGGGCTTGGGCTCTCGCCATCGGGTACGGATGGGCGGGAACTATTCTCGTCCGTTTGATTTAGCGCAACGACCGTTCGGCATGAACATTCCAATGCTCCGGCAACGATTTGCTGGAACGCCCTGGAATGAAATTCATCCGTCTCGTCCTTCTGCTCTGCATCGGCCTGTGCCTCGCCGTCCCCGCCCATGCGGCCTCGGTCCTGCAGCAGTATCTGCCCGCCGCGACGGCCTCCGATCTGGTTCCCGGGGCGAAGGCTTCGGGCCGATCCGCGAGGACCTGGCTGTGGCGCCGGTGCTCAAGGGCGGCGAGACGGTGGCCTGGGTCTTCATGACCTCGGATTTCGTCGGCACCACCGGCTATTCCGGCAAGCCGATCCACACGCTCGTCGCCGTCGGCAAGGATGCGAAGATCGTCGGCGTGCAACTCGTCAAGCATTCCGAGCCCATCGTCCTCATCGGCATTCCCGAGGCCAAGGTGAAGGCGCTGGTCGCCAGCTATGCCGGCCTCGACCTCGTCGCCGAGGCGAAGTCCGGCGGCACGGCGCATGAGGTGGACATCATCTCCGGTGCGACCGTGACGGTGATGGTGATCGACGATTCCATCGTCCGCTCGGGGTTGAAGGTCGCCCGCGCGCTCGGCCTCGGCGGCCTTGCCCCGGAAACCGAGAGCGCCGGTCCCCGTTTCGAGATCGATCCCGATGCCGCCGCGCCGGCCGACTGGATCGAGGCGGAAGGGGACGGCACGCTGCGCCGGCTGTCGCTCGACGTCGCGCAGGTCAACGCCGCCTTCGCCGAACATCCGGACGTTCGCGCCCGCGACCGGGCGCTGACCGAGGCGCCGCAGACCACCTTCATCGACATGCAGGCGGCGCTGGTCTCCGTGCCGGCCATCGGCAAGGCGCTGCTCGGTCCGGCCGAGGAGGTCAACCTGAAGGGCTGGCTGAAGGAGGGCGAGAACGCCATCGCCGTGGTGGGCCGCGGCCTCTATTCCTTCAAGGGCTCGGGCTATGTGCGCGGCGGCATCTTCGACCGCATCGTGCTGATCCAGGACGACGTCTCGGTGCGCTTCCGCGACCGCGACCATCGCCGCCTCGGCGCCATCGCGCTTGCCGGCGCGCCGGAATTTTCCGAGATGGACCTGTTCCGCATCCCGGCCGGCGTCGGTTTCGATCCCGCAAAGCCCTTCCGCATCCAGCTTCTGGCGCAGCGCGAGGTCGGGCCGATCGAGAAGGTCTTCCACACCTTCGATCTCGGCTACCAGCTGCCGCAGAAATACCTGCGCGCCGTCGCGCCGCCTGCAAGGAGGCCGCCGCCGTCCCCCCGCAGGAGGAAGGCTCGGCGCAGGCAGACCTCTGGAAGCGCATCTGGGGCGATTCGAAGCTGAAGATCGTCGTGCTCGCCGGCATGCTGGCGGTGCTGACCGGGGTGTTCTTCTTCCAGACCTATGCGGTCAGGAACGCCCGCGGCTTCTACATCTTCCGCATCGTCTTCCTGACCGTGACGCTGGTCTTCCTCGGCTGGTACGCCAATGCGCAGCTCTCGGTGGTCAACCTGATGGCGCTGTTCGGCAGCCTCGTCAGCGGCTTCAGCTGGCAGGCCTTCCTGCTCGATCCGCTCACCTTCATCCTGTGGTTCGCCGTCGCCGCCGCGCTGCTCTTCTGGGGGCGGGGGGCCTATTGCGGCTGGCTCTGCCCCTTCGGCGCGCTGCAGGAGCTGACCAACCAGATCGCCCGCAAGCTCCGCATCCCGCAATGGACCCTGCCATGGGGCCTGCACGAGCGGCTCTGGCCGGTGAAATACATGATCTTCCTCGGGCTTTTCGGCGTCTCGCTGATGAGCGTCGAGCAGGCCGAGCATCTTGCCGAGATCGAGCCGTTCAAGACCGCGATCATCCTGAAGTTCATCCGCGCCTGGCCGTTCGTCGCCTATGCCGTCGCGCTTCTCGTCGCCGGGCTCTTCGTCGAGCGGTTCTACTGCCGCTATCTCTGCCCGCTCGGCGCGGCGCTCGCCATCCCCGCGCGCATGCGCATGTTCGACTGGCTGAAGCGCTACCACGAATGCGGAAATCCCTGCCAGACCTGCGCCATCCAGTGTCCGGTGCAGGCGATCCACAGGACCGGCGAGATCAACCCCAACGAGTGCATCAACTGCCTGCACTGCCAGGTCCTCTACCAGTCCGAAACCGTGTGCCCCGTCGTGATCAAGAAGATGAAGTCGCGCGCCAGGCTCGCGGCAAGTCCCGGCGGCGCGCCGATCCACCAACCCGCAGCCAAGGTTTAACCGAAGAAGGAAACCCACCATGGAAACGAAGGAAAACAAGGGACTGAGCCGTCGCGCGCTGTTCAGCGCGACCGCGGGCTCGGCGGTTCTCGCCGGCACGATGGGGCCGGCCGCGCTCGGCCTCGGCGCAGCAAGCCTTGCGACCCCGGCCCATGCCGCCGCAGGAGCCGACGGTTCCGTCGCGCCCGGCAAGCTCGACGACTATTACGGCTTCTGGTCCTCCGGCCAGACCGGCGAGATGCGCATCCTCGGCATCCCGTCGATGCGCGAACTGATGCGCGTGCCGGTGTTCAACCGCTGCTCGGCCACCGGCTGGGGCCAGACGAACGAATCCATCCGCATCCACCAGCGCACGATGTCGGAGAAGACGAAGAAGCAGCTCGCCGCCAACGGCAAGAAGATCCACGACAACGGCGACCTGCACCACGTCCACATGTCCTTCACCGAGGGCAAGTATGACGGCCGCTATCTCTTCATGAACGACAAGGCCAATACCCGCGTCGCCCGCGTTCGCTGCGACGTGATGAAGACCGACGCGATCCTGGAAATCCCCAATGCCAAGGGCATCCATGGCCTGCGCCCGCAGAAATGGCCGCGCTCCAACTACGTCTTCTGCAACGGCGAGGACGAAGCGCCTCTGGTCAACGACGGCTCGACCATGAAGGACGTCTCGACCTATGTGAACATCTTCACCGCGGTCGATGCCGACAAGTGGGAAGTCGCCTGGCAGGTGCAGGTCTCCGGCAACCTCGACAATTGCGATGCCGACTACGAGGGCAAGTGGGCCTTCTCGACCAGCTACAATTCCGAAATGGGCACGACGCTGGAGGAGATGACCAAGTCCGAGATGGACCATGTCGTCGTCTTCAACCTCGCCGAGATCGAGAAGGCCATCGCCGCCGGCAAGTTCGAGGAGATCAATGGCGTCAAGGTTCTGGACGGCCGCAAGGAGGCGAAATCCCTCTTCACCCGCTACATCCCCATCGCCAACAACCCGCACGGCTGCAACATGGCGCCGGACAGGAAGCACCTGTGCATCAACGGCAAGCTCTCGCCGACCGTCACCGTGCTCGACGTCACGAAGTTCGACGCGATCTTCTATGACAATGCCGAGCCGCGCAGCGCCGTGGTGGCCGAGCCGGAACTCGGCCTCGGCCCGCTCCATACCGCCTTCGACGGCCGCGGCAACGCCTATACCTCGCTCTTCCTCGACAGCCAGGTGGTCAAGTGGAACATCGAGGAGGCCATCCGCGCCTATGCCGGCGAGAAGATCGACCCGATCAAGGACAAGCTCGACGTCCAGTACCAGCCCGGCCACCTGAAGACCGTGATGGGCGAGACGCTGGACGCCACCAACGACTGGCTGGTGTGCCTGTGCAAGTTCTCCAAGGACCGCTTCCTCAATGTCGGCCCGCTGAAGCCGGAGAACGACCAGCTCATCGACATTTCCGGCGACAAGATGAAGCTGGTGCACGACGGCCCGACCTTCGCCGAGCCGCATGACGCCATCGCGGTCTCCCCCTCGATCCTGCCGAACATCAAGTCGGTCTGGGACCGCCAGGACCCGCTATGGTCGGAGACGCGCAAGCAGGCCGAGGCCGACGGCGTCAATATCGACGAATGGACCGACGCCGTCATCCGCGACGGCAACAAGGTGCGCGTCTACATGACCTCCGTCGCGCCGAGCTACAGCCAGGAAAGCTTCACGGTGAAGGAGGGCGACGAGGTCACGGTCATCGTCACCAATCTCGACGAGATCGACGACCTGACGCACGGCTTCACCATGGGCAACCATGGCGTGGCCATGGAGGTCGGGCCGCAGCAGACGAGCTCCGTCACCTTCGTCGCCGCCAATCCGGGCGTCTACTGGTACTATTGCCAGTGGTTCTGCCATGCCCTGCACATGGAAATGCGCGGCCGCATGTTCGTGGAACCGAAGGACGCCTGAGAAATGCGGCTGCCCGTCCTCCTGTTCGGCCTTCTGCTCGCCTCGCCGCTCGCCGCGGCGGAGCGCGCCGTCGCGCCGGGCGCGGGCAGCCTCGCGACGGCCATTGCCGGGGCGGCGCCCGGCGATGTGCTGCGGCTTTCCGACGGGGCCTATCCGGGCCCCGTCACCGTCGACAGGCCGCTTACCATTACCGGCCCGCGCGGGGCGGTGGTGGACGGGCTCGGCGAAGGCAGCGTCATGACCATCGCCGCGCCCGACGTGACCCTGACGGGCTTCACCGTCACTGGCTCGGGCCGCGTGAACCAGGACCTCGACGCCGGCGTGAAGATCCTCAAGGGCGCCGACCGCGCCCACATCGAAAAGCTGCTCGTCACCGGCAACATGCACGGCATCGACGTGCATGGCGGCCGCAACGCGACCGTTAGCGGCAACGAGATCGTCGGCACGGACAGCGCGCGCATGAACGAGCGCGGCAACGGCATCTATGTCTGGAACAGCCCCGGCACGCTCCTGGAGAACAACGTCATCCGCTACGGGCGCGACGGCATCTTCTCCAATGCCAGCGCCGACAGCATCTATCGCGGCAACGTGATGCGCGACCTGCGCTTCGCCGTGCATTTCATGTACACCCGCAACACCGAGGTTTCCGGCAACGTCTCCATCGGCAACCATCTCGGCTTCGCCATCATGTTCTCCGACAGGGCGAAGGTCCTCAACAATCTCAGCCTCGGCGACCGCGAGCACGGGCTGATGCTGAACTATGCCAACAATGCCGACGTCACGGGAAACCTGGTGCGCGGCGGCACGAGGAAGTGCCTCTTCATCTACAACGCCCACAAGAACCTCGTCTGGAACAACCGCTTCGAGGGCTGCGGCATCGGCATCCATTTCACCGCCGGCTCGGAGAAGAACGTGCTGACCGGCAACGCCTTCGTCGGCAACCGCGAGCAGGTGAGATATGTCGGCACGCGCAACATGGAATGGAGCCATGAGGGCAGAGGCAATTTCTGGTCCGACCACCCGGCCTTCGACCTCAACGGCGACGGCATCGCCGACAGTTTCTACCGGCCCAACGACCTGATGGACCAGATTCTCTGGTCGCAGCCGGCGGCAAGCCTCCTCATCGGATCGCCCGCCGTGCAGCTCGTGCGCTGGAGCCAGCGGGACTTTCCCGCGACGCTGCCCGGCGGCGTGCGCGACAGCGCGCCGCTGATGCGGCCCCTCACAATATCCGTCCCGCCCGACATTCTCGGCTACGAGGCCGAGGCCGCCGGCCGCTGGGCCGAAGGAAGTTACGATGACACCGACCCTGACAATCTCCCGGCTCACTAAGCGCTTCGGCGACGTCGAGGCGCTGAAGGCCGTTTCGCTGACGCTGGAGGCAGGCAGGCGCGCGGCGCTGCTTGGCCATAACGGGGCGGGCAAGTCGACGATGATGAAGATCATCCTCGGCCTCATTCCCTATGACGGCGGCGAGGTCTCGGTCTGCGGCTCTGCGCCCGGCTCATCCTCCGCGCGGGCCGCAGTCGCCTACCTGCCCGAGAACGTCGCCTTCCATCCGGCGCTGACGGGCGAGGAGCAGCTTCGCTACTATCTTTCGCTGCGCGGCGAGAGCCCGCGACAGGTGATGGAGCTTCTGTCGCGCGTCGGCCTCGGCCATGCCGCGCGGCGGCGCATCGGCACCTATTCCAAGGGCATGCGCCAGCGCGTCGGCCTCGCCCAGACGCTGATCGGCAAGCCGCGCCTGCTCGTCCTCGACGAGCCGACCTCCGGCCTCGACCCCGTCTCGCGCCGCGACTTCTACGACCTGCTCGACGGCCTTTCCGCCGAGGGCACGGCGATCCTGCTCTCCTCGCATGTGCTGACCGAGGTGGAGGCGCGCACCGACCGCATCCTCATCCTTTCCGGCGGGGCGCTGGTGGCGGAAGGCACGCTTGCCGACCTGCGCACCCGTGCCGCGCTGCCCGTCGCCCTGCTGGTGCGGCCCGCGCCCGGCCGCGCGCCGGCGCTTGTCTCGGCTTTCCCGAGGCCTCCGCCGGCGGCGACGGCCTGCTGCGCCTTTCCTGCGCGCAGGCGGAGAAGCTGCCGCTGCTCGCCCGCATATCGGCGCTCGGCGGCGAGGTCGCCGATCTCGACGTGATCCCGCCGAGCCTCGAGGACATCTACAGCCATTTCAGCCGGAGGGACGGGCAATGAACCGCATCCTCGCCACGGCGGTCTCGGAATTCCGCATCGCCTTCCGCAATCGCTGGGTCTCCATCGCAACGGGCATGATGGTGCTGTTCGCGCTGGTGCTCGCCGCCGCCGGCGCCGCGCCGACCGGCGATGTCGGCGTCGACCGGCTGTCGGTGACGGTCGCCTCGCTCACCTCGCTCGCCGTCTATCTGGTGCCGCTGCTGGCGCTCCTCATGAGCTTCGACGCGGTGGCGGGCGAGGTGGAGCGCGGCACGCTGCCGCTGCTTCTCACCTATCCCGTCTCGCGCCTTGAGATCCTGCTCGGCAAGCTCCTGGCGCATCTGGCGATCCTCGCGCTCGCGGTCACGCTCGGCTATGGCGCGGCGGCGCTGGTCGCCGTCTGGTCGGATCCCGGCGCGGTGGCGGGCCTCGCCTCGCTCTGGCGGCTGGTCTGGACGTCCGTCGCGCTCGGCGCGACCTTCCTCGGCGCGGGCTATGCGCTCTCGGCCCTGGCGCGCCGGCCGTCGGGGGCGGCGGGCCTTGCCATCGCGCTCTGGCTGGCGGCCGTGGTGCTTTACGACCTTGCCCTTCTGGCGCTGATCGTCACGGACAGCGGCGGGGCCTTCACCACCCATGCGCTGCCCGTCGCGCTGCTCGCCAATCCCGCCGACGCCTTCCGCGTCTTCAACCTCTCAGCGGCCGAGGCCGTCGCCGCGGCCGGCGGCATCGGCGGGGCGGCGCGGGCGATCCCGCTCTGGCAGTCGGCCGCCTCGCTCCTCGTCTGGCCGCTCGCGGCCATCGCGCTCGCGGTCGCAGCCTTCCGAAAGGTGACGCCATGAAGAACCGTCTCCGCCCCGCCATGCTCCTGGCGGCGCTCCTGCTTCTTTCCGCCTGCAAGGAGGATGTCGCCCAGGCCATCGTGCCGCAGGAAATGACGCCCGAGACGCTCGGCCATTACTGCCAGATGAATCTTCTGGAGCATCCCGGCCCCAAGGCGCAGGTCTTCCTCGAAGGCAATGCCGCCCCGCTCTTCTTCAGCCAGGTGCGCGACGCCATCGCCTATGCCCGCGGTCCCGAGCAGGTCGCGCCCATCGTCGCGGTCTATGTCAACGACATGGGCGCGGCGGGGGCGACCTGGGACGTGCCCGGCAAGGGCAACTGGATCGCCGCCGACAAGGCCTTCTATGTCGTCGGCTCGGCCCGGCAGGGCGGCATGGGCGCGCCGGAGACCGTGCCCTTTTCCAGCCGTGAGCGCGCCGCCGCCTTCGCGCTCGCGGAGGGCGGCCGGGTGCTCGCCCTTGCCGACGTGACCGACGCCATGGTGCTGACGCCGGTGGAGACCGGCGGCCGGCCCGATCCCGACGACGCCGACTATCGCGACCGCCTGAACGCCCTTACCCCGTCCACTGGAGGCTGACCCCATGCTGATGACCCGCCGCCGCCTCATTGCCATTTCCGCGGCCTTCGCCGCCCTGCCGGCCATCGCCCGCGCCGATGGAGGAACCGCGCGCCTGTGGACCGGGCAGGCGCTGGGCGCGCGCGCCTCGATCCGCCTCGACCACCCGGACGGCGAGGCCGTCGCCGCCCGCGTCATGGCCGAGATCGGCCGGCTGGAGGATATCCTCAGCCTCTACCGGCCGGAGAGCGCCCTGTCGCGGCTGAACCGCGAGGGCCGTCTCGCCGCCCCGCCCTTCGAGCTTCTGGAATGCCTGTCGCTGGCCGGCGCGGTGCACCATGCGAGCGGCGGGCGGTTCGATCCGACGGTGCAGCCGCTCTGGGCGCTCTGGGCCGAAGCGGCCGCGAAGGGCGGGCGGCCCGATGCGAAAAGCCTCGAAGGCGCGCTGCGGAAGACCGGCTGGGAGAAGGTGGAGCTCGATGCGGCGGCGATCACGCTGCGGCCCGGCACGGCGCTGACGCTGAACGGTATCGGCCAGGGCTATGTCGCCGACCGGGTGGCCGCGCTGCTGGAGGCCGAGGGCCTCACCGACATCCTGATCGACACGGGTGAATTCCGCGCCCTCGGCGGGCAGCCCCAGGGCGGGGAATGGCCGCTGCGGCTTGAAACGGGCGAGCGCGTGGCGCTGCGCCAGCGCGCACTCGCGACCTCCGCCCCGCTCGGCACGACCTTCGACCAGGGCGGTCGGGACGGCCATATCCTCGATCCCGAAACGGGCATGCCCGCGCGGTCGCAATGGCGGTCGGTCTCGATCTCCGCCCCCTCGGCGGCGATTGCCGACGCCCTGGCGACGGCCGCCTGCCTGATGCCCGACAGGGAGGCCGTCCTTGCCATGATCGGCCGCTTCGACGGCGCGCGGCTGGAAGCCGGGGCGATGGTCTAGGCGCCCCCGGAGCGGGACGGCGGCCCAGCGCAGCGCGTTACATCCACCTTACGTTACGTGAGATATACGTATCGTTGCGTCTGATATATTGGTTTTCAATGGTATTTATTGGTATCATCCGCATCTGTAAGTAATACTTAGCATATAAATCCGAACAGAACTTGCCATTCGTCAATTCCTATCGAAGTATCGTCTTCCGATTTACAGTGTTTGTTTACTGTCCCCTGCGAAAAATCGCTACAGACCGAAGGCCGGGATCCTGATTCGGGACTTGCGTCATTCGCCAACCAAACTGTAGAGGATTTGCCGATGTCGGCGCAGGATGCCAAGACCCAGCAACTGAACGAGCGCCTCCAGTTCGTCGAGTTCGACGCCGGCCAGCGCGCGGCGCTGAAGCGGGCGCTGCCCACCATCTCCGCCTCGCTCGACGGCGCGCTGGACATCTTCTACGGCAAGGCCCGCGCCACGCCAGAGACTGCCCGGTTCTTTTCCAACGAGGCGCATATCCAGAGCGCCAAGGGCCGGCAGATCAAGCATTGGGAAGTGATCGGCTCGGCGAAGTTCGATGCGCACTATGTCGATGCTGTCACCACGATCGGCAAGACCCATGCCCGCCTCGGCCTGGAGCCGCGCTGGTATATCGGCGGCTATGCGCTGATCCTGGAAGCCATCGTCGAAAGCGTCGTCCGCAAGCATCTCGAAGGCTTCCTCTACCGCAGGAAGGCCGATGCGCTGAGCGAGGAGATCACCGCTATCGTCAAGGCCGCGCTGGTCGACATGGACTATGCGATCTCGGTCTATCTCGACGCCCTCCAGGAGGAGCGCGAGAAATCCGAGGCCGCGCGCCAGGCGCTGAACGCCGAGCAGGAAGAGGCGCTCGGCGCGATCGACACCTCGCTCAACCGCCTTGCCGGCGGCGACCTCACCGCCGCGATCGCCACGCCGCTCGCCCCGCAGTTCGAGCGCCTGCGCTCCAATTTCAACGCGGCGATCGAGAAGCTGGACGACACGCTCGGCGCCATCGTGACGGCGGCGGACGATGCGGCCGGCAATTCCGGCGAGCTGGTCCATGCCACCGACGACATGGCCAAGCGCACCGAGCAGCAGGCGGCCTCGCTGGAAGAGACCGCCGCCGCCGTCGAGGAGATCACCACCATTTCCCGCGAGGCCGCGCAGCGCGCCGAGGAAGCCCGCCGCGTCGTCGGCAGCGCGACGGAGGAGGCCAGGCGCTCCGGCGCCATCGTCGAGCAGGCGGTTTCCGCCATGGGCGCCATCCAGGAATCCTCCGGCAAGATCACCCAGATCATCGGTGTCATCGACCAGATCTCCTTCCAGACCAACCTGCTTGCCCTCAATGCCGGCGTCGAGGCGGCACGGGCGGGCGAGGCCGGCAAGGGATTTGCGGTCGTGGCGCAGGAAGTGCGCGAACTGGCGCAGAAATCCGCCGAGGCCGCCAAGGAGATCAAGGCGCTGATCGACAAGTCCTTCGAGGACGTGCAGCTCGGCGTGTCGCTGGTGCACAAGACGGGCGAGGCGCTGCATCACATCGGCGAGCAGGTCGTCAATATCAACGGCCATATCGACGCCATCGCCAGCTCCGCCCGCGAACAGTCGGCCGGCATCGCCGAGATCAACACGGCCGTCGGCAGCATGGACCAGATGACCCAGCAGAACGCCGCGATGGTCGAGCAGACCAACGCCGCCACGCACAATCTCATGCAGATCAGCACGACGCTGAAGGGACTGGTGGACAGCTTCACGGTCTCGGCCGAGCGCAGCCAGCGGGCGGCAAGGGCGGCGCAGCGGCGATACGGCTGAAAGACGGCGGGCGGGCGCTGCTCAGAAGCGCAGCGTCAGGCCCAGCACGGGGCCGCTGAGGCGCGTGTCGAAGACATGGCCGCCACGGTCGTAATCGACATCGAGCACCTTGTAGCCGGCGGAGACGGAAAGGTGATCGGTGAAGGTATAGTTGATGGTGGCGAGCGCGGACCAGGTGATGTCGGATCCCGCGCCGAAGCCGCCGACATCCGCCTGCGCCTGCACGGAAAGCTTGTCCGTCAGGGGAAGGAAGGCGCGCAGGCCCACCACCGGATCGACCCAGCCGAAGCTTTCGCCATAGGTGCGCGACACGCCCAGCGCACTGACCGTCACGTCGTTCGAAATATGCCAGAAGCGCGCGCCGGCAAGGGCATCCAGCGTGAAGTCGGGCGTATCGACGACGCGGTAGCCGCCCTGCAGCGTTGCCATGAACTGCTTGCTGTCGACGCTCCCGTTGATGATGGTGCCGGGTGGCACCGGTAGTGCGGGCAGCGCGCCGAAGGCATGGCTGTCCGTGGTGTCGACATACATCATGTCGCCTGACAGGACGAAGCGGTCGTAGCGCGCCCAGACATTCACGAAGCCGCCGAAGTTGAGGTCGTCCATGACGTCGGAGAAGGATTTCTCCACGCCGATGGTCGGCGCGCGCCGGAACGGCGAGATGTCGCCCTTGAGGCCCGCGGCCCACATATAGGGCGTGATCTGCAGGCCCAGCCGGGGCCTGCATCCGTGACGGTGGCGGGCTCTTCGGACGGTCCGGCGAAGGCGTCGGCGGCTGAGGCCGTCTGTGCGGTGCAGGCGGCGGCGAGGGTGAGCAGGGCGGCGTATCGGATCACGAGATTGTCCTTCAGGCCGAAAGCGTGTTCTTGTGAATGCGGCCATCCTTCATGATGAGCTTCATCGTGCGTTCCGGATCGGCGATCAGGGCGATATCCTCCAGCGGATTGCCGTCGACGACGAGAATGTCCGCATAGGCGCCGGCCTCGATGCGCCCGAGCTTGCCCGGATAGGGATTGCGTGCCCCCGAAAGGCCGGCAAGCTCCGCATTGCCGCTGGTCAGGAGACGCAGGACATCCGCGGGCTCGTACCATCGGGCGAACTTCGCGAGCTGCTTGCCCTGCGTCGCCGTGCCCCTGGGGCTGAACAGGATATCCGTGCCGAGCGCCATGCGGACCTTGTGCTTGCGCCCGAGCTCGACCGCCCGGCCGGTGCCCTCGGCGATGGCCTGCTGCTGCATGCGCTGTTCCGGCGACGGATAGGTGTTGGAATCCTCGTCGGCGAGGAAGGGCTGGATGCTCCACCGCGCGCCCGCATCCGCCATGCGCCGCACGGTCTCCTCGTCGGCAAGCTGGCCGTGCTCGATGGATTTCACGCCGCAGGCAAGGGCGCGCTGCACGCCGGCCGACGTATAGGTGTGGACGCAGACATAGGTTCCCCAGTCGGCGGCGGCGGAGACCGCGGCCTTCATCTCCGCCTCGGAATATTGCAGCGCGTCGATCGGGTCGTAGGCCGAGGCGACACCGCCGCCGCCCATGATCTTGATCTGGCTGGCGCCCAGCATGAGCTGTTCGCGCACCCGGCGCAGCACTTCCGCCTCGCCATCCGCGATGGCCGATATGCCGGCCCGTTCGGCGACGCTGAGGTCGCTCTGCGCGGTGCGGGGCAGGTCGGTGCGCATGCGGAAGTCGCCGTGTCCCGAGGTCTGCGAGATCATGGCGCCGGACGGATAGATGCGCGGCCCCGCGACATGCCCCTCGTCGATGGCGCGCTTCAGCGCGAAGGAAGGGCCGCCGACATCGCGCACCGTCGTGAAGCCGCGCAGCACGGTGCGCTCGGCTTCCTCGGCGGCGAGCAGGTGGACATAGGGGATATCGGCGGTCATCGCCGTGAGCTGGGAAATGCCGGCGAGGATCGAATGCCAGTGGGCGTCGATCATGCCGGGCATCAGTGTGCGCCCGCCGCAGTCGATGGCATCGGCATCGGCGACCGTCTCCCCGGCCGCCACCAGCGCCTTGATGAGCCGGCCCTCGACCAGCACGTCCCGGCCCTCGGCAAGCGTGGCGTTCTCCCCGTCGAAGATCCGGACATTCGTGAGCCGAACGGCCCTTGCGGGCGCCTGCGCGAAGGCCGCGCCGCCAAGGGCGGGGGCGGCGAGGCTCGCCGCGATGGCCTTGAGGACCGAGCGGCGGGAAAGGCCCGCATCGATGCGGGAGAACAGATCCCGGGCGAGCGGGCTGTGGCACGCGCAATCCCCGTCATGCGTGAGATGCCGGTATCTCTGGCCAAGACGAAACAACAAGGCGCCCCTCCCTCTGCTCGAAGAGTGTCTTATGCCCAGCGCATGAAACTTAATCAACCGTCGGCCGCGTCCATGGGAAAATCCCGACACACTTGTCACTCCCGGCAATCGGTCCTTCCGGCCTAGTCTCGGCTTTGCGACGACGGAAGCGCGGGAGAGGAAAATGGCGATGCCGGTGACAGTCGAAAGGCCGCTTCAAGGGCGGACACATGGTCCGGCGGACTGGCTCTGCCTTGCCGCTTCGCCCGTCTTCGCCGCCATGGCGTGGACAAGCGCCGGCGACCCGATGGCCCTCTGCGCCTCGGGGCCGCTGCCGATGGACGGCATGGCCGCGATGTACCTGCTGATGGCTCTTTTCCATCTGCCGCCCTGGCTGAGGCTCGTTTCCCGCCGGACGCGGCGCTTCCCGCCCGACACATCAACCGAAGGAGAATGACAATGCAGCACCCAATCGTTTCGCGCGAGGACTGGCTTGCGGCCCGCAAGGCCCTCTTCGAGAAGGAGCGCGCCATGACCCACCGGCTCGACGCCCTGCGCGCCGAGCGCCGGCAACTGCCCTGGGTCAGGATCGAGAAATCCTATGTCTTCGACGGTCCGGACGGCGCCGTCACGCTGGGCGACCTCTTCGGGGATCGCAGCCAGCTTGCCGTGTACCACTTCATGCTGACGCCCGGCTCGGACCACATCTGCCCGGGATGCTCCTTCACGGTGGACCACGCCGATGCGGCGCGCCGGCATTTCGAGCAGGCGGACCTCGCCTTTGCCGCGGTCTCCCGCGCGCCGGTCCGGCGGATCGAGGCGGTCAAGGAGCGGATGGGCTGGACCTTCCCCTGGGTCTCCTCGGACGACCGCGACTTCAACTACGATTTCGGCGTGTCGTTCAGGCCGGAGGACCGCGCCGCCGGCCGCGCACTCTACAATTACGGCCTGACGACGATCCGCAACGCGCCGGACATGTTCGGCCTCAGCGTCTTCGCCAAGGATGAGGAGGGCAACATCTACCACACCTACTCGACCTATCATCGCGGTACGGAGCTGCTGATGGGCGCGCTCAACTGGCTCGACCTCGTTCCCAAGGGCCGCAACGAGAACGGCACGATGAGCTGGGTGAAGCTGCACGACGAATATTGACGGCTGACAGCCGGGCGCGGGCGGCGGCATTGCGCCGCCCGCGGAAATCCTACTTGCCGAGCCAGATCGTCCCGCTCCGGTTGACGACCGGCACGCCGACGGCATTGCCGTATTCGGTCCACGAGCCGTCATAGTTGCGGGCGTCGTAGCCGAGCAGGCGCTTCAGGGCGAACCAGGTATGGCTCGACCGTTCGCCGATGCGGCAATAGGTGATGACCGGCTTCGTGCCGTCGATGCCCTTCTCGGCATAGATGCGGCGGATCTCGTCGAGCGGCTTGTAGGTGCCGTCCTCGTTGACGATGGTGGCCCATGGCACGTTTTCCGCGCCGGGAATGTGGCCCGCGCGGATCGACAGTTCCTTGACGCCTTCCGGCGCGAAGACCTTGCCGAGATATTCGTCGGGCGAGCGGATGTCGACCAGCTTGCCGTCGATGCGGCCCTCGGCGACGTCGAGCGTGTTGGCAAGGCGGGCGCGCAGGCTGTCGTCGCGCCCGGGTAGCTCCAGCGCCGTCGCCTCGTAAGCGGGCACCGCCGTCGTCAGCGGCAGGCCGCGCGCCTCCCACAGCTTGCGGCCGCCGTCGAGGAGCTTTGCCCGCGTGCCGAAGCCATAGACGTCGAGGACCCAGACACCCCAGGCGGCGAACCAGTTGTTGTGGTCGCCGTAGACGATGACGGTGGTGTCCTCGTCGACGCCCGCCCGGCGCAGCTGCGCCTGGAGCTTCTCGCGCGAAGCGATATCGCGGTTGACGGTGTCGACGAGGTCCGTGTGCCAGTTGAGATCGACCGCGCCGGGAATGTGGCCCTTCTCGTAGACGCCGGTATCGACGCTGACCTCGAAGACCCGCACCTTGGGGTCGGTCAGATGGTCCTTCAGCCAGTCCACGGTCACGAGGGAATCGGTTGCTGCTGTCGTCATGATGCTTTCCTTTCGTCAGTCGTTGAAATGGCGGCCTTCCGTGACCTCGGCCACATAGCCGGCGCGGATGGCGAAATCGCCGAAATGCTCGCCCGGATGCCGCTCGCGGGCGAAATGGCCGATCACCTTGCCGAGGAGATCGAGGATCGCCGGCTCCGCCGCGTTCTCCAGCACCATCTTGTTGAGGCGCTGGCCGGCAAAGCCGCCGCCGAGATAGAGGTTGTACTTGCCCGGCGCCCGGCCGGTCAGCGCGATCTCGGCGATATAGGGCCGCGCGCAGCCGTTCGGACAACCGGTCATGCGGATGGTGATCGGCTCGTCCGAAAGCCCGTGTTCGGCGAGGATGGCGTCGATCTTGTCGATCAGCACCGGCAGGTAGCGCTCGCTCTCGGCCATGGCGAGGCCGCAGGTCGGCAGCGCCACGCAGGCCATGGAATTGCGCCGGAGGCCGCTGCCGCCATTGAGCATGTCCAGCCCGTGCGCCTTCAGGAGCGCCTCGATGGCCGGCCGGTCGGCCGGCTCCACCTCGGCGATGACGAGGTTCTGGTTGGGCGTGACGCGGAAGGTGCCGCGATGCGCCTCCGCGATGGCGCGCAGGCCGTCGAAGAGGGCGTTCCTCACCCGGCCGTTCTCGATGCGCAGCGTATAATGCTCGCGCCCGTCCTCGCCGCGCTGCCAGCCGAGTGTGTCGCCGTTGGTGGCGAAGGCGTAGGACTGGGCATCTCCCAGCGCGAAGCCCAGCCGGTCCTCGATCGCCGCCTTGATCCAGTCCAGCCCCTTGTCGTCCACGGTATATTTGAAGCGGGCGCGGCTGCGGTCGGCGCGGTCGCCATAGTCGCGCTGCACGCCCATGACGGCGTCGCAGGTCTCGATCACCCGGTCCTTCGGTATGAAGCCGATGACGCTGGCGAGCCGCGGATAGGTCTTCGGCGCCTGGTCGGTCCGCCCCATGCCGCCGCCGACCGCCACGTTGAAGCCGGTAAGCCGGCCGTCCTCGATAATGGCGATGAAACCGAGATCCTGCGCATAGACGTCGATGTCGTTGACCGGCGGAATGACGAAGCCGATCTTGAACTTGCGCGGCATGTAGGTGCGGCCGTACATCGGCTCTTCCGGCCCGTCGCCGCGCGTCTGGCGCTCCTCGCCGTACCAGATTTCCGGATAGGCGCCGGTCTTGGGGGTGGCGTGGTCGCTCGCCGCTTTGGCGAGCGCGTAGACTTCGGCATGCAGCGCCGAAAGCTGAGGGTTGATCGAAGCCATGACGCCGCGCGCATCGTCGCCGCAGGCCGCCTTGGTATCGAGCGCGACGTCGCGCAGCCCCTGCATGACGGCTCTCAGGTTCTTCTTGTGGAGGTAGTGGAGCTGGAAGGTCTGGCGCGTCGTCAGCCGCAGCGTGTCGCCGGCATAGGCCCGTGCGAGCGCATCGAGCTTCAGCCATTGCGAGGGCGACAGCACCCCGCCCGGCAGGCGCACGCGCGCCATGAAGCGATAGGCCGGCTCCAGCTTCTGCCGGCGGCGCTCGTCGCGGATGTCGCGGTCGTCCTGCTGGTAGAGGCCGTGGAACTTCATCAGCTTGATGTCGTCGCCGGGCACGGCGGCGGTCAGCGGGGCGGAAAGGCCTTCCGCAATAGTGCCGCGAAGCTGTTCGCTGTTCGCCTTCATCGTCTCGTCGGCGCTCAGCCTTTCGAGCGGCTGGGAGATGTCGCGGCTGCGGTCGGTTTCAAGAAGGGTCATCGTCGGGGCCTCAATAGACGTCGATCTGGTAGCGGCGGCTTTCGCGCAGCGCGGCGAGGTAGTCCTCGGCGGCGGCCTTGCCGTGCCCGCCTGCTTCGGCGACGATCGCCGTGAGCGCGCGGTGCACGTCGGGCGCAAGCTTCGCCCCGTCGCCGCAGACATAGAGATGCGCGCCCTCTTCCAGCCACGCATAAAGCTCGCGGGCCTCCTCCAGCAGCCGGTGCTGGACATAGGTCTTTTGCGCGCCGTCGCGCGAGAAGGCGACGTTCATGCGCGACAGCACGCCGTCCTTGAGGAAGCCCTGCCATTCGGTCTGGTAGAGGAAGTCGCTGTCGAAGTTGCGCTCGCCGAAGAACAGCCAGGCGCGGCCCCTGGCCCCTTGCGCCTCGCGCTCCTGCAGGAAGGCGCGGTAGGGGGCGACGCCCGTGCCGGCGCCGATCATGATGATCGGCGCGTCGCCTTCCGGCAGGCGGAAGCGCGGGTTCTCCTGCACATAGACGGGAAGGACCGTCTCCGGCGCGGCGCGGCGCGAGAACTGGCCGGAGGCGACGCCGTGGCGCTCCTCGCCGTTCAGCCCGTAGCGCACGGTGCTGACCGTCAGGTGCACCTCGTCGGGAACGGCCGTCGCGGAAGAGGCGATGGAATAGAGCCGCGGCTGGAGCGGACGGAGACCGGCAGCGAGCGCCGCCGCGTCGATGCCCTTCGCCGGATAGCGGCGCAGGATGTCGATGACGTGGTTTTCCCTGAGGAAGGCCGAGCGCGCATCGCCCGCCAGTTCCTTCAACGCGGCAGCGCCGGTCACCTCCGCCCACTGGTCGAGGAAGCGCGGCGTGGCGGCGGTGATTTCCAGCACGCCTTCGAGCGCCTCGCCGAGCGTCGTCGCCGCACCCTTGATCGTCAGGGCTTCGCCGCCGGAAAGGTCGAGCACGGAAAGAAGCCCTTCGACGAGCGCCGGATCGTTGCGCGGCATGACGCCAAGCGCATCGCCCGGCGCGAAGGCAAGGCCCGAGCCTTCCAGCGACAGCTCGACATGCCGCGTCTCCTTGCTCGATCCGCGCCCGGTGAGCGCCAGGTTCTCGATGACGATGGCCGGGAAGGGGTTCTGCCTGTCGTAAGCGGTTGCCGATGGGGTGGCCGATGCGGCGGCAGCTGGCACCGCTGCGGTTCGGGCCGGGGCGAGGGCGGCGAGGGCCGTCTCGATCCAGGCGGCGGCGGGGTCGTCATAGTCGACGTCGCAGTCGACGCGCTCGTGCAGGCGCTTGCCGCCGAGCGCGGCAAGGCGGTCGTCGAGGCGCCGGCCCGCGCCGCAGAAGAACTCGTAGGTGGAATCGCCGAGCGCCAGCACCGCGTAGCGCAGCCCCTCCAGCCGCGGCGCCTTGCGGCCCTCGACGAATTCGAAGAAGCCGGCGGCGGAGGTCGGCGGCGCGCCCTCGCCATGGGTGGAGGCGACGATGAGGAGGTCCTGCTCCTCTTTCAGCCGGCGCGGCTTGTAGTCGGCCATGTCGGTGAGAACCGGGGCGAGGCCGGCGGCATGCGCCCGCTCGGCAAGGCGGTCGGCGAGGCGCTTGCCGTTGCCGGTCTCGCTGCCGTAGAGGATGGTGAGCGTGCGCGCGGCGGCGGCCGGCGCGGGGTCGAGCCCGGCGGGCACGAGATGGGCCGCCTCGGGCCGGCCGGCATCGGCCAGCCCGGCGAAATAGCCGCTCAGCCAGAGCGCCTGCTGCGGCTTCAGCGCCGTGGCGACGGCGCGCACCGTCCTCCACTGTTCCTCGCTCAGCCCGGGTCCGTTGAATTCCACGACAGTCATGCGTCCGCTCGCCTCCCGAGGCCGGAAAACCGGCATTTCCAAAGGGTTCGGCGGCACTATTGGCGGGCGTCGGCAGGCGTGACAAACGAATGATATTGCCGTCTCGGTGCAAGAAAATTGCAGTCAACGCGTCTTTAGACACGCGTTCCAAGCGGAAAGGGAAGGGCGTTCCGGGCGTTCTGCAGCGGCCCGTTTTCTTGGGACAATCTACCCTTTGCCGGCCGGCGATTTTTTCGGGATTCAGCCGGTTGGCGCCTTCCGCGCGCCTCTAGGAACGGGTCACGGCGCAAGCGTTTTGTGCACCTGCGCGCCGACGACCCGGTCTGTGCCCGCTGAGCGGAGGCTTTTTTACTGTTGTAAAAATGAAAATACATCTGTATCAATTTGCACGCGGGCTTTGGGTTTTGGGAGCGAGCCCACGCAAAGCCCTCGTTCCATCACTCAGGCGGGAGGGATCTCGCCTGCTCCAAGGGAGGTCATCATGAAGAAACTCGTCACGTTGCTGGCATGCGCCGCCGCGTTCGCGCTGCCGGTCGTCGCCTCGGCTGAGGATGCCGCCGGCACCACCAAGAAGGACAGCTACCGCTTCGTCGTCGTGCCGAAGGTCGTCCATCCCTGGTTCGACAAGGTGAACGACGGCGCGCAGGCCGCCGCCGCCGCGATCAAGGCACAGACCGGTTCCAGCGTCGAGGTCATCTATTCGGCGCCGCAGTCCGCCGACGTCGTCCAGCAGAACCAGATCATCGACAGCGCGCTGGCGACCCAGCCGGACGGCCTGGCGCTCGACCTGCTCGACCCCTCGGGCAACCGTGCCTCGCTCGAGGAAGCGCAGAACCAGAAGATCCCGCTGGTGATCTTCGATTCCGTGCCGCCGGAAGGCATGGCGATCCCCTATATCGGCTCGGACTTCTGCGAGCAGGCCAAGATCGCCGCACGCCGCCTCGTCGAGGTTCTCGGCGGCGAGGGCGAAGTCGCCATCATGCAGGGCGTGCCGACCGCGCCGAACCATTCGATCCGCGCCGAGTGCCACCGCCAGGTCTTCGCCGAGCATCCGGGCATCAAGGTCGTCGCCGAAGGCATCGACAATGACAGCATCGAGACGGCGCAGCAGCAGGCGGCCGCCATCATGCAGGCGAACCCCAACCTCAAGGGCTGGGTCGCGTCCGACGCCGCCGGTCCGATCGGCATCGGCCAGGCCATCGTCGAAGCCGGCAAGCAGGGCAAGGTCACGCTCGTCGGCCTCGACAACCTGCCGGAAATGCTCGACATGATCCGCGAAGGCGTCGCCGACAGCTCCTCGGCCTCGCAGCCGGAACTGCAGGGCTACTGGTCGGTCATGCTGCTGTGGGCGCAGGCGACGGGCGCCAAGGTGCCGGGCTACCTCGACACCGGCAACGCCTTCCTCACCAAGGAAAACGTGGGCGGCTGATCCGGCGCGACCGGATTGCCGTAAGGCGCGGGGATATTTCCCGCGCCTCTTCCATCTCATCGTGACGCGAGGTGCCCCATGGCCTATCTCGAAACCCACGGCCTTGGCCGGGACTTTCCCGGCGTGACCGCCCTCGACAAGGTCGACCTGTCGATCGAACTCGGCCGTACGCATATTCTCGCCGGCGAGAACGGTGCCGGCAAATCCACCCTCGTCAAGATCCTCACCGGCACGGACCGGGCCTCGCGCGGCAAGGTGCTGATCGACGGCCGCGACCCGGCGGAGGACCCGGGCCTCTACAAGAACGTCGCCTATGTCCCGCAGGAGCTCAACCTCTTCCCGCAGATGAGCGTCGCCGAGAACCTCTTCATGCCGTTCAGCCGAACGGGGCATGGCGGCCTTCTCGTCGACCGCGGCGCCCTCGTCGAGGAGGCGCGGACCTATCTCGAGCGCTTCGGCATCGAGGCCGACCCGCGCGAGCTGGTGGCCAATATCTCGGTTTCCGACCAGCAATTGCTCCAGATCGCCCGCGCCTGCACCAATGCCAGCATGAAGGTCCTCATCCTCGACGAGCCGACGTCGTCGCTGACGCGCGTCGAGGTGGACCGCGTCTTCAAGGTCATCCGCGGCCTTCTCGACCGCGACCACGCCATCGTCTTCATCAGCCACAAGATGGACGAGGTCTTCGCCATCGGCGACGACTACACGGTGCTGCGCAACGGCGAGAAGGTCGAGAGCGGCCGGATCGCGGATATCACCGAGGCCGACCTGATCCGCGCCATGTCCGGCCGCGATGTCGCCTTCGAAGAGCATTTCCGGCCGAAAGGCCCCGTCACCGACGCCATCATGGAGGTGCGCGGCCTTTCCGGCGCCCGCTTCCAGGATGTCGGCTTCGAGCTGCGCCGCGGCGAGATCCTCGGCTTCGCCGGTCTCGTCGGCGCCGGCCGCTCGGAGGTCATGCAGACGATCTTCGGCTTCCTGAAGGCCAAGGCCGGCACGGTTAAGGTCGATGGCAAGCCGTGGACGCTTAACGACACCGCGGCCTCGGTCGACGGCGGCATGCTGTACCTTTCCGAGGAGCGCAAGCACCACGGCATCTTCCCGCTCCTGTCGCTGCGCGAGAATATCGGCATCTCCATCCTCTCGCTGACGAAAGGGGCCTTCGGCATCAGCAGCGGGCGCGAGCGCGAGGCGGTGCAGAAGATCATCGACGACTACGGCATCCGCACCTCGGGCATGGGCAAGCGCATCTCGCAGCTTTCCGGCGGCAACCAGCAGAAGGCCATCATCGGCCGGGCGATGGCGACGCGGCCGCGCGTGCTGATCTTCGACGAGCCCACCAAGGGCATCGACATCCGCACCAAGACCGAGATCTACCGGATCATGAAGGGCCTCGCCGAGGAAGGCGTCGGCGTCATCCTCGTCTCCTCGGAGCTCGACGAACTGAAGAAATGCGCGAGCCGCATCGTCACGATGCACCACGGTCGCATCACCGGCGCGTTCGATACCGCCGAAACCAGCAATGAAACACTCGTAGGCGCCATCTTCGGCACGGAGGCGAAAGCCGATGCAAAGTAAATCCCTCGCGCTCCTGACGCGCAGCCCCCTTGCCGGCGTTTTCGTCGCGCTCGCCGTCATCTTCGTGTTGTCGGCGCTGATTTCCCCTATTTCCTCACGCCCTACAACCTTTCGGTCATCGCGCGCGGGCTTGCCTTCGTCGGCCTCATCACCATCGCGCAGTCCATGCTGATGGTGCTCGGCGAGCTCGACCTCTCCCTCGGCGTCATCGGGGGCCTGTGCGGCGTCATCTCCGGCATCCTGATGGTCCGGCTCGGCCTGGAGCCCTATTCGGCCATGCTGCTCGCCATCCTGCTCGGCGCCGGCCTCGGCCTCCTCAACGGCCTGCTGGTGACGGTGCTCAGGCTCCATTCGCTGGTGCTGACCATCGGCACGGCCGGCATCTTCGGCGGTGCCAACCTCGTGCTGACGCGCGGCGTCGCCATCACCGGCATCCCGCGCGAGGTGCAGTATCTCGGCCGCGGCGATGTCCTCGGCATGCCGGTTCCCTTCGTCATCATGCTGGTCGCGCTCGCCGTCGCCACCTTCGTCATGCTGAAGACGCCCTTCGGCCGCTACATGTACGCCATCGGCAACAACCAGGCCGGCGCCCGCATGCTGGGCATCAAGGTCGACAAGATCCGCCTTCTCGTCTTCGTCGCCGCCGGCGCCATCGCCGCACTCGCCGGCGTCCTGATGGTCGCGCGCCTCGGCACCGCTCAGCCGTCGATCGGCGAGACCTGGGTGCTGGCGCCCATCGCCGCCTCGGTCATCGGCGGCGTCGCCACGACGGGCGGCATCGGCAGCCCCATCGGCGCGATCTTCGGTGCCGGCATCATCGCCATCATCGAGAACATCATCGTGCTCTTCGGCGTCTCGCCCTACTGGCAGGGCATCGTCTCGGGCGCCATCGTCGTGCTCGCCATCTCCTTCGACGCCGTTTCCCGCCGTTATCTGCGCCGCGACGCCTGACGGCCGGCCGCATCGATCTGACGAAAGACAAGAGAATGAACCAGGAAGTCAAAACCAAGAAGCTGATCAACGCGCCGGAGAATATCATCCCGGAGATGATCGAGGGCATGGTGGGCGCCCATCCCGACATGCTGCGCGTGGAAGGGGAGACGGGACGGGCGGTCGTCGCCGTGGACGGACCGCGCGACGGCAAGGTCGGCATCGTCGTCGGCGGCGGCTCGGGCCATGAGCCGGCCTTTGCCGGCTATGTCGGGCGCGGCCTTGCCGATGCGGCGGCCGTCGGCAATGTCTTCGCCTCGCCCTCGCCGGCGCATATCGCCGAGGCGGCCCGCGCCGCCGATGGCGGCGTCGGCGTGCTGATGCTCTATGGCAACTATACCGGCGACGTGCTGAACTTCACCATGGCGGCCGAGGAGCTGGAGCAGGCGGGCATTTCGGTGCGCCATGTCGCCGTCGCCGATGACGTCGCCTCCGCGCCCGCCGGGCGCAAGTCCGAGCGTCGCGGCATTGCCGGCGACTTCTTCGTCTTCAAGGTCGCGGGCGCCGCTGCCGATCTCGGCGAGCCGCTTGCGCGGGTCGAGGCGCTGGCCCTTGCCGCGAACGATGCGACCCGCTCCATCGGCGTCGCGCTCAGCCCCTGCTCGCTGCCGCAGACCGGCAAGCCGAACTTCACCATCGGCGACGAGGACATGGAAATCGGCATGGGCCTGCACGGCGAGCCCGGCATCCGCCGCCAGAAGCTCGCCCCCGCGGACGCCGTGACCGACGAATTGATGGACGCCATCCTCGCCGAGCTCGACCTCACGGCCGGTTCCCGCGTCGCCGTCCTCGTCAATGGCCTCGGCGCCACCTCGCAGATCGAGCTCTACGTCATCTTCCGCCGCGTCAAGCAGCGGCTGGATGCGCTCGGCATCGACATCCACGCCTCCTGGGTCGGCGAATATGCGACCTCGCTCGAAATGGCCGGCGCCTCGGTGACGCTGATGAAGCTCGACGACACGCTTCAGGCCCTGCTGGACCACCCCTGCCGCACGCCGGCCCTCGTCGTCGGCGCCTTCGAGAAGAGCGACGTTTCCGCCCGCAGCCGCAAGGCCGTCAAGGCCGCCGAAAGCACGGCGGCCGCGCCGGAAAAGCCGCGCGAGCTCCTCACCGAGGGCGACGTCACGCCGACGATCTTCCGGGCGATGATGCATACGGTCGGCGAGCAGATCATTGCCGAGAAGAACTGGCTTTCCGAACTCGACGGCGTGATCGGCGACGGCGACCACGGCGTGACGATGGAAATCGGCTGGAAGGCCGTCCAGCACGCGCTGGAGGACACGCAGGCCGACGAGACGATCGAGGGGATCTGCAAGCGCATGGCGAAGGCGTTCCTCGATGCGGTCGGCGCCTCCTCGGGCCCGCTCTATGCCACGGCCTTCCTGCGCGCCGGCACGGCCGTCAGCCACAGGCTCAACCTCGACGGCGCCGGCATGGCCGAATGGCTGGGCGCCGCCTGCCAGGGCATCCGCGACCGCGGCCGGGCCGAGCCGGGCGACAAGACGATGATCGACGCCTGGGTGCCGGCGGTCGAAGCGGCGCAGGAGAGCGCCAAGGGCGGCGGCTCGGCCATCGACGTGCTGCTTGCCGCCCGCGACGGCGGCGAGGCGGGCATGAAGGCGACGGCGGCGCTAGAATCGCGTCGTGGCCGCTCGGCCAAGCTCGGCGCGCGCTCCGTCGGCCATATCGATCCCGGCGCGGCCTCGACCTATGTCACGCTGCGCGCGATGGCGGCCGCCTTGCAGAAGGCGCTTGCCTGACCGGCCTCAGCGCGGGCCCTGCAAAAGGGCCCGCGCCACGCCTTCATTGGTGACCAGCCGGTTGACATAGCCGGCGCGCAGGATCGCCCGGATGATCGGGATCTTGCGGATGCCGCCGGAGACGAGCACCGAAATCGGCTTGAGCTTCAGCTTGTCCGGCGGCAGCGCGATGATCGAATCGTTGAGGAAATGGTCGATCGTCTGGCCGCGCGCGTCGAGGAACCATCCCATGAACTCGCCGACCGCGCCGCGCTTCAGCACCGTGTCGAGATTGTCCTTCACCACGCGGATCTGCGTCAGCGACGTCTCCTGCGCGAGCGCCCCGCAGGAGACGATGCCGATATCGGCGATCTCCGTGCGCGCCAGCACGTCCGTCAGCTCGTCGTTGAGGAGCAGCGCGTTGCGGCTTTCCGGATTGGCGCAGTAGATCGGCGCCGTCAGGTAGTGACATTCCACGCCGAGCGCCCGGGCGAAGGCCGTGGCGACCTCGAACGTGTTGGTGGCCGAGCCGCTGGTGACGCCGCCGGTGAGACCCACGACCCAGCTTTGCGAGCGCGGCCGCGCCCGCAGGCTGCGCACGGCAAAGCTCAAGGTACGGCCCGAGCCGATCCCCACCCCCATGTCGCGCCCTTCGATCAGGTCGCTGGCGAGCGATCCCGCCGCCTCGCCGATGACGCGCTTCTGCTCGATATAGTCGTCGAGATCCGGCACCACCACGGCATCGACCAGCCCGTAGCGGGCGGAAACCTTCTCGGCAAGCTCGATGCAGTCGGTGAGCGGCAGGCTGACCTTGACCTGCACGCTGCCGGAATCGCGCACCTGGCCGATGATCTTGTTGACCTTCAGCCGGGTGATGTTCATGCGCTGGGCGATTTCCTGCTGGGTCTGCCCGCCGATGAAATAGAGCCACGCGACGCGCGCGCGCTCCAGTTCCTCATCGAAATGTCCCCATTCTTCGCTCATGCAACATGTTCTCCCGGCGTGCGCGTTCTCGATACGTCAATTCGCCTGTCGGGAGCAACTGCTGCTGTCCGCCGCCGTTTCAGTATCCGGCGAGCAGCTCGATCCTGGAGCCGTCGACGAAGCGTTCGAGCCGGAATTCGCGCGGGTCCACGACCGGATTGCGGCCGAGCACGAGATCGGCCATCAGCCGGCCCGCGCCGGGGCCGATGCCGAAGCCGTGGCCGGAAAAGCCGGTCGCGATGAAGAAGCCGGGGATTTTCGCCACGCCCGAAATCACCGGGATGGCATCCGGCGTGGCGTCGATATAGCCGGCCCAGCGCTGCGCCACCTTTGCCGAGGCCAGCGCCGGGAAGGCCTTCTGCGCCGAGGCCATGGCCATGTCGGCCAGCTTGCGGCTCGGCTTGGGATCGAGCACGCGGCAATATTCGAACGGGCTCGGCTCGTCGAGGCTCCAGCGGCGCGGCATGCGCGCCTCGTCGAGAAAGCGCCAGCCGGCGCGCAGCATCAGCGCGCGCCATTCGGCCTTCAGCGCCGGCACGAAATCGAGCGCATAGCGGAAGGAGGCCGGCACGATGTCGACGACGTTGCCGATGCCCGAGGCGATGGTGTAGCCGCCGTCCTGCCGCTTGCGGATGGCGAAATCGCCCGCCCACATCGCCTGGTCCGGGCCGCCGTCATGCGGCTCGGTGCGCAGGACGGAGTTCTTCACCTTCAGTTGCGGCAGGTGGATGCCGGCATCGAGGCTGCGGGTGAACATTTCCGACCATGCCCCGCCCGCCAGCACCGCCGCGCGGCAGCGGATCGTGCCGCGCTCGGTCACGACCGCCGAGATCGCCCCGCCGGAGGTCTCGATCCCGCGCACGGCGCATTCCGTCAGGATATGCGCGCCGCATTCGCGGGCGCGCTCGGCAATGGCGGGCGCCGCCTTCTGCGGCTCGGCCCGCCCGTCGTCGGCGCAGTAGAGCGCGGCGGGCGGGCGAAGGCGCGATTGCGGGAACATGGCCGAAAATTCCGCGCCCGAGAGCATCCGGCAATCGACGCCGAGCCCGTCGAGATGCTTCAGCCAGGTCTCGTAGCCGGCGCCTTCCCGCTCGTTTTCCGCGTTGAAGAGGATACCCGCCTGCGTGAAGCCGGTGTCGCGCCCGGTCCGCGCGTTCAGCCCACGCCAGATGCGCTGGGCTTCCAGCACCAGCGGGATTTCCCGAGGGTCGCGCTTGGCGACGCGCACCCAGCCCCAGTTGCGGCTGGACTGCTCGTGGCCGATGCTACCTTTCGCACACCGCGACGCGCTGGCCGGCCTCGGCAAGCTCCAGCGCCGTCGAGACGCCGATGATGCCGCCGCCGATGACGACGACGTCGACCTCCGCAGGCAGATCGGCATCGCCATGGACGGGTACGACAAAGGGACCGGGCATCGAAAGAATTCCTTGATTGGGTTCGCGGCGGATATCCGCCGCTCGGGAGAGGCAGGCCGGGCGGCTTATCCGCCGGTGCCTTCCTCGATCCTCGGGAGAAACCATGCGAGCAGCCCCGCCAGCGGCAGGAAGGAGCAGAGATGGTAGACCGTCTCCACGCCGTAGCTGTCGGCAAGGATGCCGAGGAGCGCGGCGGCGATGCCGCCGAGGCCGAAGTTGAGGCCGTAGAACAGCCCGCCGATCAGGCCGATGCGGTTCGGCAGAAGCTCGATGGCATAGATCAGGATCGAGGCGAAGGCGCTTGCCATGATCAGGTTGATCATGACCGTCAGCACGCCGGTCCAGAAGAGATCGGCATAGGGCAGGATCAGCGTCAGGGGAAGCGGGCCGAGCACCGAGATCCAGATGATCCGGTAGCGGCCGATCCGGTCGCCGACGATGCCGCCGATCAGCGCGCCCGCCGCCGAGGCCAGGAGGAAGATGAACAGCATCATCTGCGCCGAGGGAATGGAGAGGCCGAACTTCTCCATGAGATAGAAGGTGTAGAACGAGCGGAAGCTCTCGCCATAGGCATTCTTGGTGAACATCAGCAGCGTCAGCACCACCAGCCCCGCGCCGATCGTCGCGGGGGCATGGCGCACGGTGCCGGTCGCCGTCTTGGCCTTCGCCCGCATCGCCGAGAATTCGGCGCTGATCTGGCGCTGCTTGCTGCCGATCCAGACGAGGAGCCCCATCGCCATCAGCGCCAGCACGGCGAACCAGGCAAGGCTCGGCTGGCCCCAGGGAACGATGATCAGCGCGGCGAAGACCGGCCCGAGCGCGCCGCCGGCCTGTCCGCCGACCTGGAAGAGCCCCTGCGCCAGCCCCTGCCGCCCGCCGGCGGCATAGCGCGCCATGCGCGTCGCCTCGGGATGGAAGATCGACGAGCCGATGCCGATCAGGGCCACCGAGACGAGGATCACCACATAGCTCTGGGCGAAGGCGAGGCTGACCAGCCCCGACAGCGTGAACATCATGCCGACGACCGGGGAATAGGGCGCGGGATGCTTGTCCGTCACCATGCCGATGGCCGGCTGCAGCAGCGAACCGGCGATCTGGAAGGTCATGGTGATCATGCCGATCTGCACGAAGTCGAGCGCATAGGCATCTTTCAGGATCGGATAGGCCGCCGGAATCAGCGATTGCATCAGGTCGTTGAGAAGATGGCTGAAGCCCAGGACGACGAGGACCGCAAGATAGGTCCTCGGCTGCGTGGCGGTGCGGATGGCGACGGTCATATCGGATTCCATGAGCGGCCGGATGCGGCGATGGGTCTGCTGCTGCAGCCGCATCCCCGCATGGCCGTTCTCGAATGAGTGCATTTCCGGCAAGAGCGCGAAGCGGCCCTGCGTTCGAAAATGCGGAGAAGCAAAGAGCTGGAGCGTTTTCGCGATTCGGGAAAAGCGGAAATGCTCCAGGTCTTCTCAGAGCGTGCTGACGTTCTCGGCCTTCGACTTTCCGGTCTTGCGGTCCTGGCCGATGTCATAGCTGACCTTCGTGCCTTCCTGCAGCAGCCCGCCCGGCTGAACGGCCGATACGTGGACGAACACGTCCGGTCCGCCATTGTCTGGAACGATGAAGCCGAAGCCCTTGTCCTGGTTGAAAAACTTAACAGTTCCGGTTGCCATGATATCCTCGTGTGCGAAAAGCCGTCTTTCGGCCGCCGGAGCTTATGCATCGCGAGTGCATGCGGCAACAGCTTATTCGCGCCATATCGGCGGCAATACGGGTCAGGCGGCGGTTTCGAGCTCTTCCGTCAGGCGCGCGAGCATGACATCGCAACGTTCGAGCTGCCCGGCCGCGATAAATTCGTCCGGCTTGTGGCCCTGTTCCATCGAGCCGGGACCGCAGATCGCCGTGGAGAGGCCGAGCGTCTGGTCGAACAGGCCGCCCTCGGTGCCGAACGCCACTTTCAGCGTGGTCTCGTCGCCGAGCAGGCGGGCGAGGAGGCGGGCGGCGGGCGCGTCGGGCCGGGTGGCAAGGCCCGGATAACCGGAAACCTCCTCGATCTCGATGCAGGCCATGGGGAAGCGGCCGCGATAGGGCGCCGCGATGGCCTCGGCATCGGCGGCGATGCCAGCGAGGATGTCGGCGGGATCGTCCCCGGCGATGTTGCGGATCTCGAAGTCGATCTCGCAGCGGCCCGGCACGATGTTGAGCGCGGTGCCGCCGCGCATCATGCCGGCATGGATGGTGGAATAGGGGATGTCGTAGTCGGCATCGCGCGCGCCGTGCGTCGCCAGCGCCTCCTGCCGCGCCTCAAGGGCCTGGATGAAGGCCGCGCCGAGATGGAGGGCGTTGAGGGCCTTCGGGGCGAGGGCGGAATGGCCCTCCTGGCCGTGGCAGCAGGCCCGCAGCGCCCGCTTGCCCTTGTGGCCGGTGGCGATGCGCATCTCAGTCGGCTCGCCGACGATGCACAGCGCCGGCCGCTCCGTCCGCGCCGCCAGTGCCTCGATCATGCCGCGCACGCCGATACAGCCGATCTCCTCGTCATAGGAGAAGGCAAGATGCAGCGGGCGTTTCAGCGGACGGGTGGCGGCGATGAGGGCGGCGCGCAGGCTGGCCGCGACGAAGCCCTTCATGTCCGCCGTGCCGCGCCCGTAGAAACGGCCGCCGCGCTCGGTGAGCGTGAAGGGATCGCTGCTCCAGGCCTGCCCCTCGACCGGCACGACATCCGTATGGCCCGACAGGACCACGCCGCCGGCCCCTTCCGGCCCGACGGTCGCGAAGAGATTGGCGCGGCTGCCGTCCGGGTGGGAAAATCGCTCGATGCGCGCGCCCACGGGGCGCAGCAGGCTTTCCACATGGTCGAGCAGCGCGAGGTTGGACATGCGCGAGACGGTGGGCTCGGCGATGAGGCGGGCGAGGATTTCGGGCGTGGAGGGGATCATGGGGTGCGGTCGTGTGGTTGGAGATGATGGTGCTTCGGGCGTATTGGAGGGTATCACCTTTGCCTTGGGATGGCGCTTGCCCCTCATCCGGCCTGCCGGCCACCTTCTCCTTGGCTGCGGGGAGAAGGGGATATGCCGGACCGGTTTCCCCAACCAATAACCGTGCGTGTGACACGCCCCCTCTCCCCGCTTGCGGGGAGAGGGCTAGGGTGAGGGGCAGCCCCGGGCGCGGCGCAGATTAAACCACCCCTCACAAATCCCCCGGCACACCGTAGCTCGGCGCGCCCGAGGGGTTGAGCGCGCGGGTGACATAGGCATCCATCTCGCCGCGCCAGCGCTCCCAGAGCGCGGCGCATTCCTCGATCGGGTCGCCGTCGGTCCAGTCGATGCGCAGGTCCGCGACATTCCAGGAGACCTTGTCGACCATGACGAGGCCCATGGAGTGGACCGGCCCTTCCTCGCCACCCGCGGCGAGCGCCGCGCGCATGGCGGCGATCAGCCGGTCACCGAGATGCTTTCCGGCGGCAGCCTCGAAGGCCTCGATCATCTTCTGCGGGATTTCGGTGCTGATCAGCATGTTGCCGGCGGCGACGACGTTCTTGCCGCACGCTGTCGCATGGGTGCCGAGGGTTCTCGCGCCGGAATAGGCGGCGGTGTGGCCTTCGGCATCGACCAGCGCGAGCTGGCGGTATTCGATATGCGGGGCTTCAGTGATGAGCCGCTCCAGCGCCGCTTCCGCCGAAAGGCCGCCGGCCATCAGGTCCAGTCCCTTCGGGCCGAGGCGCGGGTCGGTGACGTTCTGCGTCGAGACCGCGCCGACGCCGGCGCGCGCATGGGCGCAGCGCGCCGCGACGCTCGGCGAGGAGGAGGAGACGGCGACGCCGAACATGCCGGTGTCGGGGCAGCGGCCGGAGACGGAAAAGGTCATGCCGGCCTCCCTCAGGCTGCGTCGGGAATGACGGCGGTCGCCTCGATCTCGACCAGCCATTCCGGCCGGGCGAGGGCGGAGACGACGAGGCCGGTCGAAACCGGGAAGACGCCCTGAAGGTACTTGCCCATCTCGGTATAGACGGCCTCGCGGTAGCGGATATCGATGAGATAGACGACGACGCGGCAGATATGGCTGAGGTCGGAACCGGCCTCCTCCAGCAGCATCTTGATGTTCTCCATCGCCTTGCGGGCCTGCGCGCCGGCATCGCCGACATGCAGGCTCTCGCGTGTGTCGAGGTCCTGCGCGATCTGCCCGCGCACGAACACCGTCGTCCCGCGCGCCACCACGGCCTGGCAGAGATCGTTGTTCAGCTTTTGCTCGGGATAGGTCTCCTTCGTGTTGAAGGGGCGGATGCGGGTGTGCACGGGCATGGAAGTCTCCTTGAGGGTATGGGAAAGCGCCGCGGTCGCCCGCGGCGCGAAAGCGGGACTACTGGAGAAGCTGCGTCCAGACGCGGGTCACGAGGTCCTGCGCGGCGGCCGAGCGTACGCGAGAAGGTGATCGGCACGTCCGGGTAGAGTTCTGGCGCCGTTTCCTTCGTATTGACGACCTTGTCCGCGATGACCTTCATCGGTGAGGAATGGGAGTAGAAGTTCATCTGCTCCGTGGCGTTCTCCGCCGTCGACATGAACTCGATGAACTTCACCGCGTTGTCGTGGTTCGGCGCATCCTTCGGGATGACATAGCTGTCCATCCAGCCGACGAGGCCTTCCTTGGTCATGGCGAGCTTGACCGGCGAGCCGGTCTTGCGGGCGCGCAGCGAGTCGCCGTCCCACCAGAAATGCGCCGAGACCTCGCCTGACGCGAGGCGGCTTGCGATATTGTCGGAGGAGTAGACGGCGACGGACGGCTTCTGCGCCATCAGCAGGTCCAGAACCTTCTTCATTTCCGCCTGGTCTTCCGAGCAGAAGGGGACGCCGAGATAGAGCTGGGCTGCGCCGATCACCTCGTCGGGATAGGAGAGGAGGGCGATCTTGCCCTTAAGCTCTTCCGCCGGCTCGAAGAAATACTTGAAGCTGTCGGTCGGGCCTTTGTACTGGTCGGTGTTCACCACGAAGCCGGCGGTGCCGTAGGCGAGCGGGATGGAATATTCCTGCTTCTCATCCCACCACTGGTTACGCCACTTCTCCTCGATGTTCTCATAGGCCTTGAGTTTGTTGGCCCCGAAATTCTCGATGATGCCCTGGTCGATCATCACGCGCAGGAAGTGCTGCGAGGGGGTGGCGATGTCGTAGCCGGAGGAGCCGGCCTGCAGCTTGGTCAAAAGATCCTCGTTGGAGGTGAAGCTGTCGACATTCACCTTTACGTCGTTCTCCTTGGAGAATTTCGCGATGAGGTCCGGCGAGATGGATTCGGCCCAGGCGTAGATGTTGAGTTCGCCGGCGGCCTGTGCGCTCGTGGCGAAGCAGAGGGCGAGGGCTGTGGCGGCAAGGTATTTCTTCATTTTATGTTCCTCTCTTTGATTATCGTTCTGTGATTATGGTTCTGCATTTTCGCGGGCGCGCGCGCGGCAACGAGTAGCGCGACGGTGGCAAGGACCAGCGAGGCCAGGATCAGCAGCGTCGCGATGGCGTTCAGTTCCGGCGAGGTGCCGGCGCGGATCAGCGAGAAGATGTAGACGGGCAGCGTCGTCGAGCCGCCGGTCGAAAGCAGGTTCGAGGTGATGAAGTCGTCCATCGAGATGAGGAAGGCGAGCATCGCGCCGGAGAAGACACCGGGGAAGATGAGCGGCAGCGTCACGCGGCGGAAGGTCGTCCAGCGGTCGGCATAGAGATCGGCGCTTGCCTCCTCGAAATCCAGCGACATGCCCTGCAGGCGGGCGCGGATCGGCAGGAAGGCGAAGGGCGTGCAGAAGGCGGAATGGGCGATGACGAGCCGCAGCATGCCGTTCTGGATATCGAGCAGCGAGAAGAGAAGGAGCGTGGCGACGGCCAGCACGATTTCCGGCAGCAACGGCAGGTTGACGACGGTCTCGGAAAGTTTGCGGAAGCGCAGGTCCTTGCCGCGGATGATGGCGAGCGCGGCGGAAAGCGCGACGAGGGTGGAGACGACGGTGGCGATGGCCGCGACCGTCAGCGAGGTCTTCAGCGCATTCATTAGCGCGGCATTGTTAAGTGCCGAGCCGTACCATTTCAGCGAAAAGCCGGTCCAGACGCCGGCAACGCGGTTGGCGTTAAAAGAGTAGACGACGATGACCGCGAGCGGCGCATAGAGATAGGAGGAAGAAGACGGTGAGCGGGGCAAGGCCCGGATAGCGCTTGACGTCGTGGCGAATGCTCATGGCGTCGCCTCCCGGCGGGCGGCGCGCAGCGCCGTGAAGATCAGGAAGACCATGACGAGGGCCATCAGCGCCATGGCGATGGCCGCGCCGAAGGGCCAATTGCGGCCGCCGCCGAACTGGAGCTGGATGAGCGAGCCCATCATCATCTGCTTGCCGCCGCCCATCAGGGTCGGCTCCAGCACCGCGCCGAGCGAGGGGACGAAGACGAGGATGGCCCCGGCGGTGAGGCCCGGCGCCGTCAGCGGCAGGATCACCCGGCGCAGCGTTACCCAGCGATCGCCGTAAAGGTCGTGCGAGGCCTCGATCAGCGTGCCGTCCAGCTTCTCGATGGAGGCGAAGACGGGCAGCACCATCAGCGGCATCGCGGTATAGACCATGGCCGTCAGCGTCGCGCCGTCGTTGAACATGAAGCTCATGCCGGCGGGAAGGCCGAGCGTTTCGAGCAGCTTCGGCAAGGTGCCGTCCTTGCCGAGGATGATCATCCAGGCATAGACGCGCAGGATCATCGAGACCCAGAAGGGCAGTGTCACGAGATAGACGAGCGCCGCCTTGCGGCCCGGCGGCTGGCGCGAGATGAAATAGGCGACGGGTACGGCAAAGAGGAGGCAGATCAGCGTCGTCGCGCCGGCGAGCAGGAAGGTGCGGCCGATGATCATGAGATATTGCGGGGTGAATTCCAGCTCCCCGGTCCAACCCTCGTTGAAGAGGATCTGGCTGTAGCCAGCGAGGTTGAAATCCCAGGTGAAGCCGCCATAGGCGCCGCGTGTCGCCACGGAGACGGCGGCGATGATGAAGATCGGCAGGATCAGCGCGAAGCCCATCAGCAGGCGCGAGGGCAGGAGGCCCCAGAAGGAAAGGTCGTGCCAGAAACGGGCGCGGGGCGCGCGCGCCGTCTCGGCGGGGATATGGAGGGCGCTGTCGGTCATGCCGCCAGCACCCGCGCGGAACCCGCGACGAAGCCAACGGGAACCGTCGCGCCGAGCGGGATCGTGTCGCCGTCGCGGGAGGCGTTGCGGCGCGAGGCGCGCAGTTCGGTACCCGCGACGTCGAGCGTGTAATGGGTGTAGCCGCCCATGTAGTTCTTGTTGATGATGCGGCCCTCGAAGGTGATCCCTTCTGCCTGATTGCCGAGATTGATCTTTTCCGGGCGCACGGAGAGCGTCGCGCGGCCCTTCATCGTTGGGCCGGTTGCCGGCACGGTGATGGAAAGGCCAAAGGGCGTGCGGATGTCGCCTCACGGCCGGTGGTGTCAAGCACCTCCACATCGAGGAAATTCGTCTCGCCGACGAAATCGGCGACGAAGCGGTTCACCGGCTCTTCGTATATCTCCGCCGGCGTTCCGATCTGCTGCACCTCGCCGCCGCCGAGCACGGCGATGCGGTCGGACATGTCGAGCGCTTCTTCCTGATCGTGCGTGACGAAGACGAAGGTGATGCCGGTGTCGCGCTGGAGCGTGCGCAGCTCGTCACGCATCGCCTGTCGCAGCTTCAGGTCGAGGGCGGAGAGCGGTTCGTCGAGCAGCAGCACTTCCGGCTCGGGCGCGAGCGCGCGGGCAAGGGCGATGCGCTGGCGCTGGCCGCCGGAGAGCTGGGCGGGCTTGCGCCTGGCCATCGGTCCCATATGCACGCGCTCCAGCATCTCGCCGACACGCGTCTTGATGCGGCCCTGCTCCCAGCCGAGGTTTTCGAGGCCGTAGGCGACGTTCTGTTCCAGCGTCATGTGCGGGAAGAGGGCGTAGCTCTGGAAGACCGTGTTGACCCGCCGCTTGTGCGGCGGAATGGCGACCACTTCCTTGCCGTTCAAGAGGATCGAGCCTGCGTCCGGGCTTTCAAAGCCGGCGAGCATGCGCAGCAGCGTGGTCTTGCCACAGCCGGAGGGGCCGAGCATCGTGAAGAACTCGTTGCTGCCGATGTCGAAGCTGACCGATTTCAGCGCCTGATAGGCCCCGAAGCTTTTGGAAACCGACTTCACTTCGATGGCCCTCTTGTCTCCGGTAAAATGGGGCTCAGTCATGCGTCGTTCCTCACGCCGGTTCGAGCTGGGTGACTTCGCGGCGGAAGGGCAGGGCATCGCCGATATCGGGCGTGTCCAGTTCCCGCGCATAGCGATGGCCCGCATAGGTCGCCCAGGCGATCGGGGCCGGAGCGCTGGCGTCGCCGATGATCTTGACCGACCTGATGCCGGCATCCGCCCAGTCCGCCTGCCGGGCGAGGAGGTCGTTGTAGAGCGCATCCTCGGCAAGGCGCGAGGCGACCATGACGACGGCGTCGCAGCCGATGGCCGTCTTGCGGCCGGTATAGGTGCAGTTGGTCTCGACCTCGCCGGCGCGGATGGCGGTGACGCCGCGGTTGAGGCGGATGTCGACGCCGAGATCGTCGAGACGCACATGGATCGCGCCCTGTTCCAGCGTGTTGCGCGTCCAGTCGGAAACATAGGCCGAGGGCGTAACGAGGATGACGTTGGCGCCGGCCTTGGCCATCACCTCGGCCATCACGCCGCCCATGTAATAGTGGTCGTCGTCATAGACGACGACGGTCTTGCCGGCGAGATTTTCGGGATGAACCTTCGCCATGACGTCGTCGGGCGTCCAGACGGTCATGGCGGGATCGATCGGCATGGGCACGACATGCTGGCGGGCGACGCCGTCGCGCCGCCAGTGCGATCCGGTGGCGATGGCGACATGCTCGAAGCCGAAGCCCAGCACATCCTCGGCCGTCAGGCGGCTGTCGAAATAGGTCTCGACATTGGTGCGCTGGGAAATCTGGTACTGGCGGTAGTCGACGACGCGGCCCCAGGCGGAAAGGCCGGGCAGAAGCCGCTCGCGGGCGACGCGGCCGCCGAGCGTCGTGGTCGCCTCGGCCAGCGTCACGTCATAGCCGCGCAGCGAGAGGGCGCGCGTGGCTTCGAGGCCGGCGGGTCCGGCGCCCACGACGAGCACCGTCTGGCTCTCGCCCTTTTCGTTCATGCGCTCGGGGTGCCAGCCCTTGCGCCATTCCTCCATGAAGGTCGGGTTCTGCGTGCAGCGGCTGATCGACATGGTCATGTCGCCGGTGATGCACATGTTGCAGCCGATGCATTCGCGGATGTCCTCGATGCGGCCCTCCTCGATCTTCCTCGGCAGGAAGGGATCGGCGATGGAGGGGCGGGCGCAGCCGATGAAATCGAGCACGCCCTGGCGGATCATCCGCGCCATCACGTCCGGCGAGGTGAAGCGGCCGACGCCGACGACGGGTTTCGAGGAGAGTTCCCGGATGCCCTTGACCAGCAGCTCCTGCGCGCCTTCTTCCTTGAAGCGCGAGGGGCCGGAACAGTCCTCCCAGGCGCCGTGCGCGAGGTCCCAGAGGTCGGGCAGTCGGCGTTCATCTCGACGAATTCGCGCACCTCGGCATTGGAGAAGCCGAGTTCGCCGATCGTCTCATCAAGGCTGACGCGCATGGTGATCGCCGTCGTGTCGCCGACGGCATCGCGGATATCGGCGACGACCTCGCGGGCGAAGCGCGAGCGGTTTTCGAGGCTCCCGCCATATTCGTCGGTGCGCTGGTTGGTGGCGCGCGACAGGAAGTGCTGGAAGATGCCGAAGCCGTGCGCGCCGTAAAGACAGATGAGGTCGAAGCCGGCGACCCTGGAGCGCTTCGCCGCGTTGACGAACCAGCGGCGAAGGTCCCGGATGTCGGACCTGTCCAGCGCGCGGGCCTGCACCGGATCGTTGGTGAAGGTGCGGATCGGCAGCGCCGAGGGGGCGAGCGGCACTTCCTTGGTGTAGAAGTTCGGGCCGTTGATGCCGGAATAGGCGAGCTGGATGCCGGCGAGCGCGCCATGCACCTTCATGGCGTCGGACATGCGGCGAAGGCCGGGAATGTCCTTGTCCTCCCACAGGCGCAGTTCGATGAAGGGCGTGATCTCCGAGGTGTGGTGCATCTCGGTCTGCTCGGTGAAGATGACGCCCCAGCCGCCTTCCGACTTGATGCCGCGCATAGCCGCGGCCGCCGAGGGGTCGCGATAGCCGCCGCCATTGCAATGCGGCACCTGGTAGAACCGGTTTTTTGCGACATGCGGGCCGATCGCGAGGGGTTCGAACAGGATATCGTATTTGGCGTCACGCATGGCGGTCCCCGGGTTTTGTGAGGCTATTGGATTGGGCGAAGTGCCTCCGGTAAATGATGCGTTCCGGAAGCATGGATTAGGTTCAGGCTAATCGAGATGCGCGGTGTGAAGGCCGCGCCTTTTCAATTTTCGCGCGAATAAACGGCGTCTTGCAAAATATCTTTTGATTTCAGTCAATTATGAAGACGGCGGTGCCGGCTTGGGCTTGCAGGCAAAAGCGCGAGCTGGAGCCGGCGCCGCCGATGATCGAAATACGGGCCGGCACGTGCCGCCGGCCCGGGCAGATGCCTAGTATTTCACCCACACGGTTTTGAGCGCGCAATACTTGTCGAAGCTGTGGATGGAGAGGTCACGGCCGAAACCGGACTGCTTGACCCCGCCGAAGGGCGTCATGGCGGAGAGCGCATCGACCGTGTTGACGGAGACCGTGCCGGCATTCAGCCGGTCGGAAACCGAGAGCGCGCGCGAAAGGTCCTTCGTCCAGACGGAGGCGGCAAGGCCGTATTCGCTGTCATTGGCGATGCGCAGCGCCTCTTCGTCGCGGTCGAAGGGCGTGATGGCGAGGACGGGGCCGAAGATCTCCTCCCGCGCGATGCGGGCGTCCGGCGCGACCTCGTTGAAGATGGTCGGCTGGATGTAGCAGTCCGAGCCGTCGCGCGTCTCGCGCGTGCCGCCATGGGCAAGGCGCGCTTCCTTGCGACCGATGTCGATATAGGAGGCGACGCGGTCGGCATGGCTCTTCTCGACCAGCGGGCCCATGCGCGTGGCAAGGTCGAGCGGGTCGCCGAGCGGCCATGCGGCCGTCGCGGCGATCAGCTTCTGCGTGAATTCTTCCTGCACGGAGCGGTGCACGAGAAGGCGGGAATTGGCCGAGCAGACCTCGCCGGAATTGAACAGGATGCCGAAGGCCGCCATCTCGGCCGCCCTGTCGAGGTCGGCATCGGCGAAGACGAGGTTCGGCGACTTGCCGCCCGTCTCCAGCCAGACCTGCTTCATGTTGCTTGTCCCCGCATAGGTCATGAAGAGCTTGCCGACCTTGGTCGAGCCGGTGAAGACGAGGGCGTCGACATCGGGATGGAGGCCGAGCGCGCGGCCGGCATCTTCGCCGAAGCCGGGCACGACGTTGAGAACGCCGTCCGGCAGGCCCGCCTCGGAGGCAAGTTCGGCCAGCATGAGGGCGGAGAGCGGCGATTGCTCGGCCGGCTTCAGCACGACGGAATTGCCGGTGGCGAGCGCCGGCGCGAGCTTCCACGTCGCCATGTCGAGCGGGAAGTTCCACGGCACGACGGCGCCGATGACGCCGAGCGGCACGCGGCGGATCATGGCGAGGTCGCCGCGTCCGGTGGGGGCGATCTCGTCATAGAGCTTGTCGATGGCCTCGGCATGCCATTCGAAGAAATGGGCGGAGCCGGGCGCGTCGATGGTCGAGCTGTCGCCGATCGGCTTGCCCATGTCGAGCGTGTCGAGGAGGGCAAGCTCCGGCACGTTCTCGCGGATGAGGGCGGCAAGGCGCAGCAGCACCGCCTTGCGCTCGGCCGGCGACTTGCCGGACCAGCGGCCGTCCTCGAAGGCGCGCCGGCCGGCGGCGACGGCGGCGTCGATATCCTCGGCGGTGCCGCGTGCGACGGCGGTGAGCACCTGCGCATTGGCGGGGTTCACGGTCTCGAACCGGCCGCCCTTCGCGGCATCGCGGAAGCGTCCGTCGATATAGAGGCCGTTGCGGAATTTCAGGCTCGCCGCGCGGGCGCGCCAGTCGATGGTCGTCGTCATGAACTGCCTTTCTTTGCGGGTGGGGTGTCGGCGGAAACCGGCAGGTCCATGCCCATGCCGCGGATCGTCTCGCCGCAGAAGTCGATGAAGCGCCGCACGGTGAGCGCCGGATTGGCATCGGCCATCGAGAGGATGCCCATGCGCATGGGGCGCAGGTTCCCGGTCAGCGGCACGAAGACGAGGCGGCTGCCGTCCGGCGCATAGGTGGAGACCGGGCGGATATTGGCGATGGAATAGCCGAAGCGGTTGGCGACCATGGCGCGCATGACCGACATGTCGCGCGTGCGCTCCGCCACATGGGGCGTCAGGCCGGCGTCGCGGAAGAGCGAGAGGAAATAGGCCGAGGAATGCGGCAGGTCGAGCAGGATCATCGGATGCGGCGCAAGGTCCTCCACCGTCACCTCGCGGCGGCCGGCGAGCGGATGGTCCTCGTCGAGCACCGCATAGGGCGGCAGCACGGCGAGCTCGTGGAAGGTCATGTCGGCGGGAATGTCGAGATCGTAGCTGAGCGCGATGTCGAAGCGCGCCATGCGCAGCCCTTCGAGGATGCGCGCCTGGTCACGCTCGTACTGGAAGAAGTCGACATCCGGATAGGTGTCGGAGAAGGCGCGGCGCAGCGGCGGGATGACGGCCTGCGCGAAGGTGACGAGACAGGCGACATGCAGCGGCCCGCGCACCTGGCCGGTCAGCTCGTTGGAAAGCGCGTTGAGCTTTGCGGCTTCCGAGAGGATCTGCCGCGCCTGCGCGACGAAGCCGTGGCCGGCCTGCGTCAGCGACAGGCCGTGCGCGTGGCGGCGCACGAAGAGGTTGATGCCGAATTCCTTCTCGAGCTGCGAGATCGCCGCCGAGACGGACGGCGCCGAAACGTTCACCCGTTCGGCCGCCTCCGTGACGGAGCCGAATTCCCCGACCGCGACGAGATACTCCAGTTGCCGGAGCGTGAAGCGCAAGGCCATGTCTGTTCCCCTGTTGAGGCCCCAATTAAGGAACAGATTCGCCCGCGCGAAAGGGTGCGTTCCGTCAGGCTGTGGACGGCGCGCTCGCGCCTCGGGGCGGGGGACGGTTCATGGCATGCTCGCTTCCTCCTCGCGGGCGGCCGGTGCCTGGCCTTTCAGGAGGCCACGGCGGCGACGCCGGTGTCCTTTCCGCTGCGGTGTTCGGCGATGTAGCCGGCGAGATAATCCGCGTCGTGCCAGCAGCCCCAGATGAAGGAGGAGGCGCGGCGCGACAGCCACGGCAGGCCGACGAAGAAGAGGCCGGGCACCTTCGAGACGCCGCGCTCGTGGACGGGGCGGCCCTTCTCGTCGAGCGCGTCGAGCTTCAGCCAGCCGTAGTCCACCGCATAGCCCGTCGCCCAGACGATGGAGGTGATACCGGCCTCCTTGAGGTCCAGCATCAGGATCGGATCGGTCACGCAGGCCGGGTCCGGCTCCTTGTGGCGCGCCTCGGGATCCTCCGGCAGGTCGAGGCCGTGTTCCGCCGCATAGGCGTCGGCGCGGTCGAGCAGGGAGAGATGGTTGGCGTCGCCCCGCGCGATGTTGTCGACGAGGTCGGGTGCGACATGCAGCACGCCGTCCCTGTAGGACTCGGCGCGGCCGAGCAGCGTCATGCCGCGGTTGCCGAGGCGGCGGAAGTCGACCGTCTGCCCGCCATAGGCGCCGCTGACGGCGATGGTGACATGCTCGGTGTTCGGCGCCGGCACCTTGAGGTCCCAGATGCCGAGCACCCCGAGCCACCAGCAGAAATCCTTGCCGCGATAGCGGCGCGGCGGTCTGTCGTGCGGGCCGATGGAAAGGTAGACGCGGCGGCCGGCGCGCAGGAGCTCGTCGGCGATCTGCGTGCCGGAGGACCCGGCGCCGATCACCAGCACCGTGCCCTCGGGCAGCTGGCCAGGATTGCGATAGGTGTTGGAATGGATCTGGGTGAGGCCCGCCTGTGCCGGCACGAGGGCGGGCATGATGGGACGCTGGAAAGCGCCGGTGGCCGAGACGACGTTCCGCGCCTCGATCACGCCATCGGAGGTCTCGACGCGGAAGGTCGCGCCCTCCTTGCCGACCGACCGGACCTCCACGCCGCAACGGATCGGCGCCTTGATCTTTTCCGCGTAGGTCACGAAATAATCCGCCACCTGCTCCTTGGGGGCGAAGGCCTCGCCGTCGAGGCCGGGGAAGGTCATGCCGGGAAAGCGGTCGTGCCAGGCGGGGCCGTTGGCGACGAGGCTGTCCCAGCGGGCGGTGCGCCAGTTCTCGGCGATGCGGGCCTTTTCCAGGACGAGATGGGAAATGCCGCGCCTGCCGAGATGCTCGCTCATCGCGACGCCCGCCTGGCCGGCGCCGATGACGAGCGTGTCCACTTTTTCCACTGCCATGCCGCTTTCCTTTCCTTCCCGGAACGCCACCTCTGCGACCGGTCCTGCCGATGTGTAAGGGAAGGGAAAAAAGCGGACATGAGTGTTTGATTCAGCGATGCTTAGGCGGTCGCTAAGCCATGGAATCGCCGCCGCCCAACGAGGGGCGGAATGGAAAAGGCGGAGGATGCCATTTTGGAGCGCGCGTGATCGGCAAGGTTGGGCTAGATTCGGATTCGCCCTGAAGCCATCGAAGGACGCCGCACCGTGAGCAAGCCGAACTACCGCGACATCGCCCGCCATGCCGGCGTGGGGACGGCGACGGTCGAGCGGGTGCTGAACGGGCGCGGCGGCGTGCGGCCGGACCTCGTCGCCAGGGTGGTGATCGCCGCGCGCGCCCTCAAATATCCACGCACGCTGCCCGATACGCATCGCGGGCTGCTGCGCATCGAGGTGCTGATGGTGCGGCCGGAGACGACGTTCTACCGGCGGCTTTCCCGGGCCTTCGAGCGCATCGCCGCGACGCTCGATCCGCTGGTGGTCGTCCAGCGCAGCTTCACCGAGGAGATGAAGCCGGAGGCGATCGCAAGGCGCATCCTTTCCACCGAGACGCCGCGCGCGGGCCTCATCCTCGCCGTTCCCAACAGCCCGCTGATCAGCGCGGCGGTGGAGGCGGTGGTCGCCCGGGGCATTCCGGTCGTCCATGTCGTCACGCGCGCCTCGGGCCATACGGGCGAGTTCGTCGGCATCGACAATCACGCGGCGGGCCGCACGGCCGCCTACTTCATCGCGCGCATGGCGCGGGCGCAAGGCCCGGTCGTCGCCCTCTGTCATCCCATCTACCAGGTGCATCGCGACCGCATCCGCGGCTTTTCCGACTATTTCCTCAAGCATCCCGGCCCCATCGCCTTCGAATGGCTCGGCTTCACCCGCGACGAGGAGCATTTCAGCGCGGAAACGCTGGCGATGGTGCTCGAAAGGCACCCCGATCTCGTCGGCCTCTACAATGCGGGCGGGGCGAATGCGGCGCTGATCAGCGTGCTGCAGCGCCACCCGCGCGGGCGTGACATCCTCTTCGTCGGCCATGAGCTGACGGACTATACCGCGCGGCGCTCGGCGAGGGCATCATGGACGTGGTGCTGGACCAGGCGCCGGAGGCGCAGGCCCAGCGCGCTCTCGATCTCGTCCTGCGCCGGATCGGCCTGACCGACATCGAGCCGGACCGCAATCCCATCCGCTTCATCACCATCACGGCCGAGGGGCTTTGATCTGATTTGATCAAGGAAGCCTTCGGTGCGCCGCCCTGTTCCTGATATTTTTCAAGTCAGGAGGAGGGCCGGCGGCGCTCTCCCGTCATCCGGCAATTGTGCGGGCGAAAGCCCGAAGGAGAGCGCAATGGACGATCTGAAATACGGCAAGCGCAACAAGCGCGGCGACTGGGCGCCGAACGATCCGGTGGAGACCGCGCCGCTGTTCGCCTTCCCGCCGAAGCTTATGGCGATCCTCAAGTGGTTGCCGCACTATTTCTTCCCCTGGAACGTCATCTTCGCGCTCTCGGCGGTCGCCTACTGGGCCTGGGTGATCCCCCCGGTCGAGACGATGAAGACGCTCGCCATCGGCTGGGCGCTCTGGCTCTATGCGGTGAACGCGGTCTGCGTCTTCCTGTTCTACGGTGCCTTCGAGCTTCACCTCTACGTGCTGAAGCGGCAGGAGAACCGCTTCAAGTACAATGGCAGGTTCCCCTCCGACCAGAAGAACAACGTCTTCTGGTTCGACCGCCAGAACGTCGACAACATGCTGCGCACGTTCCTGTCGGGCGTGACGATCTGGACGGCCATCGAGGTCGGCATGCTCTGGGCCTATGCCAACGGCTATGCGCCCTGGCTGACCTTCGCGGAGAACCCGTGGACGCTGGCGCTGGTCGCGCTCGTCGTGCCGATCATCCACGAATTCCACTTCTTCTGCATTCACCGGCTCATCCACGTGCCGTTCCTCTACAAGTGGGTGCACTCGGTCCACCACAATTCGGTGAACCCGTCGCCGTGGTCGTCGCTGTCCATGCATCCGGTCGAGCATTTCCTCTATCTCGGCACGGCCTTCTATCACCTGATCCTGCCGTCCAACCCGGTGCTGATGCTCTACCAGCTCCACTATGCCGGCTTCGGCGCCATTCCCGGCCATGTCGGCTTCGACAAGGTGGAGGTCGGCGAGGACAAGCTGGTCGATAGCCATTCCTATGCGCATTACCTGCACCACAAGTATTTCGAGGTGAACTACGGCGATGCCCTGATCCCGCTCGATAAGTGGTTCGGCACCTGGCACGACGGCTCGCCGGAGGGCGAGGCCCGCATGCAGGAGCGCTACCGCAGGCGCAAGGAAAAGCTCGCCGCCCGCAAGGCCCGCACCGAAGTCCGGGGAGCAGCCGAATGACCTGGGTATCCGCTTGCAGGATTGACGATATCGAGCAGGAGGGCGCCGTGCGCTTCGACCATGGCGGCCGCACCTATGCGATCTACCGCGGCCCGGACGACAGCGTCTATTGCACGGCGGGCCTGTGCACCCATGAGGCGATCCATCTTGCCGACGGACTCGTCATGGATTTCGAGGTGGAATGTCCCAAGCATTCCGGCGCCTTCGACTATCGCACCGGCGAGGCCCTCCGGCTTCCCGCCTGCGAGAACCTGAAGACCTATCCCGCCGAGGTGATCGACGGCGAGGTGCGCGTGGCCCTTTCCTGAAGGCCCGCATCATCGATCGGCCCTTCGGGCCTCCGGTGTGCGAGCGGGTGAACCGGCACCCATTGGGAGGAATGACATGAAATCTCTATGCCTGGCGGCCGTTCTGGCCGCCTTGATGGGAAGCGCTGCTTCGGCCGAGACGATCGGCGTCTCGATGCAGAGCTTCGACAACAATTTCCAGACGCTGCTGCGCGAGGGCATCGGCGCCCGCGCCGCCGAGGTGAACGGCGTCAACGTGCAGGTCGAGGACGCGCAGACCGACATCTCCAAGCAGCTCAACCAGGTGAACAACTTCATCGCCGCCGGCGTCGATGCGATCATCATGACGCTGACGGACACCTCCGCCGCCCCCGGCGTCAGCGAGGCGGCGTCCAAGGCCGGCATTCCGCTCGTGTTCCTCAATCTCGAGCCGGAAAACCTCGCCAGTCTTCCCGAAAAGCAGGCCTATGTCGGCTCGAAGGAGACGGATGCCGGGCGGCTTGCCGGGGAGGCGGCCTGTTCGCTGCTGAAGGAGAAGGGCAAGGCATCGGATGCGCAGGTCTATATCCTCATGGGCGACCTTGCCCATCAGGCGTCGCGCGACCGCACCTCCTCCTTCAAGGACGCCCTGGCGGGCGGCGACTGCAAGGCCGTGACGATCGCCGACGAGCAGTCCGCCGCCTGGACGCGCACCAATGCGATGGACCTGACGACGAACTGGATCACCGCCGGCCAGCCCATCGACGTGGTCTTCGCCAACAACGACGAAATGGCCATCGGCGCCATCCAGGCGCTGAAGGCGGCGGGCGTCTCCATGGACGACGTGATCGTCATCGGCATCGACGCCACGCAGGACGGCCTTGCCGCCATGGCGGCCGGCGATCTCGACGCGACCGTGTTCCAGAACGCCAGGGGCCAGTCCGGCAGCGCGCTGGACGCCGCCGTGGCGCTCGCCCGCGGCGAGGCCGTCGACAGGCAGGTCTGGGTGCCCTTCGAGCTCGTCACGCCGAAGAACATGGCGGACTATTCCACGCGGAACTGATCCTCCCCGCCGGTGCGTTTCCGAGCGCGCCGGCAACATTTTCCCATGGAGAGCCTCATGAACGGGATCGTCATCATCGGCGCGGGCGAAGCGGGCACCCGTGCGGCCTTCGCGCTTCGCGAGGCCGGGTTTTCCGGTCCGGTCACGCTGGCCGGCACGGAGCCGCATCTTCCCTATGAGCGCCCGCCGCTCTCCAAGCCGCTGGACGGCGCCGTCCAGATGAAACCGATCTGCTCGGCCGAGGCTCTCGAAGCCGCCGGCATCGACTATCTTCCCGGCATGCCGGTAGTGCAGATCGACACCGCCCGTCGCCACCTTCTCCTCGGCGACGGGCGGACGCTTGCCTATGACAGGCTGCTCCTTGCCACCGGCGCGCGGCCCCGCCGGCTCGCCTGCCCGGGCGCCGAACGGGCGCTCGACTTCCGCACCTTCGCGGATGCGGCGGCGATCTTCTCCCGCGTTGAAGGGGTGGAAACCGTCGCGATCGTCGGCGGCGGGCTGATCGGCATGGAGCTTGCGGCGGTGCTGCGCGGCAAGGGCGTCGCCGTCGGCGTCGTCGAGGCGGCGGCAAGGCCCCTCGGCCGCGCCGTGCCCGCGCGCCTTGCCGCGCGGCTGCATGCGCGCCATGCCGAAGAGGGCGTGCGGTTCCACCTCGGGCAGGGGATCGCCGAAATCACGCCCGATGCGGTCTTGCTGGCCGATGGCACGCGGGTTCCGGCCGATATCGTCGTCTCGGCCATCGGCGTCGTGCCGGATACCGGCCTTGCCGAGGCGGCGGGGCTCGCGACCGGCAACGGCATCCTGACGGATGCCTTCCTGCGCACCAGCGATCCGCATGTCTTCGCGGCGGGCGACTGCGCGGCCGTGTCCGTGGCCGGCGGCGGGCATGTCCGGTTCGAAAGCTGGCGCAACGCGCGCAGCCAGGCCGAAACCGCCGCGCGCAACATGGCGGGCGCGAGCGAAGCCTTCGCCGCAATCCCGTGGTTCTGGTCCGACCAGTACGATCTCGGCTTGCAGGTCGCGGGCCTGCCCCAGCCGGGGCATGACTGCATCCTGCGGCCGGCCGGGGAGGGAGAGCTGGAATTCTATCTCGACGGCGGGCGTCTCGTGGCCGCCGCCGGCCTCGGGCCGGGCAACAGCCTTGCGAAGGACATCAAGCTCGCCGAGATGCTGATCGCCGCCGGCATCAGCCCGGATCCCGCCGCGCTCGCGGACCCCGCCGTGAACCTCAAGGCCCTCCTCAAGAGCGCGCGGGCGGCGTAATGCAGAAACTGCTGTTCTTCCAGTCGCTCTGGGCCATGGAACGCCGGCATACGGACGGGCACGAGCGGAGCCTTGCGGAAAACATCGCGATGATCGCAGAGGCGGGCTTCGACGGCGTCAGCGCGCATTACACGAAGCGCGCGGACGTCAGGACGCTGGACGAGGCGCTGCGGGGAACCGGCCTCGGGATCGAGGGCGTCTGCTTCCCGCGCACCGTCGAGGACCTGCGCCTGCCGCTGGAACTGGCCGCCGAATATCCGGTGAGACATATCAACCTCCAGCCCGATATCCGCCTGCGCCGGGTGGAGGATTGCCTGCCGCTGCTCGACGGCTGGATGGCGCTTGCCGAGCAGGCCGGCATTCCGGTCTTCATCGAGACGCACCGCGACCGCATGACGACGGACCTGTTCTTCACGCTCGATCTGCTCGACCGCCGCCCCGATCTGCCGCTTCTCGCCGATCTCTCGCATTTCCTCGTCGGCCGGGAATTCGCCTTTCCGGTCGAGGAGGAGAACCACGCCCTCATCCGGCGCATCCTGGAAAATGCCAAAGCCTTCCACGGCCGCGTCGCCTCGCGCGAGCAGGTGCAGATCGAGATCTCCTTCCCGCATCACCGCCCCTGGCTCGACCTCTTCCTTAACTGGTGGGACGACGGCTTCCGCCACTGGCGCGCAAATGCGGCCGAGGATGCCGAGCTGGTCTTCACCTGCGAACTCGGCCCCAAGCCCTATGCCATCACCGGAAGGGACGGCAACGACACGACGGACCGCTGGGCGGAGGCCTTGATGCTGCGGCAGGAGGTGCGCGCGCTCTGGAAGTGAGCGGAGGCGGCGAAGCCGCCGCCGCTTACGCCTGCTCGGAGGCCCGTTCCAGCGCCTTCAGCATGGTGCGTTCGGCAAGGTTCAGATAGGTCTCCATCTGCGTCGCCGCCTCGTGCGGCCGGTTCTCCTCGAGAAGGGTCACGATGGCGTCGTTCATGTCGACGAAGGGCGCGTGCAGGTGCTCCGGGTCGTTGAGCAGCCCGAAGCAGAGGCGCAACTCCGCCGAGATGCGCTCGTAGAACTCGTTGAGCCGCACGCTGTCGGAAAGGTCGATGATGGCGGTGTGGAAGATCATGTTGGCGCTGCCGACGCCGAGCCAGTCGCCCTTTTCGCGCTCCTGCTGCGCCCGGCCCACGGCCTCGCGCATCACCCGGATCGCCGGATGCTGGTGCCATGCCTGGCGCAGTGCGCCGCATTCCAGCATGCGCCGCACGCGGTAGATGTCGATGATCGAGGCCATGGAGGGCACGGCGACGAAGACGCCGCGATTGGCCTCGTGCCGCAGCAGCCCATCCTTGGTGAGCAGGCGGAAGGCCTCGCGCAGCGAATTGCGCGAGACGTCGAAACGCTCGCTGAAGGCCGCCTCCGAAAGGCGCTGGCCGGGCGAGAGCTCGCCCGAGATCAGCAGCGTTCGAATGCGCCGCGCCAGCCGGTCCGCCAGCGGCAGGCCATTACCATCCTCGCTCATGCCATCCTCCCCGTCCCAGGCTTTCAACCGCCGGAACGTGCCCTATTTCAATGCTGGCCTTAGCACGAATGCAGAAGGGACGGTGCGAAATTCGTCGCCAATCCCGTGCTATCTGATTGGTAAAAAGGCAGAAATAAGGAACGATAGGGAATTATTGTTGAACAAAGTTGACATTTTTGTGTAGCAATGCATCATTCCACCATGCGCCACCCGCGAGGGGCGGGTGAAGGAGAGCGGAGAAATCTCATGGAACAGAATGCAGCAGCGCCTGCCGCCACGGGTGTGGTCGCGCAGGGCGTCCACACCGTCAAGTCCCGTCGCGCCGCGCTCATCGCCGCGATCTTCCTGATGGCGACCAGCGCCATCGGCCCCGGCTTCATCACGCAGACGGCCACCTTCACCACGAAGCTCGGCGCCGCCTTCGCCTTCGGCATCCTTGCCTCGATCGTCATCGACTTCGTCGTGCAGCTCAATATCTGGCGCATCGTGACGCTGACGCGCATGCGCGCCTCCGACGTCGCCAATGCCGCCATTCCGGGCTCCGGCTATCTGCTCGCCGTCCTCGTCATCGTCGGCGGCCTGTTCTTCAATATCGGCAATATCGGCGGCACGGGCCTCGGCCTCAACGCCGTCTTCGGTCTCGATCCGAAGATCGGCGGGGCGATCAGCGCGGTCTTCTCCATCGGCATCTTCCTGTCGAAGCGGGCCGGCCTTGCCGTGGACCGCTTCATCGTCTTCGCCGGCATCCTGATGATCGTGCTGACGCTCTACGTCGCCTTCGTCTCCGGCCCGCCGGTGGGCGAGGCGCTCTACCAGACGGTGCTGCCGGCGACGATCGACTTCGCGACGATCACGACGATCGTCGGCGGCACGGTCGGCGGCTACATCACCTATTCCGGCGCGCACCGCCTGCTCGACCGCGGCATGGTCGGCCAGGAGCACCTGCCCGCCGTCAACCGCGCCGCGCTGACCGGCATCGCGGTGACCGGCCTGATGCGCTACGTGCTCTTCCTCGCCATTCTGGGCGTCGTGGCGAGCGGCGTCGTCATCGATACGTCCAGCCAGGTGGCGAACCCGGCCGCACAGGCCTTCCAGGCCGCCGCCGGCGATTTCGGCCTGCGCCTCTTCGGCATCATCTTCTGGGCGGCGGCGATCACCAGCGTCATCGGCGCGGCCTATACGTCGGTGTCCTTCATCACCGTCTTCAAGCACGATGTCAGCGAGCATACCCGCAACATGGCGACGGTGCTGTTCATCGCCGTCTCGCTGGTCTCCTATCTGCTGATGACCACGCCGCCGGCCGCCATGCTGGTCTTCGTCGGCGGTCTCAACGGCCTCATCCTGCCCATCGGCCTGTCCATCTTCCTCTTCGCCGCCTGGAAGCGCGAGGACCTGATGGGCGGCTACCGCTATCCGCGCTGGCTGCTCGTCCTCGGCGTCCTGGTCTGCGCATTGACATGGTATATGGGCTACAAGTCGGCCGGCACGATCTTCAGCCTGCTCGGCTAATAGGGAGGAAATCATGGTAGCGATCGATCTCAACAGCGACCTCGGTGAAAGCTATGGCGCCTGGCGCATGGGCGACGACGCGGCGATGCTCGCCGTCGTCTCCTCCGCCAACATCGCCTGCGGCTTCCATGCCGGCGACCCGGCGGGCATCTACCGCACGGTCAAGGCCGCCGCGCCGCCAACGGCGTCGTGATCGGCGCGCACGTCTCCTACCCGGACCGCGTCGGCTTCGGCCGCCGCGACCTCGACGCGACGCCCGAGGAACTGATCGCCGACGTGATCTACCAGATCGGCGCCATCAAGGGCGTCGCCGCCGCCGCCGGCACCACGGTGCGCTACGTCAAGCCGCATGGCGCGCTCTACAACCGCATCGCCTATGACGCCAGGCAGGGTCAGGCGGTGATCGACGGCATCAAGGCCGTGGATCCCTCGCTGATCCTGATGGGTCTTGCCAATGCCCCGATCCTCGATCTCGCCCGCCGCTCCGGCCTTGCCGTCGTCGCCGAAGCCTTCGCCGACCGGGCCTATACGCCGAAGGGCGAGCTCGTCTCGCGCCGCGAGGCCGGCTCCGTGCTGCACGACGAGAAGAAGATCGCCGACCGCATGGTGCAGCTTGCCCGCGAGGGCACGCTGGAAGCCATCGACGGCAGCACGATCCGCGTCGAGGCGCAGTCGATTTGCGTGCATGGCGACAGCCCCGGTGCCGTCGCCATCGCGCAGGAGATCCGCCGTCGCTTCGAGGCCGAGGGCATCGTCATCCGCTCCTTCGCCGACAAGGCGTGAGGGCGCGGTCATGACGATCCCGACCGCTTATCTCGACCATGTCGATGCGTCGAGCGCCCGCAAGGCGCGCGCCACCTACCGCGACGGCCTCGTCGCGCCGACCTCTGGCATCGCGCCCGGCTTCACCCAGGCCAACATGATCGTGCTGCCGCGCGACTGGGCCTTCGATTTCCTGCTCTATGCGCAGCGCAATCCGAAGCCCTGTCCGGTACTCGACGTTTCCGATCCCGGTTCGCCGACGACGCTGCTGGCGCCCGGCGCGGATCTGCGCACCGACCTGCCGCTCTACCGCATCTGGCGGGACGGCAAGCTCGTTGAGGAGACCCCGGACGCGACCGCGGCCTGGGCCGAGCGCGACGATCTCGTCGCCTTCCTGATCGGCTGTTCCTTCACCTTCGAGACGCCGATGGTCGAGGCGGGCATCGAGATCCGCCACATGACGGACAAGTCCAATGTGCCGATGTACCTGACCGACAAGGCCTGCCGGCCCGCCGGCCGCCTCAAGGGCAACATGGTCGTCTCCATGCGGCCGATCCCGGCCGCGCGCGTCGCCGATGCCGCGACGATCTCCGGCCGCTTCCCGGCCGTGCACGGTGCGCCGGTGCATATCGGTGCGCCGGAAGAGCTCGGCATTGCCGATCTCGCCAAGCCCGATTTCGGCGATGCCGTGCGCATCGAGCCGGGTGAAGTGCCGGTCTTCTGGGCCTGTGGCGTCACTCCGCAGGCGGCCGTGATGGCCTCCGGCGTGCCCTTCGCCATCACCCATGCGCCGGGCTACATGTTCATCACCGATATTCCCGATTCCGCCTATCACGCATGAGGGCATGATGCGCTTTCTTCCCGTCAGCCTGACCACCATCCTCGTCGAGCTTGCCGATCTCGACGAGACGCTTGCGCTCTTCGCCTCGCTGCAGGCGGACCCGGTCGACGGCATCGAGGAGATGGTGCCGGCGGCGCGCACGCTGATGATCCGCTTCCGCCCGGAAAAGGTGACCTCGGCCGAGCTTGCCGCGCGGATCGCCACCCGCGACCTCTCGGCGAAGATCGCGCCCTCCGAGCATCTGGTGGAAATCCCGGTGCGCTATGACGGCGAGGACCTCGCTGACGTCGCGGAGTTGACGGGCCTCACAGTGGAGGAGGTCGTCCGCCGCCACACGGAGAGCGAATTCACCGTCGCCTTCTGCGGCTTCGCGCCGGGCTTCGGCTATCTCGTCGGCGGTGACACCGCCTTGCATGTGCCGCGCCGCAAGAGCCCGCGCACCCGCATTCCGGCCGGCTCCGTGGCGCTTGCCGGCGCCTTCAGCGGCGTCTATCCGCAGGCAAGCCCCGGCGGCTGGCAGATCATCGGCACGACGCCGGTCAAGATGTGGGACATCGACCGCGATCCCGGCGCGCTGTTCCAGCCGGGCTACCGCGTCCGTTTCTTCGACATGGATCAGCCGGGCAGGACCGTCAGCATCCCGCAAGCCGCGCCCCGCAAGGAACGCGCCGTCGCGCCGGAAGCGCCGCAGTTCAAGGTGCTCGCCGCGCCGATGCCCGCCGTCTTCCAGGACCTCGGCCGTTTCGGACAGACGGGGCAGGGTGTTTCCGCCTCCGGCGCGCTCGACCGCGCCGCCTTCAATGCCGCCAACCGCATCGTCGGCAATCCGGCCAATACGCCGGTTCTCGAACTCACTCTCGGCGGCTTCTCCTTCGCGTGCAACGCCCGCGCCGTGATCGGCCTTGCCGGCGCGGCCTCAGCGGTGACGGTCCGCGATGCCGCCGGCCGCAGCCGCGATCTTGCGGCCTATGAGCCCGTCTCGCTGGAGCCCGGCGACGTCGTGACCATCGGCCAGCCGAAAAAGGGCATGCGCGCCTATCTCGCCGTGCGCGGTGGCTTCGACGTTGCGCCGGTTCTCGGCAGCGCCGCGACCGATACGCTCGCCGTCGTCGGCCCCGAACCGGTTACGGCCGGGACGGTGCTTGCGCTCAGGGGCGGGGAGGGGCTCGCCAGCGTTTCCCTCGACGAGGCCCCGGCCTTCGACCTGCCGGCGGCGGGCGATGTCGTGACGCTCGACGTGGTGCTCGGTCCGCGCACGGACTGGTTCACCGAGAAGGGCATCGAGACGCTGACGGGCCAGCTCTGGCAGGTCACGCCGCAATCGAGCCGCGTCGGCATTCGCCTTGCCGGCGAGGTGCCGCTGGAGCGCAAGGACAGCGCGGAACTGCCGAGCGAAGGCACGGCGACGGGGGCTATCCAGGTGCCGCACAGCGGCCAGCCGGTGCTCTTCCTCGCAGACCATCCGCTGACCGGCGGCTATCCCGTCATCGGCGCTGTCGCCGAATATCATCTGGACCTTGCCGGCCAGATCCCCATCAACGCAAAAATCCGTTTCCGCCCGATCGGCCCCTTCGCCGAAATCGCCGCGACCCGATAGGAGAGTGCCATGAAGAAAGTGCTGATCGCCAATCGCGGCGAGATCGCCGTGCGCATCCTGCGCGCCTGCCGCGACCACGGCCTCCAGTCGGTCGCCGTCTATGCGGACCCGGATGCCGACGCGCTCTTCGTGCGCCTCGCCGACGAGGCCTATGGCCTCGATGGCGTGCGCCCGGCCGAGACCTATCTCGACATCGACAAGCTGATCGCCATCGCCAGGCGCTCCGGCGCGGATGCTGTGCATCCCGGCTATGGCTTCCTCTCCGAGCGGGCGGAATTTGCCAAGGCCGTGCAGGATGCCGGCCTCATCTGGATCGGGCCCGATCCGCATGTGATCGAGGCGCTCGGCGACAAGGTCGAGGCGCGGCGCATTGCGACCAGCGTCGGCGCGCCGCTCGTTGCGGGCAGCGACGGCCCCGTCTCGTCTGCGGCAGAAGTGATCGCCTTTGCCGAGCAGCATGGCCTGCCGGTCGCCATCAAGGCGGCGCATGGCGGTGGTGGGCGCGGCATCAAGGTGGCCTGGAAGATGGAAGAGGTCGCCGACCTCTACGAATCCGCCGTGCGCGAGGCGACCGCCGCCTTCGGCCGCGGCGAATGCTTCCTCGAACGCTTCCTCGACCGCCCGCGCCATATCGAGGCGCAGGTGATTGCCGACAAGCATGGCAACGTGCTGGTGCTCGGCACCCGTGACTGCTCGGCGCAGCGCCGCAACCAGAAGCTCATCGAGGAGGCACCCGCGCCCTTCCTGACGCCGGAGCAGCGCGAGCGCATCCACGCCTCCGCCAAGGCGATCTGCGCCGCCGCCGGCTATTCCGGTGCCGGCACGGTGGAGTTCCTGCTCGGTGCCGACGGCACGATCTCCTTCCTCGAAGTGAACACGCGCCTGCAGGTCGAGCACCCGGTCACCGAAGAGACGACGGGCATCGACCTCGTCATCGAGCAGTTCCGCATCGCCGAGGGTAAGCCGCTGCGCGTCACCGAGACGCCGGAACCGCGAGGCCACTCCATCGAGTTCCGCATCAATGCGGAAGATCCCGGCCGCGGCTTCTTGCCGACGCCGGGCGCGATCACCGCCTTCGATCCGCCATCCGGCCCGGGCGTCCGCCTCGACAGCGGCGTCGTCACCGGCTCGACGATCCCCGGCGTCTTCGATTCGCTGATGGCCAAGCTCATCGTCACCGGCGCGACGCGCGAGGAAGCGCTGCGCCGCGCACGCCGGGCGCTGCGCGAATTCCGCATCGAGGGCGTTGCCACCGTACTGCCCTTCCACCGTGCGGCCATCGATACCGAGGACTTCATCGGAACGGACGGTTTCAAGGTCCATACCCGCTGGATCGAAACCGACTTCGCTGCCATGCCGGAAGCCGCAGCCCGGCCCGAGCCGGTTGCCGATCCCGCGTTGATCCGCACCCATCTCGAAATCGACGGCAAGCGTGTCTCGCTTGCGCTGCCGAGCCTGCTTCTGGCCGGCCTCGGTGCCGTGGGGCAGGGCACGGCATCCGCCGCGAGCGCGGGCAAGCCGGTTGATGACGGTATCGCCGCGCCCGTGTCCGGCACGCTGCTGCAGGCCTTCAAGATTGCCGACGGTGCGACGGTTGCGGAAGGCGATCTCGTCGCGGTGATGGAGGCGATGAAGATGGAAACGCAGGTTCTCGCCCCCCAGTCCGGCCGCCTGCGCCTGCGCGTCAAGGAAGGCGATTACCTTCAAGCGGGCGATACGCTGATGGTGTTCGAGGGCTGACCCGGCCCTCCCACCTGTCCCAAATGGGACATTGACCCGAAAGGGCTGCGCTTGCCTTAATCCCCCCGGATTTTCATTTGGGGGGAACATGGTACGCACGCTCACAAGCACGCCCAGGGTCGACGGTTTTCGCGCGCCGGGGGAATTCGAACCCAAGGCCGGCTGCTGGCTGATCTGGCCGGAGCGGCCGGATACCTGGCGGCTCGGCGCCAAGCCGGCGCAGAAGCTTTTTGCGAAGGTCGCTGCGGCGATCGCCGAGAGCGAGCCGGTCACCATCGCCGTCTCTTCCCGTCAGTGGCTCAACGCCCGCGCCATGCTGCCGGAGAGCGTGCGGCTCATCGAAATGACGACGGACGATTCCTGGCTGCGCGACAGCGGCCCGAACTTCGTCATCAACGACCATGGCGAGGTCCGCGGCGTCGACTGGACCTTCAACGCCTATGGCGGCAATGACGGCGGCCTCTATTCGCCCTGGAACCTCGACGATCTCGCCGCCCGCAAGGTGCTGGAAACCGAGGGCATGGCCCGTTACCGCTCGCCGCTGATCGCCGAGGGTGGCGGCCTGCAATGTGACGGCGAGGGCACGCTGATCACCACGGAACAGTGCCTCCTCAACCGCAACCGCAACGGCCATCTCGGCAAGGCGGCGGTGGAGCAGCAGCTCTGCGACTATCTCGGGCTGGAACATGTCATCTGGCTGCCGCGCGGCTTCTGCTTCGACGAGACGGACGGCCATATCGACGATGTCTGCTGCTTCGTGCGGCCCGGCGTGGTGGCGCTGAGCTGGACGGAGGATCGCGACGATCCGCAATACGAGATCGTGCGCGAAGTGGAGGAGGCGTTGCGCTCGGCCCGCGATGCGCGCGGCCGTTCGCTCGAACTGCACCGCATCTACCATCCCCGCCCCATCGAGATGACGGCGGAGGAGGCGGCGGGCGTCGACCAGGTCGACAGCACCTGGGCGCGCCCGGCCGGCAACCGTATCGCTGCTACCTACATCAACTATTATCCCGGCAATTCCGTCGTCGTCGTGCCGCAGTTCGACGACGAGAAGCCGGATCTTGCTGCGAAGGCCAAGCTCGCCGAGCTCTTCCCTGATCACCGGATCGTCGGCATCGACAATTCCCGCGAAATCCTGCTCGGCGGCGGCAATGTCGCCTGCATCACCCTGCCGGTCTATGCCGGCCAGACGAAAGCCTGACGGAGAAAAGCCATGCGCAGAACGCTCGTCTCGATCCTCGCCCTTCTCGCCGCTTCGGGCGGCGCGTGGGCGCAGGAGGAAAAGGTCGTCAACGTCTACAACTGGTCGGACTACATCGCGCCCGACACGGCGGAGAAATTCGAGAAGGAGACCGGCATCCGCGTCGTCTACGATGTCTATGACGGCAACGAGGTGCTGGAAACCAAGATGCTGACGGGCGGTTCGGGCTACGATGTCGTCTATCCCTCCGCCTATCCCTTCCTCAAGAACCAGGTGAAGGCCGGCGCCTTCCAGCCGCTCGACAAGGCGAAGCTTTCCAATATCGGCAGGCTCGATCCGCAGGCGCTCTCGCTGATCAGGGGCGCGGACCCGGACAATGCCTATGCCGTGCCCTACATGGCCGTCACCGACGGCATCGGCTACAATATCGAGGCGGTCAAGCAGCGCATGGGCGATGCGCCGGTCGATTCCTTCGCCATGGTCTTCGACCCTGCGATCGTGGAAAAATTCGCCGATTGCGGCGTCGCGATGATCGACGCACCGGCCGAGATCATTCCCATGGCGATGAACTATCTCGGCATCGACCCGCATTCGACCAGCCCGGACGACATCGCCAAGGTCGAGGACCTGTTGCTGAAGGTGCGCCCGCACATCCGCTATTTCCATTCCTCACGCTATATCAACGATCTCGCCAATGGCGACATCTGCGTCGTGCTCGGCTGGTCGGGCGATATCCTGCAGGCCAAGGCCCGGGCGGCCGAGAGCGAGAAGAAGCTGGAGATCGCCTATTCCATCCCCAAGGAGGGCACGCTCATCAACTTCGACACCATGGCTGTGCCGAAGGATGCGCCGCACCCGGAAAACGCGCTCGCCTGGATCGACTTCAACATGCGTCCGGACATCGCCGCGGCCAATTCCAGCTACGTCTCCTATGCCAACCCGATCCCGGAATCGCTGCCGCTGATGGACCAGGCGGTGGCGAAGGACCCCGGCGTCTTCCCGCCGGATGACGTGAAGGCCAAGCTCTTCGTGGTGGAATCGAGCGATGCGAAGCTGCTGCGCCTGCAGAACCGCATGTGGACGCACATCGTTTCGGGGCAATAGGCTTGGTGAGGGTTTCCCGCCGATTTGAGGAAAACGGCGCGGCGTTTCCCTTCTCCCCGTTTACGGGGAGAAGGTGGCGGCAGCCGGATGAGGGGCCGTCCCGGCCTCGCGCACGGCCGCCATCAGCTCGACCTGGGAATGGAGGCCGAGCTTGCGGTAGACGGTCTTGATGTGGTTGCGCACGGTGCCCGGGGCGATGGTGAGGTCGCGCGAGATCGTCTTGGCGCAGCCGCCGTCGATGAGGAGGAGGGCGATCTGGCGCTCGCGCGGGCTGAGGCCGGCAAGCGACAGCCGGCTTTCGCCGGATGGGCGCCATTGCCGCCAGAGCCGTTCGAGCACGAGGCGGGTGGCGTCGGCCGTCGCCTCGGCGACCGCGAGGTCCTCGGTGTCGAAGGGGCGGGCGCCGCGGCGGCGCAGATAGGTGACGAAGCCGGCGGCGTTGCGGTCGAAGTTGAAGACGCCGGTGATTTCGTCGAAGCTGCCGGAGGGCTCGTAGAAGTCGCGATAATAGGCGCTGGTGTGGAAATCGCCCTTGTCGAGCGCGGAGAGCGGCAGCAGGAAATCCTGCCGCGTGCCGGCGAAGAGCGGAAGAACGGGTCCTGCCGGTACTTGCGGGTATCGTAGTTGCGGTTCCAGTGGTCGGGATCGCGCTCGTAGATGGTGATCGAGGCGCTGTCGCGCAGGTAGAGACCGATATAGACTTGGTCGGAGGCGACGAGATGGCGCGCACCGGCCGTGAAATGGGCCGAGATCTCCTCGGGCAAGGTGGCGCTGACCGCAGCGGTGATGCCGCTGCTCCAGTGCCGGAGCTGCTCGAAGGTGAGGTCGGGTCGCATGGGGACAGGATAGACGGGGCGGCCGGGAATTCAAGCCGGACGGCCCGGAAGATCGGGAACAGGGAGACTTGAGAATGCGCAATGTCACGGTGGCCGCCACGCAGATGGCCTGCATCTGGGACGAGAAGGCCAATGTCGAGCGGGCCGAAGGGCTCGTCCGGCAGGCGAAGGAGAAGGGGGCGGACCTGGTGCTGATCCAGGAACTCTTCGCCGCGCCCTATTTCTGCCAGGACCAGATCCACGAATTCTTCGCGCTCGCCCGGCCCTTCGAGGGCAATCCGCTGATCGCGCATTTCGCAAGGCTCGCCGCCGAGCTCGGCGTCGTGCTGCCGCTCAGCTATTTCGAGCGCGCCGGCCAGTCCTATTTCAACAGCCTCGCGGTGATCGACGCGGACGGCCGGGTGCTCGGCAATTACCGCAAGAGCCACCTGCCGGACGGGCCGGGCTATATGGAGAAGTTCTATTTCTCGCCCGGCGATACCGGCTTCAGGGTGTGGGATACGCGCGCCGGCCGCATCGGCGTCGGCATCTGCTGGGACCAGTGGTTCCCGGAGGCGGCGCGCTCCATGGCGCTGCAGGGCGCTGAAATCCTGCTCTATCCGACCGCCATCGGCTCCGAGCCGCACGATGCGAGCCTCGATTCCAGCGCGCATTGGCAGCGGGTGATGCAGGGCCATGCCGGGGCGAACCTCATGCCGCTCGTCGCCTCCAACCGCATCGGCACGGAAGAGGGGCGCAACGGCACGAGCATCACCTTCTACGGCTCGTCCTTCATCGCCGATCCCACCGGCGCCAAGGTGGCCGAGGCTGACCGGACGACGGAGACGGTGCTGACCGCCACCTTCGACCTCGACGCCATCGCCCACCAGCGCCGCTCCTGGGGCGTCTTCCGTGACCGCCGCCCGGAACTCTACGGCCACCTCGCGACGCTCGACGGCCGCAGGCAAGCGTGAAGCAAGGGCACGGCGTCCATGGACGCCGTGCCTTTCTCATCACATGGCGTGGATGTAGCCGAGCGAGACGGCGGCCATCCAGATGGCCATGGCGATCATCATCAGGTTCTCCGTCAGCGAGATGAAGCCGAGCGGCACGTTGCTCGACCCGCCGACGCAGGCGCATTTCAGCTCGCGCCGGTCGATATAGACCGCCTTGAAGACCGAGGCCGCCCCGATGGTGCCGATGAAGAGCGCGACGGGAACCGAAAGCCAGGTAAGCGCGCCCGCCACCATCAGCACCCCGGCGAGCCCTTCCGCATAGGGATAGATATAGCTGTAGGGCACCCAGCGCTTCGCGAGCAGGTCGTAGTTGAGGAACATGGTGGCGAAGCTCTCGACATTCTGGAGCTTCAGCATGGCGAGGACGACCATCGAGAAGGCGATGAACCATTCGGCCGCGCGCAGCGTGAAGGGCGAGCCGCTGACCGCGAAGCTCGCGGCCATCGCCGTCAGCGCCGTCAGGGTGAAGAGCACGGCGACCGGGCGATAGGTGGTCGCCTTCGGGTCGGCGACCGGCTTGCCGAGATAGCGGCGAAGGTCGTCGTAGCCGCCGACGCGCTCCCCGTCGATGAAGACCTGCGGGGTGGTGGCGACATCGTGCTCGGCCTTGAAGGCGTCGGTTTCCGCGCGGCTCGTGAGGTGGCGGTCGTCGACCTCGTAGCCCGAGCGCCGCAGCAAGTCCTTTGCCTTCAAGCCGTAGGGGCAGGTGTGGCTGGGCATCACCATGCGGTAGAGGATGGCCTTGCGGCCGGCATTTCGTACCTTGTCCAACATCTCACGTCTCCTGTCTTGTGAAACCGTTGGCAGGACTATAGGTTCCGTACCATGGTACGGAGTCAACACCCTGAAGAGCTGACGATCGGAAAACTTGCTGCTGCCGCCCGTGTCGGCGTCGAGACCGTGCGATTCTACCAGCGCCGCGGCCTGCTTGCGACGCCGAGGCGCATCGACGGCATCCGCCGCTACGGCGAAGCGGACCTCTCGCGCCTGCGTTTCATCCGGCAGGCGCAGACGGCGGGCTTCACGCTGGAAGAGATCCGCCAGCTTCTCGCGCTCGATGCTGGCGAGGACCGCGCCGCGGCCCGCGAAATGGCCACCAGACGCCTTGCCGAGCTCGACGCGCGCATGGAGGACCTGCAACGCGCCAGGGCCTCGCTGCAGAAGCTCGTCTCGGAATGCGCCGTCGGCAGGACCGGCCCCTGTCCCATCCTGAAATCCTTCGAGGCGTGAGAAGCGCCACGCTTAACCTTCTGTTCGTCTAGTCTCGCAACAGGCGTTTAGGAGTCTCCCGCTAAGGTGCCGGCATGTTGCGCATGTTGCTTCTCGGCGCCGCGTTTCGTGCGCTGGCAGCTCCATCATGGGCCGCCAACGGTCTCCTGAAAGGAGCGCGTTCGGAATGGATGCGAAAACCATATTCACGATGGCGTCGATCATGGTGCTGGCCAACGGGGCCATCCTGACCGCCATGGGACGCGAACTGCCCGCCAGCCTCAGGCCCGCGGCGCGGCAGTGGTGTCTCGGCACGCTGCTGGTGGCGTTCGGATGCATCGTCTTCGCGCTCGGCGGCCCGCTGCCGCGGCCCCTGATGCTGACGGCGGCCAATGCGGGCTTCGCCTTCGGGCTGACGGCCTATTGCGTGGCGATCCGCCGGTTCCTGCGGCTGCCGGTCGGCGCGTGGCTGTTCCTGCCGGCGCTGGCGGCCTCGCTGGTCGTCGCCTGGTTCTCGGCGGTCATGCCGAACTTCCATGTCCGCATGGCGGTGGTTTCCGTCGTCTGGGTCGGGCTGATGGCGATGTGCGTCAGGGATCTCATGAACAGGGGCCGCGGCGAGGCTTCGCTCGCCCGTTCCATCCTCACCGCCATGTTCGCCGGCGTCGGCCTCTATGCGGCGGGGCGCTGCATGCTCTACCTCTTCGCCGACGTTTCCGAGAGCTTTGCCGTGGAAAGCGGCGGCAACTGGCTGAACGTGCTGTCGGCCCTGCTGATGACCACGCTGCCGGTCATGGGCACCACCGCCTTCCTGCTGATGTGCTCGGACCGGCTGCAGCGCGGTCTGGAGCGGGCCGCCGACACCGATTACCTGACCGGATTGCCGAACCGGCGCAGCCTCGCCCGGGCCGGCGTCGAGGCGTTTCTTTCGGCGCGGCAGGCCGGCGGCGGCCTCTGCCTCGCGGTGTTCGACATCGACAAGTTCAAGGCGATCAACGACACCTATGGCCACGATGCCGGCGACCGCGTGCTCGTCCATGTCGCGAACCGGCTGCGCGCCGGGCTGCGCCCCGCCGACCTGATCGCCCGCACCGGCGGCGAGGAATTCGTCGTCCTCTTCCGCGACATGGCGGAGGCCGACGGGCTCGCCATCGTCGAGCGGATGCGCGCGGCGGTGGAGAACGGTGGCTTTTCGGCGGATGGCGAAGGGATCGCCCTGACGGTCTCGGCCGGTCTCGCCGCGCGCGCGACCCGTGACGAGACCTATGACGACCTCCTGCGCCGGGCCGATGCGGCGCTCTATCGCGCCAAGGCGAATGGCCGCAACCGGGTCGAGGCGGCGCGGCCGGATGGAACAGCGGATGCCCGCCGGGTGCGGACCGCCCCGCCGGCCCTCGCCGCCGAGGACACTGCCTCGCTTGCGGTGAACCCGGAGGCCGGGTCCGCTCCGGTTCAGATCTCCAGATAGGACGAGATGATCGCCGCGATGTCGGATTGCGGATCGCTCGTCGTGGCGTCCGCCGTCGGCTCCGTGCTTTCCGTGGACGTTCCGCCCGTGCCCGACGTGCCGCCGGTCACCGGCGTTGCGGCGGGGCCGCGCGGCAGGGCGGCGACCTGCGGGGGTCATGGCGGCAAGCTGGGCGGGCGTGAAGGCATTGGCCTGCTCGCTGCTGAGGCCGGCGAGCGCCGCCGTGCTGAGGCCGAGCACCGCATTCGTGCCGAGGGCGACGATATGGTCCGGCGAGAAGGTGGCGAGGTCGTCCGCACCGAGCCCGGCCGTCTGCGTCGCCGTCATCGCGCCCGCCTGCTCGACCGTCAGCGCCGCCACCTGGGCCGTGCTCATGGCGTTCACCTGGCTGTAGGTCAGGGCCGCGATCTGGCCAGCGCCGAGGGCCGCGATGCTTTCCGTCGACAGCCCGCCGATCACCGCCGGGGAAAGGCCCTTGATGGCCGAGGGGCTCATCGCCGCCAGTTCCTCGGTCGAGATGGTCTGCATATGCGCCGGCGTCAGGCCGGCGGTGCCGGGCGAGCTGAGGGCGGCGATCTGCGCCATCGAGAAGGATTCGAGCTGGCCGGGCGAGAGCGCGGCGACCTGGGCGCTGCTGAGGCCGGAGATCGCGCCGGTGCCGAGTGCGGCGATCTCGGCGTCCGAAAGCGTCGCAAGATAGCTCGGCGGCAGGCCCTTGATGGCGCTGGAGCCGATGGCGGCGAGCTTGCTCGTCGAGAAGGTGTCGAGCGCCTCGCTCGAAAGCCCGCCGAGCGCCGCGGCCGTGAGGGCTGCGATCTGGCTGGCCGAGAGGGATTCGGCCTGCTCGAAGGTGAGGCTCGCGGCCTGCATGCCGGTGAGGCCGGCAATGCCGCTCGGGCTGAGCGCGGCGATCTGGCCCGGCGTCAGCGCCGCGATGTCCGCGACGGCGAGGGCGCCGACCTGCTTGGAGGTGAGCGCGTTGATCTGCGCGGTGGAGAGCGCGGCGATCTGGTTCGGGCTGAGGGCGCTGATCTGGCCCGTCGTCATGCCGCCGATGCCGGCGGGGCTCAGCGCCTCGATCTGCTCCGGCGAGAAGCCGGCGAGGATGGAGGCGGAAAGGCCGGCCATGGCCGCCGAGCCGATCGCCCCGATTTCCGCGGTGGTGAAGAGGGCGATGTCGGCGGCGTCGAAGGCGGCGATCTGGCGCGAGGTGAAGGCGCCGATCTGCGTCGCCGTCAGCGCCTCGACCTGATCGGCGCTGAGCGCGGCGATCTGCTCGCTCGTCATGCCGGAAATGCCGGCCGTGCCGAGGGCGGCGATCTGCGCCGTCGTCAGCGAGGCGATCATGCCGGTCGAAAGGCCGAGAATACCCCGCGAGCTGATGGCCGCCATGTCCGCGGCCGAGAACTGCGCGAGGTCGTCGGCGCTGAAGGCCGCGATCTGCTGCGAGCTGAGGGCGCCGACCTGCGTGTTGGTGAGCGCTTCGGCCTGCGCCGTGCTGAGGGCTGCGATCTGCGCCGTCGAGAGGGCCGCGACGCCGGCCGTGCTGAGGGCGGCGATCTGTTCGGGCGAGAGGGTGGCGATATTGGCCGTGGTCAGGGCAGCCACCTGCGTCGAGCCCATCGCCGCCATCTGCAGGCTCGTCAGCGCCTCGAACTGGCTCTCGCTGAAGGTGCCGATCTGCGCGCCGGTGAGCCCGCCGCATTCAGCGCGGCGACCTGGGCGGGGGTAAGCGCGGCGATCGCCGCCGTCGGCAGGCCCGCCACGGCCCGCGAGGTGATCGCGCTGATCTCGGCGGGCGTGAAGGTTTCTAGATTCGCGGGGCTGAAGGCGCCAATCTGCGCCGAGCTCAGCGCGGCGATCTGCGTTGCCGTCAGCGCCTCGGCCTGCAGCGGCGAGAGGATGCCGATCTGCGCCGAGGTCAGGCCGGCGATGCCGTCGGCATTGAGCGCGGCGATCTGGGCCGGCGTCAGCGCCGCGATGCCGTCAGCGCGCAGCGCCGCGACCTGCCGGGAGCCGAGCGCGCCGAGCTGCGCCGTGGTCATGGCCTCGATCTGCGTGCCGGAAAGCGCCGCGACCTGGTCGCTCGAAAGCCCGGAAAGGCCGGCGGCGCTCAGCGCCGCGATCTGACCGGTCGACAGCGAGGCGAGCATGGCGGTCGAAAGGCCCGCGATCGCGCCCGAGCCGATGGCCGCGATGTCCGCGGAGGAGAAGGTGTCGAGCTTGGCCATGTCCAGCGCGGCGATCTGGCGCGAGGAGAAGGCCGCGATCTGCGTCGGCGTCAGCGCCTCGGCCTGCGCGGTGGAGAAGGCGGCGATCTGCTCGGGCGTCAGGCCGGCGATGGCCGCCGCGCTGAGGGCGGCGATCTGCGCCGTCGAGAGCGTCGCGATATAGGCCGGGCCGAGATTGGCGATCTGCCGCGCATTGAGCGCGCGGACCTGATCGGCCGAAAGCGCATCGAGCTGGTCGCTGGAAAGGGCGGCGATCTGCTTCGTTCCGAGCCCGCCGATGGCGGCGGTGCTGAGCGCGGCGACCTGTCCCGTCGAGAGGGCGGCGATCACCTCGGTCGAAAGGCCGCCGATGGCATCCGAACCGATGGCGGCGATCTCGCGCGTCGAGAAGGTCGCGATGCCGTCGGATGTGAAGGCGGCGAGCTGCGTGGAGCTGAGCGCGCCGATCTGGCTCGTCGTCAGGGCTTCTGCCTGCGCGAGGCTGAGGGCGGCGATCTGCTTGGTGGTGAGGCCGGCGATGCCGGTGGAGCTGAGGGCGGCGATCTGCGCCGTCGAAAGGGCCGCGAGCGCCTCGGTCGAAAGGCCCGGCAGGGCGCCGGACGAGATGGCGGCCATTTCCTGGGTGGAGAAGGTCGCGATGTCCTCGGGGCTGAGGGCGGCGATCTGCGTCGAGCTCAGCGCCGCGATCTGCGTGCGGGTCAGCGCCTCGGCCTGCGCGGTCGTGAGGGCGGCGAGCTGCTGGGTGGTCATCGCGCCCATGGCGGCCGCGCTGAAGGCGGCGATCTGGGCGGTGGAAAGCGAGGCGAGCGTCGCCGCCGAAATGCCCTTGATGGCGCTGGCGGTGATCATCGATATGTCCTTCGTGGAGAAGGTCGCGATCTCCGCCGTGCCGAATTCGCCGATCTGGTCGGGATTCAGCGCGCCGACCTGGGCGCTGGTCAGCGCCTCGGCCTGGCTGGTGCTGAGCACGGCAAGCTGCTGCGAGGTGAAGCCGGCGATGCTGCCGGCATTGAGGGCCGCGATCTGCCCGGTCGTGAGGGCGGCGATCTGCGCCGTGCCGAAGGCGGAAATCTGCGAGGAGGTCAGCGCGGCCATCTGCCGTGTGCCGAGCGCGCCGATCTGCGACAGGCTGAGCGCGGCGATCTGGCTCGAGGTGAGGCCGGAAACGCCGGAGGCGCTGAGGGCGGCGAGATGGGCGTTCGACAGGGCGTCGAGGTCGGACGGATTGAGCGCCGCGACCTGGCCGGATGACAGGGCCGCGATCTGCGCGGTGGTCAGTGCGGCGATCTGGTCGGAGCCCAGCGCGCTTATCTGGCCGGAGCGCAGCCCGGAAACGGCCGCCGGGGTGAGGCCGGCGAGCTGTTCGGGGGTGAGCGCCTTCACATCCGTGTCGAGCGCGCCGGCCTGGGCGGCGGTCAGCGCCTTGAGATGGGCGGCGGAAAGCTGGCTGACCTGCAGCGGGCTCAACGCTTCGATCTGGTCGCTGGTCAGGCCGGTGAAGGCGCTGGTGCTGAGGGCGGCGATCTGCGCCGAGGTCAGCGAGGCGAAGGTGTCCGGGGCGATGCCGGAGACCGCGCCGCGGCTGAGCGCGGCGATCTGGGCGGTCGAGAGCGCGCGGATGTCCTGCGGTTCGAGCGCGCCGATCTGGGCGGAGGTGAAGCCGCCGATCTGCGCCGTCGAGAAGGCCGCGATCTGCTCGCTTGTCAGCGCCTCCATCTGCGAGGCGGTCAGGCCGGAGAGGGTCGTGCGGCTGAGGGCTGCGATCTGGGCGGTGGTGAGCCCGGCGATCGCCGCAGGGCTGAGGCCCGCGATGGCCTTGCTGGAGATCGCCGCGAGGTCTTCCGTCGAGAAGGTGGCGAGATCCGCCCCGCTGAGGGCGGAAAGCTGCGCGGAGGTCAGCGACTTGACCTGCTGCGAGGAAAGCGCCTCGATCTGCGCCGTGCTTAGCATCTCGATCTGGTCGGCCGAAAGGCCGCCGATCGCGCCCGTGCCGATGGCGGTGATCTGCCCGGTCGCAAGGGCCCTGAGGAAGGCTTCGCCGAGGCTGGCGATCTGCGCCGCCGTCAGGCCGCCGATCTGGCCGCTCGTGAGCGCGGCGATCTGGGCGGTCGAGAGTTCGGCGAGCGCTGCGCTGCCAAGGCCGTTGATGGACTTGGTATTGATCGCCGCCATGTCCTCGGTGGAGAAGGTCGCGATGCCCTCCGCGCCGAGCGCCGTGATCTGCTTGGCGTTCATTCCGCGGATCTGGTCGGGCGTGAGCGCCTCGACCTGGCCGGTGCTCAGCGCCGCGATCTGCAGGGTGGAAAGGCGCGCGACGACGCTCGGGCTGAGCGCGGCGACCTGCTCGGGCGACAGGGCGGCGATGGCCGAGGTCGGCAGGCCGGCAATGGCCTTGCTGTTGATCGCCGCGATCTGGGCGGGCGTCATGTCGGCCAGCACGGCCGGGTCGATGGCCGCGATCTGCGCGGCGTTCAGCGCCCCCATCTGCGAGGGAGAAAGCGCCGCGATCTGCTCCGTCTTCATCGCGCTGATCTGCGCCGTGGAAAGACCGGTGAGCGCAAGGGTGCCGAAGGCGCCGATCTGCTCGAGCGAAAGGGCGGCAAGGACGCTGCTGCCGATGCCGGAAACCGCCCTGTTGCTGAGGGCCGCGATATCGGCCGTCGAGAAGGTCGAGAGCGCATCGACGCTCAGCACGGCAAGCTGCGCGGCGGTCAGCGCCTTCACTTGCGTCGGGGTGAGGGCTTCGATCTGGCCGTTGTCGAGGGCGGCGATCTGCGTCGTCTTGAGCGCACCGATCTGGGCGGAGGTCAGCGCCGCGATCTGGCCGGTGGTGAGGGCGGCGAGCGCATCCGGGCCGAGGCCGATGAGCGCGTTGTTGCGGATCGCGGCGATGTCGCTGCTGGAGAAGGTCGAAAGCGTCTCCGGCCTGAAGGCGGCGATCTGCGCCGCGGTCATCACCTTGATCTGGGCGGGCGTGAAGGCCTCGACCTGGCTTTCCTCCAGCGCGGCGATCTGCGCCGGGGTGAGGGCGGCGACCGCCTTCGTGCTGAGCGCGGCGATCTGCGCCGGCGTCATGCCCGAAATGGTATCCGGGCTGAGACCGGCGACCGCGGCCGGCGAGAGGGCCGCGATGTCGGCTGTCGAGAAGGTGGCGATGCCGGCCTTGTCGAGGGCGGCGGCCTGGACGGCGGTGAAGCCCTTCATCTGCGTCGGGGTGAAGGCCTCGACCTGCGCCTCGCTCATGGCGCCGATCTGCGTGGCCGTGAGGCCCCGCACCGCCGCGCTGCCGAAGGCGGCGACCTGGCGGGTGGAGAGCGCCGCGATGCTGTCGGTCGTGAAGGCGGAGACCTGCAGGGCGGTGAGCGCCGCGATCTGCGCGGTGGAGAGCGCGCCGACCTGCTCGGTGCTGAGGGCGGCGATGGCCGCCGTGCTGAGCCCGGACAGCGATTTCGCCGAAATCGCGGCAAGGCTGTCGGTCGACATGCGCGCGAGGTCGTCGGCGCTGAAGGCGGCGATCTGCGCGGCGCCCATGGCGGCGAGTTGCCTGGATGTGAGCGCGGCGGTCTGGTCGGGCGTGAAGGCGGCGACCTGCGCGACCGAAAGGCTCTGGATGGCCTGAACGCTCAGCGCGGCGACCTGCTCTTCGGAAAGCGTCGCGATGGCGTCGGTGCTGAGTCCCGAAAGGGCCTTGGCCGCGATGGCGGCGATGTCCTCGGCCGAGAAAGTGGCAAGGCCGTCGGCGGAGATGGCGCCGAGCTGCTGGGCCGACAGGGCCTTGACCTGCGCGGGCGTCAGGGCCTCGACCTGCCCTTCGGAGAGCGCGCCGATCTGTGCGGTGGAGAAGCCGGTGATGGCGCTGCTGCTCAGCGCGGCGATCTGTTCGGCCGAGAACGCCTTGACCGCCTCTGCGCTCAGCGCCGCGATCTGCGCGGGCTTGAGCAGCGCGATCTGCGCCGTCGTCATCGCGGCGATCTGGTCGGGCGTGAGCGCTCGGTCTGGTCCGTCGTAAGGCCGGCGACGGCGAGCGGCGCAAGCGCGGCGACCTGTCCGCTGGAGAGCGCCGCCAGCGCCGCGGGGCTGAGGCCCTGCACCGCCTTGTAGCTGATCGCCGCCATGTCCTCGGTCGAGAAGGTCGCAAGGTCCTCCGGGGCGAGGGCCGCAAGCTGCGCGGTGCCCAGCGCCTGGACCTGCGACGGCGTCAGGGCCTCGGCCTGATCGGCCGAAAGCGCGCCGACCTGCGATGCGGTCAGCACCGCGACCTGGCCCGTCGTCAGGTTCTCGATGGAGGAATGGGTGAGCGCGCCGATCTGGTCGAGCGACAGGCCGATGATGGCGCCCTGCGAGATGGCGCTGATCTGGCCGTCGCTGAGAATGCCGATATCCTCGAGTTCCAGCGCCGCGATCTGCTTGGAGGAGAAGGCGCCGATCTGGCTCGTGGACAGCGAGGCCACGTCCTCGGTCGACCATTGCTGGATCGTCTCCGTCGAAAGCTGCCGGATCTGGCTGAGGCTGAGCGAGGAAACGATCGACGTCATGGCAAAATCCTGGGCAAAGTCCTGAAAGAAGGAAACGAAAACACACGTAAATGCACGATCCGGCAGCCTGCTCGATACAACCGTGAGCTTGCCTGAACCTGTAGGTGTGTCCTCGCCGGCCGGACGTGCCCGCCCGGCCCTTCGCTCCGCCCTTCCGGCGTCCCTCAGGTGGGGAACTGGCGGTAGCATTCCTCCGCGATCTGCTGCAGGACATCGCGGGAAATGTCGCCTGTCACGGCATAGCCGAGGTCCCCGTCGATCCAGTAGAAGGTCTCGATGCCGCTGGCGGAGGCGAAGCGGAAGCTCGTCGTGCGGTTGTCCCCGTTGCGCCCGACGAGGACGGTCACGCGCCGCCCGGCCTCGTTCTCATACATGAACATGGCGCCCGGCCTGTCGGCGACGGGAAGGAGGCGGCCGCCGACCAGCCGGAAGCCGATGGATTGCAGGCTCGGCACCTTGAGGTCCGGTATGGCGAGCCGCTTGCCGAGCCATGCGGCGAGATGCGTCTCCTCGTCGGCGAAGACTTCCACGGGATGGCGTACCTCGCTCGCATAGATGAGATAGGCGTTGCGCGCCTCCTGCGGCAGCGCGTCCATCGCCGCGACTTGCTGCGGCGGCGCTTCGAAAAGGGGCGGCACGAAATGGCCGGCAAGCCCGCCGAGCACGAAAAGGCCGGCCGCGGCGGCCGCCATGGCGAAGCGGCGGGAGCCTGCCCCTGCCGCCGCCGGCGACGAGACGAGACGGGCATCGGACGGGCGGGAAACGGCATGGCCGGCAAAGGCGTCGCGCAGGCTCTCGTTCTGCGCCTGCCAGTCGGCGACGAGCCGGGCGGCCTCCGGGTCCTCCGCCAGATGATCCTCGACGTGCCGGCGCTCCGCCTCATCGAGCAGCCCGTCGACATAGGCGTGCAGGTCGGGTTCGCCGATGGGTTGGCGCTCGCTCATCGTGGGCTCCGCAAATGAATGACGTTTTCCTCCTGCAGCCTTTGCCGCAGCATCTGCCGGGCGCGCGAAAGGCGCGACATGACGGTACCGACAGGGATTTCCAGGATCCCGGCGACCTCCTGGTAGGAATGGCCTTCCACGGCGACGAGCATCAGCACCGCCCGCGCCTCCTTCGGCAGGATCTCCAGTGCCTGCACCAGCCGGTTGCGCTCCAGCGGATCGGAAGGCGCGGCGTTCTCGGCCACGGCCTCGGCTTCCTCGATGCCGACGGAAGGCCGCCGCGCGACGGCCCGTTGCGCGTTGAGATGCAGGTTGGTCATGATCCGGTAGGCCCAGGCGCGAATGTTCGCGCCGCGCCATTGCGCGCGGTGGACGAGCGCCTTCTCCACGCAGTCCTGCAAGAGGTCCTCGCTCTCCGCGTCGGAGCGCGTCAGGCTGCGCGAATAGCGCCGCAACTGCGGCAGGAGGGCAAGGATCTGCGCCTCGAAGGCAGGGGGCGGGGAGGCGTCGCCTTCCCGCCCGCCGCCGTCGGTCATGGCGTGGGGATCACGGCCTTGCGACATTCCAGACGCCGTTCATGCCGTCGCCGGTCGCATCGCCTTCCTTGGTGTCCTTGGCCCAGTAGTAAAGCGGCATGCCGTCCTTCGCCCATTGCTTCGACCCGTCCTTGCGGGTGACGAGCGAATATGCGCCTTCCGCCTTGGCGTTGGAAGCGGCCTTGGCCGGCGGCCAGTTGGCGGCGCATTTGTCGTAGCAGGCGGACTTGCCGTGCTTGTCCTTCTTGAAGGTGTAGAGGGTCATGCCCTTTTCGCCGGCAAGCACCTCGCCCTTGTCGGTCTTCACGGTCTTGAACGGCTCTGCCGCAAAGGCGGTGCCGGCAAGGAGGGCGGCAGCCAGCGGGACGAGAACAAAGAGCTTCATGGTCTTCTCCATCGTTATGACGCGCTTCCGGAGCCGTCCATGCCAAGACACCGGACCCTGCCGGTTTATTCCGTCCCGCGATGGAAAAATGTAAGGACCCGCCGCCGGCTCAATGCCCGGTGATGCCGTCGGCGATGGCCGCGAGCTTCGACGTATGCTGGAGGCCCGCAAATTCCCGCGCATCTGCCATGCGGTAGAGCTGGTACATGGAATGGACGCCGAGCCAGCGGAAGGGCTCGGGCTCCCATGGGCGCACCGTGCGGTTGACCCAGGGAAGGCCGGTGAGTTCCGTTTCGCGCCGGAGCACGAGGTCGGCCAGGGTCCGCCCCGCGAGGTTGGAGGAGGAAACGCCCAGCCCGACATAGCCGCCGGCCCAGCCGATGCCGGTTTCCCGGTCGAAGCCCGCCGTCGTGCACCAGTCGCGCGGCACGCCGAGCACGCCGCACCAGGCATGTTCGATCTTGAGGGATTTCGTCTGCGGCAGGAGGCGGGTGAGGATGGCATGGAGGGCGTCGATGGTCGCCTGCTGCGTCTGCCCGTCGATATCGGTCCTCGATCCGAAGCGGTAGGGAACGCCGCGACCGCCCATGGTAATGCGGCCCTCGCGGGTGCGCTGAGCATAGCAATAGGCATGGGCCGCATCGCCAAGCAGTTCATGGCCTTCCCAGCCGATCTCCCGCCACAGCGCCTCGGGCAGCGGCTCGGTGACGATCTGTGCGCTGTTGAGCGGCAGCCACGTGCGCTCATAGCCCGGCAGGCCGGCGGTGAAACCCTCCGTGGCGCGGATGACGACCGGCGCGCGAACGGTGCCGCGCTCCGTCTCGACATGGCCCTTCGTGAAGCCGGTGACGGCGGTGCCCTCGAAGATGCGGACGCCGAGGCTTTCGACCACGTTGGCAAGGCCGCGCACCAGCTTGGCCGGCTGGACCCGCGCCATGTCGCGGATGACGAAGGCGCCCTCGACGCCGGCGATGCGGATGCGCCGCGCCGCTTCCTCCGCCGACAGCATCTCCATCCGGTCGGCCGGCATCTCCCAGTCGAGATAGAACTGGTATTCCTCGCGGGCGCGCTCCAGTTGCGGCCTGTTGGTGGCGACGGTGATGTTGTCGACGCGCAGGATATCGGCATCGATGCCCTCGGCCTCGGCGACGCGGATCACCTCGTCCACCGTGCCGGCCATGGCACGCTGCATGTCGACCACCGCGCCGCGCGTCGCTGTCTTGAGATACTTTTCCCGCGACCAGCCGAAGCCGCCGGAAAGCCAGCCGCCGTTCCGCCCCGAGCCGCCGAAGCCGGCAAATTCGCGCTCGACCACGACGATGTCGAGCGAGGGATCGGCTTTCTTCAGGTAATAGGCGGTCCACAGGCCCGTATAGCCGGCGCCGATGATGCAGACATCGGCCTCGCGGTCGCCGGGAAGGGCGGGGCGTCGTTGCGGGACGCCGCCGATATCGGCGTACCAGAAGGAGATGTTGCCGTTCGTCGTCACGTCCATATGCGCTGCCTTCGCTTCCGCCGTTCCTGACGTGAAGGCATATTGGCCGGCGGGGGCCTTGGCAATCGCCGGACGAAAAGGGCGCCCCGCGGGGCGCCCTCCGGATGCGGTGTGGAGACCGTTACTGCTGGTCGAGAACCTTCGTCAGGCTGAGGGCGGCGATGGTGCAGATCGCGCCGGAGATCAGATAGCCGCCGATGAAGATGATGCCGAAGCTGGAGGCGAGACCCAGCGCCACGAGCGGCGCGAAGGCGGCGCCGATCAGCCAGGCGAGGTCCGAGGTCAGCGCCGCGCCGGTATAGCGATAATACTGCGTGAAGCGCGAGGAGACGGCGCCGGAGGACTGGCCGAAGGTGAGGCCGAGGATGAAGAAGCCGATGAGGATATAGGCGTCCTGGCCCTTGCCGCCGGCATCGAGCAGGAACGGCGCGGAGAAGGAGAAGATCGCGATCAGGATCGCGCCGGCCATAAGCTGGTTGCGCCGGCCGATCCGGTCGGCGATGACGCCGGAAAGGATGATGCCGACCGCGCCGAAGGCCGCGCCCGCCACCTGCACCCAGAGGAATTCCGCCGCCGACTGGCCGCCCTTGAGCGTGACCCAGCTCAAGGGGAAGATCGTCACGAGATGGAACATCGCGAAGCTGGCGAGCGGCACGAAGGCGCCGAGCACGACGTCGATGGCGTGCTTGCTCAGCATCTCGAAGATCGGCCGGGCCTGCAGCTCCTGTGCCTCCATGGCCGCGCCGAACTCCTTGCTGGCGACGATGCGCAGGCGCGCGAAGAGCGCCACCACGTTGATGGCAAAGGCGACGAAGAAGGGATAGCGCCAGCCCCAGGCGAGGAAATCCGCCTCCGAGAGATTGCTGACGAAATAGCCGAAGAGGATGCTGGCCAGCGCAAAGCCGATGGGCGCGCCGAGCTGTGGGATCATCGCGTACCAGCCGCGATGGTTGGCCGGGGCGCTGAGGTTGAGCAGCGAGGCGAGGCCGTCCCAGGCGCCGCCGAGCGCGAAGCCCTGCCCGAGCCGGAAGAGCGCGAGGAGGGCCACCGCCCAGTAGCCGAGCGTGTCGTATCCCGGCAGGAAGGCGATGGAGGCCGTCGAGCCGCCGAGGATCACCAGCGCCACCGTGAGCTTCGTGCCGCGCCCGTAGTTCCGGTCGATCCACATGAAGACGAAGGAGCCGACCGGGCGGGCGAGGAAGGCGAGGGGGAACAGCGCAAAGGACATGAGCGTTGCCGCCACCGCATTGGGCGCGAAGGGGAAGATGAGCTTCGGGAAGACGAGGATGGAGCCGAGGCCGTAGACGAAGAAGTCGAAGAATTCCGACGTGCGGCCGATCACCACGCCGATGGCGACGCTGCCCGGCGAGAGCGGCTTGTCGTCCTGGTGCATGCGGCGGGCATCCCGCTCCAGACCGGACGATGTGGGATTGATGGCCGAACTCATGAACGCCTCCGCGTGGATTAGGGTCATGTCACTAGAATGTTGATCAATCGGCCTCGAAGATCAAGGACCGGCATGCGTCGCTTTGCCGGTGCCGAAATTGACAACGGGCATTTCTATTGCGCTAGTACAATCGCGCATCGACAGAAAGCCCCTGATTGTCTACCGTGCTGCGACAGAATGCTGCGCTGCGACGATGGACCTCATTTCCAACCGCCACCGCGCCCGACTATTGCCGACTAGACAGAACGCAAGTTGAGGCCGCAATGCCGAAGCAATTCAGTTTAGCCCGACACTCGATCACTTTGGCTCCCATGCTCGCCATCCTTTCCGGATGCAATATGGTCGTGATGTCTCCTTCCGGCGATATCGCCACGCAGCAAAGGGACCTGATCGTCATCTCGACGGTCCTGATGCTGCTGATCATCGTGCCGGTGATCTTCCTGACCCTCTTCTTCGCCTGGCGCTACCGCCAGTCCAACACGGCGGCCAAATACGATCCCGAATGGCACCATTCCACGGGCCTCGAGGTCATCATCTGGTCGGCCCCGCTCGCCATCATCATCGCGCTCGGGGCGATCACCTGGGTCAGCACCCACAAGCTCGATCCCTACCGCCCGCTCGACCGGATCGACGCCGCGCGGCCGGTCTCCGAAGAGACGAAGCCGATCACCGTCGAGGTGGTGGCGCTCGACTGGAAGTGGCTGTTCTTCTATCCGGACTACGGCATCGCCACGGTCAACGAGATGGCAGCGCCCGTCGACGTGCCGATCAACTTCAAGCTCACCGCCTCCTCGGTGATGAACTCCTTCTACGTCCCCGCGCTCGCCGGCATGATCTACACGATGCCGGGCATGGAGACGAAGCTGCACGCCGTCATCAACAAGGCCGGCGAATATGACGGCTTCTCGTCCAACTACAGCGGCGACGGCTTCTCCCATATGCGCTTCAAGTTCCACGGGGTGGACCAGGCCGGCTTCGACGCCTGGGTCGCGCAGGTCAAGCAGAACGGCACGGCGCTCAACCGCGACGCCTATCTCAAGCTCGAAAAGCCGAGCTCCAGGGAGCCGGTGCGCTACTACGCCTCCGTCGACGACGGGCTCTATGAGGCCGTGCTCAACATGTGCGTGCGCGAAGGCCAGATGTGCATGAAGGACATGATGCATATCGACATGATGGGCGGCGCGGGCAAGGAGAGCCAGGAGAACCGGGCGAAGCTCCAGCACGACAACCGCCACGCCGCCGGGGAGGGGACCGCCGCGACCTTCCCCGAGACCGGCAATCCCGCGCGCAGCGAGGAGCCGGCCGAGGGCGTCGAGGAGCGGCAGGACAAACCCGCCGCGATGGATCACGACGCGCACCAGTCGCACTAGACCTCATGGCGCCCGCCCCGGCGGCGGGTGCCCAAGGCCCGGACAAGGGCCGCATCTGAAACGATATTGGACGATCCCATGTTCGGTGACACCAGCCTCACGCATTTCCTCTTCGGACGGCTTACCCTGGAGGCGATCCCCTATCACGAGCCCATTCTCGTCGTGACCTTCGCCGTGGTGGCGCTGGGCGGCATCGCGCTCCTCGCGCTCATCACCAAGTTCAGGCTCTGGGGCTATCTCTGGAACGAGTGGTTCACGTCGGTCGATCACAAGAAGATCGGCATCATGTACATCATCCTCGCCATCGTCATGCTGCTGCGCGGTTTTTCCGACGCGATCATGATGCGCATCCAGCAGGCGATCGCCTTCAACGGCAGCGAGGGCTATCTGCCGCCGCATCACTACGACCAGGTCTTCACCGCCCATGGCGTGATCATGATCTTCTTCGTGGCGATGCCCTTCGTCACCGGCTTCATGAACTATGTCGTGCCGCTGCAGATCGGCGCGCGCGACGTCTCCTTCCCCTTCCTCAACAACTTCTCCTTCTGGATGACGACGGCCGGCGCGATCATCATTATGATGTCGCTGTTCGTCGGCGAGTTCGCGCGCACCGGCTGGCTGGCCTATCCGCCGCTGTCGGGCGCGGACTACAGTCCCGGCGTCGGGGTCGACTATTACATATGGGGCCTGCAGGTGGCGGGCGTCGGCACGACGCTGTCCGGCATCAACCTCATCGCGACCATCGTGAAGATGCGCGCGCCGGGCATGACCTTCATGAAGATGCCGATCTTCACCTGGACCTCGCTCTGCACGAACATCCTGATCGTCGCGACCTTCCCGATCCTCACCGCCACGCTCGCGCTGCTCTCGCTCGACCGCTATGTCGGCACGAACTTCTTCACGAACGACCTCGGCGGCAACCCGATGATGTATATCAACCTCATCTGGATCTGGGGCCACCCGGAGGTCTACATCCTCGTGCTGCCGGCCTTCGGCATCTTCTCCGAGGTGGTGGCGACCTTCTGCGGCAAGCGCCTCTTCGGCTATGCCTCGATGGTCTATGCGACCTGCGTGATCATGATCCTCTCCTACCTCGTGTGGCTGCACCACTTCTTCACGATGGGCTCGGGCGCCTCGGTCAACGCCTTCTTCGGCATCACCACCATGATCATTTCGATCCCGACGGGGGCGAAGATGTTCAACTGGCTCTTCACCATGTATCGCGGGCGCATCCGCTACGAGGTGCCGATGCTGTGGACGGTCGGCTTCATGGTGACCTTCGTCATCGGCGGCATGACGGGCGTCATGCTCGCGATCCCGCCGGCCGACTTCGTGCTGCACAATTCGCTGTTCCCTCATCGCCCATTTCCACAACGTCATCATCGGCGGCGTGCTGTTCGGGCTGATGGCGGGCGTCGTCTACTGGTTCCCCAAGGCCTTCGGCTACAAGCTCGATCCCTTCTGGGGCAAGATGAGCTTCTGGTTCTGGCAGATCGGCTTCTTCTTCGCCTTCATGCCGCTCTACGTGCTCGGCCTGATGGGCGTCACCCGCCGCGTCAGCCAGTTCGAGGATCCCTCGCTGCAGATCTGGTTCGTCATCGCCGCCTTCGGCGCCGTCCTGATCGCGCTCGGCATCGCCTCCTTCATCGTCCAGCTCGTCATCAGCTACCTGAGGCGCGACCAGTTGCGCTGCGACAGCGGCGATCCGTGGGACGGCCGCACGCTGGAATGGTCGACCTCCTCGCCGCCGCCGGACTACAACTTCGCCTTCACGCCCGTCGTGCACGACCACGACAGCTGGTACGACATGAAGAACCGCGGCTATGTGCGCCCGCTGGAAGGCTTCAGGCCGATCCACATGCCGAAGAACACCGGCACGGGCGTCATCCTCGCCGGGATCAGCACGGTGCTCGCCTTCGCGCTGATCTGGTACATCTGGTGGCTGGCGGCGCTCTCCCTCATCGCGATTATCGCGGTGTCTATCGCCCATACCTTCAACTACGACCGCGACTTCTTCATCCCCGTCGAGACGGTGACGGCGACCGAGGACGCGCGCACGAAACTGCTGCAAGAACGGACCTGAGCCCATGAGCGCGACCCAAGTCCACGACACCGGCGAAAAGCCGACCTTCTACCTGACGGAAGAGCACCATCCGGAAAACAGCACCATGCTGGGCTTCTGGCTCTACCTGATGAGCGACTGCCTGATCTTCGCCGTGCTGTTCGCGACGCACGCCGTGCTCGGCCGCAACTATGCCGCCGGCCCGTCGCCGGCCGACCTCTTCGACCTGACGCTCGTCGCGATCAACACGGCGATGCTGCTCTTCTCCTCCATCACCTACGGCTTCGCGATGCTCCAGATGGAGCGCAACGCCAAGATGGAGACATTGGTCTGGCTCGCCATCACCGGGGTCTTCGGCGCGGCCTTCCTCGGGCTGGAACTCTACGAGTTCTACCACCTGATCCTCGAGGGCGCCGGCCCGACGCGCTCGGCCTTCCTGTCGTCCTTCTTCACGCTGGTCGGCACGCACGGCCTGCACGTCACCTTCGGCATGATCTGGCTGATCACGCTGATGGTGCAGGTCAAGAGGCGCGGCCTCACCCATGAGAACCGCCGCCGGCTGATGTGCCTTTCGATGTTCTGGCACTTCCTCGACGTCATCTGGATCGGCGTCTTCTCCTTCGTCTATCTTCTCGGAGTCCTCGGATGAGCGCGCACCACACCCACGAAAGCGCGGCCGAAGCCCATCACGGGCACAGCCACGGGCACGAGGCCGGCCACGGCTCCTTCAAGGGCTACATGATCGGCTTCCTCCTGTCGGTCGTCCTGACCGCCATTCCCTTCTGGCTGGTCATGGCGGGCGTCATGGAAAGCAAGCTGCTGACGGCCGTCCTCGTCATGGGCATCGGCGTCGTGCAGATCTTCGTGCACATGGTCTACTTCCTGCACATGAACCCGCGCTCGGAAGGCGGCTGGACGCTGATGGCGCTGATCTTCACGCTCATCATCGTCGGCATCGCGCTGGCGGGCTCGCTCTGGGTCATGCACCACCTCAACGCCAACATGATGCCGATGACCCACGACATGATGAAGAACATGCCGTGAGGGCAGGCGGCCGGTGATGACCAGCGCGCATCCGCAGGAGGCCGGGGAGGCCGGGCCATCGTCCCGCGCCCGAACGGCCCTTGCCGCCTTTCTCGTCCTGCTCGTCGCCACCTTCCTCGCGCTCGGCACCTGGCAGGTGCAACGGCTCTTCTGGAAGCTCGACCTCATCGCCCGCGTCGAAAGCCGCATTCATGCCGATCCGGTCCCGGCGCCGGGACGGGCGGAATGGCCTTCGGTCGACAGGGAGAAGGACGAATACCGCCGCGTCACCGCGACCGGCCTCTTCCAACACGACAGGACGGTGCTGGTCCAGGCGGTGACCGAACGGGGCGCCGGCTTCTGGGTGGTGACGCCGCTCGTCCTTGCCGACGACTCGGCGATCCTGATCAATCGCGGCTTCGTGCCGGCGGACAGGAGCACGCCCGAGGCGCGGCTGGCGGGCGAAATCGCTGCCGGGCCGGTCGTGGTCACCGGGCTTTTGCGTATCACGGAGCCGGGCGGGGCGTTCCTGCGCTCCAACGATCCGGCGGCGGACCGCTGGTTCTCCCGCGACGTCGCGGCCATCGCGGCGGCAAAGGGCCTTGCCGATGTCGCGCCCTATTTCATCGACGCGGATGCGACGCCCAATCCGGGCGGGCTGCCCATCGGCGGCCTCACCGTCGTCGCCTTCCGCAACAGCCATCTCGTCTATGCATTGACCTGGTATGCGCTCGCCGCCATGAGCGCGGCGGCGGCCTGGCGGGTCTGCCGCAGGCGCGTGACATAGGCTGGAAAAAAGAGCCCCGCACGAAGCGGGGCAGCGAGCGTCACGGTTGGCTCCCGGTGACGCGGGGAAGCTCGCGGGTCACGCGAGTGACCTCCCACTAGGAGTTTGCCCCCGCGCAGGGAAGGTCTGATTCCGCGAATCCGGTACGCTTGTGCAAAAAAATGCGCAAACGGCCGCGCCACCTCCCTGCGTCAGGACATTTCCGCTTTTCTCCGAGCTGCAAAACCGCTTCGCACTTTGCTGGAAATGCTCTCGGCCTCCGTGTTACTTCGCCTTGTCGGCCTTCTTTTCGCCGGCCGGGAAGCGCAGCACGATGCGCGTGCCTCTCTTCTTCACGGCGGGGCTTTCCGCCTGGATCTTGCCGCCCATCGCCTCGGTGAAGCCGCGGGCGATGGAAAGGCCGAGGCCGGTGCCGGGCGCCCGGCCGTCCGGTTTGCCGCGGCGGTAGAATTTCTCGAAGATGCGGTCGAGTTCCGCTGGGGGAATGCCCTTGCCGAGATCGGTGACGGAGATCAGCACATCCCCGCCGTCGCGCCGCGCATAGACGTTGACCGGCTCCTCGCCGCCATATTTCACCGCATTGTCGAGCAGGTTGAAGAGCACCTGCCCGAGCAGCACGCCATCGCCTTCGATGGGCGGCAGGTCCGGCGCGATGCCCGTTTCGATCACCTTGCCGGGGAAATACTTGCGGGCCCGCTCGACGGCGGTCTGGACGACGTCAGCGACGTCGAGCCGGTCGCTCTTCGGCTTCAGCATGCCGGACTCGATGCGCGTCATGTCGAGAAGGTTCGAGACGAAGCCGCTCAGGCGGCCGCCTTCCTCCTCGATCAGGCGGAGGTCGCCGTCGCGCTCCTCGCGGGGCATCGTCTCGCACTGCTGGCGCAGGTTCGTGGCGGCATCGACGATCGTCGCGAGCGGAGTGCGCAGGTCGTGCGAGATGGAGGCGAGCAGCGTCTCCCGGTAGCGCTCGCCCTCCAGCCTGGCGGCCTGCTCCACGCTCTCCTCCGAGAGGCGGGCGCGGTCGAGGGCGATGGCGGTCTGGTCGAGGATGGCCGAAAGCGCCCGCTCGGCATTGAGGTCGAGCCGTTCCTCGGTCTGCTCGATGCCGCAGACGCCGACCAGCCCGTGCGGGCCCATCAGCGGGCGGAATTCGAAGCGGCTGTCCGGCAGCGTGCCGGTGCCGGCCCCGGCGGTCTCCTGCTTGTCGCGCGTCCAGCGCGCGGCGGTGAAGTCGGTGGTGTCGAGGTCGGTGTCGGGCGGCCAGACGGCGGCCACCCTGAGGTCCCCCTTGTCGGGCAGCAGGAGCACGATGTTACGCCGAAGGCTCGCCTGGAGCTGCGAGACCGCGACCCAGATCGCGTCGTCCGCCGTCGCGGTGGTCGAGAGCTTGCGCGAGAAGTCGTAGAGCGACTGCAACGCCGTGGCGCGCACCCGCGCCACCTCCGCCTGCTCCTTGATGCGCGAGGCGAAACCGCCGGCGATGATCGCGACGCAGAGGAAGACGACCAGCGCGAAGACCTCGTGCGGCGCAGTGATCGTGAAGGTGTGCAGCGGATCGATGAAGAGGAAGTTGTAGGCGAGCGCCGAGAGGATCGCCGCGATGAAGGCGGAGACATAGCCGCCCAGCACCGCCGAGCCGAGAACGGCGAGCAGGAAGAGCAGCGAGATGTTCGGCAATTCGGCGAAGACATAGACCAGCTTGCCCGCGACGGCGATGGCCGCGGTGAGGCCGATGGCGATGAGGGCCGGCTGGCGATAGGCGGCAAGCCCCGGCAGCGCCATGCGCCGTGGCGCGGGTGGCTTCTCGTCCTTTTCGGGCGTCACGAAATGAATGCCGATGCCAGCGGCCTTGCGCGACAGCGTGTCGGGAAGGGAGCGCGAGAGGAAGCGGGTCCAGCCGCGGTTGCGCTTGGCGCCGATCACGATCTGCGTCGCGTGCTCGCGGCGGGCGAGCTTGAGGATTTCCTCGACGAAATCGTTGCCGACCACCCGGCGCGTCTCAGCGCCGAGCTGCTCGGCGAGGCGGAACAGCGCTTCCATGCGCTGCAGCCGTTCCGTCGTTTCCTCCTCGCGGTCGGCCCGCTCGATGGAAACGACCAGCCACGGCGCGTTGAGCCCGGAGGCAAGGCGGCTCGCGACGCGCACCACCTTCTCGGAAAGCTCGTCCGGGCCGACGCAGACGAGCAGCCGCTCGCCGGTGGCCCATGGCCCCTCGATGGCGTGCTGCTTGAGATAGTCGACCATCTGGTTGTCCACCCGGTCGGCCGTGCGGCGAAGCGCAAGCTCGCGCAGCGCCGTGAGGTTGCCGAGGCGGAAGAAGCGGTCGACGGCGCGGCTCGCATTTTCCGGCAGGTAGACCTTGCCTTCCTTGAGGCGCTCGATCAGCTCGGTCGGCGGCAGGTCGACCAGAACGATCTCGTCGGCCTTTTTCAGCACGGTATCGGGAACGCGCTCGCGCACCGTGACGCCGGTGATCTGCGCGACGAGGTCGGCGAGGCTTTCGAGATGCTGGATGTTGAGCGACGTCCAGACATCGATGCCGGCCGCGATCAGCTCCTCGATGTCCTGATAACGCTTGGGATGCCGGCTGCCCTCGGGGTTGGAATGGGCGAGCTCGTCGACGAGGACGATGCGCGGATGGCGCGTGAGCGCGCCGTCGACGTCGAATGCCTGACCGTCCTGCGCGCCCGCAAGGCGCGGCAGCACCTCCAGCCCGTCGAGAAGGGCCGCCGTCTCGCTGCGGCCGTGGGTCTCCGCCAGGCCCACGACGACGTCCACGCCTTCCGCCTTCAGGCGTCCCGCCCGCGTCAGCATGGCGTAGGTCTTGCCGACGCCCGGTGCGGCGCCGAGGAAAACGGTCAGTTTGCCCCGGCGATCACTGTCCGCCGTGGCAGGCGATGCGTCGGGATCCGGTCTGCGACTGTCGTCGCGGTCGATGTCCGTCATTCTCACTCTCGTGTTCGGCGCGGGAAAGGCGCCGGGTTGAGCTGTAGCACGTTCACCCGCGGCTCGCCGATGAATCCGAAAGGCGCCTTCTACACGCTTTTCGATGGGGCTTGCCATATCCGTTTCGCCGGATTGTGCGGCCGGCGCATCGCCCGATGCGAACTGCGCTGTTGACGCGCGCCGCGCGGGGCCCTCTTCTGGCCGCATATCGAATTGCGTGGGGGAATGCATGACCGACCAGAAACGAGTAGCGCTCATCGCCGGGGGAGCCGGCGGCATGGGAGCGGCCATCGCCGCGCGGCTTTCCGCCGACGGCTTCGCGGTCGCCATCGCCGATCTCGAATCGGAGCGACTGACGGCGGTGGTGGAAACGCTGAGGGCCGGCGGCGGCGAGGCGCTGGCCGTGCCGCTCGACATCCGCAAGGTCGCCGGATGCGCCGCCGCGGTCGAGGCCGTCATGGCCTGGCGCGGCCGGCTCGACGTGCTGGTCAATTCCGCCGGCGTCTGGCGCGAGGGCGAGGCCGTGACGATGACGGAGGCGGACTGGGACCTCGTTCTCGACGTCAACCTCAAGGGCGCGTTCTTCCTCATCCAGGCGGCGATCCCGCATCTGGAGACCGGCGCCTCCATCGTCAACATCGCCTCCGATGCCGGGCTGGTCGGCAACAACGGCGCGTCGATCTACTGCGCCTCCAAGGGCGGCTTGGTGCTGCTCACCAAGGCGCTCGCGCTGGAGCTCGCCCCGCGCCGGATCCGCGTCAACGCCGTCTGCCCCGGCGATGTGGCGACGCCCATGATCGAGTTCCAGGCCGAGCGCTATGGCGGGGGCGATCCGGATGGCTACAAGGCGAAGCTCCTGTCGAACTATCCGCAGCAGGCCGCGGCCCGCTTCATCCGGCCGGAGGAGATCGCCCGCATGGTCGCCTTCCTCTGCGAGAAGGATGCCGCCCCCGTCACCGGCGCGGCGCTCTCGATCGATTTCGGCGTGACCGCCGGCTACTGAGGAGAAGGACATGCAGCGCCAGACGGCAATCATCACCGGCGCGGGCGCCGAGGACGGCATCGGCCTTGCCTGCGCCCGCAGCCTTGCGGAGGAGGGCTTCCACGTCCATCTCGTCGCGATCGGCGAGCGGGTCCTCGTCCGCGCGGAGGAACTGCGCCGGGCGGGCTTTCCGGCGACGGGCCACCTCTGCGACCTGACCTTGCGGGCGGCGGTGGAAAGGCTCCGGCAGGAAACCGGCCCCGCTTCGGTGCTCGTCAACAATGCCGGCATGGGCAACCTCGCCCAGCCCGCCCTGCAGCGCGAATTCGTGCAGCTTGAGGAAGAGGACTGGGACCGCGGCATCACCGCCAGCCTCAAGACGGCCTTCCTTGCGACCCGCATCTACCTGCCGGACATGCTGGCGGACGGCTACGGCCGCGTGGTCAACGTCGCCTCCGTGACCGGCCCCTATGTCGCCAATCGCGGCGAGACGGCCTATTCCGCCGCCAAGGCCGGCATGGTCGGCATGACCCATGCGCTGGCGCTGGAGGCGGGGCCGCAGGGCGTCACCATCAATGCCGTCGCGCCGGGCTGGATCGAGACCGGCGCCTCCACGGAAGAGGAGCGCCGTGCCGCAAGGGCAACGCCGCTTGGCCGGGCGGGACGGCCCGAAGAGGTTGCGGCCGCCGTCGCCTTCCTCGCCTCGCCGAAGGCGAGCTACATCAACGGCGCGGTCCTCGTCGTCGACGGCGGCAATATCCTGCAGGAGGCCAAGAGCTAGGCTGCGTGTCTCATCGCCCGGGCGAGGACCTCGTAGACCCGCGGGTCCTGCATATGGGCGACGTTGAAGCGCATGAAGCCGGCCGCGCTCTGCGAGATGCTGAAGACGTTGCCGGGGGCGAGGACCACGCCTTCGGCGACGGCGGCCTGCGCGACGAGCGCTGAATCCAGCCCTTCCGGCAGGCGGCACCAGAGGTTGAAGCCGCCGCGTGGCAGGAGCCAGGGCTCGATGCCGAGCCGCTGCAGCCGCTCCACCGTCTCGCGCCGCACCCGCACCAGCCGGCGGCGCAGTTCCTCCATGTGCTTGCGGTAGCCGCCGCCCGACAGCATGTGGGCGATGATCTCCGCGGAAATCGGGTTGGGCCCGCCGAAATTGGTGGCGATCTGGAGGTCGACCAGCCCCTCGATCCAGTCCGGCCGCGCCGCGATATAGCCGCAGCGCGCCGAGGCGGAGAGCGTCTTGGAATAGCTGCCGATGCGGATGACGCGGGAAAGCCCGTCGAGCGCGGCAAGCCGGGTCGAGGGCTCCGGCTCGAAATCGGCGACGATCTCGTCCTCCACGATGGCCATGTCGATCGCCCCGGCGGCGTTGAGAAGCCGGTGGGCGACCTGCGGCGAGAGCGTGGCGCCCGTCGGATTGTGGATGGCGGAATTGGTGATGTAGAGCCGCGGCCGCGCGGCGGCAAGCAGCGCCTCGAAGGCGGCGACATCGGGGCCCGAGGTCGAATAGGGCACGCCGACGACACTCACCTGATGGGCCTTCAGCAAAGCCTGGAAATTGAAATAGCAGGGATCGTCGACCAGCACGGTGTCGCCCTGCCGCAACAGGAAGCGGCAGATCAGGTCGAGCGCCTGCGTGCCCGTATTGGTCAGCATCAGGTGGTCCGGCCCCGCCGCGATGCCGTCTTCGGTGAGGCGGCCGAGCAGCAGCCGGCGCAGCGCCGGCGAGCCGCGCGTGCTGCCGTAATAGGCGAGGAAGTCGCTGTCGCTGCGCGCAAGGCTGCGGATGGCGCGGCGCAGCGCCGCGTCCGGCATCCAGTCGGAAGGCAGCCAGCCGCAGCCCGGCTTGAGCACGGCCTCGCCCGCATCGAGCGCCTGCCGGGAGACCCAGAAGGGATCCACCGCCCGCGCCTTCGGGGTTTCCGCCGAAAGTTTCAGCGGCGGCTGGGCGCTGCTCGCGACATAGAAGCCCGAACCCCGCTGCGCCCGGATCAGCCCTTCCGCCGCGAGGCGGTCATAGGCCTCGACGACCGTCGAGGGCGAGACGCCCATCGTCGCGGCGAAGCGCCGGATCGAGGGAAGCCGGTCGCCCGGGGCGAGGGCGCGGCCGGCAATGCGGCCGCGGATCGCCGCCATGACGTCGAGGGTCCGGCTGCCGGCGGAGATTTCGGTCATTGTATGACTCTCCATACCAATACAGTTTGCCATAATTGTACGGTTTTGTTCCTGCCGCCGCCAGTCCCCCCGATGTATCGAGAGGGCGAATGCGAGGTATCATGAAAACAGCGACGGACGGTTGGGGCAGCGGGCTGCTCGGGGTCATCATCTTCAGCGGATCGCTGCCGGCGACGCGCATCGCGGTATCCGGCTTTTCGCCGATCTTCCTGACATCGGCGCGGGCGGTCATCGCCGCGCTGCTCGGCGGCGCGCTGCTCTTCGTGCTGCGCCAGCCGAAGCCGTCGCGGGACGATCTCTTTTCGCTCGTCATCATCGCGCTCGGCGTCGTCGTCGGCTTTCCGCTGCTGACGGCGATTGCGCTGCAATATATCACCTCGGCGCATTCCATCGTCTTCATCGGCCTCCTGCCGCTCTCCACCGCCGTTTTCGGCGTGCTGCGCGGCGGGGAGCGGCCGAAGCCGCTCTTCTGGCTGTTTTCCATTCTCGGCAGCGCGACGGTGGTGGGCTTCGCGCTCAATTCCGGCGCGGAGGTCTCGCTTGTCGGCGACCTGCTGATGGTCGCCGCCGTCGTCGTCTGCGGCCTTGGCTATGCGGAGGGTGCGGCGCTGTCGCGCCGGCTGGGCGGCTGGCAGGTCATCTCCTGGGCGCTGGTGCTGTCGCTGCCGGTGATGGTGGTGATCGGGCTCTTCCGGCTTCCCGAAAGCTGGGCAGGCATCGCCGGCGATGCCTGGGCGGGGCTCGCCTATGTCTCGGTCTTCAGCATGCTGATCGGCTTCATCTTCTGGTATCGCGGCCTTGCCCTCGGCGGCATCGCGGCGGTCGGCCAGTTGCAGCTTCTGCAGCCCTTCTTCGGCCTGCTGCTCGCCGCCGGCCTGCTGCACGAGAAGGTGAGCCCGCTGATGGTCTTCACGACGCTCGCCATCGTGCTCTGCGTGGCCGGCGCGCGGAAGTTCGCCCGCTAGCATGGTATCGCCATCCCCGCGGCCGGAGCCGCGGGGATGGCGTCATCGGCTTCAGCCGCAACGGGCGGCGAAGGTGGCGGGGCCGATCTCCTTGCCGTTCACGATGAAGACCGAGCCGCCGGGCTGGTCGATCGAGCCGCTGAGGCCGCCGTTCCATGACGCATCGGATTTGCAATCGCGCGGCGTGTTCCTGACGGTGACGCTGCCGGCAAGGTCTTCCGTCGGCCCCATGAAGTAGAGGCCGGCCGTCCTGGCATTGTCGATCACCACATTCTCGAAGGTGATGTCGGAGACCGGGCCGCCCATGAAGCCCCACTCGTCGCCATAGAGGAACATGCCGTAGGTGCCGGCATTGGTGATCGTCACGTTCTTCAGGTCGATGCCGGAGACCGGGTTGAAGAAGATGCCGGCATTGGTGGTGCCGTCGATCTTCAGGCCGTCCACACTGACATTCGTCGTCTGCGCCTCGTCCGGCAGCGTGGAGGCGGTGACGAGCATCAGGCCGTTGATGCCGCCCTTCAGCGACATGTCGGTGATCCGGACATTCGACGTGCCCTGCAGCACGACGAGGTCCATGTCGCGGTCCTGCTCCGTGTTGTCGATCGTCACCCTGTTCATGGTCACGTCGTCGGCCGCGACGAGGAGGATGCCCTCGCGGCGCGAGCGGGTGATCGTCACATTGTCGATCGTGATGTTGCTGGCAAGGTCGGTGATCACCGGCGGCCAGTCGCTGTCGTCGATCGCGCTGCCGGCGAAGATGCCGTAGGTGACGTTGTCGATCGCCGTGTCGCGGACCGTGAGGTTCTTCGTGCCATGGGCGCTGATCGCGGCAAAGGGCGCGCGGTTCGGGTCGCCGACGGCAAATTCGCAGGTCGTGTTGTTGGTGCAGATGTAAAGGTCGTGGATGGCGCTGTTCTCGATCACCGCGCCGTCGACGCGCGTCAGGCGGATGCCGTCCTGCGCGGTTCCCGAAACGTCGACCCGGTCGATGGTGAGGCCGGCCGTGCCGGTGCTGCCGATGCCGGCAAGCCCGCCGGTGACCGAAAGCGTGGAGAGCATGCTGTTCGAGGCCATCGTCACGACGTCCTGCGCCGGATCGTAGCCGGTCAGCGTCGTCGCCGCCCCGCTATTGGTGAAGACGCCGCCGCTCCGGCTCGAAGCGCCGCGCAGCGCCAGCGTTCCCCCGCCGCCGAGCAGGGCCTGGCCCTCGCCGAGCATCAGCGAGCCGTTGAGGCCGATATTGCCGTCCGCCAGCACCAGCGCGCCGGTTCCTGCGCCGGCAAGGAGGGCGTTGATGGCCGCGGCATCGCCGCTCGCGCCGGAAATGTTCAGCACGGTGTCGACGGTCTGCCCGTTGAAGACGAAGACGGCGTCTTCCAGCGCGCCGCTCGCGGCGACCTCGGTGCGGATGCCCGCATTGCGCCGCACGGCCTGCGTCATGGGGTCGAACGGATCGACCGCTTCGCCCGCCGGTGCGCCGAACGGAATGCGAAGCCGCGCCATCACGCCGCCGGTCAGCTTGTCCTCGTTGTCGTAGGCGGCGCTTGCGCCGAAGGCGAGCGTCGAGCCGGAAGGAAGGCCGGCGACATTGGCGATGGTGAGTTCCGCGCGCAGCTTGGCGCCGAACATGTCGCTGACATTGCGGCCGTCGTACCAGTAGCTTCCGGCGAAGAGCTTCAGCTCGGCGTTTCCGTCCGGCGAGATGCCGGGAACCTTGACGCCGACTTCGGCATCCGCGCCCGTGCGGCCTTCCTCGCGCCCGGCACGGAACTTCAGCGCGCCGTTGCTGATCACGCCTCGGCCAGCTCCGTCGGCCGCCTTGCTGCCGTGCTGCGGCAGGTAGATGTTGGCGCGGGTCTCGAAGACGGGGCCGAGCGCCTCGGCGCCGAAGGAGAGCTGGTGGAAATCGTTGCCGTAGCTGGAACTGAGATAGTCGTAATAGCCGTAGAGGCCGAACGTCCACTGGCCCGGCGTCCCGAAGCGGTAGCCCACGCCGAGCGAGCCCTGCCGGATGCCGCCTTCGACGAAAGCGCCGCTGAGGTCGAGGAAGAACGCCTGGCCATCGTCGAGGCGGAACGGCAGCATGATGCCGAGATTGCCCGCCGCCTCGCCCCCGAGCCAGCGGCCTTCGAATTCGGTGAAGCCACGAATATCGGTGGCATGGGCATGCGCGACCCCCACGGCCACCGCTGCTAGCGGCCCGGCTAACCCTTTAACAATGTTCATAAATATCTCCAATTCGACAATCCGCAGCGCGGATGCGATCGGCGATATTATTCATGAGTTAAAGAGTCAACTTTTAAAATATCAAGGCCCGGACGGCATTGACCGCCGCACGGTCCGCCGGTGCCGGAAAGGATTTGGGAGGAGGGGTGCGAAAGGTTGAAAAACCAATCGTTAACCATGTCGCAAAAAGGACGACCGCCCTTCCTGCTGGAAAGGGCGGTCGTTCAAAGGCGACAAAATGGCGCAGTTGCGACATCTGCCCCGCAGGGGCTCAGTTCGTCCTTGCGGGCGGCTCTTCGGGCGGGATCATGACGCCCGCCGCCTGCTCGCAGACTTCCACATGTCGTTCCAGCGCCTGGTTGGAGAGGATGGCGCTGATGGTGGTGATGTCACGTCCCTGGTATTTGGGCATCCGTTGGACTGCCTTCAGTCTTTCCAGAAGCGCGAAACGGGTCATGACATTCTCCTTGAACTTGGATGTTGAAAATGGGGTATCGGCCCCCAATGGAGGCCGGTGGCGAGGTCGCTGTCCTTCGATGGTGCGGGATCGGTGCCCGGCATCCGCCAGATGCACGGGCGCGAGGGGAGGGCGGCCGTCAGGCCGCCTTCTTGGTGGGATCGAACGGGATCTCGATGTCGACGGCAAGCGTGGAGACCTGCGCGCCGCGTTCCATCTTGATGGAAACCTTCTCGTCGTCGACCTGCATGTGCTTGGAAATCGCCTTCAGGATTTCGTCGCGCAGCTTGTTGACGAGGTCCGAGTCGCCGGTGGAGGCCCGCTCATGGGCGAGCAGCACCTGCAGGCGCTCGCGCGCTGCGGGGGCCGACTGGCCGCGGGAGAAGAAACGGAACGGGTTCATGCCGCTTTCCTTCCGAAGATCTTGCCGAGGAAGCTGCGCTTGTCGCCGGGGATGGTGACGGGCAGGGTTTCGCCCTTGAGGCGGCGGGTCGCTTCGAAATAGGCGAGTGCCGGGGCGCTGCGGCCGTCGGCGAGCGTCACGGGCGCGCCGACGTTCGACGCGCGCAGCACGTCCATGCTTTCCGGGATGATACCGAGCAGCGGGATGGAGAGGATTTCCAGCACGTCGTCGACCTTCAGCATGTCGCCGCGCTCGGCGCGCACGGCGTCGTAGCGGGTCAGCAGCAGGTGCTTCTCGATGCGTTCGCCGTTCTCCGCCTTCAGCGTCTTGGAATCGAGAAGGCCGATGATGCGGTCCGAGTCGCGCACGGACGAGACTTCCGGATTGGTGACGACGATGGCGACGTCGGCATGGCGCATGGCGAGCGTCGCGCCGCGCTCGATGCCGGCCGGGCTGTCGCAGATCACCCAGTCGAAGGCGTTCTTGAGGGCCGCGATGACCTTCTCGACGCCTTCGGGCGTCAGGTTGTCCTTGTCGCGGGTCTGCGAGGCCGGCAGCAGGTAGAGCGATTCCAGGCGCTTGTCGCGGATCAGCGCCTGCGTCAGCTTGGCCTCGCCCTGGATGACGTTGACGAGATCGTAGACGACGCGGCGCTCGGCGCCCATGACGAGGTCGAGATTGCGCAGGCCGACGTCGAAGTCCACGACGACGACCTTCTCGCCGTTCTGCGCCAGCGCGGCGCCCAATGCGGCCGACGACGTCGTCTTGCCGACGCCGCCCTTGCCCGATGTGACCACGATTACCTTGCCCATATGTCTCTCCAGTCCATTGGATTTCGTCAGCCGAGTGTCGCGGCCTTGATTGTTTCGCCTTCCAGCCAGACCTGCCCGGGCTTGCCCCGCAGCTCCGGCTCCATGTCGTCCGCCGTCTTGTAGAACCCGTCGATGGCGATCAGCTCGGCCTCGAGCTTGCGGCAGAAGATGCGCGCCGAGGCATTGCCGGTGGACCCCGCCAGCGCCCGGCCGCGCAGGGGGCCGTAGACGTGGATGGAGCCGCCCGCGACGATCTCCGCCCCGGAGGCCACCGAGCCGATGATGGTGACGTCCCCCTCCGGGAAGAAGATCGACTGGCCCGAGCGCACCGGCCGCGAGACAACCAGCGACGGCGTCGTCTGGACGGGCGTCGCGGCGACGGGCGCAACATTCCTGACCGGCTCAGCCGCTTCCACCGGCTCCGCAGAGGCCTTTTCCGGCGCCTCGATATCGGCGGCCGGGCGTCCGTCGGTCATGGCCGGCGGCATGTCGGGGCCGAGCAGCGAGGAGCGCGCGCCCTCGATGCCCATGACGCGCACATTGCGCGCATTGAGCTGGTCGACCAGCTCGCGCAGCTCCGCCCGGTCGATATCCAGTCCCTCGACGTCCAGCACCACCGGCCGGCGAAGGAAGAAGCCTGCCGAACGGGCGGCGAGGTCGTCGAGCCGCCGCAGCCAGTCCGCGAAGGGCAGCTCCGGGGTCAGCGCAAGCGCAAGGAAGGACCGCCCCTTGAGGCGGATCGGCCGGGGTTGAGTTAACACGTCAGTCATCTTGGTTAATTTTCGGTAGCTCCGGTGTAGCGGTGAAATGGTTAACAAAAGGTTAATTTGCAGGTCAGGCTGGCGCGAGGCATGCCTTCCCGGCGGCGCGGGCGGGAATATCGCGGGCGAAGGAAACGTGGAGGTAGACGTGCCATATTCTTCGCGCCCGGTGCGGGTGGAAAAGGGGTCTGGCAAGGGGTTGGGGGGGGCTGATTCGATCTTCGGGTCGGGCCGTAGCAGGGAGCATGGCTCTTCAGGCGTTCTCGCAGGCGGCCGGGCTGTCATATGGGAGGAGGGCAACGTCGAATTCCATAGGAAATGGCCATGCAGGTGGAAGCGTGCCGCCCGCCCATGTGGAAACGGGGGAAAACGGCGCGGCCCGTTTCCCTTCAGGAAGAGCCGCCGGCAGGGGGAATAACCCGCTTCCCGCACGAAAACGCAGCGTTCCCCCTGTTCGCCGAGCCTTGACCTTTCTCCAGCCCGCATCCTATCTCGTCTCCAGACAGTGGCGGAACACGGGATAAAGCACGATGGCAGCCCATATCAGCGGCGCGGGATTGAAGCGGCAGGCGGTGTTCTGGCTCATCGCGCTCGTTTGCTTCGTCCTCTTCCTGCTCGTCTTCTCCGATATCCTGCTGCCCTTCATCGCCGGCATGGCGCTCGCCTATTTCCTCGATCCGGTGGCGGACCGGCTGGAGCGCATCGGCCTGTCCCGCATGATGGCGACGGTGGTGATCCTCATCACCTTCGTCGTGCTCTTCGCGCTGTCGCTGATGATCGTCATCCCGCTGCTGGCGACCCAGGCCGCCGATTTCCTCGAAAAGCTGCCGGGCTACGTCACGCAGCTCCAGGAACTGGTGGCGAGCTTCAATCCCGACCTCCTGCCCAAATGGATCAGCAGCCAGATGGGCACGATCAAGCAGAGCTTCTCCTCGATCCTCGCCGAGGGCGCGGGCTTCCTGGGCACGGTGTTCAAGCAGCTCTGGAATTCCGGCATGGCGCTGGTCAACATCGTCTCGCTGCTGGTCGTCACCCCCGTCGTCGCCTTCTATCTCCTGCTCGACTGGGACCGCATGATCGCCAAGGTGGACAGCTGGGTGCCGCGCGACTATGTCGACAATGTCCGCCAGATCGCGTCCGAGATGGACGCGGCGATCGCCGGCTTCGTGCGCGGGCAGGGCTCCATCTGCATCATCCTCGGCCTTTACTACGGCATCGGCCTTTCCTTCGCCGGCCTCAATTTCGGCCTGCTGATCGGCCTCTTCGCCGGCCTCATCAGCTTCATTCCCTATGTCGGCTCGCTGGTCGGGCTGGTGCTCGCCATCGGCGTCGCCGTCGTGCAGTTCTGGCCGGACTACTGGATGGTCGTGCTCGTCGCCGTCATCTTCTTCTCCGGCCAGTTCATCGAGGGCAACATCCTCCAGCCGAAGCTCGTCGGCTCGCGCGTCGGGCTGCATCCGGTGTGGCTGATGTTCGCGCTCGTCGCCTTCGGCGCGCTCTTCGGCTTCGTTGGGCTGATGATCGCGGTGCCGGCGGCCGCCGCCGTGGGCGTGCTTGTCCGCTTCGGCCTCAGGCGCTACCTTGACAGCGACCTCTATTACGGCAGCAGCAAGCCCATCCTTCTCGAAGAGAGCACGCCGGAAGACGAGTAGGCGGCAAGAGTTCAGAGTACCGAGTAATGTCCATGACGTCGCGCAAGACAGCCGAACAGTTGCCGCTGGCCTTCGGGCACGATCCCGCGACGGGCCGCGACGACCTGCTCGTCGCCGAGCCCGTCGATGCGGCGGTGGCGATGATCGACGCCTGGCCGCACTGGCCGGCGCCTGTCGTCATCATCGCCGGGCCGATCGGCTCGGGCAAGTCGCACCTTGCCGCGATCTGGCGCGAGAAGGCCGGCGCGGCGCTGATCGAGCCGGAGCCGGGCAGGGGGGCGGAAGCGGCGGCCGAGCACGGCCCCGTCCTCATCGAGGATGCCGACCGCAAGGGCTTCGACGACCGCACGCTCTTCCACGTCATCAACAATGTGCGCCAGAACGGCCACACGCTGCTCATCACCAGCCGGCTCTGGCCGATGTCCTGGCCGGTCGACCTTCCGGACCTGCGCTCGCGCCTCAAGGCGGCGACGGTGGTGGAGATCGGCGAGCCGGACGACGAACTGCTCTCCCAGGTCATCGTCAAGCTTTTCGCCGACCGCCAGCTCTTCGTCGACGAGAAGCTGGTGGCCTATATCGTCGCGCGCATGGAGCGCTCGCTGGAGGCCGCGCAGACGCTGGTGGAACGGCTCGACCGCCTCGCGCTCGCCCGCGGCAGCCGCATCACGCGGGCGCTGGCGCAGGAGGTGCTGGGCGAGATGGTGGGCGGCGGGGATTTCGAGGAATAGGTCGGGGGCAGGGGTGTGCGAAGGCCTGCGAAGACCGGGCCCCTCATCCGGCCTGCCGGCCACCTTCTCCTTGGCTGCGGGGAGAAGGGGATATGCCGCACTCGTTTCCCAAACTTTCAACGCTGCGTGGGGCACGTCCCCTCTCCCCGCTTGCGGGGAGAGGGCTAGGGTGAGGGGCAAGGCTCCACACACGATTGTCCCCCGAATTCCACCGCCCCCGATTGACTGTCACAGTTCTGTCGTCAAACTGCGCTAAGCGCTTCGTGGAAAAGCATAAATCGTTTCCCGTTCGAAGCTGCGTCGAACAGGTGGCCAACCGGGCGGAACATCCAATGGATACAGCGACTTCCGATCTTTCTCAGGAAAAGCCCGCCGAGGGCGCGCGCCCCGATGGCGCTTCCGTCGATATCGAAGCGCTGATGGCAAGCCCCGAGCGCTTCATCAACCGCGAATTCTCCTGGCTCCAGTTTAACCGCCGCGTCCTGGAAGAAACGCTGAACACCGCCCATCCGCTGCTGGAGCGCGTGCGGTTCCTGTCGATCTCCGCCGCCAACCTCGACGAGTTCTTCATGGTGCGCGTCGCCGGCCTCGAAGGGCAGGTGCGCCAGGGCGTCGGCATCCGCAGCCCGGACGGCAAGACCTCGGCCGAGCAGCTCGACGATATCCTGAAGGAGATCGACAATCTCCAGATGGAGCAGCAGGCCTCGCTCGCCGTGCTCCAGCAATATCTCGCCAAGGAAGACATTCTCATCGTCCGCCCGACGGCGCTTTCCAGCGACGACAGGGTCTGGCTGCAACAGGAATTCACCCAGTCGATCTTCCCGGTGCTGACGCCGCTTTCCATCGACCCGGCGCACCCGTTCCCCTTCATCCCCAATCTCGGCTTCTCCATCGGCCTGCAGCTCGAAAGCACGATGGGCAAGGAGCCGATGACGGCGCTCCTGCGCCTGCCCGTCGCGCTCGACCGCTTCATCCGCCTGCCCGATGCCGGCGGCGCGATCCGCTACATCACGCTGGAGGATGCGGTCGGCCTCTTCATCGGCAAGCTCTTCCCCGGCTATATCGTGCGCGGCTCGGGTACGTTCCGCATCATCCGCGACAGCGATATCGAAGTGGAGGAAGAGGCGGAAGACCTCGTGCGCTTTTTCGAGACGGCGCTGAAGCGCCGCCGCCGCGGCTCGGTGATCCGCATCGAGACCGACTCGGAAATGCCGGAATCGCTGCGGCGCTTCGTCGTCGGCGAACTGAACGTGCCGGATAACCGCGTCGCCGTCTTGCCGGGCCTGCTCGCCCTCAACACGCTGTCGGAAATCGCCAAGGCGCCGCGCGACGACCTGAGGTTCGAGCCCTACAATGCCCGATTTCCCGAACGCGTCCGAGAACACGCCGGAGACTGCCTCGCCGCCATCCGGGAAAAGGACATGGTCGTCCACCACCCCTACGAAAGCTTCGACGTGGTGGTCCAGTTCCTTCTCCAGGCTGCGCGCGATCCTGACGTCCTGGCGATAAAGCAGACCCTCTACCGCACCTCCAACGACAGCCCCATCGTGCGCGCGCTGATCGATGCCGCCGAGGCCGGCAAGTCGGTGACGGCGCTGGTGGAGCTGAAGGCCCGCTTCGACGAGGAGGCCAACATCCGCTGGGCACGCGACCTCGAACGCGCCGGCGTGCAGGTCGTCTTCGGCTTCATCGAGCTGAAGACCCACGCCAAGATGTCGATGGTCGTGCGCCGCGAGGAGGGCAAGCTTCGCACCTACTGCCATCTCGGCACGGGCAACTACCACCCGGTCACGGCGAAGATCTACACGGACCTGTCCTTCTTCACCTGCAACCCGACCATCGCCAGCGACATGGCGAACATCTTCAACTTCATCACCGGCTACGGCGAGCCGGAGGCCGGCATGAAGCTCGCCTTCTCGCCCTATACGCTGCGCCCGCGCATCCTGCGTCACATCGACGAGGAGATCGCCCATGCGAAGAACGGCGCGCCGGCCGCGATCTGGATGAAGATGAACTCGCTGGTCGATCCCGACATCATCGATGCGCTCTACCGCGCCAGCCAGGCGGGCGTGGAGGTGGACCTCGTGGTGCGCGGCATCTGCTGCCTGCGCCCGCAGGTTCCGGGGCTTTCCGACAATATCCGCGTCAAGTCCATCGTCGGCCGCTTCCTCGAACATTCCCGCATCTTCTGCTTCGGCAACGGCCACGGGCTTCCATCGGACAAGGCGCTGGTCTATATAGGCTCGGCGGACATGATGCCGCGCAACCTGGACCGGCGGGTCGAGACACTCGTGCCTCTGATCAACCGGACGGTGCATGAGCAGGTCCTCTCGCAGATCATGCTGGGCAATCTGATCGATAACCAGCAGAGCTACGAGATTCTTGCGGACGGAACGTCCCGGCGCATGGAAGTGCAGCCCGGCGCCGAGCCGTTCAACGCTCAGCACTACTTCATGACCAACCCCAGCCTGTCCGGCCGGGGTGAAGCCCTGAAGTCCTCCGCACCGAAGGCGATCGCGGGCTGGCAAGGCCGGCGCAAGAAGTAACTGGATATGCATGGTCGAATCTGAAGCCCAGGGGCGTCTGCCTGGAATTGCCCCGGTGTCGGTCGTGGATATCGGCTCCAACTCGATTCGCCTGGTGGTCTACGAGGGCATGAGCCGTTCGCCGGCCATTCTCTTCAACGAGAAGGTCATGTGCGGCCTCGGCCGGGGCCTCGCTAAAACGGGCCGCATGGATCAGGCGAGCGTCGACCGGGCGCTTGCAGCTCTCCACCGTTTCAAGGCTCTTTCAAGGCAGGCCCGCGCCTCCACCATGTTCGCGCTGGCGACCGCCGCCGCGCGCGAGGCGGAGAACGGCCCCGATTTCATTCACCAGGCCGAGATGATCCTCGGCCAGAAGGTCCGCGTGCTGACGGGCGAGGAGGAGGCCTATTTCTCGGCGCTTGGCATCGTCAGCGGCTTCCATGACACCGACGGCATCGTCGGCGACCTCGGCGGCGGCTCGCTGGAGCTGATCGATGTCGCCGGCGGCATGATCGGCAAGGGCGTCACCCTGCCGCTCGGCGGCATCCGCCTGTCGGAAGCCTCCGGCGGCTCGCCCGCCCAGGCCCGCATCGTCGCGCGCAAGTATCTGCGCACCGCCAATCTTCTGAAGAATGGCGCGGGCCGCGCCTTCTATGCCGTCGGCGGCACCTGGCGCGCCATCGGCACGCTGAACATGGAGGTGCGCAACTATCCGCTGCATATGATCCAGGGTTACGAGCTCGGCTTTTCCGATGCCATGGATTTCCTGACGGATATCGTCACGGCCAAGGATCCCAAGGACGCGGCCTATGCCACGATCTCCAAGAACCGCCGCAACCTCCTGCCCTTCGGCGCCGTCGCCATGCAGGAGGCCATCGCCATCATGAAGCCCTCGCGGGTCTTCTTCTCCGCGCAGGGCGTGCGCGAGGGCTATCTCTATTCGCTGCTGCCCGAGCGCGAGAAGGCGCGCGATCCGCTGCTCGCCGCCGCCGGCGAGCTTGCCATCCTGCGCGCCCGCTCGCCCGAGCATGCCCGCGAGCTTGCCGAATGGACCGGCCGCATGATGCCGCTCTTCGGCATCACCGAGACGGACGAGGAGCGGCGCTACCGCGAGGCCGCCTGCCTCCTGGCGGACATAAGCTGGCGCGCCCATCCCGATTATCGCGGCCTCCAGGCGCTGAACCTCATCGCGCACGGCACCTTCATCGGCATCACCCATCCCGGCCGCGCCTTCATCGCGCTCACCAACTATTACCGCTTCGAAGGGCTGAACGACGATGCGGTGAGCAGCTCGCTCGCCGCCGTCGCGACGCCGCGCCTGCGCGAGCTTGCCAAGCTCGTCGGCGGCCTGCTGCGCGTCGTCTATCTTTTCTCGGCCTCCATGCCCGGCGTCGTGCCGCGCCTTGCCTTCCGCAAGTCGACGCAGGCGGATGTCGACCTCGATCTCGTCGTGCCGCCGGACTATGCCGAGCTCGCCGGCGAACGGCTCGAAGGCCGCCTGCAGCAGCTTGCCCGCCTGACCGGCAGGAAGCTCGCCTTCAGATACCTTTAGGTCGCCATGCGGATCGTGTCCTTCCTCGCCGTTTTCCTCTTCGCCGCAAGTGCGTTCGCGCAGGACTGGCAGGCGGTCGAGCGGGTGGAGCCCTATACGGTTGAGGGCGCGACGGGCCTTGAGATCTACCGCTCGATCGGCGAGCGCGGCCCGAAGCTCGGGGTCGCCCGCGTCATTGCCCATACCGGCTTCAAGCTCACCTGGACGCGCAAATACGAGCGCAAGGGCAATGCCTGCGTGATCACGGTCAACCGGCCGAAACTCATCATCACCTACACGCTGCCCAGGCTGAAAACCAAGCTCGCCGAGCCGATGAAGGGCCGGTGGGACACCTTCCTCGCCGGCGTCACCGCGCACGAGAAGGTGCATGGCGACTTCATCCGGGACATGGTGAGGGAGATCGAGGCGATGAGCGTCGGCATGACGGTCGAGAACGACCCGGACTGCCGGAAGATCCGCCCGCAACTGCAGGCCCGCCTCGGCGAACTCTCCAACGCCCAGCGCGCCCGCAGCCGCGATTTCGACCAGGTCGAGATGAGCGAGGGCGGCAACGTGCACCAGTTGATCCTGCGGCTGGTCGATCCGCGGTAGCGGAAAATCGCCTCCCCGGATCGTCACTTGCAGAAGACGGCGGCGCCTCCTGCCCCTTCTCCCCGCCTGCGGGGAGAAGGAGGATGCGGCCCGCTCTCCGATCATTCGGCCTTCAGGAACTCGCCCACTTCCAGCAGCACGAACTCGTTGTCGTCCGCCTTGTCCAGCGCGCGGCCGGCGGAGAAGGGCAGGTTGTTGTCGTTGCCGACGATGATGTGCGTGTCGTCCACGCGGTCGACATTCTCGATGGTGACGAACGGCATGTCGTAGAAGCCTTCGCCGCCGCCCTGGCGCTTCCTGTTGTCGGGGTCGGCGATCTTGAGGAGGTCGATATAGCCGATCTTGCGCACGGCCTTGCCGGCATTCTCGTCGGTCATGGCGATCTTGTAGATGCGCTTGACCTTGGAGGCGGGGGCGAAGCAATCCGGCTTCGGGTCCTTCGGATCGGCGCAGGCCTTGTCGGCGGTGCCCGCGCCGTTGTCGCGCTCGATCACGAGGGCGGTCGTCGCGTCCAGCATGTTGAAGTCGCCGATCGCTTCGCCGCCTTCCGAAAGCGGATAGAGCCAGCTCCGGCCCGTCCATGCCTTGGAGGCGACGTCGAGCTCGATGATGCGCAGCGCCGGGCGGCCTTCGGCCTGTTCGACGCTCTCGCCGTTGAGCCAGATCGGGCCTTCGAGCAGGCCATAGAGCTTCGCGCCGTCCTTCGACATGGCAAGGCCCTCATAGCCGCCGGAGCGCTTGAGGTTGAAGGCCGGCATTTTCTTGGAGGGATCGGCCTGCACGGCAAGCGTCGGGTTGTCCGGCGAGGTCACCGGCTTGCCGTCGACTTCGGTGGCGATGACATCCGTCAGCTTGCCGTCGAGGTCGAATTTCAGGATATAGGGGCCGAATTCCTCGCCGATCCAGAAACCGTCCGCCACCGGCTGGATGGATTCGACGTCGAAGTCGCCGCCCGTGAGGTAGCGCGTCGCCGCGCCTTCCATGACGATCGGGAAGGGCGCCTTCCTGTCGGGATCGGAAAGGAAGACGGTCTTGATCGGCTCCATCGTGCCCTTGTCCCAGTCGAAGCGCACATGATGGATCATCAGCATGGCGTCGGTCGAATTCAGCTTGTTGCCGAAGCCGTTGTCCGAGAGTGTCCAGAACGTGCCGCCCTCCATGGCCTTGATGCCGGAGAAGCCCTGCATCGGCTGGCCGTCGAAGGGCAGCGAAAGGCCGGTTTCGCGCACGCCGTCCTTGCCCATGATGCTGCCGAGGGCCTCGGCGCGCTTGCGGTCGGGCGTGGTGAACTTGCCGGAGGTCTTCAGGTAGTCGGCGGCATCGGCCGGCGCGGCGAGGATCGTGTTGGCCGGAAGGATCGCGTGGGCCTTCAGCGTGGCCGGAAATTCCTTCTCCGCGGCGAAGGTTGCGGTGGACGTCAACAGCGCGAGCGCGGCGGTGGCGAAAAGGTGCCTGGTCATGAAAATCCCCATGGGTTTGCAAACGGGTCGGCAAGGCGACGCCGCTTGATAGGCGTCGCGCATGACCGCGGCTTGACAGTTGGGTATCGCTTTCGTGACCTCTTTGTTTTGCCGCGTTTCCGAACGCAAAACCGCTTCGCACTTTTGCTGGAAATGCTCTAGGGATCAGTTCCGGTGCCCGGCGGCCAGCGCCGCGAAGCGCCCGGGCGTCATGCCGAGCGCCTTCTTGAAGTGCCGGTTGAGATGCGCCTGGTCGGCAAAGCCGCTGGCGAAGGCCGCTTCCGCGATGGTCTCGCCGGCCGTGATCAGCGCTTTCGCCCGCTCCAGCCGCCGCATGACGAGATAGCGGTGCGGGCTGGTGCCGAGGAGCTGGCGGAACTGGCGGGAAAGCGCGAAGCGGTCGAGCCCTGTCACCGCCTCCAGCTCCGCGGAGCCGACCTGCCGGGAAAGGTTTTCTCGCAGGAAATCGCAGGCCCGCTGCACCTCCGGCCGCGCCAGCCGCCCCGCCCGCGCCTGCGGCGCCCCGGCATGGTCGAGGAGGGCGCTCGCGATCTCCCCGACGATCTCGTCCAGCTTCAGCGGCTCGATCGTCTCGTCCATGCTGCCGATGGCGTCGAGCAGCAGGCCCGCAAGGCGCGGATCGTCGACGACGGGCGTGGCAACGAAGGGCAATGTCCGCCCGCGCCCGGCCGTCGCCGGCAGGAAGCGCTCCGGCGGGATGTAGATCATGCGGTAGGTGAGGCCTTCCTCGGTGCCCGCGCCGCCGTCGTGCAGCTCGTCGGGATGCAGCACGATCACGTTGCCGGGCGGGCTGAAACGCGCCTCGCCGCGATAGCGGAAGGTCTGGATGCCGGCCATGGTGACGCCGAGCGCATAGGTATCGTGCCGGTGCGGCTCGAACCCCTTGCCGCGGAAGCGCGCCTCGATGCGCTCGATGCCGGCAAGCTCCGGCGCGACGACGATGCGGTCCTTCTCCTCGCACGAACGTTCAAGCGGATCGTCGAGCGCGCCTGCTATCGCATTGGCCGCGGAATGGTCCGCAGCCTTTTCCCGGGAGAATACCTGCATGTTCGATACCAAGTTCGCCGTGGTGCTGCGCGAGGATCTGGAGGTGTGGCAGAAGCTCAACGTCACCGCCTTCCTGTCCGGCGGCATCATCGGCCGGAAGCCGGAGCTGATCGGCGAAGCCTACCGCGATGCGCGGGGCAATGTCTACAATGCCCTCAGCGTCCAGCCCGTCATCGTTCTGGCCGCCGACGGCGCGACCCTCGCGAAGATCCACGCCCGCGCGCTGGAGCGCGAGGTGCCGGCCTCCGTCTATATCGAGGAAATGTTCGCTACCGGCCACGACGCCGCCAATCGCGCCGTCTTCGAAAAGTTCGGCCCTGACGACGCAAAAATCGTCGGCATCGCCCTCCACGCCGAGAAGAAAACCGTCGACCGGATCACGAAGGGCGCGAAGCTGCACGCCTAGGCTGGACGAGGAAGTGCACTCGGCGCACTATATCGTTGATTTAGTGCGCCGAGTGCACTATTTTATCGCTGGAGTTGGATGTGCCGACACTCTTCATGTTCGGAAACTTGAAGATCCGCATGTTCGCCGACGACCATAACCCGCCGCATTTCCGCATCCTGACGCCGGAACATGAAGCGCTGGTGCGGATTGCCGATCTTGCGGTTCTGGCAGGCTCGATCGACCGCCGGTCCTATGATCTGGCGTGCCGCTGGGCCTTGGAAAACAGGGAGTTGCTGGAACGTGAGTGGCGCCGCTTCAATGAACGATGACATCATTTCCGTGGGCCGGCCTTTGCCGCGCATCATGAAAGCCGAGGCGCTTGATGGCCGGCGCGTGCGCGTTGTCTGGCGTGACGGGGCGAGCAAGGTGGTCGATCTCGGCCCGATGCTGGAAAGCCGGCGCATCTTCATCCCGCTTCGGCAGGACGATGCGCTCTTCCGCGTGCTCGCCGTCAGCGAGGAGGGGGATGCGTTGGTCTGGCCGGGGGACGACCTCGAATGCTCGGCGGTCTGGATCGAGGCGCTGCCATCCGACGATTTCGAGAATGCGGATTTCAGGGCGGCGATGGACCAGCTCGGCATGTCGCTGGATGGCATGGCGGCCGCGCTCGAAGTCTCGCGCCGCCTCGTTGCCTCCTACCGCAAGGACAAGCCGATCCCGCGGCATATCGGTCTTGCGACCCGCTACCTTGTCGAGCACGCGCGGCGCAGGGCTTAAAGCTCCACCGCCTCGATCTTCCGGTCGACGAAGCGCAAGGCCACCTTGCCGCCGATGAGGTTGAGGGCGGTCTCGCCGAAGAGGTCGCGGCGCCAGCCGTGGAGGGCGGCGACGTCGGCGGCTTCGCCATCGACGGCGATCTTTTCGAGGTCGTCGGAATTGGCGATGATCTTGGCGGCGACGCCCTGCTTTTCCGCGACGATCTTGAGGAGCACCTTCAGCATCTCGCTGGCGGCGGCCGCACCCTCGGGCACATGGTTCTGGCGCGGCAGGCGCGGCAGGTCGGCCTTGGGAATGGCGAGCGCCTCGCCGATGGCCTCGAGCAGGGCGGCGCCCGACTGCGAGCGCTCCCAGCCCTTGGGAATGGTGCGAAGGCGCGCCAGCGCCTCGGCATCTGCGGGCTGCTGCTGGGCGATCTCGTAGATCGTGTCGTCCTTGAGGATGCGCGAGCGCGGCACGTTGCGCGCGCGCGCCTCGCGTTCGCGCCAGGCGGCGACCTTCTGCAGGACGGCCAGCTCCATCGGCTTCTTGACGCGCATCTTGAGGCGCCGCCAGGCGTCGTCCGGATGCAGGTCGTAGGTATCGCGCGATTCCAGCACCGCCATTTCCTCGGTCAGCCACAGCGAGCGGCCGGCGCTTTCCAGCTTCTCCTTGAGCGCCAGATAGACGTCGCGCAGGTGCGTCACGTCGGCGAGCGCATATTCGAGCTGCTTGTCGGTGAGCGGCCGGCGGCTCCAGTCGGTGAAGCGCGAGGACTTGTCGATATGCACGCCCTTGATCTTCTGCACGAGCTGGTCGTAGGAAACGCTGTCGCCGAAGCCGCAGACCATGGCGGCGACCTGCGTGTCGAAGATCGGATGCGGGATCAGCCCGCCGCGGTTGAAGATGATCTCGATGTCCTGCCGCGCGGCGTGGAACACCTTCAGCACGGCGGGATTGGCCATCAGCTCGAAGAACGGCTGCAGGTCGAGGCCCTTGGCGAGCGGATCGACGATCACCTCGGTCTCGGGACCGGCGAGCTGGATCAGGCAGAGCTCCGGCCAGAACGTCGTCTCCCGCAGGAACTCCGTGTCGATCGTCAGATACTCGGAACGGGCGAGCGTCTCACAGGCGTCGCGAAGGGCTGCGGTTGTCTCGATGATCTGCATAGGCGGCTCTGGCGGGCTTTTCTTGAAATTTTTGATCGGGCAGCTTTAGACGTTCCACCCTTTTGCCACAATCAAAAACTTGCGCCGGAGGCGGCGCGGCAAGAGCGGTTACACGCGAAAGGCCCGGATGCAGGCACATCCGGGCCCTTTCGAAGGTCAGCATACGCGGGACTACTTGCAGACCTTGAACTTCCTGATGATGACGTTGCCGTAGTCGTCGTAGGACTTCACCTTCTTGATGAAGCAATGCGGCTTGTGGCCGTAGCCGTAGTAGCCGGCCTGGGAAGGGGCAGCGAAGGAAATGGCGGCGACGGCCGCGATGGCGGACGAAACGATGATCTTGCGCATGGGTCTCTCCCGATCGGTTCGGACGAGCCTCTCTCATCCGGTGATCCGAATGTCCCATGCCGCCTCGCCGTCCGCTGTTTCCCCGGAAACAGAAAGGCCGCCCGCGGGGCGGACGGCCTTTCGTTCGGTCGGGGCAGGGAAGCGTCAGGCGACCGTGGTCTTGACGTCGAGATTGCCGCGGGTGGCGTGGCTGTAGGGGCAGACGACGTGGGCCTTCTTGACGAGGTCTTCCAGCACGGCCTTGTCGACGCCGGGGGCGGAGACTTCGAGCGCCGCCTCGATGCCGAAGCCGCCGCCGTCCTCGCGCGGGCCGATGCCGACCGTCGCGGTGACTTTCGCGTCATCCGGGATCTTAACCTTTTCCTTGCCGGCGACGAATTTCAGCGCGCCGAGGAAGCAGGCGGAATAGCCGACCGCGAAGAGCTTTTCCGGGTTTGCGCCGGACGCGCCGTCGCCGCCGAGTTCCTTCGGCACGGTCAGCGTCACGTCGACGGTGCCGTCTTCCGTTGCGCCATGGCCGGCGCGGCCGCCCGTTGCAGAAGCCTTGGTCCTGTAGAGAATGGGCATGGTTGTCTCCTTCCTGTCGTCGTTGATGATGGCTATTTGATAGCGCAAAACTAGATTGTGCGCAATATGATTTTGCAAATTGCAATTTCGGCCGTTTATGCGAGAATGGCAGCATGAGCGACAAACGTGACGAAGCTGAGACGAACGACATTGCGCCGGGCATGCTGGCCCTCGACCAGCAGCTCTGTTTCGCCGTCTATTCCGCGGCCCATGCGCTCAACCGCACCTACAAGCCGCTGCTCGATCCCTATGGCCTCACCTATCCGCAATATATCGCGCTGATGACGCTGTGGGAGGAGGATGGCCGCACGGTCAAGGCGCTCGGCGAGACGCTGGGGCTCGATTCCGGCACGCTCTCGCCGCTGCTCAAGCGCCTGGAGGCGGCGGGCTACATCCACCGCGCCCGCGACAAGGCCGACGAGCGGCAGGTTCTCGTCACCCTCACCGACAAGGGCCGCGCCATGCAAAGCGAGGCTGTCGCCATCCGCATGGCGATCGGCAAGGCGACGGGCTGTTCCATCGAGGCGCTGCAATCCCTTACGGTCGAGCTGCAGGCGCTGGCCGGGCGGCTCGAGGGCGCGGACAGGCGCGACGACGCGGCATAGGGGTAGTTTTTCACCTCTTCACCCTGCAAGGCCTTCGGGTTAAGGTCCGCGCGGCGTCGCAAGCGCCAAGGGGGCAGGGGTGAACGGGCAGGGGTCCTGGCAGAAGGCGAGTGTCGCGGCGGGCCTTTGGTGCGTCGCGGTCGGTGTCGTCATGTTGACGCTGTGGCTCGCCGAGCCGGCGGCGCTCGCCGCGCGCCATCCCGCTCTTTTCGGCATGAAGTTCAATGCGGCGCTCGCCTTCGCCGCCATGGGTTCCGCCGTGCTTCTGGCCGGCCGCGGTTTCCGGCGTCTTCCGGCCGCGCTCTTCCTCATGGTCTTCGTCTATGGCGCGCTGGCGCTCGCCCAGCATCTCTTCAGCATCGATGCGGGCATCGACACGCTGCTCGACCGGCCCTTCGTCGATATCGGCACCAGCCGGCCCGGCCGCATCGCGCCCAATACCGCGCTGTGCTTCATGCTGGCAGGCCTTGCCTTCCTGCAACGCGCGCTGCAGGGCAGGAGCGGGATGCTGCAGGTGGCGCTCGGCATGGCCTGCGTCATCATCGCGGCGGCCGCGCTGATCGGCTATGCCATCGCGCTCGATTTCGCCCATGACTGGGTGCGCTATACGCGCATGTCCTTCCAGAGCGCGAGCTGCTTCGTCGCGCTCGGCCTCGTGCTGGTCTTCGTGGGCGCGGAGACGACCGGCTACCACCGGATCGCGCTGGCCGGCGCGCTCGGCCTCGGCACCTATCTCCTGCTGCTCGCCATGACCTATTACGAGCTGGCGCGCTACGAGAAGGCCTTCGGCATCACCTTCTCCAGCGGCGACAACACCGCCCGCTCGACGCTGTCCTCGCTCGTCCTGATTTCCGGCGCGCTCTACAGCGCGCTGATCGCCCATCTCTATCTCTCCTCGCGCCGGGCGCGCCGCATGGCCGGCGAGCTTGCCGAAAGCCGCGCCCGCCTTGCCGCCATCATCGACAATGCGGTGGACGGCATCGTCACCATCGACGAGCGCGGCATCGTCCTTTCCGTCAACGCCGCCTCAACGCGCATCTTCGGCTATGCGCCGGAGGAGGTGGTCGGGCGGAACGTGAAGATGCTGATGCCCGAGCCCTATCACGGCGAGCACGACGGCTATCTTTCCAGCTACCGCCGCACCGGCGAGGCGAAGATCATCGGCATCGGCCGCGAGGTGGAGGGCCGGCGCCGCGACGGCACGGTCTTCCCGCTCGACCTCGCCGTCGCGCGGGTGGAACTGAACGGCGCGACGATCTACAGCGGCATCGTGCGCGACATTTCCGAGCGCAAGGCGAACGAGCAGGCGCTGATCGAGGCGAATGCCGAGCTGGAGGAATTCGCCTACCGCACCTCGCACGACCTGCGCTCGCCGATCGCCTCCTCGCTCGGCCTGCTCGGCATTTCGCGCGAGATGATGGCGGAGGGCGACATGGCCGGGCTCGGCGAGATGCTCCAGCGCATGGAAGGCAATTTCCGCCGCCTCGACCACCTGATCCAGAACATCATCACCGTCACGCGCACCCGCCTCCTGGAAGAGGAGGACCGGCCGGTGGGCCTGCGCGCGCTCGTCGCCGAGGCGGTGGATGCCCTGTCGCATCTCGACGACGTCCGGCGTATCCGCATCGAAAATCATGTGCCGCCAGAATTGACAATCGTCAGCAAGCCGTCGAAATTCCAGGTCGTCGTCGGCAACATGCTGTCCAACGCGGTCAAGTACCACGACCCGAAGGAAGCCGAGCCGGCGATCGATATCCGCGCCTTCCGCTATGCCGGCAGGCTGCGGCTGTCGGTGGAGGACAACGGCCTGGGCGTTCCGCCCTCCAGCCGCCATTTGTTGTTCCAGATGTTCAAACGGCTGCACCCGAACCGCTCCTTCGGCAGCGGGCTCGGCCTCTATATTTTGAAGAAGACCGCGGAATCCCTCGGCGGGACCGCACTTTACGAAGCAAGGGATAAGGGCAGCCGCTTCATCGTGGAACTGCCCGATGGGGAATAGAATGAAGATCACCTCCATTCTCGTCGTCGACGATGACGAGAACGACCAGTTCATCTGCGAATACACGATCCGCAAGTTCGACCCGTCGATCCGCGTCACGAAGGCCTTCGACGGCACGGAGGCGCTGGACGCGCTGCGCACTGACACGCCCGACGCCATCATCCTCGACATCAACATGCCGGTCATGAACGGTTTCGAGTTCCTCGACCGCTATGCCGAGGAGTTCGAGGTCCACGCCCCCGTCGTCGCCATGCTCACCAGCTCCCATCTCGGCAAGGACCGCGAGCGCGCCCTGCAATACAGCTTCGTGAAGAGCTATTTCGAAAAGCCCCTGGCGGCCGACCATCTGCGGGTCATGACGGATTTGCTGGAGGGGTGAGGGAAGGAGGGCGGATCTGCGGATGCCACCCCCCTCTGCCCTGCCGGGCATCTCCCCCACACGGGGGGAGATTGGATGGAGCGCCGTCTCGCCCATCTCCAGCGTTGTTGATTGAGCAAGGTTTTCGCGTCTTGCCGATCTCCCCCCTTGTGGGGGAGATGCCCGGCAGGGCAGAGGGGGTATGGCATCCGCCGCCGTTGCATACAATTTCCGCATCCTCCGCCGCTTTCCCTCTCCCTTTCCGCAAAACCTTCGCCATAGTGGCCGCATGTCCACGATTCGCCCGCTGATTCCCCTTCTCGTGACCGCAGGCATCCTGATCGGGGGCAACGGGCTGCAGGGCACGTTCATCGCGCTGCGGGCCTCCGACGAGGGCTTTTCCACCTCCGTCATCGGCTTCGTCGGCGCGGGCTATTCCATCGGCTTCGCCATCGGCTGCATCTATGTGACGCGCGTGCTGCGCGCCATCGGCCATATCCGCACCTTCTCGGCCATGGCGGCCATCGCCTCGGCCTCGGCCATCGCCATGGTGCTGGTCATCGACCCGGTCTTCTGGTTCCTGATGCGCCTCGTCGCCGGCGTCTGCTTCGCCAGCCTCTTCGCCACGGTCGAAAGCTGGCTGAACGCCGCCGTCACCAATGCCAACCGGGCGCGCACGCTCTCCGTCTACCGCCTCGTCGATCTCGGCTCGGTCACGGCGGCGCAATATGTCATTCCCGGCGTCGGCGTCGGCGGCTTCGAGATTTTCGCCATCATCGCCATGGCGCTGTCGCTGTCGCTGGTGCCGATCTCGCTTGCCGACCGCTCCAGCCCCACCGTGCCGGAGGCGATCCGCTTCGATGTGAAGAAGCTCTGGAACATCTCGCCGCTCGCCACCGTCGGCTGCATCGTCGTCGGCCTCACCAATGCGGCCTTCCGCAATCTCGGGCCGATCTACGCCCACGATATCGGCCTGTCGGTGACGGCGATCGCCAGCTTCATGAGCGCCGGCATCGTCGGCGGCGTGGTGCTGCAATATCCGCTCGGCATCTATTCCGACCGGCTCGACCGGCGCCTCGTCATCCTCTTCGCCACGCTCGGCTCGACATTCGCCGCGCTGTACCTCGCCCTCTTCGCCGGCGGCGACGAATGGAAGAACCTCGTCGGCATCTTCGTCTTCGGCGCCTTCGCCATGCCGCTCTATTCGCTCTGCTCGGCCCATGCCAACGACCATGCGGGCGAGGGCGAGCATGCGCTGGTCTCGGCCGGCATGCTGTTCTTCTGGTCCTGCGGGGCGATCATCGGGCCGCTCTTCGCCTCCGTCCTCCTGCAGTTCCTCGGGCCGCAGGCGCTCTTCCTCTATACCGCCGTCGTGCTCGTCGCCTTCATGGCCTATACGGCGCTGCGCATGACCGCGCGCCCCGCCGTGCCGGCCGGGGAGCGGCGCCGCCGCTTCCGCACCCTGCTGCGCACCTCCTTCTTCTTCAACAAGCTCGCCGCACCCGAGAAGGACCGCAACGGTAGGCCCTAGACCCCAACAACGGCCTGCGGCAATCTGGTCGCAGCATGCTTATTGATGAGCGCTGTCCTCAGGTTTAGAAACGGGTCACATACCCGGAGGGACCGCCATGCTGACACGCCGCACGCTGTTGAAGAGCACTCTTGCCGCCGGGGCCTATGCCGGCGGGCTCGGCCTTGCCGGGTATTTCGGCGGCATTGCCAGCGCGAAGGCCGCCATGCCGCTCGTCGCCCGCCGCACCGAGGCGCTGATCACCGACAAGGGCCCGACGAAGGGCGCCATGACCTATGGCGAGGCGGAGATCCCGCCGGTGCTGCGCATGCGCCGCGGCGAACTCTTCAACCTGCGCCTCGACAACCAGTTGGACGAGCCGACGACGATCCACTGGCACGGCCTTCGCATCGACAACCGCATGGACGGCGTGCCCTTCCTCACGCAGCCCTATGTCTATGGCGGCGACGGCTTCGACTATGCCTTCACCCCGCCCGATGCCGGCACCTTCTGGTATCACCCCCATTGCAACACGCTGGAGCAGATGGGCCGCGGCCTTGCCGGCCTCGTCGTCGTGGAGGACCCGGCCGACCCGGTCTTCGACGCCGAGATCGTGCTGAACCTTCGCGACTGGCGGCTCGGCGGCGACGGGCAGTTCATCGCCCAGTTCCGCCCGCGCGATGCCGCCCGCGCCGGCACCTTCGGCACCGTTCGCACCGCCAACTGGCGCCGGGAGCCGCAATATGACGCGCCGGCCGGCGGCCTCGTGCGCCTGCGCCTTGCCGCCACCGACGTCACCCGCATCCTCGCCCTCGTCGTCGACGGGGCGGCGGCCGAGGTCATCGCCGCCGACGGCAATCCCGTGGCCGAGCGTTTCGCGCTGGACCATCTCCTTGTCGGCCCCGGCCAGCGTCTCGATCTCGTGCTGCGCATGCCGGACGGCGAAGGCGCGGTCGCGGTCCTCAAGGACCTGCGCGGCACGAAGCCGGCCACGCTCGCCACCTTCCGCGCCACCGGTGCCTCGCTGAAGCGGGACATCAGGGACCTGCCGGCGCTGGCCGCCAATCCCATGGCCGAGCCCGATCTGTCCGCCGCCACGCAGCTTCCCTTCATCCTCAGCGCCTCGGCGGAGGAACGGCCGAAGGACGGCATCTGCGGCTCGCTCGGCTATAATTTCTGGGCGATCAACAAGGTGCCGTGGGCGGACGACACGGGCGACCCGACCGCCCCGCTCGCCGAGATGAAGACGGGCCGGACCTATGTCTTCAACGTCGAGAACCCAACGCCGCAGGCCCACCCGCTGCACCTGCACGGCCTCGCCTTCCGGCCGATGAACTCCAACAAGCAGGCCGTCCGCCCGCATTTCACCGATACCTACCTCATCCTGCCGGACGAGAAGGTGCAGCTCGCCCTCGTCGCCGACAATCCCGGCGACTGGGTGTTCCATTGCCACATCATCGAGCACCAGAAGACCGGCATGACGAGTTACGTCCGGGTGGCGTGAGGCCAGATCGCATCTTGTCATGGGAAATATAAAGCCTATATTGTTTCCCATGAAAGGAGATCGCCCCATGCAGCGCAAACCCCTCTTGCAAGCCAATGCCGAAGGCACCGTGCTCACCAAGGCGACCGTGCGCGCGGCGGACGGGCTGGGGCTGACGGCGCGCATCCTCTCGGCGGTCATCGGCGTTTCCGAGGCGACGGTCTCGCGGCTGAAGCGGCAGGACGTGCTGCTGGAGCGCGGCACCAAGCCCTTCGAGCTTGCCGTGCTGCTCGTGCGCCTCTTCCGCTCGCTCGATGCCATCACCGGCGGCGACGAGCGCGTCGCCCGCGCCTGGATGACGGCCGACAACACCGTGCTCGGCGCCCGCCCCGTCGACCGCATCGTCTCCATTGCAGGCCTTGTCGATGTCCTTGCCTATCTGGACGCCCGCCGCGCTCTCGTCTGAGGCGCGGCCTTTCAAGGGCGGCGTCTGGCGGTTCGTCGAGGCGCAGCACCGCGTCTCGACCCTGAAGCTCGTCGATACGCTGGACGAGCAGGCGCTTCTCGAGGACCTTCTGGAAGAGAGCAAGCCGGTCCTGCCGCCCGAATGCGCCGGGCTCGACTATCTGCTGGCCACGCCCTTCCGCTACGGCGCCGTCTATCCGCACGGCTCGCGCTTCCGCCGGGCGGGGCGCACGCTCGGCGTCTACTATGCGGCGCTGACGGTGGAGACGGCGCTTGCCGAAATGGCCTTCTACCGCCTGCTGTTCTTTGCCGAATCGCCGGCAACGCCGCTGCCGGGCAACGCCGCCGACTACACCGCATTCCGCGCCGCCGTCGCGACGCAAAGCGCCATCGACCTCACCTTGCCGCCGCTCGACCGCGACGCCGTGCACTGGACGCATCCGACCGACTATGCCGCCTGCCAGTCGCTGGCCGACGGCGCGCGGCAGGGCGGCATCGCCGCCATCCTCTACCGCTCGGTGCGCGATCCCGCCGCCGGCACCAACATGGCCCTCCTGACGGCCGCCGGCTTCGCCGAGCCGCGGCCGGTGGAGCGCCAGACCTGGCGCATCCGCCTCTCCCCCCTCGGCGTGCAGGCTCTCTGCGACCATCCGCCAAGGCGCATCGGCTTTTCCCGCGAGGATTTTCGCGGGGATCCGCGTATCGGGTGAGGCGGGGCCTTTCCACCTCTCTGCCCAAGCGACGCCCGGGCTGCTGACAACCCTTGCCCCGCCCACCGGCGTCATCCTCGGCCTCGTGCCGAGGATCTGCCGACGCGTCGAAAAACCGCGACGGTGGCAGATGCTCGGGACAAGCCCGAGCATGACGAAAGAAAGGGGTGAATTTCGCGAAACCAGTCCCGCTCACGCCAGCATCGCCGTTTCCGCGAAAAAATCCTCCGGCCCGTCCACCTCGATCAGCCTGCGCTTCTCGATCAGCCAGAAGCGGTTCGCCACCGCGCGCACGAAGGCGCGGTCGTGCGAGACGAAGAGGCAGCTTGCCTCCTGCACCGTCAGTTCCCGTTCCAGCGCCTCCTGCCCCTCGATGTCGAGATGGTTGGTCGGCTCGTCGAGCAGGTAGAAGTTCGGGTTGGCGAGCCGCAGCACCAGCATGCCGAGCCGTGCCTTCTGCCCGCCGGAAAGCTGCCCGACCGGCCGCCCCTGCATCTCGACGGAAAAGCCCGCGCCGGCGAGCAGGCTGCGCGCCCGCTGGTCGCCCATGTCGAAACGGTGGATGATCGTGCCATGCGGCGTTTCCCCATCCGAAAGGTCGGACAGCGCCTGGTCGCCATAGCCGAGCACCAGCGAGGGCGTCGGCCTGATGCCAGGCTCGCCCGCGCCCTCGATCGCCTGCCGCAGACGCCGCACCAGCCGCGTCTTGCCGGTGCCGTTGAGGCCGAGCAACACGATGCGGTCGCCCTGGCAGATGAATTTTTGGCCCGTACGGAAGAGAAGCGTGCCGTCCGGCGTGTCCACCGCCGAATCCTCCAGCGTCACCAGCACCTTGGCATGGGTACCGCGATTGGCGAGGCGGATCGCGCCGGCCGAGCGCTCCAGATGCGCCGGTTTCGCCGCCTCCTCGATACGCTCGGCCCGGGCCTTGAGCTGCTTGGTCTTGACCACGAGAAGGTCGCTGCCGGAATTGATGCCGATATTGTTGAGCTTGGCCGCCTGCTGGCGAAGCTGCTGGGCGGTCTTCATGTCCTTCTCAAAGCGTCGTTCCTCCGCCGCATCCGCCTCGTCCAGCGCCACCCGGGCGCGGGAATAGGGCAGCGCGAAGAGCTGCGAGCGCTCGGGGCGCAGGAAAAGCGTGCGGTTCGTCACGGCATCGAGGAAGGCGCGGTCGTGGCTGGAGAGGACGACCGGCATGTCGCGCGGCAGTGTGGCGAGCCAGTTCTCCATCCGGGCGATCTTTTCGAGGTCGAGATGGTTGGTCGGCTCGTCGAGCAGCAGCACGTCCGGCTCGCCGACGCGCACGCGGGCGACGAGCGCGATGCGCTGCCATCCACCGCTCAGCGCAGCCAGCGGCCGCTCGCGCAGCACCTCGGGCACCTCGAGTTCCTCCAGCGTCACATCGGCGCGCCAGCTTTCGCTCTCCTGCTGCTCGGGCGAAAGGGCGTCCAGCACCGCCTCGCGGAAGGTGAGCCTTTCGAGGCCGGCGGGAAGGTTCTGCTCCATATGCCCGACGGTGAGGCCGCGTGCACGGGTGATCTCGCCCGTCGTCGGCTCGAAGGCGCCGGTGATGCATTTCAGCAGCGTGGATTTGCCGCGCCCGTTGGCGGCGACGAGCCCGATGCGGTCGCCGGCGGCGATGGAGAGGTTGAGATTGGCAAAGAGGTCGGTGGACAGCGTGACGCCGAGCGCACGGATATTGATGAGCGACATGGAAATTCTCTGGTCTTCATGGCCCCGCGGCGCGGCGTCAGCCGTCAGGCGCGCGCAAGGGCAGGGGCGTTGATGCGGGCGCAAGGCCGCATCGCCGGATAGGGCAGACCAGAGAGAAGGTGTGTTCGTTCCGATCAGCCCTGCAAACGCATTTGCAGGGCAAGATCAGGGCCATGTGTGCGATGTGGCAGGAAGCCGAACTTCACGGCACAGCCCTCTCTTTCGTGTTGCGAACGGGATATGGGTAGCACCAGATACAGCCATTGGCAACGCCGCCGCCCCTCATCCCGCTGCCGCGACCTTCTCCCCGCAGGCGGGGAGAAGGGGAATCCCGCACAGGTTTCCTGCAAATCGGACGGATGAGAGAAGAGCGCGGCAGTCCCACATGTTCCTTCTCCCCGCTTGCGGGGAGAAGGTGCCGGCAGGCGAATGAGGGGCTATCGCGGCCGCGCTTACGACCAATCGCCGCCACCACCTCGCAAGCGGCGGGATGCTGCCGGTCTCCCAAAAATCGCGCCGATGAAGCTGGAACGCGGCAGCACCACAACTCCCTTCTCCCCGCTTGCGGGGAGAAGGTGCCGGCAGGCGGATGAGGGGCCTGCCAGACCTCGCAGCCTACCGCCGCAGGCTCCCCAGAATTCCCCGCACCAGCGCCCGCCCGAGCGAGGAGGCCACCGTGCGGGCGACGGATTTCATCGCCGCTTCCGCCACCGTCTCGCGCTGGTAGCCCGCACGCGGCTTGGCCTGCTTGGGAGCGGCCGGTTCCTCGTCGCCGAAGCCGGGCAGCGTCCAGCGGCTGCCGCCGGAGGGCTGCTGGCCGGCCTGATCGGCCTCGGCCTGCTGCGCGGCGGCGTCGGCCGCCTTCTTGGCGCGGGCCATCAGGATCTCGTAGGCCGATTCGCGGTCGAAATCCTCGTCGTAGAGGCCGGCGACGGGGCTGACCTTCATGATGTCCTGCCGCTCGGCATCGCTGATCGGCCCGAGGCGCGAGGCCGGCGGGCGAATGAGGGTGCGCTCCACCATGGAGGGCGCGCCCTTGCCTTCGAGCGTGGAGACCAGCGCCTCGCCGGTGCCGAGCTGGGTGATGACGGTGGCGCAGTCGAAATCCGGGTTGGGGCGGAACGTGTCGGCGGCGGTCTTCACCGCCTTCTGCTCGCGCGGCGTATAGGCGCGCAGCGCATGCTGCACGCGGTTGCCGAGCTGGGCGAGCACCGTCTCCGGCACGTCGAGCGGGTTCTGCGTGACGAAATAGACGCCGACGCCCTTCGAGCGGATGAGGCGCACCACCTGCTCGACGCGCTCGATCAGCACCTTGGGCGCATCGTTGAAGAGCAGGTGCGCCTCGTCGAAGAAGAAGACGAGCTTGGGCTTTTCCGGATCGCCCACTTCCGGCAGCACCTCGAAGAGCTCGGAGAGCATCCAGAGCAGGAACGTGCCGTAGAGCCGCGGGTTCATCATCAGCTTGTCGGCGGCGAGCACCGAGATCGCGCCGCGCCCGTCATTGGTGGTGCGCATGATGTCGGAGATCTTCAGCGCCGGCTCGCCGAAGAACTGCACGGCGCCCTGCTGCTCGAGGATCAGCAGCTCGCGCTGGATCGAGCCGACGGAGGCCTTGGAGATGAAGCCGAACTGGTTGGAAAGCGCCGAGGCGTTCTCGCCCATATAGTTGAGCAGCGCCTGAAGGTCCTTCAGGTCGAGCAGCGGCAGGCCGCCCTGGTCGGCGATCTTGAAGGCGATGTTGATGACGCCTTCCTGCGCGTCCGTCGCGTTCATCAGGCGCGACAGCAGGAGCGGCCCCATCTCGGAGATGGTGGTGCGCACCCGGTGGCCCTTCTCGCCGAAGAGGTCCCAGAAGATCACCGGGAACTCCTGGAAGTCGTAGGGTTCCAGTCCGATCTGCTGGGCGCGCTTTTCCAGGAAGTCCTTGGCCTCGCCCATCGCGCCGATGCCGGAAAGGTCGCCCTTCACGTCGGCGCAGAAGACGGGCACGCCCGCATTGGAAAAGCCCTCGGCGAGGATCTGCAGCGTCACGGTCTTGCCGGTGCCGGTCGCGCCGGTGACGAGGCCGTGGCGATTGCCGAACTTCAGCTCCAGATATTCGGGCTTGTTGTTCGTGTCGTCCGGCTTGCGGCTGGTGCCGATATAGAGTTTTCCGTCTTGAAGAATGGAATCCGCCACGTTGAAACTCCTTGGGCTGCCGGTTCTGCGATTCGCGGCAAGGCGTCGCCGCGGCGATGTTTTCATTGAATCGTCGTGCTCAGTTTATAAGGATAGTCCGGCAGGCAAACAACACGCTTTCAAGGCCTTGCCATGGCGGGGTCAAGATGGGAAAGCGCGCCGGGCTCGCTTGAGTTTGCCGGCAAATTCATTTACCTTGACGTTAACGTCAATTCCTTCGGAGGATTTTCCATGAACGATCTCGTCTCCCGCGTTGCCGATGCCGTCGGCATCGATGCCGCCCTTGCCGAAAAGGCGATCGGCATGATGCTCGGTTTCCTGCAGCGCGAGGCGGCCGACGGCCCGGTCGCGAAGATGATCGAGGCCATTCCCGGCGCCTCCGACCTCGTCGCCCAGTATAATGGCGAAGGCGAGGGCAAGGGCCTGCTCGGCGGCCTGATGAGCGCCCTCGGCGCCGGTGGCGGCGTCATGGGCCTCGGCCAGCAGCTGATGAGCCAGGGCCTCGGCATGGGCGAGATCACCGGCCTTGCCAAGGAAACCATCGCGGTCGCCCGCGAGCATGCCGGCAGCGACGTGGTCGACGAAGTCGTTGCCTCGGTTCCGGGCCTCAGCCAGTTCGTCTGATCGGGCGGGGTTGAAGACCCCTCCCCAACCCCTCCCCACAAGGGGGAGGGGCTTACCGTGCCGCACCCTTGGCATTCGATTTTTCGGACGATGAGCAAGCCTCCATCTTTCTCCCCCCTTGTGGGGGAGATGCCCGGCAGGGCAGAGGGGGTGGCCCCGCGCAGCAGGGGCGCTACACGGGAACACCCCTCCCTAAATCCCTCCCCACAAGGGGGAGGGACTTACCGTGCAGCACCCTTGGGATTCAAATTTTGAACGGGAGCAAGCCTCCTCCTTCTCCCCTTGTGGGGGAGATGCCCGGCAGGGCAGAGGGGGCCTTTCTACCGCCGCCGCGCCAGAACCAGCGCCGCGGTGAAGACGGCAAGGCCGAGGCCGACCGAGAGCGGCCCGGCCTTCGGCCCGCCGGCCTCCATGATCGCGCCGGTGACGCTGGAGCCCGCGCCGCTGCCCGCCGCATAGGCGAGCGCGAAAGCCGCGCTGCCGGCCACCAGCATCGCGCCGTTGTAGCGCTCGCCGAGCATGGTGAGCGCGCAGGTATAGAGCGAGAAGGTTGCCGTGCCCATCAGCGCGAAGACGGCGAGGATCGCGATTTCCGATTCCATCGACGGCAGGATGAGATAGCTCGCGGCGGCGACGGTCACGGCGCTCAGCGCCACGCGCTCGCGCGGCAGCTTGTCGAGCATCAGGCCGATGAAGGGCTGGGCGATGGCGGTCGGCAGGGCGAGCACCGTCACGCTGACGGCGGCGAAGGCCTGGCTGTAGCCCATCTTCACGAAATAGACCGGCATGGCGGAGATCGCCGCGATATCGGCGAAGCCGAAGACGAAGACCATGCCGACGAGCAGGGGCGCCGCCCGGAAGAAGCGGAAGACGGCACCCGTCGAGGAGGGCTCCGGCACCGTCCGTGTCGAGAACATCAGCATGCCGGTCGCGAAGGCGACGATGGCGAGATAGACCGCCGTCAGCGCGAAGCCGAGCCCGCCCTCGCTGCCGAGCAGCGGAATGGCGAGCGGCCCCGCGGCGAAGCCGGCGCACATGCCCGCCCCGTAGGCGCCGGAGATCCGGCCGCGCAGCCGGTCCGGGCATGCGGCGCTCAGCCACGCTTCGCCCAGCATGAAGATGAGGCTGGCGAAGAAGCCGAGCAGGAAGCGCGCGCCGAGCCAGACGGCGAAGGACGTGGAGGCGGCGAAGGTGGCAAGGCAGAGCGAGCAGCCGACGAGGCTGGCGATGATCAGCCGGTCGGCCCGCCAGCGCGCGGTGAGGCTGCCGAGCAGCAGCGTCGAGGCTGCAAGCCCACCGGCGAAGGCGAGCGCATTGACCCCGATCAGCGCCGGCGAATAGCCGCGCGATTCCAGCGTCAGCGAGATCAGCGGATAGGTGAGCCCCTGCGCCACGGAAAAGGCGGTGACGCCGAGGATGACGGCGGCAATGGCCGGCCAGTCCGGCGCAAAGACGGTCGGGGACGAGGTCTGCATGAAGGGCTCCCAGCCGCTCGCGGCGCGGCACATCACCCATATCCGGCCGGCGGGCCTTTGGGAAGCCGGCCCGAGGGGCGGCGAGGGTATCGCCATAGGGCAAACCGGTCCACATCCGCCTCTCCCCTCGGGGAGAAGGTGCCGGCAGGCGGGTGAGACGACACGGCAGGCGGGATTCATGATGCGCTAAAGCCGGATGGTGAGGAAAAGCCTCGCATCCGACCCTTAGGGTCCCCCTCTCCCCGACGGGAGAAGGGGATTTTCAAGTAAGGCGTGCCTTTTACGCCGCCTTGTCCCATGCCGGAGCAAGCCCGTCGGGACTGACAATGCGGCCGTCCGGGCGGGCGAGCTTGTGGATGCGCATCATCTCGCCGGGCGTCAGCACGAAGTCGAAGATGGCGAGGTTTTCGGCAAGCCGGCTGTCTGTCGCGGTCTTGGTGAGGGCCACCACGTCCGGCTGCTGCACCAGCCAGCGCAGCGCGACCTGCGCCGCCGACTTGCCGTGTGCCGCGCCGATTTCCTTGAGCACCGGATCGTTCGGTACCTTGCCGTCGGCCATGGCGTAATAGGCGGTCAGCGCCATGCCATAGGTCTCCGCGGCCTCCAGCACCTTCATCTGGTCGAGATAGGGATGGTATTCGACCTGATTGGTGGCAAGCGGCGCAGCGCTGAGGCGCACGGCCTCGGCCATCAGCGCCGTGTTGAAATTGCTGACGCCGATATGTCTGGCAAGGCCCCGCTCGCGCACGGCGTTGAGTTCGCCGATCTGCACCTCGAGCGGCACGGCCTCGTTCGGCCAGTGCAGGAGGAGGAGATCGACATGGTCGGTCTTCAGCTTCTTCAGGCTTTCCTCGACGGAGGCGGCAAAGCGGTCCCTGCCGTAATTGCCGACCCAGACCTTGGTGGTGAGGAAGATGCTGTCGCGGGCGACGCCGGACGTCCGGATGGCCTCGCCGACGGCGGCCTCGTTCTCGTAGATCTGGGCGGTATCGACATGGTTGAAGCCGCTCTGGAGCGCCTTCGGCAGGATCGAAATTACCTCGGCTTCGGGCATGCGGAACGTGCCGAAGCCGAGCTGGGGAATATGGGCGCCATTGGCCCTGACGGTTTTCATGGGTTTTCTCCTTGTGAGGTTGGTGGCCCGCCGGAGCTCTTTGGAGGAACGCCCCGGCGGTCGAAGGGTTTCAGGCGGGCTGGCAGGCGGCGTCCGGCTGGCTGCGTTCGCGCCGGTCGAGCGCGCCGCTGGCAAGGGTCAGGCCGAGCGCGCCGGCAACGAGGATTGCGCCGACCCATGGCGTTGCGCCGAGGCCGAGCGGGGAGGCGACGACCAGGCCGCCGATCCATGCGCCGGCGGCGATGCCGAGATTGAAGGCGGCGATGTTGAGCGCCGATGCGACGTCGACGGCGGCCGGGCGGTGGCGCTGCGCCATGGCGACGACATAGAGCTGGAGACCCGGCACGTTGGCGAAGGACAGGAAGCCGAGCGCGGCGAGGGTGACGAGCGCCAGGGCCGGCGAGGGGGCGGTGAAGGTGAAGAGCACCAGCACGGCGGCCTGCAGGGCGAAGAGCACGACGAGCGCCCGGACGGGATCGCGGTCCGCCACCTTGCCGCCGACGACATTGCCGAGCGCGATGGCCGCGCCATAGAGCACCAGCACGAGGCTGACCGTACTTTCGGAAAGGCCGGTGACCTGCTGCAGCAGCGGCGAGAGGAAGGTGAACGTCACGAAGGTGCCGCCATAGCCGAGCGCCGTCATGGCGAAGACGATCAGCAGGCGGCCGGAGCCGAGCACGCGCACCTGTTCCATGAGGCCGGCCGGCTCCTCGCGCTTGAGGTTTGCCGGCAGCAGGAGGGCGATGGCGGCGAAGGCGACGAGGCCAAGGCCGGCCACGGCCCAGAAGGTGGCGCGCCAGCCGAAGGTCTGGCCGATGAAGGTGCCGAGCGGCACGCCGGTGACGATGGCGACCGTCAGCCCCATGAACATCATGGCGATGGCGGAGGCGCGCTTGTCCGGCGCGACGAGATCGGCCGCTATGGTGGCGCCGACGGAGAAGAAGACGCCATGCGCGAAGGCCGACAGCACCCGGCCGGAAAGCAGCATGCCGTAGCTCGGCGCGAGCGCCGCCAGCGCGTTGCCGGCGATGAAGAGGGCCATGAGGCCGAGGAGCAGCGGCTTGCGGCCGAGCTTTCCGGTAAGCGCCGTCAAAACGGGTGCGCCGAAAGTGACGCCGAGCGCATAGACGGAAACGATAAGGCCGGCGAGCGGCAGGGTGATGTGAAGGTCGGAGGCGACGGTCGGCAGCAGGCCGACGATCACGAATTCCGTGGTGCCGATCGCATAGGCCGCGACGGTCAGGGCAAGGAGGGCAAGTGGCATGGTTCAATCCCCGCGCCCGGTGGCCGGGCGTCCAGTTGGTGGGTGATCAGGTTCGGGACGGAATATGGGGCAGGGCCACTTGCGCGTTAATCGGGGGCAGTGGATAAGCATATGTGAAGTGAATTCACAGGTGATGCATGGATAACCGGGCCGGCGAAATGGAGGTCTTCGTGCTGGCGGCGGAGCTGAAGAGCTTTTCCGCCGCGGGTCGCAAGCTGCGCCTGTCGCCCTCCGCCGTCAGCAAACTCGTCACCCGCATCGAGGACCGGCTCGGCGCGCGGCTTCTCGTGCGCACCACGCGCCGGCTGGAGCTGACGCCGGAAGGTGAGGTCTATCTAGGCCGGGCGCGGCGCATCCTGTCGGAGATTGCAGAGACGGAGCGGATCGTCGCCGAGGGCGCGAAGGTCGTGCCGCGCGGCCCGCTTCGGGTCAATGCGTCGGTGGGCTTCGGCGAGCGCTACATCCTGCCGCTGCTGCCGGCCTTCCTGGCGCTCTACCCTGATATCGAGCTGGACCTGACGCTGACGGACGGGGTGATCGACGTGATCGGCGAGCGCACCGACGTCGCCATCCGCTCCGGGCCGTTACGCGATTCATCGCTGAAGGCGCGCAAGCTGCTGGAAAGCCGCAAGGTCGTCATCGCCTCGCCGGATTATCTTGCAAGATGCGGCACACCGCAGCACCCAGCCGATCTCTCGGCCCACAATTGCCTGCGCTTCAACTTCCGCCGCAGCATGGACGACTGGCCCTTCCTGTCGGAAGAGGGCGCCGCCGAGCCCTATGAGATCACCGGTAACATGCTGGTCTCCAGCGGCGCGATCCTGCGCCAGCTCTGCCTCGATGGCCTCGGCCTCGGCCGCATCGGCCGCTTCCATGTCGAGCCCGACATCGCCGCCGGCACGCTGGTGCCGGTGCTGGAGGCCTTCAATCCCGGTGATATCGAGATCGTGCACGCCGTCTTCGCCGGCCACGAGCATCTGGCCGCGCGCATTCGCGCCTTCATCGATTTTCTCGTGGAGAAGATCTGAGGTTCAGGCCTTCACCGCGATGATGAAGAGCCGCGGGAAGCGCAGCAGGCGCCGCCCGTCCGCCATCGGCCGGTAGGCCTTGCCGATGCGCGCCTCGTAATCCGCAAGGAAGCCGTCGCGCTCTTGCGCCGGGATACGGTCGAGATAGGGGCGCAGCCCCGTGCCCTTGACCCATTCGACGATGGCGGCCGCATCCGGCATCGGGTGGTTGTAGGCGGTGTGCCAGACGTCGACACGCGCCGCCTTCGGCCCGAGCGCATCGAAATAGGCGGCGGGGCCGGGCAGCGGCTTGCGGCGCGGCGTGCCCTCGGCAAAGGCGCTGTGCCAGGGGCCGGCCAGCGCGCTTTCCTCCATCAGGAGATGGGAGGGTTCGGAAAGATTGTCCGGCATCTGCACGGCTAGCACGCCGCCGGGGCGAAGTCCGTCCATCAGCCGCGTCATCAGCGCCACATGATCGGGCAGCCACTGGAAGACGGCATTGGCGAAGAGCAGGGCGGCCGGCTCCGGCGGCTGCCATTCGGCAAGGTCGCATTCGACGAAATCCACGCCCGGCAGGCGCTGGCGCGCCGCCTTCAGCATGTCGGCCGCGCTGTCGACGCCGCGCACGCCCCGGCCGGGGAAACGCCTGACCAGCAGTTCCGTCGAATTGCCGGGGCCGCAACCGAGGTCATAGACCGTGCCGGCCCGGAGATCGGCGGGCACCTGGGCGAGAAGGTCGGCGGCCGGGCGCGTGCGCTCGTCCTCGAATTTCAGGTACTGTGCGGCGGACCAGGCCATCTTACAGGCTCTCCAGCGAAGGCAGGATCAGGGACGGGCCGAGGTCGAAATATTCGTCCGGCATGTTGGACCGGTTGATCCAGACGGTGCGGAAGCCGAATTTCGTCGCCCCGGCAATGTCCCAGCGGTTGGAGGACTGGAAGGAGACGGCATTCGGATAGAGCCGGTAATTCGTCGTCACCAGATCGTAGACGGCCGGGGCGGTCTTGTAGGTCTTCAGCGCATCCACCGAGAAGATGTCGTCGATCACGGTATCGAGCGCCGCATTCTTCACCGCCGAGGCCAGCATGGCGGGCGAGCCGTTGGAAAGGATGGCGATATGCGCGCCGCGCTGCTTCAGCGCCTTCAGCACGGCCGGCACTTCCGGATAGCAGTCGAGCTTCCAGTAGGCGTCGAGCAGCTTTTGCCGCAGCGAGGGATCGACGCCGCCGATGCGCTGGAACGTATAGTCGAGCGCCTGTTCGGTGAGCTGCCAGAAATCCGCATAGGCGCCCATCAGCGCCCGCGTCCAGGAATATTCGAGCTGCTTGGCGCGCCAGATCTCGGAGAAGATCTGGTAGTTCGGCCCCACATCCCCCGCATGCCGCCGCACCGCCGCATGCACATCGAACAGCGTGCCATAGGCGTCGAACACATAGGCGGCATGGGACATGGCTGCGATTCTCCTGCACTCTTGCCGTCGATTGGCGGTTATCGGGCGGTGAATGTCAATTGTCCGTATCGGGTGGGGCACCCCCCTCTGGCCTGCCGGCCATCTCCCCCTCAAGGGGGGAGATTGGATGGAGCAACGTTTCGCCTATCTTCAACGTCGCTGATTGAGTGAGGTTCTCACTTCTTGCCGATCTCCCTCCTTGTGGGGGAGATGGCCGGCAGGCCAGAGGGGGTATCCACGCCCTCCACCCCTCAGAACCGCGTAATCACGCTGATCCCCAGCTCCGTCGCCCGGTCCATCGCCATCAGAGCAGGCACGGCTTCCTCCAGCCCGATATGCCGGCCGATCAATTTTTGCGGCGAAAGCTTGCCGCTTTCGATCATCGCCAGCATGGCGTCGTAGCGCCATGCCTGCATGCCGTGGCTGCCGTAAATCTCCAGTTCGTGGCCGATGACCTGCGCCATGGGGATCTGCGGCGTCGCATGATCGGCCAGCATCAGCCCCACCTGCACATGCCGCCCGCGCCGGCGCAAGTTCTTGATCGAGTTGAAGCAGGTGACGGGCGAACCCAGCGCATCGACGGAGGCATGCGCCCCGCCGCCGGTGATCTCCCGCACCGCCTCGGCGACGTCGGCCACCTCGCGGGCATTGATCGCCGCGACCGCGCCCATCTTCCTCGCGAAGTCCAGTTTCTCGGGGGAGATGTCGATGGCGATGGGGTTCGCCCCCAGCGCGGCGGCGATCATGATGGCGGAAAGGCCGACGCCCCCGCAGCCATGCACCGCCACCCATTCCCCGCCCGTCACCCGCGCCTGGTCCACCACCGCGCGGAAGGAGGTGGCGAAGCGGCAGCCGAGGCTGGCGGCCGTGGCATAGTCGATGGCCTCGGGCAGGTGCACGAGGTTCTGGTCGGCATGGTCGATGGCGACATATTCGGCGAAGGACCCCCAATGGGTGAAGCCCGGCTGGAACTGTTCTTCGCAGACCTGTTGATTGCCCGAGCGGCACTCGCCGCAATGGCCGCAGCCGGAGACGAAGGGCACGGTCACGCGCTCGCCCTCGCGGAAGCGGGTAACGGCCTTGCCGACCGCCGCCACCGTGCCGGCGAGCTCGTGCCCCGGCACATGCGGCAGTTTGATATCGGGATCGTGACCCATCCAGCCGTGCCAGTCGCTGCGGCACAGCCCCGTCGCCTCGACCTTGATCACCACGCCGCCGGGCGTCGGCACCGGATCCGGCAGGACGCGGATATCCGGTTTCGCTTCAAAGGCTTCGTAGTACATCGCGCGCATGGCCGTCTCCCTTTGCTCTTCTATCGCATGCACCCGGAAGGCCCTCAACCGGGCCATCCATGACAAGACCTGATGCACCCATTCAACATCTTGAATGGACATGCGGCGCGCTCTGGCGGAAGGCAGGGGCGACTTGACCGCTCATCCCGGTCGGGCCTTGATGGGCCAGGGCATTTCCGCTTTTCTCGCGAACCGCGAAACCGCTCCGGCTCTTTGGTTCTTCGCATTGGCGGACGCGGAACCGCTCCGCCCTTTGCCGGAAATGCTCTGGAAGGAGTTTGAAACATGCCAGTCGATACCTCACCGCGCTCCGCCACCTGGACCTTCGTGGACGGCGAATGGATTTCCGGCAACCCGCCGCTCATCGGCCCCACCTCGCATGCCATGTGGCTCGGCTCGACCGTCTTCGACGGCGCGCGCTGGTTCGACGGCATCGCGCCGGACCTCGACCTGCATTGCCAGCGCATCAACCGCTCCGCCGAGGCGCTCGGCCTTGCGGCGACCGTCTCCCCGGAAGAGATCGAGGCGCTCGCCTGGGAAGGCGTCAAGAAATTCGACGGCAGGACGGCGATCTATATCAAGCCGATGTACTGGGCCGAGCACGGCTCGCCGATCAGCGTCGTGGCGCCGGATGCGGGCTCCACCTGCTTCGCGCTCTGCCTGTTCGAGGCCTCGCTGGGCGATCCGAATGCCCGTTCCTCGCTCACCGTCTCGCCCTTCCGCCGCCCGACGGTGGAATGCATGCCGACGGATGCCAAGGCCGGCTGCCTCTATCCGAACAATGCCCGCATGCTGGTGGAGGCCCGCAAGCGCGGCTTCGACAACGCGCTGGTGCGCGACATGCTGGGCAATGTCGCCGAGACCGCCTCGTCCAACATCTTCATGGTGCGCGACGGCGTCGTCTTCACCCCCGCCGCCAACCACACCTTCCTTGCCGGCATCACGCGCAGCCGCGTCATCGGCCTTTTGCGGGACGCGGGCTTCGACGTGGTCGAGACCACGCTCACCCCGGCCGATTTTTCAGCCGCCGACGAGATCTTCACCTCCGGCAACTATTCCAAGGTCGTCCCCGTCACCCGCTTCGAGGACCGCGACCTTCCCCACGGCCCCATCACCGCCAAGGCCCGCGACCTCTATTTCGACTGGGCGCATTCGAACGGCGATGCGTGAATGAGGAAAGGCCGGCGGGAAGGCCGCTTCGGTCATACCGGCGGTCCCCCTCATCCGCCTGCCGGCCCCTTTTCCCCGTCGAGGAGAAGGGGGAATGCTGCCAGCGTCTCATTTTCCCTTCTCCCTTCGGGGAGAAGGTGGCCCGAAGGGTCGGATGAGCGGGCTGCCGCCAGTAGCGATGCCTGTCGAAGCCCAGCAAGGTCCTTGCCCTATTCCTGCCCCGCCGCATCCTGCGTCGTATTGTCCCCCGTCTCGGCGCGCTTCTTCGCCGCCGCCTCGCGCTCGCTTTCCCGCACCACATGCAGGAATTCCGCGGCAATCGGCGGGGAGACTTCCACCGTCTTCTTCTGCTTGTCGTAGATGCAGACATAGGTGATCTGGCTCTTCGATTCCGGCGAAAGCCCCTCGATCGCCGCGATGCCGAAGGATTGCGTGCCGGTCGGCTCGACGAAGACGTTCGGCGTTCCCAGCACTTCCGGCAGGCTGGCAAGGCAGCTTTTCTCCACATCCGCGCGGAATTCCTCCCAGGCATCGGAGGAAGAGGCATGGGCGCCGGCGGCGGCAAGCGAGAGGGCGAGGGCGGAAAGGGGGATGATGCGCATGGAGGGCTCCGGGTTGGCGGGAAGGGGCGAAACGCCGCGAATCGGAAAGGGGTTCCGCCCGCCCTTGATCCGGCACGCGAAACGGGAAGGATTTTGCCGCATGTCAGGAAAATTTGGAAGGCGGGCGGTTGCCTCTTCCGGTTGCCGCTCCTATGTTCCGCTCACGGATTTCCTTCACAAAATTCCGTCGCCAGAGCAATTCCAGCATTGGCCGGGAAACCGGCCCGCCTTCGGAATTGCGGCAAACAAAGAGGAGACACCATCATGGCTTTCGAACTTCCGCCGCTTCCCTACGATTACGACGCGCTCGCGCCCTTCATGTCGCGCGAGACCCTCGAATATCACCACGACAAGCACCACAAGGCCTATGTCGACAACGGCAACAAGCTGGCGGAGGAAGCGGGCCTTGCGAACCTCTCCCTCGAAGAGATCGTCAAGAAGTCCTACGGCACCAACCAGGGCCTCTTCAACAATGCCGGCCAGCACTACAACCACGTCCATTTCTGGAAGTGGATGAAGAAGGGCGGCGGCGGCAAGAGCCTGCCGGGCGCGCTGCAGAAGGCGATCGACAGCGATCTGGGCGGCTATGACAAGTTCAAGGCCGATTTCGTCGCCGCCGGCACCACGCAGTTCGGCTCCGGCTGGGCCTGGCTCTCCGTCAAGGACGGCAAGCTCGCCATCTCCAAGACCCCGAACGGCGAGAACCCGCTGGTCCACGGCGCGGAACCGATCCTCGGCGTCGATGTGTGGGAACACTCCTACTACATCGACTACCGCAACGCCCGCCCGAAATACCTCGAAGCCTTCGTCGACAGCCTGATCAACTGGGACTACGTCCTGGAGCGCTACGAAGCCGCAACGAAGTAAGCTTTCGGCTTATCGGATTTTGGAAACCCCGGTCGGAAACGGCCGGGGTTTTTGTTTGGCTAGCCTTCTTCTCCAGCTGCCGAAAAGGAACGGGTTTTTCAATTTCGTCCGATGTGTGATATTGTGCTGGCATGTACACAAGCCAGTACGGATGGCCACCATGAGCAGCACGACGATGACGATCCGCGTCAGCACCGACATCAAGGAAAAGCTCGACAGGCTGGCGGCGGACACGCGCCGCAGCCGCTCCTTCCTCGCCGCCGAGGCGGTCTCGGCCTATGTCGCAAGGGAACTGGCGATCGTAGAGGGCATCAGCGAAGGCCTTGAGGACGTTCGCAAGGGGCGGACGGTTTCGCATGAGGAAGCCATGTCCGAACTCGCCTCCGCGATCGATACGGCTGAGCGCGACCGGTCGTGAAGCGTCCCGTCCGATGGTCCAGCGCGGCCCTCGATGACCTGAAGCAGCAGGTCCGCCACATCGCGAAGGACGATCCCGCAGCGGCACGCTCGGTTGCCGCGCGGATCGGTGCGGCGGCGGTCCTGCTGGGCGAACGCGCCGTCGGCCGGCCGGGCCGGGTCGGCGGCACCTACGAGAAATCGGTGAGCGGTCTTCCCTATGTTCTCGCCTATTGCATGAAGATGACCGAGGGGCGGGAGACCCTGTTCATCCTGCGTGTCATCCATGCCGCGCGGCAATGGCCGCGCGAGGAATGGCCGGAATAGGGCAAATCCCGCAAAAGTGCATCGCGGTTTTTCGTCCGGAATGCGTGAAACGCTTAGGAACCTGTCGCCGCCCGGTTCTCCGCCCAGCCGGAAATCCAGATCTGCCGCAGCCCGTCGCCTTCGCCGCGAAAGTGCCCGCCCGTCGCTTCGCAGGCCTCCACCCGGTCCGCGCGGAAATTGCGGATGGCCTGGCGCAGCTCGCACCAGGCGACGATGTTCGCCGTTTCCGAATAGTAGATGAGCGCGATGGGGCGGATGGTGCGCTCGGTGGCGCGGGCATATTCGTCGCGGTAGTCGATGAGCAGCTTCTCCTCGTCGCGGATCGCCCGGCGCACCGTGGCAAGGTCGATGCCCTCGGGCTGGCGCGGCGCGGTGCCCCAGGCGTGCAGCGCGCGGGCGGAAAGCGTTTGGCGCAGCGGCGGCGGCACGGCGCCGGCGACCTTCTCGCCCACCCTTCTGGCGGCCGCCTTCAGCTCCGCGTCCCCTGTTCGCTCCAGAAGGGCGAGCGCCAGCACCACGGCCTCCGTCTCCTCGATGGTGAACATCAGCGGCGGCAGGTCGAAGCCGGGACGCAGGATATAGCCGATGCCGCGCTCGCCCTCGACCGGCACGCGCATCGCCTGCAGCGCGGCGATGTCGCGGTAGATCGAGCGCGCCGTCACCTCCAGCCGTTCGGCGATCTCGGCCGCGGTCACCGGCTGGCGGGCGAGCCTGAGGATCTGGATGATCTCGAAGAGCCGGGATGCCTTGCGCATGGTTTTCTCCGTCACAACTGACACACCCCTGTCAGTTGGCCTTCGCTATAGCACGCCTCAAGCGCTTGAAACGAAAGGCAGCATAGGGCTGCGGCGCGGCAAAAGGCAACGGCCAACTGACATGACCTATAGCGAAAACCTCTGGCTCTTCTTCCTGCTCGTCTCCGGCATCATCATCGTGCCGGGCATGGACATGGTCTTCGTGCTGGCAAGCGCGCTTTCCGGCGGTCGCAGGGCGGGGCTCTCGGCGACCTTCGGCATCATGGCGGGCGGTCTGGTGCACACGCTTTATGCCGCCCTCGGCGTCGGCATGCTGCTGCATTTCGCGCCGAAACTCTTCAACGGGCTGCTGGTGCTCGGTGCGGCCTATGTCGCCTTCATCGGCTGGCAACTCTTCCGCAGCTCCATCGTCATCGGCGACGTCGATGGCCTCGAGCGGCGCGGCCTTGCCACGCGTTTCCGCCAGGGCGCGCTGACGAGCCTCATGAACCCCAAGGCCTATCTCTTCATGCTCGCCGTCTTCCCGCAGTTCCTGCGCCCGGAATTCGGGCCGCTCTGGCGCCAGACGCTCGTCATGCTGCTGATGATCTGGGCGACGCAGCTTGCCGTCTATGGCGGCCTCGCATTCGCCGCCGCCAAGAGCCGCGCCGCGCTCGTCGGCAGTCCCGCCGCCACCCGCCTGATCGGCCGCGCGGCGGGCGTGCTGCTCGTCGCGATCGCCATGGTCACGGTATGGCGGGGCTGGGGGACGGTTTGAGGTCTTCGGCCGGTGCCGCGGGCCTTGCCGCGAACAGGCGCTTCAGCGCGACATGCAGGAGAAGGACGACCAATATGGAGGTATAGCCGTCGATCAGGTAGTGCCAGCCGAAGAGCGCCGAGCTCATGAGGATGATGAAGACATAGGCAAAGCCGAGAAAGCCGGCGGTGCGGCTGAATTCCCGCAGGAAGAGGGCGTTCATCATCGTGACGCCGACATGGACGCTCGGGAAGGCGGAAATGCCCGTCCCGAGCCCCGCGACGTCCTGAAGATGGTTCTGCCACAGATAGGTCTGGAAGGCCGCCACCACGCCATTGTCGAGCATCCGCAACTGCGCCGCGAAGCGCGCGGCATCGCCGGTGACGTGCCCGTAGAAGGCGGGACCGGCGGAAAGAAAGAGGCAGGCGAGAAGATTGCCGAGTACCGCCCAGACGAGGGCGAAGCCGAGGCAATAGCGCAGGCGGAAAGCGCCCCTTGCGCGCAGCACGATGAAGAAGAGCGGCACGAAGGCGAAGGCCGTCCAGGCGACGGAATAGTTCCATTCGAGGATGGAGAGGATATGCGGATTGCCGAAGAGCGCCATCAGCCGCGGCCCGGGATCGACGCCGCCGAAGAACAGAGCATCCAGATCGGCCTGCACGCGGTCGTAGGGAAAGCCGTTCCTCAGGGCCGGCATCATCGTCTTGAACGTCGTGAACGATCCCATGAAGAGGATGACGGAGCCGAAGACGGCGGCGGCGCCGGCCAGATGGCCGAGCAGCGCGGGCGTCGGCAGCGTCACCCAGGCGAGCGGCGCCTTCGGGTTGCGGAACACGCCGGCAACGAGCTTGCCGAGGAGGAGAATGGCCGGAAGCCCCAGGAAATAGACCGGGCCGAATTGCGCGGCATATTGCAGGTAGGCCGCCGCCGTGAAATCGGCATGCCAGGTGAGGATGCCGACCACCAGCGCCATATGCGCGAGCACGAAGACATGGAACGGCAGCATCTGCCGCAGGTCGGCGGACAGGGTCTTGAGGAATGCGTTCCGCATGCTGGTGGTCCTCGGACCGATACTGTGTCGATGCCCGAGTTGTGCTTATAAAAGATCAAGAAACGTTGAAGATGCGGCCGCCCGTGGCGTTCCGCGCGTCGCCGGCATCAAAAAGATTTTACTGTCGTGGATTTTCTAAAATGCAATCATGGCCGCGCATCGCAAATCGGCGGCGCGGCCCCGGCCGGCCGCCAGCAACGGGGAGAACTCCATGAAGTTCAGGACTTTGGCGGCCGCGGCCGCGCTTGCAGTCATCGGCGCGGGTGCTGTCGTGGCGGCGGACGAGCCGCAGGTCGTGCGCCAGCAGATGATGAAGAAGGTGGGCGGGGCCATGGGCGCGCTTTCCGGCATCGCCAAGGGCGAGAAGCCCTATGATGCAGAGGTCGTCAAGGCATCGCTGACCACGATGAGCGAGGTGGCGAAGGCCTTCCCGGAGCAGTTCCCCGTAGGCTCCGAGACCGGCCACGACACGGAAGCCAAGGCGACGATCTGGGAAAAGATGGACGACTTCAAGGCCCATGCCGCCAAGCTCGGCGCGGCCGCCGACACGGCCCTTGCGAGCCTTCCGGCGGACCAGACGGGTGTCGTCGCGGCGCTCGGCGCGATCGGCCCCAATTGCGGCGGCTGTCATGAGGTCTACCGCGTCAAGAAGTGACCGCGGTGGACCGGATCATCCCGAAAGAATGAACACCGTCCCGGTGCCGGCCGCCGGGATGGAACCTTTGTGTTTATGCGCCGCGGCCTCTTCGTCGGAAGGGGCGGGCGCAGGCGGGGAGGGCCCATGGCACTCAAAAGACTTCTTGGCGGCGTGGTGCTGCTCGGCGCGATCGGCGCGGGCGCATTCGTTTTCCTGACGGCGCCCGAGCGGCTTCCGGCCGAGACCTGGGCCGCCGCCGGCGAGCCGGACCTTGCCAATGGGGAACGCATCTTCCATGCGGGCGGCTGCGTGAGCTGTCACGCGGCGCCGGGCGCGCCGGACGACCAGAAGCTGGTGCTGGCCGGCGGGCTCGCGCTGAAGAGCCCCTTCGGCACCTTCCATGCGCCGAACATCTCGCCGGACGAGACGGCGGGCATCGGCGCCTGGACGCTGGCGGAATTCGGCGACGCCATGAAGCGCGGCACCGGCCGCGACGGCGAGCACCTCTATCCCTCCTTCCCCTACGCCTCCTATGCGCGCATGACGGTCAAGGACATCGGCGATCTCTACGCCTATCTGAAGACCCTGCCGAAGAGCGGCAATGTCGCGCCGGGGCACGAGCTGCCGTTCCCCTTCAACATCCGCCTCGCGCTCGGCGGCTGGAAGTTGCTCTACCTCAACGAGGCGCCGCGCGTGGCGCTCGCCGATGCCGACGAGACGGTCAGGCACGGCCAGTATCTCGTCGAGGGGCCGGGCCATTGCGGCGAATGCCACACGCCGCGCGACATGCTGGGCGGCCTGAAGATCGACCAGTGGCTCGCCGGCGGGCCGAACCCGGAGGGCGAGGGCCGCATCCCCGACATCACCCCCGTCGAGGGCCGCTTCGGCAGCTGGAGCGCAGGCGATATCGTCAACTATCTCGAAACCGGCTTCACGCCGGAATTCGACAGCGTCGGCGGCGCCATGGTCTCCGTGCAGAAGAACATGGCGCTGCTGCCGAAGGAAGACCGCGAGGCGATCGCCGCCTACCTGAAGGCGATCCCGGCGCGGTGAGGTTCGGGGGCGGGGTCTGGCGGTTTGGGGCCAGGCCTGACGGGGTCTGACGGTTTGGCGGAGCTTGAACGCTCGGTCGGCGGAACGCTCAGCGGGCCGGAACGTTCGGCGGGCCTAAGCGTCCGGTAGGCCCGACGCCCCGTGGGCCTCAACGCCCCGTGAGCCTGAACGCCCGGGGCCTTGCGCGAGCCGCATCCTCTCTGCCGCCTTGACGGGACACTCGCCTCTCCTTTGTCATCCTCGGGCTTGCCCCGAGGATCCATGAGTCACGGCACGACCTGAGCTTGGGGCGTGGGTCCTCGCGGCAATCCCGAGGATGACGATGGAGGATGGGGTGAGCAGCCTCCTGCCGCCGTGCAGGGCATGGCCGCCACCAAGTCGGAATGCTTCAGGCCGGGTGCCCAAGCCGAGATGCCTTCAGGCTGGCGAAATGCCGCCAAGCCGCGACAATGCCGACAAGTCGGGTGCTGCGGCCATCAGGTCCGGCATTTCCGCGGCGCGGTCAGTCGCTCCTGCGTCGTCCGACATGCGTTCCGCGCCAGCCCTCAACACTCCTCAGCCCTTCGCCGCCCATGCTCATCCCCGTACATTGCCAGATAATCCCGCAGCTCCGCCGAGCCGAGACCGATGGCCTCGAGGATTTCGCGGGCGAAGGTGGCGGGTGCCGCGCCGGAGGCGGTGATGACGCCGCGGTCGTTCACTGCCTGCGGCTGGTCGCGGTAATGCGCCGCGCCGCGATAGTCCGGCACGAGCTTGCCGAGCTGGCCGGGATAGTTGCCGGTATGCGCCCGGGTATCGAACAGGCCGAGGCGGGCAAATTCCAGCGTGGCGTCGCAGATCGCCGCCACCGGCTTGCCGGCGCTGACGAAACGCCCGACCGGAGCCGAGAGGTCGGGCGCCGCGCCGGATTGCCATATCGTGCCGCCGCACACGACCAGCACGTCGAAATCGGCGGGCATGGCGGCTTCCGCCTTGCCGGCGGATTTGACGGCGAGGCCGCCGAGCGAGGTGACGTCGGCCCCGCCGGGCGTCAGCACCACGGTCTCCGCCCCGCAGTCGCCCCGCGCGGTCGCCATCAGGAGGGCGCATTCCCAGTCCGCGTAGCCTTCCGTCAGCACGATTGCCAGTCGCTTCGCCATGCCGGCCTCCGTCGCTTCAGCCCAATGCCTGGACGTAGCGCATACCCGTCACCGGGCCGGCGCGGAAGTTCATCTGCTCGTAGAAGCGGTGCGCGCCGAAATTGCCGGTCGCCGCGCTCACCGAGAGGTAGCCGCAGCCGGAGATGCGGGCATGCTCGCGGGCGCGGGAAACGAGATGGCGGCCGATGCCGTGGCCGCGATGGCCGTCGCGCACGAAGATCTGGTGCAGCTCCATGCCGCGCACGCCTTCCATGGCGCGGTACATCGGCACCATCAGCGCGTAGCCGATCAGCCGGCCGCCGGCTTCCGCGACGAGGGCGGTGATCCAGGGATGGGTGCCGAAGAGGTCACGGTCGAGGTCGACGGCGGTGATCTTCGCGGTGTCGCCGTGGCATTCGGCGTGCAGCGCGATCATGTCGAGTATCTGCTGCAGGTCGCCCTGGCGCGCGGCGCGGATGGTCAGCATCGGCGGGCGTTCGACGGCGTGGGGATCGAGCTTGATGACGGTATTCAGCATTTCGGGCTCCTTGGTTTTCGTGCCATCAGGTGCCCTAAAACAACAAAGCCGCCTGATGGCGGCTTGTTGACATGATCGAACAGCCGCTCCTTATCGGAACAGCCAAAAATACGTTGCGGCGATGTGCGTGCTCTTGATCATGATCGCGATATTCTCCCTTTCGTGCCGTTTGTCAACCGGCTTTCTTACGGAAAGAGGAAGGATGAAAGCGAAGGCCGGTCAGGCCTTCGCTTCCTCCGTGCCGGCCGCGGATTGCCCTTCCGCGGGGCCGGCCTGTTGGGTGTCGTCGATGCCCAGCCGCTCCTTGATGGCGCGGCGGATCTCCTCTTCGATCGCGTCGCGCTGCTCGGGTGGCAGCGCGGCGAGGCTCTCCTCGGTGAGGCCCATCGATTCGAGCAGCTCCTTGCGCAGGCGCTCGATCGGGTTCATCTTCGAAAGCTCCATGAAATCGGAGAGAAGCCCCTCGCTCTCCCGCTCGGCCTTCTCCTGCTTGTTGACCCACAGCGCATTGGCAAGGCCGGAAGGCATGGTGGAGGAGGTCTCCACCGTCGGGATGTTGCGTTTCCACGCGCCGCCGCCATCGCCCATGCCATTGGAAAGGCTGTCGCCAGCGCCGGCGGCGGGCCGCTGCCGGCCGAGCGCATAGGCGGAAAGCATGTTGCCGTCGATCTTCATGAAAGGCTCCCTCGAATTCCTTTGGGAAACCATTAGCGGTTGCGGCTTTTGCGAGACTTGTCTCAGGTCTCGCTCTCGATGCGCCCGGCGCCGAGGGTGACGACGTGGTCGAGGGGGGCGATCACGCCTTTCCGGTGGGTGACGGCAAGGATCGTCACGTCGCCGGCAAGGCTGCGGATATGCTGCATGATCTCCGCCTCCGTCGCCTCGTCCAGCGCCGAGCTCGCCTCGTCGAGGAAGAGGAACTGCGGATCGGCATAGAGCGCCCGGGCGATGGCGATGCGCTGGCGCTCGCCGCCGGAGAGCTTCATACCCCGCTCGCCGACTATGGTCTCGAAACCGTCGGGCAGGGCCTCGACGAAGGCGAGGATCGCCGCCTTCTCCGCCGCGCGCCGCAGCCGCTCCGGGTCCATCGGCCGGCCGAGCGCGATGTTGACGGCGAGCGTGTCGTTGAGCAGCGTCGGCTCCTGCGGCACGATGCCGACGGCGGTGTACCAGTCGCGCTGGGAGACGGCTTCGAGGTCCATGCCATCGACGGCGATGCGGCCCGAGGCGGGGCTGAGCGATTTGAGGGCGAGGCGCAGCAGCGTCGACTTGCCCGAGCCGGTTTCGCCGACGAGATAGGTGATGCGCCCGCGCTCCGCCGAAAAGCTGATATCCGCGACGCCCCGGCCGTTTTCATGGGCATAGGAGACCCTCTCGAAGGCGAGGCGGCCGTCTCGCGGCAAGAAGCCGCCGGGCGTTACGGCATCCTCTTCCTCCGGCGCGGCCCAGATGCGGGCGAGCGGCAGCAGCGAGGCCCGGGCGCGCACCACGTCGTCCAGCGCATGGCCGATCATCTCGAAGGGCATGTTGAGCTGGAGCAGCAGCGTGTTGAAGAGGACGAGGTCGCCGACGCTGAGCTCGCCCGCCCGGTAGCGCGGCAGGAGCAGGAGGAAGGTGACGACGAATTGCAGCGCCAGTCCCGCGCCGAGCACCGCGCTGTAGCCGATGCGGCGGCGGCAGAAGGCGGCCCAGTTGTCGCGCTCCTCGCGGGCCTTGTCGGCAAAGCGCGCCTGCATCCAGCCGTGGCTGCCGAAATGGCGCAGCGTCTCCATCGCCGCCATGGCGTTGCCGACGAATTTCGCATTCTCCTGCCCGGCCTCGATGGCCGCGTCGAGGAAGCGGCGCGTGCGGTGGTTGGCAAGGGCGGTGAGGGCGACGAAGCCGGTGCCGTAGACGATGACGATCAGCACGACCTCGATATTGATCGTCGCCCCCAGCATGGCGAGCGCGAGCACGATCTGCGTCGTGCCCGGAATGAAGACGATGAGGCCGAGCTGCACGAGCGTCATCAGCGCGCCCTGTCCGCGCCGCCGCGCGCCTTCGATCTCGGCCGGGTTGTGCTCGACGAAGAAGCCGGCCGTCTTCCTCAGCAGGCGGTCGAACAGGCTGGTGCTGGCGATGAAGCTGAGGTTCTCCGCGCTCATGTAGGAGAGATACTGCACCATATGCTGCAGCGCCGCCGCGATGCCGATGAGCAGGGCATAGACGACGAGGCCGGCGGCCAGTCCCTCGGCGAACCGGTCGGCGGCCATGGTGTCGATGAGGCGCGAGAAGAGATAGGGCGCGGCGACGGCGGAAACGGCCGAAAGAAAGACGATGACCGCGACCAGCGCCAGAAGGCCGCGCGAGGCGCGCCCGTAATTGGCAAGGATGATCTGCACCGGCGCGGCGATCAGCCGCCAGTCGTCTTTCATGGCGAATCTCCCGGGGAGGATGGGCAGGGCGGCATAATGGAAAGACCGGCGCGGAGAGGCAACCCCGCCCGGTATTTCCGTGGTCAAGGCTACGTGAAGTGCTTGCCGCAGCCGCCGCTCTGTCCAGCCGGGCATCTCCCTCATGGAGTTGGACATTGCCGCGCTTTCCTTCTCCCCTCGGGGGGGGTGGCGCGTAGGGCCGGATGAGGGGATAAGGCAGCGTAAGCCTTGCATGCTCGTGCTGGAGAGGCCCCTCATCCGCCTGCCGGGACCTTCTCCCCGAGGGGGAGAAGGGAAAAGCGGCAGCGCCGAATTCCCTGACGGGCAGCCCCTTGTGGAGGAGAAGCCCGGCAGGGCAGACGGGGATGAACCTCACGCCCCCTTACGGCAGCGTATAGGCGATCACGTAATCCCCCGGCTTCGTGCCCACCGAGCCGTGGCCGCCGGCGACGATCAGCACATATTGCTTGTCGCCGACCGTGTAGGTCATGGGCGTCGCCTGTCCGCCGGCGGGAAGGCGGGCTTCCCAGAGCTGGCGGCCGGTGGTCACGTCATAGGCGCGCAGATAATCGTCCACCGCCGCGCCGAGGAAGGCGACGCCGCCCTTGGTCATCATCGGGCCGCCGATGCCGGGCACGCCCACCTTGAAGGGCAGCGGCAGCGGCGTCATGTCCATGACCGTGCCGTTCTTGTGCTTCCAGGCGATCTTGCCGGTGGCAAGGTCAGCGCCCGCGACATAGCCCCATGGCGGCGCCTGGCAGGGAATGCCGAGCGGTCCGAGGAACGGGCCCATATAGACGCCGTAGGGCGCGCCGTCGTTGCGGTTGAGGCCCTGTTCGGAACCCTTCTCGTCCTGCCCCTTCGGCGGCACCTGGTCGCGCGGCACGAGGCGGGAGGTGAAGGCGAGGTAGGTCGGCATGCCGAACATCACCTGCCGCTCGGGATCGACCGCGACCGAGCCCCAGTTGAACGTGCCGAAATTGCCGGGATAGACGATGGTGCCCTCAAGCGAGGGCGGCGTGTAGCGGCCCTCGTATTTCATCGACAGGAAGTCGATGCGGCACATCATCTGGTCGAACATGGTGATGCCCCACATGTTCTTCTCGGTCAGCGGATCGGGCATGAAGGTGAGGTCGGAGACCGGCTGGGTCGGCGCGGAGAAATCCTCCGGGATCGCGCCGGTCGGGGCGGGCACTTCCTTGACCGGGATGATCGGCTCGCCGGTGCGCCGGTCGAGCACGTAGATGTCGCCCTGCTTGGTGGCGCCGACGAGGGCGGGAACGGTCGTGCCGTCCCGGGTGATGTCGATCAGCGCCGGCTGGGCGGGCACGTCCATGTCCCACAGGTCATGATGCACCGTCTGGCGCACCCAGCGCAGCGCGCCGGTCTTGATGTCGAGCGCCACGATGGAGGAGGAGAACTTCTCCACATTCTCGCTGCGCCCCATGCCGAGCTGGTCCGGCACCTGGTTGCCGAGCGGGACATAGACGAGGCCGAGCGCCTCGTCATAACTGAACACCGACCAGGAATTCGGCGAGTTGACGGTGTAGACCTGCCCCTCGGGCAGCGGCGTCGTCACGTCCGGATTGCCGGAATCCCAGTTCCAGACCAGCGCGCCGGAATTGACGTCGAAGGCGCGGATGACGCCGGACTGTTCCTTGGTGGAATAGTTGTCGTTCACCGCCCCGCCGATGATGATCTTGCCGTCGGTGATGACGGGCGGCGAGGTGGAGTAGTAGTAGCCGGCCGGATTGTAGGGCATGCCCTTTTCGAGATGCAGCACGCCGTTCTCGGCAAAGCCGGTGCAGACGTCGCCGGTCTCGGCGTCCAGCGCGATCAGCCGGGCGTCGGAGGTCGGCAGGTAGACGCGCGTGGCGCAGGCCGTGCCGGCGGTGGCGGCGGGGTCGGCATAATATGTCACGCCGCGGCAGGTCTGGTGCTGGCGGTCCGGGTTCATGCCGGAATTGGAATCGTATTTCCATTTCTCCTTGCCGCTTGCCGCGTCGAGCGCGATCGCCCAGTTGTGCGGGGTGCACATGTAGAGCGTGTCGCCGACCTTCAGCGGCGTCACCTGATAGGTGGTCTCGCCGACGTCCGCCGGCTGCTTCACGTCGCCGGTCTGGTACTGCCAGGCGACCTTCAGCGTGGAGACGTTATCGGCATTGATCTGGTCGAGCGGCGAATAGCGCTGGCCGTATTGCGTGCGGCCGTACTGGTGCCATTCGCCGGCCGGCACGTTGCCGCCGAGCGCGGGCGTCGCATTGGCGATCTCCTTCGGCAGGCTGCCGGCAAGGTCGTGCGGGTCCTGCGTCATCGAATAGCCGGCGACCGCGATGGCGACGAGGACGGCGACGGCAAGCGGCATCGCCGAGGCGGGGTAGGGCGTGCCGGTGGGGCTCGCAAAACCGAGCGGCCGGCGGATGGCCGGCAGCATCAGCCACAGGCCGATGAGCACGATGACGCCGCCGCGCGGGCCGAGCTGCCACCAGTCGAAGCCGACCTCCCAGACCGCCCAGCCGAGCGAGCCGAGGACGATGAGGGCATAGAGCCAGAGCGCCGCCGCCGAGCGGCGGAAGAGCAGGGCGGCGGTGACGAGGAAGGCAAGGCCGGTGACGAGATAATAGGGGCTGCCGCCGAGCGACAGCAGCCACCCGCCTCCGCCCGTCAGCACCAGTCCTATGATGGTGAAGAGGACAGCGGTCAGCGTGAGCAACATGATGATCTCCGTGGTTATGCCGGCCGGGGAGATGCCGACATGACGTCCGGCTCAAGGAGGGACGTTTGTGAAACTAGGGCACAAGCGTGACGCTTCAATGCTGCCGCATTTCAAGTTTCGGAGCAATCTATAGGTGTGGTTTCTCCTATGTGCCGCAGAAGGTTGCCGTCACCTCCTCGCCCGGTTTCGGCGGCTGCGCATAGGCGTCAAAGGCCGGCTGGTCCTCGTAGGGGCGGGCAAGCACGTCGTTGAGCGCCTCGAACAGCGAGAAATCGCCATGATCGACGGCCTCCGTCAGGGCTTCCTCGACCTTGTGATTGCGCGGGATGAAGGCGGGATTGACCCGGTGCATCGCCGCCGTGCGCGCCTGCGGGGAGGTTGCCTCCCGCGACAATCGCTCGCGCCAGACGGCGAGCCACGGTGCAAGGGCGCCCGGATCTTCGAGCAGCGCGCCGAGCGCGGCATCCCCGCCGCTGTCTTCCGCCGCATCCGCCAGCCGGCGGAAGGCCAGCGTATAATCGGCCTTCTGCTCGTAAAGCAGGATGAGCAGGTCGCGGATCAGCGCCTGGTCGCCCTCTTCTTCATGCTCGCCGAGCCCGATCTTGGCGCGGATGACATCTTTCCAGTGCTCCTGGAAGCGCTCCATGAAGCGCCCGACGGCCGCGTTCGCCGCCTCCACCGCCTTGTCCTGGTCGTCGTCGAGAATGGCGAGCATCGCCTCGGCGAGCCGGGCGATGTTCCACTGGCCGATCATCGGCTGGTTGCCGAAGGCATAGCGCCCACCATGATCGATGGAGGAATAAACGGTGCGCGGATCGTAGCGGTCCATGAAGGCGCAGGGGCCGAAATCGATGGTCTCGCCCGAGATCGTCATGTTGTCCGTATTCATCACGCCATGGATGAACCCGACGCCGAGCCACTTGGCGATCAGCGCCGCCTGCCGCTCGGCCACCGCGTCGAGCAGCGCGAGATAGGGCTTTTCCGCGCCCTTCAGCTCCGGATAGTGCCGCTCGATGACATGGTCCGCCAGCACGCGCACGTTTTCGGTATCGCCGCGCGCGGCGAAGAACTGGAAGGTGCCGACGCGGACATGGCTGGAGGCGACGCGGGTGAAGACCGCGCCCGGCAGCACCCGGTCGCGATAGACCGGCTGGCCGGTGGCGACGGCCGCGAGCGCCCGCGTCGTCGGGATGCCGAGCGCATGCATCGCCTCGCTGATAATATATTCGCGCAGCACCGGCCCCAGCGCCGCCCGCCCGTCGCCGCGCCGCGAATAGGGCGTCTGGCCGGCGCCCTTGAGCTGGATGTCGCGGCGCTTGCCGTTTCGGTCGATCACCTCGCCGAGCAGGATGGCCCGCCCGTCGCCGAGCTGCGGCACGAACTGGCCGAACTGGTGGCCGGCATAGGCCATGGCGAGCGGCAGCGAGCCGGGCAGGGGCGTATTGCCGGAGAAATAGGCCGCGCCATGCCGCTCCAGCGCATCGGCGTCGAGCCCGAGCTCTTCGGCGAGCGGCCGGTTGAACTTGATCAGCCGCGGCGCCTCGACCGGCGTGGGGTCGACCGGCGCGAAGAAGGCGTCCGGCAGCCGCGCATAGCTGTTGTCGAAGGGAATGGGGCGGGTCTTGTCCGCCGCTGCCGTCGTCGTACCGCTCATGATCTCCGTCCCTTGCTGCCTTTCCTATCAGATAGGGTGTCGCGGGGCGGAGCGAAAGGTTTTCGTGTTTTGTCGGAGAATTGCGGTAACGCCCCTGCTTCGCGGGGCTACCCCCTCTGCCTGCCGGCTTCTCCCCCACAAGGGGGGAGAACGATAAAGGCTTGCTCATCGTTTCATAATGAAATGCCAACGGAGCGGCGCGGTAAGTCCCTCCCCCTTGTGGGGAGGGATTTAGGGAGGGGCCTTCCCGTCTACCCTACATCTTCCCCGCCACCTTGATCGCGAAGGCATATTCGAAGGCGATCTCCTCCAGCCGCTGGAAGCGGCCCGAAGCGCCGCCGTGGCCGGCGCCCATATTGGTCTTGAGGAGGATGGGCTCGCTGCCCGTCGTCTTCTCGCGCAGGCGCGCCACCCATTTGGTGGGCTCCCAATAGGTCACGCGCGGATCGGTGAGGCCGGAAAGGGCGAGGATGGCAGGGTAGGGCTTTTGCCCGACATTGTCATAGGGCGAATAGCTCGCCATGAGCTGGTAGAAGTCCTTGCTCTCGATCGGGTTGCCCCATTCCGGCCATTCCGGCGGGGTGAGCGGCAGCGTGTCGTCGAGCATCGTGTTGAGCACGTCGACGAAGGGCACGGCGGCGATGATGCCGCCGAACTTTTCCGGCGCCATGTTGGCGATGGCGCCCATCAGCATGCCGCCGGCCGAGCCGCCTTCGGCGACGATGTTCGCGTAGGACGTGAACTTCTCCTGATTCAGATAGTCCGCCGCGGCGATGAAGTCCTTGAAGGTATTGGTCTTCTTGTCCATCTTGCCGTCTTCGTACCAGGCAAAGCCCTTGTCCTTGCCGCCGCGGATATGGGCGATGGCATAGACGAAGCCGCGGTCGACCAGCGACAGGCAATTGGTGTTGAAGGATGCCGGGATGGTGATGCCGTAGGCGCCGTAGCCGTAGAGAAGGCACGGCGCGGAACCGTCGAGCGGCGTGTCCTTGCGGTAGAGCAGGGTGACGGGCACCTTTTCACCGTCCCATGCGGGGGCGAAGACGCGGCGGGTGACATAGTCGTCCGGGTTGTGGCCCGAGGGGACCTCCTGTGTCTTCAGCAGCCTGCGCTCGCGCGTCGTCATGTCGTAGTCGAAGAGCTGCGAAGGCGTCGTCATCGAGGAATAGGAGAAGCGGATGACGTCGGTGTCGTATTCCGCCGCGCCCGAAAGGCCGAGCGAATAGGCCTCCTCGGCAAACGCGATGGCATGTTCCGCGCCGCTCTCGCGTTCGCGCACCACGATGCGCGGCAGGCCCTCGTGGCGCTCCAGCCAGACGAGGTGGCGGGCAAAGGCCATGTGGCTGAGGATCAGCGTGCCGGGGCGGTGCGGCACGACCTCGGTCCAGTTCTCCCGGCCGGGCGCCGTTACCGGCGTCTGCATGATCTTGAAGTCCTTCGCGCCGTCGGCATTGGTGAGGATGTAGAAGACGTCGCCGCCCTCCGTCATCGAATATTCGAGGCCCGTCTGGCGCGGGGTGACGACGACCGGATTGGCCGTCAGGTCCCTGGTCGAGAGGAGGCGGTACTCGCTCGTCTCGTGGTCGTGGATGTCGATATAGATGAAGTCATCGAGCAGCGACCCGCCGACCGACATGAAGAAGCCCGCGTCCTTCTCCTCGTAGACCAGCCGGTCGTTCTCCTGCCGCTCGCCGAGGATGTGGTGGTAGATCTTCGATGGGCGGTGGTTCTCGTCGAGCGCGGTGTAGAAGAAGCTCTTCGCATCGGGCGCCCAGACGCCGCCGCCGCCCGAATTGACGATCTCGTCGGCATGGTCCCTGCCGGTCGCAAGGTCGCGCACCTTCAGCGTGAAATATTCCGAGCCCCTGTCGTCATAGCCCCAGATGCCGACGGAATGGTCGGTGGAATGGTCGATACCGGAGAGGCGGAAATAATCCTTGCCTTCGGCCTCCTTGTCGCCGTCGAGCAGGACGGTGCGTGTCCCCCCGTCGCGCGGCTCGCGGAAATAGCGCGGCTGCTCGCCGCCGGTGACGAAGGACGTGCCGTAGGCGAAGGGACCGTCCTTGACCGGCACGGAGCTGTCGTCCTCCTTGATGCGCCCGCGCATCTCGGCGAACAGCGTCTTCTGCAGTGTCTCGGTATCGGCCATGGCGGCGGCCATATAGGTGTTCTCGGCCTCCAGATGGGCGCGGATCTCCGGCTGGAGGATGGAAGGATCTTTGAACATCGCCTGCCAGTTCTCGTCGCGGAACCAGGCATAGTCGTCGGTGCGGGTGATGCCGTGGCGGGTGTCGGAAACGGGCTTCCTGGCGGCGACGGGGGCGGCGGGCAGGTTTTTGAAGACGGACAAGGGCTCACTCCGCAAATCGGTAGATGGGAATGAGACAGATAGAGAGCCCCGTCCACCGCATCAAGCGGCAAGCTCGCGCGCATGCGAAAGCGCCGGAAGGGGCGCGCGGCATGCCGGCAGGGGCGCGAAGGGAGGCCCCTTTAGAAAGGGGGCTTTGGTTCCGAAGGGAAAATGGCACCGAGCGCGCCCATCAGCTGGACGGCTCTTTCATCGGTCAGCCTGTAGAAAATCTGCTTGCCTTCCCGGCGCGATTCGACCAGTCCCGCCTCGCGCAGCACGTTGAGCTGCTGGGACAGGGTGGGTTGGTGAACGCAAAGTTCCTCTTCCAGTTCGCTGACAGAGGCTTCTTTTTCGCAGAGTGTACAGACCAGCATAAGTCGGGCCGGGTGGGCCAGTGACTTCAAGAGGCTGGCGACTCTTGCCGCACGAATGGCCCGGGCCCGCGAGGCAGGCATTGCCTCCCGGAACGGGATGATGACCACAGGATACTCCGTACATTAGTAGTCTATTTTATATTATACCATATGTTAACCAAGAGCCAACCCTGTCAGCCCGGCAGGTTGGGCTTGGCCTTGCGTTTTGCGGGGCGCAGCTCGTCGGCGATGGTCATGCCGATGATGGAAAGGGGCAGGGCCAGCATCGCACCGGCGGCTCCCCACATCCAGGTCCAGAAGATGATGGCGGTGAAGATGATGAAGGCGTTGACCTCCAGCCGCTTTCCCATCACCGCCGGCATGATGAGGTTCTCCATGGTTAGGTGCACCAGGAAGAAGGCGAGCGCCGGCAGGAGGCCCATGGTCAGCGTCTCGTGCGTCAGCAGGCCCGCTACGGCGAGCGAGATCGTCATCAGCGTGACGCCGAGGAACGGCACGAAGCTGGAGATGAAGGCGAAGAGCCCCCACAGCGCCGGCATGGCGAGCCCGCCGCCCCAGGTGATCAGCGCCGTAACGACGCCGAGCGCCGCATAGACCAGCGAGGCCGTGGCGAAATAGTAGCCGAGCGCGCTGTCGATGGCGTTCATGATGCGGATGGTGGTCAGCCGCTGGTTGCGGCGCGGAAAGGCCATGATGATCATCTGCCGCAGCTTCAGCCGCGCCGAGAGGAAGAGCACCAGGGCCGCGAAGAAGATCATGCCCTGCAGAAGGGCGGGCGTCAGGCTGCCCGACACGATGCTGAGCACGCTGCCGGTGTTTTCCAGCACCTTTTCCATCGACATCTGCCCGCTCTCGAACATCTGCGGGCTGATGTTCAGCCAGCCGAAGCGGGAAAAGAGCGGGGTGATGCGGTCATAGGCGCCGCGCACGAGGTCCGGTGCGTTGGCGGCGAGCTGAGCGATCGGATCGGCAAGCGTGCCGGCCACGAAGAAGACGCCGAGCCCGAACAGCCCCGCCAGCAGCAGCGCGGTCGGCAGCGGCGGAATGCCGAGGTCGTTCAGCTTTTCCGCCGCCACGCCGAAGATCAGCCCGGTGACGACGGCAAGGCAGAGCGGAGTGAGGATCGGCGCCATGAGATAGACGACGCCCATCGCCATGATGAAGAAAATACCGATGGCCGCCCAGGCGGCGGCGATGTCGAGCCCGTAGCGGCGCGGCTTGCCGGCGGCAGCCTCTCCGTCCGGCTCGATGCTGCCCTGCAAGAGCCGGCGTTCGGCCGGTTTTCCGGATATGTCATGCATGGCGCACCCCTCGATTTCGCGCTACAAACGCGGGTCGCGACGATAAGTTCCAGCAATGACTCATGAAACCTTGGGTAGGTTGCAGCCCGTCGTCAAATAGACATATTGCGCGCTAACCCCGAATTAAGACGTCAGGCATGACGCCAAGAAGAGGAGGCAGAGAGTTGAAACCGCATGCAATCGGGCTCCATATCGCCCTTTGCACTCTTGCGTTCGCACCGCTTTTCGCCGAGCCCGCCATGGCGATAGACACCCGCGTGCGCAACCAGTTGCAGAAGCTGACCCCGGACGAACGGCTGGAGCAGCGCTGCGATATCGAGGCGATGGACGAGATCAGCGGCGCCAGGGCCGGCTTCCGCCCGGACAAGGTGATCGCCTACGCCTTCGGCGACCCCAAGCTCGACGGCACGACCTTCAAGACGAAGGGCGCCGTCTTCCGCAGCAAGGGCGAATGGTATCGCCTGTCCTACAAGTGCGAGGCGAGCTCCGACCGGCTCGACATCCACGCCTTCAAATACAAGATCGGCGACCAGGTTCCCCATGAGGACTGGGCCGAGCATTATCTCTACGATTGAGATCGTCGGTAACTTTTGAGTGATCGGCCTCTCCCTGCGGGCGGTGAGACGGTCGTATTCGGCGTCAACGTTGCCCCTTTTCCCTTCTCCCCGCTTGCGGGGAAAAGGTGGCCGGCAGGCCGGATGAGGGGCAGCATACGCGTCTGCCCCGTCCGATGGTTCAGGCCGAAAGCCTCAGACCGATCCCCCACGGATCGACCAGCGAGACCGCGCCGCCCGAGCGGGTGGTGGGGATCGCCAGTTCGTCGAGCTTTTTCGTCGCCGCTTCGAGCTTTGCCGCATCGTTGAAGCGGATCGTGTAGTCCGAAAGGCCGGTCATGCCGTCCTCGCGCTTCGGCTGGCCGCGCGAATTCCAGACATTCGCCGCGACATGATGGTGGTATTTGCCGGTGGCGAAGAAGCTCGCGCCCGGATAGCGCGCCATGACGTCGAGGCCGAGCACGTCGCGGAAGAAGGCGTCGGCTTCGGGGATATCGGAGACCTGCAAATGGATATGGCCGATGACGGTGCCGTTCTCCTGCCCCGTCCAGCCGTCCTTCGGCGCCTCGTCGTAGAGCGCCTGCAGGTCGAGCCGGTGCGTCGCCATCTTCACCGTACCGTCCGGCACATAGGTCCATTCGGCGCGGTCGCGGTCGCGATAGATCTCGATGCCGTTGCCTTCCGGGTCGTCGAGATAGATCGCCTCGCTGACCAGGTGGTCCGAAGCGCCGGTCAGCGCCACGTTGTTATGGGCGGCATGGGCGAGCCAGCGGCCGAGCTCCCTGCGGTTCGGCACGAGGAAGGCGGTGTGGAAAAGGCCGGGCGCATTGCGCGGCGCGCGGGCGGCGTTGCTGCCCGTCGTCAGCGTGAGCAGCGGCCGCTCGCCGACGCCGAGCGTCTCGCCCGAGGCCGATCCGTCGAGCACCGAAAGGCCCATGACCTTCTGGTAGAAGGAAGAGACCATCGGCAGGTCGATCACCGTCAGGTGCGAATGGTCGACGAAGGCCGGCATGTCGACGGCGTGGCTGGCATTGTCTGTCATGGATGCGGTCTCCGCGCGAAGGGGCCCGGCCTTGCCGGCGGCGATGCCCGCGGCGGCGGCGCCGAGGAATGTCCGTCTGTCGAGGTCCGTCATGATATGATCCCTGTCTCGGTTTCCCTCGGAAACCGTTCTGTCGGGAGGAATATGGCGGAGCCGCAGCGTTCACGAAAGATGGCGTTTCGGCGATTTACCGTCAACATGGTGTTGACGAAGCGCGGCCGGGACTTGATTCCGATCAATGCCGATCGACAATCGCAATGCCAGTTTCACGCCCATCGAGAAAAGGAGACCCGCATCGTGAAGGACCTGGCGCATTATAAAGACATTCTTCTCACCCGCAAACGCGAGCTTTACGGCCGCCTGAACAAGATCGAGAAGGATCTCGACACGCTCAAGAGCGGCGACAGCGGCGACCGCGCCATCGAGCGCGAGAACGACGAGGTGCTGGAAGAATTCGGCACGACGGGCCTCAAGGAGCTTCAGGCCATCGAGGCCGCCCTCGACCGCATCGCGGCCGGCACCTTCGGCCTCTGTGCCAAGTGCGGCGAGCCGATCTCGCCCGCGCGCCTTGCGGCCGTGCCGCATGCTGCCCTGTGCGAGGAATGCATCGCACGGCAGTGAGGACGGGCTGCATGTCGCGCGGCAAACTTTCGTGATGGCCGCGCGGCGCGGGAAATCTTGCCTGCGAGGCGAAAACGCGACACCATGAGGAGAGGTTATCGCAGGCAGGACACCCATGGAAATCAAGGGCATCAAATGGGACTATGACCGCTACGAGGTGATCGCCGACGGCATCGTGCATGGCGTCGGGGTGGTCTTCGCGCTGGTGGGCGTCACCGCTCTCATCTTCTACGCCACGGTCTGGGCGACGAGCGGGCAGCTGGCCGCGGCCTGGATCTACGGCATCGGCCTCGTCCTCGCGCTGGCGACGTCCTTCGCCTACAATCTCTGGCCGGTCTCGACGGTGAAGTGGCACCTGCGCCGCTTCGACCATTCGGCGATCTTCGTGCTGATCGCCGCCACCTATACGCCCTTCCTGCAGCGCGGCATCGAGGACCCGTTCCTCGCCGGCATGCTCGTCTTCATCTGGGTAATGGCGGGGGCGGGCGTGGCGCTGAAGTTCCTCTTTCCCGGCCGCTACGACAGGCTGGCGATCCTCATCTATCTCGGCATGGGCTGGAGCGGCGTCTTCGCCGCCGGCCCGCTGCTGACGCATCTTTCCGTCGCCACCCTGACGCTGATCGTCGTCGGCGGCCTGCTCTATTCGGTCGGCGTCATCTTCCATGTCTGGGAGCGCCTTCGCTTCCAGAACGCCATCTGGCACGCCTTCGTCGTCGCGGCCGCGGCCGTCCACTATTCGGCCGTCGTCACCAGCGTCGTTTCCGGCATCTGATCCCGCTTACTGCGCGGCCGGCGCGGCGCCCTGCGCGCTGGAGCAGCCCTCCGCCGCATGCAGCGACTTCACGAGGCGACCGAGCAGCGGCGAAATCTCCGCCTTCATCGCCGCCGGATAATCCAGCACGAAGGAGGAGACGGCATCGTCGCAGAGCCGGACGACGCGGTGATAGAGGATCCGGTCACCGCGCGTGCCGGAAAGGCTGGCCCAGCCGGCCGTCTGCCGGTCATAGGACATGTCCCAGCCGTCCTTGCGGTAGGTCTCCCGCCGCCCGGCGACCTCGTCCTTGAAATCCCCCTCCGCGAGATAATGCCCCCAGACGGCAAGCGTCGCCGCGCCGCGCGCATAGGTGCGGCCGTCGCCATTGTCGGCCTCCTGCACCATCGCGAAGCCCGGGGGGATCTCGACGGCGAAGCCGAAGCGCGGATTGGCATAGGGCTCCCAGCCGGCGGCGAGGGCTGCGGCGGGGAGAAGGAAGAGCAAAAGGAAGCGTTGCACGGCGGTCTACTCGTCGATGATGTTCTGCGGGGAACGGATGAGAGCGGGCGTTTCATCGACCCGCCGTTGAAGCAGGCTGGACAGCTTTCCCGCTCCTCCTGTATGGCATGGGCAAAGGCAGGGGGGAACCATGGACATCACGATACGCGACGCCGCGGAGGCCGATCTCCCCGGTATCATGGACATCTACAACGATGCCGTCGCCAACACGACGGCGATCTGGAACGAGGCCGTGGTCGACCTCGAGAACCGCAGGGCGTGGTTTTCCGCCCGCCGCGAGCGCGGCTTTCCGGTCCTCGTCGCGGTTCGCGGCAAGCAGGTGCTCGGCTATGCCTCCTACGGCGACTGGCGCGCCTTCGACGGCTTCCGCCACACCGTGGAGCACTCCGTCTACGTGCAGAAGGATGCGCGCGGCACCGGCACGGGCAAGCGCCTCCTGAAAGCGCTGATCGACCGGGCGGGCTTCAATGGCATCCATGTCATGGTGGGCTGTATCGAGGCGGAGAACACCGCCTCGATCAGGCTGCACGAAAAGCTCGGCTTCCGCGTCGTCGGCCGCTTCAGCGAGGTCGGCATCAAGTTCGGCCGCTGGCTGGACCTGACCTGCATGGAGCTGAAGGTTCCGGCACGCTGATTGGAGCGTCTCCGCTTTTCTCCGAACCGCAAAACCGCTTCGCACTTTTGCTGGAAATGCTCTAGTCCTCGTCGAAGCTGAGCGCCACGCCGTTCATGCAGTAGCGCAGGCCCGTCGGCGGCGGGCCGTCCGGGAAGACGTGGCCGAGATGGGCGTCGCAATCCGCACAGCGGATTTCCGTGCGCGTCATGCCGTAGGAATAGTCGGAATGATCCGTGACCGCGCCCGGCTCGATCGGCTGGTAGAAGCTCGGCCAGCCAGTGCCGGAATTGTACTTCGCCTCGGATCGGTAGAGCGGCCTGTTGCAGCAGATGCAGCGATAGGTGCCCTTCTTGGAAAGGTCGAAGTCGGGGCTGGAGAAGGCGCGTTCCGTGCCGTGCTCGCGCGTGATGCGGAATTGCTCCGGCGTCAGAACCTGCCGCCATTCTTCCTTGGTCTTGTTAACCTTCAACGTCGTCGTGTCGCTCATGGCGTCCTCCTGTCGAGCCATAGATAAGACGGCGATTGTGGCAAGACAATTGGCGGCTGCGCGAATGTCGGACTCGCAATCCTACGTCCCGCATATTAAAGTAATACCGATGAAGGACGAGGTATTACGATGGGTGCGACGGTAACGAGCAAGGGACAGGTGACGATCCCCAAGAGCGTGCGCGACTTTCTCGGCATCGGTCCCGGCAGCAAGGTCGAGTTCCGCCGCGCCGCGGATGGCAGCGTCGTCGTCGTTCCGCTCGGCAAGACACAGCCGGAAAGGCGTTTTGCGCATCTGCGCGGCCATGCCGGCGCCGGGCTGACGACGGACGAGATCATGGCGCTCACCCGCGGCGAAGACTGACCCCCGTGTTCCTGGTCGACACCAACGTCCTGCTCGATCTGGTGACCGGCGATCCCGTTTTCGCCGACTGGTCGGTGGCGGCGCTGGAGGGGGCGGCGCTGCTCGGTCCTCTCGCCATCAACGATGTGATCTATGCGGAACTTTCCGTGCGCTACCGCGACATCGCCGATCTCGATGCGATGATCGCGGCCGCCGCGCTCGAGCACCTTTCCATCCCGCGCGAAGCGCTTTTCCTCGCGGGCAAGGTCTTCCACGCCTACCGCAAGGCGGGCGGCAGCCGGACGGGCGTCCTGCCGGACTTCTTCATCGGCGCCCACGCCGCGGTGGCGGGACTGACCCTCATCACCCGCGATGTCGGGCGGTACCGCACCTATTTTCCCGACCTCGATCTTCGCACCCCCGCCGCGCCGGACGATCAAGCTGGGTAAAAACGCCGCGCCCCTGCCGGTGAGGGGTGGCGAATTCGTGCAGGGCCACGTAGAAACGACGCTCTGGCCTTTTTGAAGGGTAACGACGGGCGAAGCCCGCGGATGGGGAGAGGGGATGACGCCGGACACGATGGGCCTGACTTTCGTTGCCTTCTGTCTGCCGTTTCTCGGCGCGCTGATCGCGCCCGCCCTCACGCGGCTTCTCGGCCACAATGCCGCCTGGCCGCTGGCGCTCGTGCCGCTCGCCGTCTTCCTGCATTTCCTCGGCTTCAACGCGGAGGTCTCGCATGGCGAGGTCATCACCGGCGGCTATGCCTGGGTGCCGTCCTACAATGTCAGCTTCTCCTGGCTGATCGACGGCCTGTCGCTCGCCTTCCTGCTGCTGATCTCCGGCATCGGCACGCTGATCGTGCTCTATGCCGGCGGCTACCTGAAGGGGCATCCGCACCAGGGGCGGTTCTTCTCCTTCATCCTGATGTTCATGGGCTCGATGCTCGGGCTCGTCGCCTCCGACAGTTTCCTGATGCTCTTCGTCTTCTGGGAGCTGACCTCGATCACCTCCTTCCTGCTGATCGGCTTCGACCATACGCGGGCGGCCGCGCGCCGCGCGGCGCTGCAGGCGCTGGTCGTCACCGGCGGGGGCGGGCTCTTCCTGCTCGCCGGCCTGCTGCTCATGTGGGACGTCACCGACGTCACGCAGCTCTCGCTGCTGATGTCCTTCGGCGATGAGGTGCGGGCGAGCCCCTTCTACCTGCCGCTGTTCTTCCTCATCCTCGGCGGGGCCTTCACCAAGTCGGCGCAGTTCCCGTTCCATTTCTGGCTGCCGAACGCCATGGAGGCGCCGACGCCGGTTTCGGCCTACCTGCATTCGGCGACCATGGTGAAGGCCGGCATCTATCTCCTGATGCGGCTCAATCCGGTGCTTGGCGACACGCTGGCCTGGGAGACGATCCTGCCGGCCTTCGGCGGCCTGACGCTGCTTGTCGGCAGCGTGCTCGCCATCCGCCAGAGCGACCTCAAGCTGATGCTCGCCTATACGACGGTCGCCTCGCTCGGTCTCCTGGTGCTGCTGACCGGCTTCGGCTCGGAATATGCGGCGGCGGCCGCCGCCCTCTATCTCGTCGCCCATTCGCTCTTCAAGGGCGCGCTCTTCATGGTCGCCGGCATTATCGACCACGAGACCGGCACGCGCGACATCACGAAACTGCGCGGGCTCGCCCGCGCCATGCCCGTCACCTATCTCGCCGCGCTCGTCGCCGCGCTCTCCATGGCGGGCCTGCCGCCCTTCTTCGGCTTCCTCGCCAAGGAGGAGATCTATGTCGCGCTTGCCGGCGGCAATCTCCGCGCCATCGCCTTCACGCTGGCGGCCATTATCGGCAACGGCCTGATGTTCGCCGTCGCCTTCGCCGTGGCGCTGAAGCCCTTCCTCGGCGCGCCCGTCGAGACGCCGAAGAAGCCGCATGAAGGCCCCTTGCTGCTCTGGGCCGGCCCGATGCTGCTGGCGATCAAGGGGCTGACCATCGGCGTCTTCTCCGCCACGGCCCATGCGCTGCTGACCTCGCCGCTCGCCTCGGCCATCGCCGGCAAGCCGGAGGTCGTCACCGTCTCGGCCGTGCCGCATGTCGGCATGCCGCTTCTCCTCTCCGCCGTCACGGTCGCCCTCGGCGTCGTCGTCTTCCTGTCGCTCGACAAGGCCCGCGCCGCCGCGGACCGGCTGGTCGAGGACATCGGCTGGGGGCCGGACAGGGGCTTCGACCAGGTGATGGCCGGGCTGGTGCGCGGCGCATCGCTCGTCACGCGCCTCGCCCAGCCGGGCCGGATGGAAATCTACATGACCGCGACCTTCGCGGCGGTCGCGCTGGCGCTCCTCGTGCCGCCCGCCGTCTATGGCGAATGGCCGCGCCTGCCGGTCTGGCCCGCCGGCATGCCGTTCCATGAGCTTGCGGTCGTCGTGCTCGCCGTCGTCGGCATCGGCGCGGTGCTGACGGCGAAGAGCCGCCTCACCGCCATCGTCGCGCTCGGCATCCAGGGTTTCTGCGTCGCGCTGCTCTTCCTGCTCTTCGGCGCGCCGGACCTCGCCTTCACCCAGTTCATGATCGAGACGCTTTCCGTCGTCATCCTCGCCCTCGTCATGACGCGCCTCCGGCTGACGCCGCGCGACCACCGGCCGCTGAGGGAAAAGATCCCGGATGCCGCCATCGCTATAGCCTGCGGCCTCGGCTTCGCGCTCTATCTGCTGAAAGTCACGCAGGGCCGCTTCGACACGGCGCTCACCGATTTCTTCAACCTCTATTCGAAAACCATCGCCCACGGCGCCAATGTGGTGAACGTCATCATCGTCGATTTCCGCGGCACGGACACGCTCGGCGAGATCGCCGTCGTCATGGTGACGGGGCTGGCGATCCTGTCGATCATCCGCATCCGCAAGGGCGGCAGGGCGAGGGGGGACGCATGATGGCGCGTCTACAAGTTCGGATGGCCTCCCGGTTGTCTTCCTTGCAATGCTGGGAGGATCGCGCGTTGCCACATCTTCCTTCTCCCCGCTTGCGGGGAGAAGGTGCCGGCAGGCGGATGAGGGGCGGGCGGGCAGCGCTCCCGCCGCTGTCGGGGCTCATCGGTCGGCGCTGCCCCTCATCCCACTGCCGCGACCTTCTCCCCGCAGGCGGGGAGAAGGGGCTTCCGGTTCCCCGGCTGCGCTCCTGCCTTGGCCGGAAGGCGTTCGGGCACGCCGCCCCCGGAGGCGTCCACCCATGAACACCCTCATCTTCCGCACCGTCGCGCCGTTCCTCACCGCCCTCATGGTGCTCTTCTCGATCTTCGTGCTGCTGCGCGGCCACAACGAGCCGGGCGGGGGCTTCATCGGCGGGCTGATCGCGGTGTCGGCGCTGGCGATCTTTGGCATCGCCAACGGCATTTCGGCCGTGCGCCAGGCGCTGTGGTTCCACCCGATGGCGATCTCGGCCTTCGGCCTCTTCATCGCCTGCATCGCCGGCCTGATGTCCATCCTCTTTGCCGTGCCCTTCATGACGGGGCTGTGGATCTATCCCTCGGTGTTCGGCGTCGAGATCCCGCTGTCCAGCGTCATGCTGTTCGATACCGGCGTCTATCTCGTGGTGGTGGGGTCGATCACCTCCATCGCGCTGGCGCTCGAGGCGGGGGACGACGTCTGATGGAAGTGCCCTTCATCCTTCTCGTCGGCCTGTTCTTCGCCGCCGCCGTCTACCTGATGCTGTCGAAGTTCCTGGTGCGCGTGCTGCTCGGCGTCGTGCTGCTCGGCAATGCGGTGAACCTCCTGCTCTTCACCAATGGCCGCATCCTGCGCGAGGTGCCGCCGATCATCCCGGCCGGGCATGACGTGCCGGCGACGCTCACCGCCAATCCGCTGCCGCAGGCGCTCATCCTGACGGCCATCGTCATTTCCTTCTCCTTCTTCGCCTTCCTGCTGGTGCTCGTCTACCGCGCCTACCAGGATCTCGGCACCGACAACGGCAACGAGATGCGCCTGGCGGAGCCGGAGGACGAACCCCTTCCGCCGACCGGCTACTGACAGGAACCGACCCGCCAATGGCCGTGAACCCGCAAGACCTTTCCGCAGCACTCGTCACGACGCCGGTCGCGACCGCCGACTGGCTGGTCGTGCTGCCGCCCGCCTGGTGCATCCTTGTCGGCGCCGTGCTGCTGATGCTACGCAAGTCGCTGCATCTGCAGGGCTGGATCGCCGTGCCGGCGCTCGCCGTGCTCGTCGCGCTCGATGCGCTGCTGCTCGCCCATGTCGCGACGAACGGGCCGGTCACCATGGTCATGGGCCGCTGGCTGCCGCCCTTCGGCATCGCCTTCACGGCGGACCTGACGGGCGTGCTCTTCGCGCTTTCCGGCGCGGTGGTGGCGCTGGCCGGCGGCGTCCATGCGCTCGCCGATATCGACGGCAGCGGCCGGCGCTACGGCTTCTATCCGTTCCTGCTGCTGCTGATGGCCGGCGTTTCCGGCGCCTTCCTGACGGGCGACATCTTCAACCTCTATGTCTGGTTCGAGGTGCTGCTGATCTCGTCCTTCGGCCTCATCACGCTCGGCTCCGAGCCGCGCCAGATCGACGGCGCGATCAAATACGCCTTCCTCAACCTCATCGCGACGACGCTCTTCCTCATCGCCACCGGCTATCTCTACGGCACCTTCGGCACGCTCAACATGGCCGACATCGCCGCCAAGGCGGCGGCGGGGCGTGAACACCTGCCGCTGATGACGCTCGCCACGCTTTACCTCCTCGCCTTCGGCATGAAGGCGGCGGCCTTCCCGGTGAATTTCTGGCTGCCGGCCTCCTACCACACGCCGAAAGTCGTCGTTTCCGCGCTCTTCGCCGGCCTTCTCACCAAGGTCGGCATCTATGCGCTGCTGCGCACGCTGGTCATGCTCTTTCCCGTCGAGCGGGAGGCGCTGAGCTTCGTCATCGCGCTCATCGCCGTCGCCACCATGCTCGTCGGCGCGCTCGGCGCGCTCGGGCAGAGCGATATCCGCCGCCTTCTCGGCTATGTCGTCATTTCCGGCATCGGCGTCATGCTGGCGGGCCTGTCGCTCGGCAGTCCCGGCGGCATCGGCGGGGCGATCTTCTATGCGCTGCATTCCATGGTGGTCATGACCGCGCTCTACATGGCGGCGGGTCTGGCGGGACGGCTCGCCGGCTCGTTCGACCTCAACCGGCTCGGCGGGCTTTATAGCCGCTCGGCGCTCTTTTCCGCCCTGTCGCTGGTGCTGTTCTTCGCCGTCTCCGGCCTGCCGCCGTTCTCCGGCTTCTGGCCCAAGGTCATGGTGGCCAAGGCCGCCATCGATATCGGCGCCTGGTGGCTGACGGCGGCGGTCTTCCTCACCGGCTTCCTGACCACCATCGCGCTCGGCCGCGTCTTCCTCCTCGCCTATTGGCGTCCCGCCGGCGAGGCCCTGCCGGCCGAAGCGATCCCGGTGAGCGCGCTCCTGCCGCTGGCGGCGCTGACGGCGCTCACCGTCGTCTTCGGCCTCTTCCCGGAGGCGCTGCTCTCGACCGTCCAGCACGCCGCCGAGGGGCTTTCCGATCCGCGGGCCTATCTCGGCTCGGTCTTTCCGGGGGTGAACTGACCATGCGGCCGACCGTCACCATCGCGCTCTTCGCCCTCGTCTGGCTCGCCGTTTCCGGCAGCTTCACCGTGCCGAACCTCCTGCTCGGCATGGCCGCCGGCGCGCTGTCGCTGTTGTTGATCCGCGGCCACATCCAGCCGGACGGCCGGCGCCTGCGGCCGCTGAAGATCCTCTCGCTGCTGGCGCTCTTCATCAAGGAACTGGCGCTCTCGGCATGGAAGGTCGCGGTGCTGGTGGCGAGCCCGAAAATGGCGCTGAAGCCCGGCATCTTCGCCTTCCCGCTGACGGTCGACCGGGATTTCGAGATCACGCTGCTCGCCAACCTCATCACGCTGACGCCGGGCACGCTCTCCGTCGACGTCTCGGCGGACCGCATGGTGCTCTACGTGCATGCCATCGACTGCTCCGACCCGGCCGGCGCGCGGCGCGACATCGCGAACGGCTTCGAGAGGAAGATCCTGGAGGCTTTCCGCTGATGGACGCGCAAACGATCATCTCCGCCGCCGCCGCGATCGCACTTCTCCTGATGTGCGCGGCCTTCTTCCTGACGGCCTTCCGCGTCGTCCGGGGGCCGACGCTGCCGGACCGCATCGTCGCGCTCGACATGCTGGTCGCCATCGCCATCGGCTTCATCGCCGTCGTGGCGATCCGCACCGGCTTCAACCTCTATATCGATATCGCCATCGCGCTCGGCCTCGTCGGTTTCCTGGCGACCGTCGCCTTCGCGCGCTTCGTCATGCGGCAGGGCATGGAGGCGGGCGAGGAGAGCGAGGCACTTGTGGAAGGGCGCAAGCGGGAAAAGGCGGGCAAGCGGAGGAAACGCCGATGACGGAGATGATCCTGGCGCTCGTCGTCGCCGTCATGCTGGTGGCGGGCGGCATCTTCACCTTCCTCGCCGCCGTCGGCCTCGTGCGCCTGCCGGACGTCTATACGCGCATGCACGCGGCCTCCAAGGCCGGCACCGTGGGCTCGGGCCTGATGCTGCTTGCGGCGGGCATCCACGCCTTCGACATCGCGATCCTCACCCGGGCGCTCGCCGGCTTCGTCTTCTTCGTGCTGACGGCGCCGGTCGCCGCCCACCTCGTCGCCAAGGCCGCCCATGGCGTGGGCTATCGCCTCGCGCGCGCGACCGTGATGGACGATATGCGCGAGGCAGAGAAGCGCAACGCCAAGAAGCGTTGACATTTGGTTTATAGATCATGGCCGGAATTTGAGTATCCACTGAATTTCAGCGGATAGATTGAAGGCGTGAAAGCTCTTTCTGTGCTTTGTCAAAATAATACTGGACAATCAAACCGGGAATGATATTTCAGGCGAAGTAAAGCATTCCGGTTGATTTAGCGCCTGCATCGATTTCCTGTCTAAGTTGAGTTCCTGCCGTAGTCGCGCGAATGCGGTATTGATGACGGCAAGAGAATCGCTGAAAACAGCGGCCGCTGTAGTGAAAAGTTATATTGGCGTAAAATGCCGCTGTTTCGAACGTCATCGTTCGCGCGAGCATCGTTTTGCCACATAATCAGCTCGAAGTAAGGCTTTATCCGGAATTCAGGAACGCGGTCGTCAGCAGCGCTTTCGACTACAACGATATCCGACAGGAGAAAGAAATGACAGAAACAACCCTTGGCGCCGGCTCCAATCTTCTCGTCGAGCTTACTGCCGATATCGTTGCGGCCTATGTCGGCAACCATGTCGTGCCGGTCTCGGAGCTGCCGGGCCTGATCGCCGACGTGCATGCGGCGCTCAACAACACCACGCAGCCCGTCGCCACCGTCGAGGCGCCCGTCGCCGCCGAGAAGCCGAAGCCGCCGGTGCCGGTGAAGAAGTCCGTGCAGAACGACTACATCATCTGCCTCGAGGACGGCCAGAAGTTCAAGTCGCTCAAGCGCCACCTGATGACCCATTACGGCATGACCCCGGAAGAATACCGCGAGAAGTGGGACCTGCCGGCCGATTACCCGATGGTCGCCCCCGCCTATGCCGAGGCCCGCTCGCGTCTCGCCAAGGAAATGGGCCTCGGCCAGCGCCGCAAGGCCGGCAAGTAATCCAGCTTACTTAGCCTGCTGCCAGTCCAAGGGCCGGTGCCGTGAGGCGCCGGCCTGATGCTGCCGGCCAGACCAAAATCTTCCCTCGTCATGCGCGGGCCCGACCCGAGCATCCACAAACCTCGGACTCAACGCCGGGGATCGCGACGGGAACGAGGGGGCCGATGATCCAAGGCCGGAGCCGCAAGGCTCCGGCCTTTTGCGTTGCGGAGACGCCGGCAAGGCCGTGTCTTTCGCGCAAAGCTTCGCAAGGGAAAAGGAATATAAGCCTATATCGGGGATGCCTGTCACAAATATATGAAGAAATTCAACGGATGATTGCGCCAGGGTGCTTCATTCATCCTCGCACATCCTCTAGGGTGTATGAATAAATTCCTATCAACGGAGTGGCCAGTCATGCACCAGTTCATCGTTTCCCAGAGACGGTCGTCCCGAGCGGTTCCACCTTCCGCCGGCCCCGCGCCGGAAGTCAAGGGCGCCGGATCCGGCATGGAGCCGGGCGAGGGGACGCGTGCCGCCCGCCGGACGATGGCCGTGCGGGAGCCGCCGACGGTGCCGGCGCCCGTCGCCTGCCGCATCGTGCGCCGGCTCGTTCTGGAGATGACGGCCCTTGCGGGCGACCGGCCGCTCTGGCGCCGCGACAGCCGGCGCACCACCTGCCATGTGCGCCAGATCGCCATGTATGTCTCCCACGTCGTGCTGCGGCTTTCGCTCTCGGAGATCGGCATGGCCTTCGGCCGCGACCGCACCACGGTCGGCCATGCCTGCAACGTGGTGGAGGATCGCCGCGACGATGCCGCCTTCGACGCCTTCGTCTCGGCCATCGAGCGCGTCGTCCTTTCGGTGTTCGGCCCGGCGGGGATCGGCAGCCATGAGTGACGCGACCGCACGGAAGAATGCCGTCGACCTTGCAAAGCTCCTGCGCTTCCTGCTGGCGGCCGGCGAAGCGCGCCTCGAGGGCGAGGGCACGCTTGCCGCTGCCGGCGGCAGGGCGCAGTCCGTCTCCCCCGCGATCTTCGGGGAGGCCCTCAGCCTCGGCCTCGTCCGCCGCGACGGGAACCTGCTGGCGGCGACGCCGGAGGCGCGCGCGCATCTGCGCCGCCGGCTCTGCGAGGCGGAAACGCCCTTCGCCGGCCAGCACCGGGATATCGAGGAGGTCGTCGTGCTGCGTGACGGCGTGCGCGAAAAGGCGCTCGCCAACCGCCTCGAATCGCCGCTGGCGGGCCTTTCCCGGCTGAAGGAGAAGTCGGGCGACGCCTACCTTCCGGAAAGCGCGCTCGCCGCGGGCGAACGGCTGCACGCCGATTTCACCCGCGGCGGCCTCCAGCCGCGCATGACCATGTCCTGGGAGCCGCGCATCGCCGGCCGCCAGAAGGGCGAGGCCGGCGCGTCGCGCGACCTTACCGACACGGCGCTCGCCGCGCGCCTGCGCGTCGCCCGCGCCATCGAGGCGATGGGCCCCGAACTCTCGGGCGTCGCCCTCGACGTCTGCTGCTTCATGAAGGGGCTGGAAACCGTGGAACGGGAACGCCAATGGCCCGCCCGCTCCGCAAAACTCCTCCTGCGCGCCTCCCTGATGGCGCTCGCCCGGCACTATGCCCCGCCTGCCGCCGGTGAGCGACGGGCACATGCCTGGGGAACGGAAGGGTATCGGCCGGAACTGCCGCGCTGAGATTCGCCCCTCGCCCTGACCCTCTCCGTCAGGCAGGGAGAGGGGACGTGCCCCACGCATGGTTATTGGCTAGGGAAAACGGTGCGGCATATCCCCTTCGCCCCGCTTGCGGGGAGAAGGTGGCCGGCAGGCCGGATGAGGGGCAAGGGGCCTCGCCTCTCCAAAGAGAGCAGGACCGTTACCCGCCTTCGGGCAAGCCTCCCTAAGCCGCCACCTGCATCGCCGCCTCTTCCCGGATGCGGCGCACCATCGAGCGCAGGCCGTTGGCGCGCTGGGAGGAGAGGTGTTCGACGAGGCCGATCGTGTTGAAGGTGTCGATGGCGTCGAGGGCGGCGATTTCGGAGGCATGCCTGCCGGAATAGATGGCGAGCACGATGGCGACGAGGCCGCGCACGATATGGGCATCCGAATCGCCTTCGAAGGTCATCACCGGGTCGGCGCCGCCCGCGCTGTGGCTGACGAGCCAGACCTGGCTGGCGCAACCCTGCACCTTGTTGGCCGCGGTGCGCTGGTCTTCCGGCAGGTCCGGCAGCGCCTTGCCGAGCTCGATGACATAGCGGTAGCGGTCCTCCCATTCGTCGAGGAAGGCGAAGTCGTCGATGATCTCTTGCAGCGTGGCCATGTTCGTTCCGTCCGGGCTATCGCCTTCCATATAGGCGAGCCGGCCGGCCATTTGAACCGCAAACCGCCGCGCGCAAAAAGAAACGCCGCAGGGAACGGGTCCATGCGGCGGTTGCTAGGCAACGAGTGAGGCAGGCAGAAACTTGGGAAGCAATGCCGCAAAGGCTGCGGGATCGCGGCTTGGAAGGGGGCGGCGTCAGCCCTTGTGGTCGGGACGGCGGGTCGGCACGGCGATGGTGCCGGTGATGACCTCGTCGTCGGCATCGATCTTCGCGACGGCCGGAAGCGGCTGGTTCAGCGCTTCCTTCTTTGCCGGCTCGGCAGAGGCGACGTCCTCGTCGGCGAACTGGGTGTCGAGGAACTGGTAGGCGATGCGGGCGCCTTCACGGGCCCGGTGGCCGAGGGCGACGAAGGTCTCGCTGCCCTTCTGGCAGACATCCGGCTTTTCGGCGCACATGCCGGTCACATAGTTGAGCGCCTCGCTGGCGGCGCTGAACGTGTCGCCGATCTCGACGCTCGGCCCTTTGCTCAGCTTGTCGGAGGATTCCGGGTCCAGGAAGGGGAGCAGGACCAGAACCAGTGAGAACCAGAACGTTCCCTTGATCAGAAACCACATTGCTTGCCATCCTCGTTGGTGCCCCGGCGTCTTGCGGCCGTCGGCTCGTTTGGTCCTTGGCGAACCGTTGATGCGAGAATAGGGGCCGGAAGGAAATTCCCCTTTGCAGGAATCGTTCGGGTTTTGCCCAGTTTTGATTAAAATGCGATCTATTTCGCACTTTACCGGCATTTGCGGCAGATTTTAGCGATCCGCGTTAAGGATGATGGCGCGCCATCGGGGTCCAAGCTGCCGGAATGCCGGGAAGGGGGCGGCAGGGGCCTTGCCCCAAAAGTTAATATGAACAGAAAAATGCCGCAAAATGAGGCGCTTACGCCCCGTTAACCACGCCGGACGAATGGCCGTTGGATTGCCCCGAAATGGGACTTTTGGGCCTTTTTCGCCCGCTTGCGGCCCCTGCCGTTTATCCTTTCCTTAAGTCGCCGATGCGATTTTGACCTCACAGAAAAGAACATGAACGGCAGGGTTTTGCGTTGCGCCAATTGACCATCATCGCGGACAGAATGGCAGCCCGTCTGGGCGCCGTTGCTGGCGTTGCTGGCGCGGGCGCTGCCGATGCGCGCCCCTCCGCCTCGCTGCGCGCGACGACGCTGGCGCTGCTTGCCGCCGTGCCCGGCCTGCCGCTGGCGCTCTCCGCCGTCCTGCCCGCTTCCGCCGCGCTTCCGGCGGGCGTCGCGCTTGCCGGCGCCGGCGCGCTGCTTTCGGCCGCCGTCACCTCGGTGCGCCGCCCGAAGCCGCTCCCGCACAAGAGCTTCGCCGAGGCGATGGCAGAAGCCGCGCCGAGCGACGTCTCGCCCTACGATCTCTTCGCCGGCCTCGTCACGCTGCACGATGCGCGCGGCTTCGTCACCGCCGTGCACGGCCGCGACCGCGCCGACATGCTCTCCTGGATGCGCGATCCGGCGGGCCGCGGCTATCTTGACCAGATCCACGTTTCCGACCGCATCGCCTTCCTCGCCGCCATCGACAGGCTGCGCCAGGGCGGCGCCCGCGAGACGGTGGACATCCGCATCGACCGCCCGCGCATCGAGGTGGATGCCGAGCAGTTCATGCACATGCGCGTGGAGATGACGGCGCTGGCCGGCCCCGACGGCGCGCTTGCCTCCGTCGTCGCCCAGTCGCGCGACATGTCCGACGAGGCGCGTCTGCGCAACGAGAATGCACGCAAGGCCGAGGAGGCCGAATCGGCCAACGACGCCAAGACGCGCTTCCTTGCCGCCGTCAGCCACGAGCTGCGCACGCCGCTCAACGCCATCCTCGGCTTTTCCGACATCCTCGCCGGCGAATATTTCGGCCGGCTGGAGAACGATCGCCAGCGTGAATATGTCGGGCTGATCCACCAGTCGGGCTCGCATCTCCTGTCGGTGGTCAACACCATGCTGGACGTCTCGAAGATCGAGGCCGGCCGCTACGAGCTGCTGACGGAGCCTTTCCTCGTCGCCGACAGCGTCAAGGCCTGCGAGCAGATGCTCGGCCTCCAGGCGCGCGAGAAGGGCATCAAGCTGACGAGCCGCGTGCCGCGGGCCATCGGCGAGGCCGTCGCCGACCAGCGGGCGATCCAGCAGATCCTCATCAACCTCGTCGGCAACGCCATCAAGTTCACCGACCGCGGCGGTATCGTCACCATCGATGCGGCGCGCGAGGGTCGCGACCTGCTGCTGACGGTCAGCGATACCGGCATCGGCATCCCCGCCGACAAGCTGGCGTCGATCGGCCAGCCCTTCATGCAGGTGCAGAACGAGTATACCCGCAAATACGAGGGCACCGGTCTCGGCCTGTCGCTGGTCAAGGGCCTCGTCGCGCTGCACGGCGGCAGCTTCGCCGTCGAGAGCCGGCCGGGCGAGGGTACCGTCATCACCATCCGCATTCCGGCGGACGGGGCGGGCGTGGCGCGCGACGGGGAGCTGCGGCCCGCGGCATCCACCGTCGATTTCCCGCCGCGCCTTGCAGCGGGGGCAGAGAAAGTTTACCAGCCATCGGACGATGGCAAGGACACGCAAGATGAACGCGCACGTCAGAAGACAGCCTGAGCGGCGGCCCCAGGGCCAGGCCCGCAAGGGCGGGTCTCGCGGGCGCAGCCAGCCGCAGCGCCGGCCGAATATGGTGATCGCCGGGCTTTCCGCCCTCGGCGGGCTCGCCGCGCGCCATCCGGGCGTGATCGGCGGCGTCTCGGCCTTCGTCGTCGTCTTCTCCTTCGTGGCGGCCAATGCGCTCTGGTACCAGCCGGGCGGCCATCCGTCGCCGTTCCTGAAGACCCGCTCGGCCGACAATTCCCTCGGCTTCACCGCCACCCGGCCGGAGCCGCACGACCAGACGACCTTCGTCATCGAGCGACTGGAGGAGGGCGAGGCCCTGCCGGAAGTCACCGACGTCACCCCCGCCGAACGCCCCTTCGACGAGGTGGCGAGCCTCATCGAGAAGCAGCCCGCCACGGCGGCGGGCACGCAGGCGAGCGCCAAGGACGAGGCCGACCCGGTCGCCGCCGCCATCCTGCGCGCCGAGGCCGATCCCGGCGTCACCTCGGCGGTCGCAAGGCCCGCGCCGAGCGAACTGGTGATGCAGATCCAGAAGGGCCTCAGCAACATCGCCTATGCCGACATCGCCGTCGACGGCCTGATCGGCGAGAAGACGCGCACCGCGATCCGCCATTTCGAGAAGCATTACCGCCTTCCGGTTACCGGCGAGCCGAACGAGCACGTCCTCGCCAAGCTCAAGGACATCGGCGCGCTGTAGCGCCCGCCGCGTGAGGCCCCGGACATGCGCCTTCGCACCGATATCTTCGTCTCCGCCCTGATGCGCCGGGTCTTCGCCCGCGGCGATTTCGCCGCCGTGGAGGCCAAGGGCGCGGAGGAGGCGGGGGCGGTCTTCGTGCGGCAGATATTCCGCGACGGCACGGAAAGTCTCCACGCGCCCGCCCCGCAAAGTTTCTTCGACGAGGACGACAGTGGCCGGCGGCTCTTCGAAACGCGGCTGGATCGGGTGGAGGCGACCGCGGTCACCGACGCCGTGGCGCGCGAACGCCGCTTCGACGGCGATCTCTGGGTGGTCTCCATCGAGACGGACGATCTCGGCGATCTCATCGCGTTCGCCGGGGAGGAGCCGAAGGATGACGGGTTCTTCCGGCGATAGAGGAGGGTGGCCTCCGATGTTGGCGATGCGCCCCTCATCCGGCCTGCCGGCCACCTTCTCCCCACAAGCGGGGCGAAGGAGATATGCCGCACCGGTTTCCCAAATAACTACCGTGCGTGGGGCACGTCCCCTCTCTCCGCTTGCGGGGAGAGGGTTAGGGTGAGGGGCAAGCCTCCGCATGACGCCTGTTCCGCCGGGAACAGCGGCCCACATCCGGCCATGGGAAAAGCAAGGCACACAGGCAGCGGCCTGTGCAAACCCCTGGAGAGACCCATGCTGATCGTGCTGCCTGCCCTCGCACTGCTGATTTCGGGAATGTTCGTGCTGATGACGCTGGCCGCGCTTTCGGGCGGGCGGGACGAGGAAGCTGCGGTCCGCGCGCCGGTGCGGCGCCGGGTGTTTTGAGGGGGCGTCAGCCGGCGGCGCTCTGCCGGCCCGGTCCTGGGAATGCGTCCCGATGCGCCTGCCCCCTGGCCGGGGCATCGTCGCCATTGGCGGCCTTCGGCAGGCCGTCGCCGTTCGTGTAGCGGTCCGCCCTCTGCCAGCTCTCGACCCGGCGGGTCGCCTCGGCGGGGTCGAGCGAGGCGATGAGCGTCTCGGCGCCGCCTTCGGCCAGATGCGGATAGATCGTCCTCAACACGAAGAGGCCGTCGGCCTCCGCCACGCCGAGCGCCAGCAGCGTTTCGCCGAGCTGCCGGCCCGAGACATCGAGAAGGATGCGTTCGGAAAGCCACTGGCTGGACGCGAGCGCATCGGCGAGCGTCACCGCGATCATGCCGATATCGCCCGAGCGCGCGAATCGCACGAACAGCGCCTGATGGATCTCGCTCGCCGGCACCAGCCTGACGGGCGCCTCGGCGGCGGGCGTCGCCGCGCGCACGAGCGCGCGCAATTCCGCACGGATTTCCTCTTCCCGCTCCAGCCGCGCGGCCTCGCGAAGGGCCTCCGCGCGGTCCTCGCCGGTCCTGCGGCTGGCGTGCTCCTGGTGGGTGCCGACCAGCGCCTCGATGACGGCGGGCGAAAGATCGTCGCGCCGGCCGATGGCGCGGGCATGGTCCGGGCCGGTGGCGCGCAGGATGTCGAGCAGCGTGCCGTCGGTTATCGCCTTCGAGCCCATCAGGAAGATGGCCGCGATGCCGATCGGCTGATGCGCGATGAACAGGGCGGTTTCCTGCGGCACCTGCGGGCAGCGCGACAGGGCGGCGACGGCCTGCCGGCGTGCTTCATCGCTGGAAGCGGCATAGAGCTGTTCGAAAAGTTCGCCGAACTGGACGAGATCCGACCGCGACGGAAAACGCAGGCTCTCGAAGCTGGAAACCGTGGCCATCAATACGATGTCCTTCGGCCGCCCGGCTTGCGGTCTCTCCAGTTCGCGAAACCTGTCCGCCACGAAACACCTGTCATCCCCGGACCGGCAGCCCCCTGCCGATCCCCATATCACTCATGAAAAGTAGAGGAAAAACCTTAGCGAGCCGTTAACCTTGCCTTTTCGTAAACGATAGCGAATACAAACAGCTATACTGTCCGGAACCGGGATTTTCCGGGTGTGCCGGCCGATTGGCGCCGGCTTTGCGCGGGCGGCATTCGTTGTTGCCCTGCTTCATGCTAGAGTGGTGAAACGACGATGCCGAGCCTGCTGTGGGTTCCGGGGAAAACGGGGACATTCACCGCTTTCACGTATTTAAGGCCATACTAATGCCCAACTTGCCCGTTTTTTCCGGTCTTGCGCGCACCGCCTTGTCCTGCGTTTTACCCACGGCCGTTTCCCGTGCGGTTTCGGAGTAGCGCTTGAAGAAAGGCCGGCCTTTGCCGGTCCCCTTTCCACCGGGCGCGCATTCAGCGCTACATCTTAACGGGAATTTTAGGAATGACTGATAGACGTCTCGTAAACGGAGACACTCTCATGAAGCCGATCGCCAGCACTGCTCGCATTGCATCCATCGCCCTGGTCGCACTTGCGACGACGACCGCCACGGCAATGGCCGTGTCGGGGACGGGGGCCTTCTACACGGTCGGCAATGACCACGGTGGCATGATCGTCGATTATGCCCTCAAGGCGGCTCAACTCGAACAGACGGGGCAGCCGGTGAAATTCAGCGGCCGCTGCGATTCCGCCTGCACCATCTATCTCGGCCTCAACCAGGAGCAGCTTTGCGTGACGCCCGCCGCGCGCTTCGGCTTCCACCTGCCGTTCGGCAGCTCCTCGCAGGGCAACAGGGTCGCCGCGACCTATCTGCTGAAGAAGTATCCGCGCTGGGTTCTCGGCTGGCTGAGGGACAATGGCGGGCTGAACCGCAATCTCAAGGTCATGCCCTATGAATATGTCAGCCAGCATATCAGGCCCTGCGGAACGCAGACCACGGATTTGTAAAACGGCAGGCGGCCGGAGCGGGAACGCTTGCGACCGGGCTGGTTGACATGGAATGAACAACGCATGAGGCCAAGGGAGCGCTGCTCCCTTGGCCTTTTTCGTTTCGAGGTTCAAGCAACGACCGTTGCTGCGGTTCCTTGCTTAACGATGGCCACCGCCACCGCCACCGCCGCCGCCATTACCGCCGCCCTGGCTGCCGCCATTGCCGCCGTTGCCGCCGCCGCCACCGTTACCGCCGCCCTGGCTACCGCCATTGCCGCCGTTGCCGCCGCCGCCACCGTTACCGCCGCCCTGGCTACCGCCATTGCCGCCGCCGCCGCCGTTACCGCCGCCCTGGTTTCCGCCATTGCCGCCGTTACCGCCACCACCGCCATTGCCGCCGTGGTTGTCACCGCCGTGGCCGCCATTACCGCCACCACCGCCGTTACCGCCATGGTTGTTGCCACCGTTGCCGCCGTTACCGCCGCCACCGCCATTGCCGCCATGGTTGTCACCGCCGTGGCCGCCGTTACCGCCGCCACCGCCATTGCCGCCGTGGTTGTCGCCGCCGTGGCCGCCATTGCCGCCGCCGCCGCCGTTACCGCCGCCGCCATGCCCATGCCCGTTTCCGTGGCCATCGCCGTCGCCATTACCGCCGTGGTGGCCACCATGGTGACCGCCATGGCCGCCGTGGCCGCCATTGCCACCGTGGTGGCCGTGATGGCCACCGTGATGACCATGATGACCGCCGCCGTTACCATCGCCATCGCCATCGTCGCCATTGTTGCCGGGGATGGCAAGGCGGCCGGCGGATGAACCGCCGCTGCTTCCAGGAAGGGTGACGAAGGTTGTCGCCAAGGCGGTGCAAGCCGTCAGTTCATTCTTGAAACGCCGCTGTACCTGCCGCAACGCGGCCATATCGCCGGAGGCGAGGGCTGCTTCGCAAGCGCTTTCAGCACGGTCCTGCCGTGTTGTCTGGGCGTCGGCATTGAAAGCATAAAGGCCAACGCAGGCCGCAACTGTAGTTGCGGAGAATAGGATTCTACGCGAAAACATGACTAATCCTCTCAGTGTTGCTTGGTAATGAGGAACGCCGCCTTCTATTTCGTGTGGCGTTAACGTTACATTAGCCACCTTTAATGGAAAATTCAATTTCTTAATCAGGAGTTGCTAAAAAGGAAATGGAATTTTTACTATGAAAAAGTCATAAAATATCTTTTGGATTATCTTTTTTACTATAAATATTAGAGCGCACTTTTTCATGTCTATCTTCGGGCGCGGCGCGCATTATTCCACGTATTTTCCCTTAATATATTAAATTAGAAATATATAATATATAGCAATGTTAACGGGCGGAGAACCGGTCCGGCCCATCCGCTACCGAAAAGCTGTGAAGGGGTCTTGATTCAATGTATATCTAAATTAGATTATTGTAATGTTTTTGGATGGAGAGCTGGAGGCGGATGGAAATCGTGCCGGAATCTCGAGCGAAAAACGGCGGCTTTCCCGACTCACTACGGTCCCGGACGTGGCCGGGAAGAGGGGTTTTGGCGGGGTCCTGTTCCTTGCGAAACAGCGCGAAGATGCGTTCCTGCTTATTCTTAACAGGCTGTTAACCCGATCACCGCTATTTCTGGGGACATGGATCGGCTCGTCTCTCTTGAAAGACGTGCTATGATTCGACCAGGAAGCGGGATCCGCCCTCGGGCGCGCCGCTTCGGCAGGGAAAGGTGCGATGTTCCGGATACCGGACGGCCGCCAGACACATTCCCGTGAAAGGGAAACTTCTGGTCCCGTATCGCCGTTTTCCACCCGTATGCGACAGGGATGACGATGCGCTCCTGCCGCGTCCGGGTGACGGAACCGGAGGCACCGGCCCGTTCGAACGGGCAGGGTGAGATTTGTAGGAGTACTTCATCCGTCTCGATTCTTCTCTTGGAGGCGAGAATGGCAGACGTGGTACGAATGAGCGAATGGCGCACGCGAATGCCGCGGCGCGAGGCCGCCCGCCCGGAGGCGCCGGCAAAGATCCTTCTCTTTACCGGCGTGCGCTACGAGCGCCTGACGCCGGCCATGATCGCGCCCCGCGGCAAGACCGCAAAGCGCGGCGCCCAGGATACGGCCCGCCGGCCCTGAAGCCGCCTTGGCTGTCGACCCTTGCCCGCGCCTACTGGTCGGGCGTCAAGGGCTCGCAGCTTGCGTCCGCGAGAAAGCCGTCAGCGGCTTTCCGCCGGCTCTCCGTCGGCACGAAGGTGCGCAGCACCGCATAGCCTTCCTCTCCCCGCATCTCCACGAGGATCGACTGTTCCAGTTCCGGCGGCACCGCCTTGCGGATGCCGATGAGCTGGATGGGCGTCGCGATCAGCGTATCGAGCGCGCCCGAGACCGAAGTGCGGTCGTTCATGCTGAAGACCTCGTTTGAGGCCTCGTCATAGACGGCGAGCGACCAGAAGGGCACGTCGCCTTCCGCATAGAGGCGGATCGGGCCGCTCTCGACCGAAAAGGTGCAGACGGAGGTCTCCATCGCCGGGTCGTCGTTGATCGGCGCCAGCGTGTCGCCGGGCTTTTCCGCCAGCTTGTAGAAGCGGTTCGCCTCGCCGAGGCTCTGCACGCGCGTATAGGCGTCGCGGCCGGTGAAGCTCGGCAGGGAAAGGATGATGACGATATGCAGCAGCGCCGCGCCGATCAGGCCGATGGCGATGGCGTAGAGGAAGCTACGCATCGGCGCAGTCCAGCCGCTTGATGCCGGGCATGGCAAGGTCGATGACGCCGGAGCTGCCGGCCGTCGGCGTGTCGAGGAGGGTCATGACGAGCAGGAACGAGGCCCGGCCCTCCGGCACGGCGAGCCAGTTGCCGGGCATGGCGGAGGAGGCGATGTCGATCGAGAAGTCGCCGTCGGCGCCGCGCAGCACCGACCAGGCGTTGAGGCCCGTCGGCAGGTCCGGCCGCGCGCCGGCGAGCGGATTGCCGCGTGCGTCCGTCGCATGCAGCGTCCACAGGCGGGCCGGCGGGGTGATGCCGGTGATCTCGTAGCGGCAGTTCTCGACCAGGGTGCGGCGGTCGCTGTCCGTCGCGGCGGTGAAGACGAGGCCCTCCGCCCCGCCGAGCAGCAGCTTTCCATCGCGCGCGCGGTGCGCCTTGGCATAGGGGTCGGCATCCACGGTCTGCGCCGCCGGAAAGGCCGTCCACGGCCCGAGCGTGATGGCGCCGAAGCCGACCGTTGCCCTCAGGGCATAGATCGAGCTCAGGATGCCGAGGCCGAAGGCGACGGCGAGCGCTGTGGCGATGACGAGGGGCGTGCGGAACAAGACGATCGGACCGTTGGAGTAAGCTGGAGTTTGTCAGGGAAAGTGGACCCCGGTTTTCCCGACAAGACAAACGAAAACAAAAAGCAGTTCCGGCAAAAGTGCGAAGCGGTCTTGCGTCCGGAACTGCGTCGAAACGAAGAGATAGAGCGTTTTTGCGATTCGGAGAAACGCGGAAACGCTCTATCCGTCACTCTGTCCGCTTCACGGAAGCCCCGTCAAGCGCGGCCACGCGGCCATCGGCCTTCAGCGGCGTTGCCTCGCCGAGCTGCCGGGCGATGTCCTTCAGGAGCCGGGTGACCTCGGAGGAGAGCGAACGGGGACGAACGAGCACGGGCAGCGGATTGTCGTCGCTCGGCGCCTTGGCGGTCTCGGTGGCCTTCTTGCCGTCCGGCAGCGGGTTCTCGATGCCGGGGATGGGGCGAAGCTCGATGCCCTGGTGAGCATAGTCCATCAGCCGCTTGAAGGTCATGGCCGGCAGCGAGCCGCCCGTCATGTTGTTGGTCGAGGTATAGTCGTCGTTGCCGAACCAGACGGCGGCCGTGTAGTTGCCGGTGAAGCCGACATACCAGGCGTCGCGATAGGCCTGCGTCGTGCCCGTCTTGCCGCCCGAGACGATGCCGCGGTCGAGCGCGCCGCGCCGCGCGGTGCCGTTGACCGGGATGGTGACGAAGATGCGGTTCATCGAGCTGTTCGCCTGTTCGGAAAGCACCCGCCTTGCCGGCGCCTCGTCGCGGCCGAAATCGTAGAGGATCTTGCCGTCGTAGTTGAGGATCTGGCTGATGCCGTGGCGGCGCGACTGCATGCCGTCGGCGGGAAAGACGCCATAGGCCGTCGCCTGGTCGAGCACGGTCAGCTCCGAGGTGCCGAGCGGCATGGTCTTGTCGGTGCGCAGCGGCGTTTCCACGCCCATTTCCTTGGCCATCTCCGCGATGCGCTTGGTGCCGAGCTTGTCCTTGGCAAGGCGCACCGGCACGGTATTGATGGATTTCGCCATGGCGGTCATCAGCGTGATGCGGCCGGCATAGCTGCGGCCGTAGTTCTGCGGCGACCAGCCGCCCCAGCTGATCGGCGCGTCGACGATGGTCGTCTCCGGAGTCATGCCGGCCTCCATGGCGGCGGCATAGGTATAGGCCTTGAAGGAGGAGCCCGGCTGGCGCAGCGCCCGGGTGGCGCGGTTGAACTGGCTTTCGCCATAGTCGCGCCCGCCCACCATGGCGCGCACCGCCCCGCCGTTCTCCATCATCACCAGCGCGCCCTGCTTGACGCGGTAGCTCTCGCCATACTGGCGAAGGCCGCTCTCGATGGCCTCCTCGGCGGCGGCCTGCAGGCCCATGTCGATGGTCGTGCGCACGATGAGCGAATGCTGGGCGAAGGGCCTTGCGATGCGCTGCACCTCGTCGAAGGCCCAGTCGAGGAAGAAGTCCGGCGCGGTCTTCTCGTTGCGGTCGATGACGCTCGCCGGGTTGCGCCGCGCGGCGATCACCTGGCCCTCGGTCATCAAGCCGCCCTGCACGAGGTTGCTCAGCACCTCGTTGGCGCGGGCGCGCGCCGCCGGCAGGTTGACATGCGGGGCATAGCGGGCGGGCGCCTTGAAGAGGCCGGCCAGCATGGCGGATTCGGCAAGGTTCACATCCGTCACGTTCTTGCCGAAATAGAACTGCGCCGCCGCCGCCACCCCGAAGGTGCCGCCGCCCATATAGGCGCGGTCGAGATAGAGCCGCAGGATCTCCTTCTTGGAAAGGTTCGCCTCCAGCCACAGCGCCAGGAACGCCTCCTTGATCTTGCGCTCGATGGTGCGCTCGTTGGAGAGGAACAGGTTCTTGGCGAGCTGCTGGGTGAGCGTGGAGCCGCCCTGCACGACGCCGCCGGCGCGCGCGTTCTCGTTCATGGCGCGGGCAAGGCCGAGGAAGTCGATGCCGAAATGGGTGAAGAAGCGGCGGTCCTCCGTCGCCAGCACCGCCTTGATCAGGTGGTCCGGCAATTCGTCGATGGGAACGGAATCCTCGTGGATGATGCCGCGATGGCCGATCTCGTTGCCGTAGCGGTCGAGGAAGGTGACGGCGAAGTCGCTCTGGTTGCGCCAGTCGCCCTTGGTCTCCTCGAAGGCGGGCAGCGCCAGCGCCAGCAGCAGCACGAAGCCGGCGCTGCCGAGGTTCATGCCCTCGCCGGCGACCTCGAAGGCCGCCTTCTTCCAGCCTTTGACGTGGAAGCGACGGGAGAAGATGGTGATCTCCTCCCAGATCTCCGCCGCGCGAAAGCCGGCGTTCCAGACCGTGGAGTCGATCCAGGAATCGATGCGCAGGAAGATGTGCCGCTTGCGGCGGCGGGGTTTTTCGGGCTTCTGGCTGTCGTCTTCCACGATCGCATACCTTGTGACGGGATGGGTGACGGGACGGCCCGCAGCCTGCCCGGGTCTGGTTAACGTCCTGTCACCAGCGGTTTATTCAGCCACGATATCAGCCTTTTGAAGACAACAGAACGGATTTTGCGGGGAAGGGCGCGGGGGCAAGGGCCTTGACCTTTGGCCGCAAGGGGTTCAGGGGTCGGGCATGACGACCGATACTGCGGAAAAGCCCGGCGACCTGCCGTTCTGGAAGACCAAGACGCTTGCCGAGATGAACGACGCGGAGTGGGAGAGCCTGTGCGACGGCTGCGGGCTCTGTTGCCTCAACAAGCTGGAGGACTGGGACACCGGCGAGATCGCCTGGACCTCCATCCGCTGCGTGCTGCTCGACGGGGAGAGCTGTCGCTGCTCCGACTACGAGAACCGGCAGGCGACCGTGCCCGACTGCATCCGCCTGACGGTGGAGAGCGTCGCCGAGATTTCCTGGCTGCCGCCGACCTGCGGCTACCGCCTCATCCGCGACGGCCACGACCTCTACTGGTGGCACCCGCTCGTCTCCGGCGATCCCGATACCGTGCACCAGGCCGGCATCTCCGCGCGCGGGCGCACCGTCAGCGAGGAGGGCATCGATATCGACGACTACGAGGACTACCTCGTGACGTGGCCGCTGGAAGTGGGCGAGGGCAAGTAGCTGCCCCAGGAGCGTTTTTTCTTTTCTCCGGATCGCGAAAGACGCTCCATCTCCTTGTTTCCACGCAATTGCGGACGGGCACTTCTGCCCTAGTGAAGGCTGGCGGCGAGCTTCCTCGGCGCGACATTGCGCCAGGCGGTGCCGATCAGCGCGCGCACCCGTTCGCCGTCCGCATCGTCGAAATAGAGCGAGGTCCAGCCCTTCTGTCCCCAGCCGCCGGGCACCGGCGCGCAGAGGCCGGGATCGGTCTCCAGCACCAGCGATTGCTGGTCCCGCGTGAACTTCAGGACCGCACGGCCGGGCTCGGGCAGGGTCATGAACACCTTCTCGCCCACCCGGAAGTCCCGCTTCCCGAAATGGGCGCTTTCCCGCGCTCCCGGCATGCCGAGCGCCATCGTGATGAGGTCGTCGGATATCATGGCCGAAGGATAGCACCGAACGGTCCCTTGGAAAAGTTTTCGGCCGAAATAGGAAAATAGTCCTTGACGGCGTCACGGTCGTTTGCTAGGGTTATGTCATGGTCGGAAAGGTGCGGGCGGCGGGTTCGCCGGGCTTTCCGGAGGCTGAAGGTTCGGCGATGGCCGCCCGCGGCCGGCCAGGACAGTTCCGCCACGGCGCGTTGCGCCTCGGGATTGTACAGAAACCCTGGTGATGGGGCATGTCCGCTTTCGGAGGGAGGCGGGGTGCCCGGATGAGATTTTGGCAGGCGCTCGTTCCGTTCGGACCGGGCGCCTTTTCATTTTCGGGCCTTGCGATGGAAACGGATATGACGATCGATCCCGACCTTTACGGCATCCTGCCGGAATGGGCGGTCTATGACGGGCTTTCGGCAAAGGGCGCGGGCCTCGAGAACGGCGCGGCGCCGGTGCTCGACACCAAGGCGGAGGCGCCGGGCGATCCTTTCCTCGACATGCAGGCCATGCTTCTCGAAATGACCAAGGAGCTGCGCGAACGCTTCCAGCGCTTCCAGAGCCAGAAGGTGCTGGCCGAGCGCGACGCGGACGATGCCGGCGACGAGGCCGCGCGCAAGCTGGCCCAGACCGACGCCAAGGCGGCCATCGAGGCCGTCTCGCTGATCGTGCGCACGCTGGAGAAGATCGACAGCCTGCAGCGCACGCTGATCGCCGGTCGCACCGAGGCGGAAGCTGGCGGAGAGGACGACGAGGCCGCGCTGATCGAGGAATTCGACCGGCTCGTGGAAGAGCGCGTGGAGGAGCGGGTGCATGCCGCGAAACAGAAATGGATGCGGGAAGCCGGGGCTGGCGGCGATGCTGCCGCGGCCATGGAAGGCGGGCCGTAGGGAGCGGCTGGCCTGCCGGGCGGCGCGCAAGAAACTGGACAGGACTATGCAGGCGGCGGCCGCGGGCTTGAGGATGATCGAGGAACGACGGGCGGCACTGGCGGAAGCGGGCGATGCGCTGGAGGCGGGGCTGGGGCGGCGAGGGGCGGTCGGTGAAGATTGCCCCTCATCCCCCTGCCGGGACCTTCTCCCCGCGAGCGGGGAGAAGGGGATCGGGGACATGCCTCATCCTCCGGCAACGACCGATGGGAAGGAAACCCTGGCATCCCACCCTTCTCCCCGCCTGCGGGGAGAAGGTCCCGGCAGGGGGATGAGGGGCTCGCTCGACGCGCCCTCCTACGAAATCGCGTCTGACGGAGCGCAAATCCCGGCATCCCACCCTTCTCCCCGCCTGCGGGGAGAAGGTCCCGGCAGCGGGATGAGGGGCTCGCCCGATACACCTTCGTCTTCAAACGAACGGCTTGTCCCCCACTCCCTGCACCAGCTCCGCGGCTGGCACTTCACCTGCCGCACCGCACAGACGCCCCCGCCGGGCGACTGGCGGGTCTGGCTTTTGATGGGCGGGCGCGGCTCGGGCAAGACGCGGGCGGGCGCCGAATGGGTGCATGCGCTGGCGCTGGCGCGGCCGGAAAGCCGCATCGCGCTGGTGGCCGAAACGCTGGGCGACGCGCGCGAGGTGATGATCGACGGCGTATCGGGCATCTGCCGCATCGCGCGGCGTTTCCGGCCGGACTTCGAGGCCTCGCGCCGCCGGCTCGTCTGGCCGAACGGGTCCATCGGGCAGATCTTCTCCTCGGAGGATCCGGAAAGCCTGCGCGGGCCGCAGTTCCATTTCGGCTGGTGCGACGAGCTCGGCAAATGGAAGCACGCGCAGGAGACCTGGGACATGCTGCAATTCGGCCTGCGCCTCGGCGACGATCCGCGCGTGCTGGTGACGACGACGCCGCGCCCGGTGCCGCTGCTGCGGGGGCTCGCCGGCGATCCGGCGACGGCGGTGCGGCGCATCGCGACCGCCGACAATGCGAAGAACCTCTCACCGGGTTTCCTTTCCGCCATGGCCGACCGCTACGGCGGCACGCGGCTCGGGCGGCAGGAGCTCGACGGCGAGCTGATCGCCGACCGCGAGGATGCGCTGTGGACGAGGGCGCGGCTGGAGGCGATCCGCCTGCGCCAGCCGGGGCCGCTGTCGCGCATCGTCGTGGCGGTCGATCCGCCGGCGACGGCGTCCGCGGCTTCGGTCTGCGGCATCGTGGTGGCGGGGCTGGACGGCAGTGGCCGCGCGGTGGTGCTGGCCGACGGATCGGTGACGGGCGCGAGCCCGGCGGGCTGGGCGGGCGCGGTGGTGCGCGCCTTCCGTCGTTTCGACGCCGATCGGGTGGTGGCCGAGGTGAACCAGGGCGGCGACATGGTGACGGCGATGCTGAAGAGCGTCGACGCCAACCTGCCGGTTTCGACGGTGCGGGCGACGCGCGGGAAATTCCTGCGCGCCGAGCCGGTGGCCGCGCTCTACGAGCAGGGGCGCGTCGCCCATGCCGGCGCCTTCGCCGAACTGGAAGACCAGATGTGCGATTTCGGGCCGGACGGGCTTTCCGCCGGCCGCTCGCCGGATCGGCTCGACGCGCTCGTCTGGGCGCTGACGGCGCTGGTGATCGACCGGCAGGGCGAACCGCGGGTGCGAGGGATCTGACGATGGATATCGACCGCAAGGTTTTCTTCGATACCGTGCGCGGGACGCTTTACGGCGGGCGGCTGGCGCGCGGCCAGGTACGCGGCATGACGGCGCTCCTCGACCGCTTCGAGCGGGGCGGCGAGACGGCCGACGGCCGCTTCCTCGCCTATATGCTGGCGACGGCCCATCACGAGACGGGCGGGCGCATGCAGCCGGTGCGCGAGACCTTCGCCAAGACGGATGTGGCGGCCATCGCGCAACTCGACCGGGCATTTTCCGAGGGGCGTCTGCCGCAGGTCTCCGCGCCCTATTGGCGGCGGGACGCGGACGGCAAGAGCTGGCTCGGGCGCGGGTTGGTGCAGATTACGCACAGGCGGAATTACGAGCGGCTTTCGGCACTGACGGGCGTCGACCTCGTCGCGCGGCCGGAGCGGGCGATGGCGCTGGCGGTGTCGGTGGAGATCCTCTTCGCGGGCATGCTGCAGGGCGCCTTCACGGGGCGGCGGCTGGCGGATCATTTTTTCGGCAGCGGTTCGGACTGGGTGGGCGCGCGGCGGATCGTCAACGGGCTGGACCGGGCGGAGCGGGTTGCCGGCTATGGGCGGGCGTTTCTTGCGGCTTTGGGCGGGTAGGCGCCCCTCATCCGGCCTGCCGGCACCTTTGTAACTTCCCTTTATCCGCGAAAGCCGGTGTATTTGGCATTGCGGTGGCGGATGGCATCCCGCAGCACTTTTGGGACACCAAGCCCGCGGGAGAGCCCGGGTCTCCATCCGCCGTTCCATCGAACCCGAACAGTCGCCAGGGCCGCTCGACATTGCGAAGCCCGCTTAGGCAAGGATGGGATCGGATGGACAAGGTTGTCGTCGGTATCGACGTATCGAAGGACTGGCTCGACGTGCATGTCGCACCGTCGGGTGAACATTTCCGGGTCGGCAACGATCATGCCGGCGTGGAGGCGCTGATAGCCCGGCTGTCGTCGCACGGCCCCGCTCTGGTGGCGCTGGAGGCGACGGGCGGCTACGAGCATGTGGCGGTGGCGGCGCTTTCGGCGGCGGGGCTTGCCGTGGTGGTCGTCAATCCGGCACAGGTTCGCGCCTATGCGAATGCTCTGGGCAAACATGCCAAGACCGATCCGATCGACGCGGCAGTGATCGCGGCCTTCGTCGAAGCGGCCAAGCCCGACATACGTCCCTTGAAGGACGAGGCGGCGCGGGCCTTCGGCGAACTGGTGACACGGCGGCGCCAGATCGTGCAGATGATGGTGGCGGAAGAGAACCGCGAGCGGATGGCCGCATCCCCGCCCGCCCGCAAGAGCATCCGGCGCGTCCTGACGGCGCTGCGGCGCGAGCTGGAGAGCCTTGATGCCGATATGGACGACCGGATCCGCAAATCACCGTTGTGGCGGGTGCGCGAGAGGCTGTTGACCTCGGTGCCGGGCGTGGGACCGGCGGTGGCGCGCACGCTTTTGGCACATATGCCGGAACTGGGCAGCCTCGACCGGCGACAGATCGCGGCGCTGGCCGGGCTTGCACCGTGGACGCGGCAATCGGGCAAGTGGAAGGGCAGGAGCTTCATCGGCGGAGGCCGGAGCAACGTGCGGTCCGTGCTGTTCATGGCAGCCCTCGTGGCCAGTCGCCACAATGCGGTGCTCAAGGCCTTCCGCGATCATCTCGTGGCGGCCGGCAAGCCGAAGATCGTCGCCATCGTCGCAACCATGCGGAAGCTGCTGACCATGCTCAACGCCATCATCAGGGACCAAAGGCCATGGCAAAACACTTGACAACAAAGACAGTCGCTCTCCCCGCAGGCGGGGAGAAGGGGATTGGGGGCACCCGCTCGCTTGGTAAGCAATGTCGATGGGGAGGAAAACGCTCCCACATGTTCCTTCGCCCCGCTTGCGGGGAGAAGGTGGCGGCAGCCGGATGAGGGGCGATGCCTCCGCCGGCTTTTGTGCTTTTCATAACGATCGAGGACACCATGAAACTGCCATCCTTCCTCACGCGCCGCCGCCAGGCGGCGGAAACCAAGGCGTCGGGCTTCTTCACGCTGACGGCGGAGGGCCGGGCGCACTGGTCGAGCCGGTCCTATGCCTCGCTGTCGCGCGAGGGCTTCATGAAGAACCCGGTGGCGCACCGGGCGGTGCGCATGATCGCCGAGGCGGCGGCTTCGGTGCCCTGGCTCGCCTATGAGGGTGAGGCGGAGCGGCCGGATGATTTTCGCCTGGCACTGCTGGCCCGGCCGAACGGGCGCATGGCGGGGACGGATTTCTTCGAGACGCTCTACGGGCACCTGCTGCTTTCCGGCAACGCCTTCGTCGAGGGCGTGCAGGTGGGCGAGGAGTTGCGCGAGCTGCATCTGCTGCGGCCCGACCGGATGCGCATCGTCGAGGGGCGGGACGGCTGGCCGGAGGTCTATGAATATCGCACCGGCAACCATGTGCGCCGGCATGCTGCTGCGGGCGAGGGGCAGGCGATCCTGCATCTGCGGCTCTTCCATCCGCTCGACGACCAGCTCGGCTTCGCGCCGCTGGAGGCGGCCTCCATGGCGCTCGACCTCTCCAATGCGGCGGCGGTGTGGAACAAGGCGCTACTCGACAATTCGGCGCGGCCTTCCGGTGCGCTGGTCTACCAGCCGAAGGAGGGCGGCAACCTTTCGCCCGACCAGTACGACCGGCTGAAGAGCGAGCTGGAGGAGGGCTATTCCGGCGCGGCGCGGGCCGGGCGACCGATGCTGCTGGAGGGCGGGCTCGACTGGAAGGCGATGGGGCTTTCGCCGCGCGAGATGGATTTCGTGGAGGCGAAGAACGGTGCGGCGCGCGACATCGCGCTCGCCTTCGGCGTGCCGCCCATGCTGATCGGCATTCCGGGCGATGCGACCTATGCCAACTATCAGGAGGCCAACCGCGCCTTCTGGCGGCTGACCGTGCTGCCGCTCGTCAGCCGCACGGCGGCGTCCTTCGCGGCGTGGTTCTCCGAGGAGGGGGACGGGCTGCGACTGGTGCCGGACCTCGACCAGGTGAGCGGGCTCGTGGCGGAACGCTCCGAGCTCTGGGCGCGGGTGGGAACGGCGGGGTTTTTGACGGACGAGGAGAAGCGGCGGGCGGTGGGGTATTGAGGGCTGGCGCGTGCCGCTTCACCCCCCTCTGCCCTGCCGGGCATCTCCCCCACAAGGGGGGAGATTGGATGGAGCGCCGTCTCGCCTAACGCCAGCATTGCCGATTGAGCAAGGCTTGTGCCTCTTGCCGATCTCCCCCCTTGTGGGGGAGATGCCCGGCAGGGCAGAGGGGGGTATCGCACCCTCCCAGGCCGACAATTCTGCAGGAAAAGCAGACGCTTGATCTGAAGAAGATGACTCTCTTTCCCGTTTTCCGGATCCCAGCCGTGAAAGCGCTGAATCGGATTTCGAGGAAAGCGCCGTAAGAGATTCGAAAGATTCGAGGATTGCCGGTGCCGGCTCTGCGAGCCGGCGCGCCTTCGGTCGTTCCTGCTGGATTTCCTAACAATCTGAAAGGCTTGACAATGGCTGACATCGGAAACGACGGCGGGCTGTGGACGGCCCGGCTCATCGGCGCGTCCGCGGGCGCGGCCGTCTCGCTCATCTATCTCCTGCCGAGAAGCCGCCGCGAGGCGGGATGCCGCTTCCTCACCGGGCTTGCCTGTGGGCTCGTCTTCGGCGGGCCGGCGGGGCTGTGGATCGCGGTTCGGCTCGGCATCGCGGGCTATCTCGGGCCAGCGGAGGTGCTGCTGACCGGCTCGGCCGCGGCCAGCCTTTCGGCCTGGTGGGGGCTCGGCGTGCTGGCGCGGCTGGCGGAGAAGATGAGGCAGTAGCCAATAGGAAATAGGCAGTAGGGGGGCGGATTTGTCGGGAACCCTACTGCCGACTGCCTAACCCCTAATTCCTTCCAGGAGAGACCAATGACAACCGACGACCTGCCGGTCTGGCGGACGAAGAAATATGCCGATCTGACGCTTGCGGGCGTCTCCGGCGACGGGGTGTTTTCCGGCTATGCCAGCCTGTTCGGCGAGGTGGACCTCGGCAAGGATGCGATCGCGCCCGGCGCCTTCGTGCAGTCGCTGCGAAAGCGCGGCGCCTCGGGCGTGCGCATGCTGTTCCAGCACGACCCGGCCGAGCCCATCGGCCGCTGGCGCACCATCCGCGAGGACGAGCGCGGGCTTTATGTCGAGGGCGTGCTGTCGCCCGGCGTCGCCCGGGCCCGCGAGGTGCTGCAGCTCATGAAATCGGGGGCGCTCGATGGGTTGTCCATCGGCTTCCAGACGGTGCGCTCCAGGACCGACCGGGGCAGCGGCGTGCGCCGCATCCTGGAGGCGGACCTTTGGGAAATCTCGATCGTCACCTTTCCCATGCTGCCCTCGGCGCGGGTGTCGAACGTGAAGAATGCGCGGTGGTTCCGCGACCGGGAAACGGAGCTCGTGCGCACCATGCGCCGGGCGGCCCGGATCATGAAACGCTAACAGGAGAGACGTCTGGGGCGCGCTTGTCGCGATTCTCGCCTCGCTCGCCCATGCCGCCGGGGTCGAGGTGACGGCCGGCGACGAGGCCGAGCTTGCCGATCTCCTCGTCGCGGCGGTGGGCATGGTCGGCGGCCTCGTGGCGCTGATCGGCCGGATTTCGGCGAGCCGGCGCGTGCACTAGGCGGCATTTCCGACCCCGGCCCGCATTCATTTGCCATTCAGCGTGGATCGTTTATTGCTTGCATCACACTGATCCGCATCTGAAAGTATGTTCATGGCCTCGCCACTTCTCATATCCGCGCTTGCGGCCAGCCTGATGCTCCCGGCGCCCGTCGAAACGGGCGCGCGGCGGGATGTCGTCGCGGTGGGCGGCGATTGCAGCAGCGCGGCCGCGCAGGTGGTGGCCCAGACCGGCGGCGAGCTTCTGTCCGCCAAGCCGGATGGCAATAGCTGCGTGGTGACCGTGCTGGTGCCCGGCAATGGCAATGCCCGCCCGCGCAAGGTGACGGTGCGCGTGCCGATGTAAGGGCCGCCGGGCTATCTTGCCCGGCGATGGAGTTGAGACGGGGACGACGCGATGCGCATTCTGGTGGTCGAGGACGACGTCAATCTGAGCCGGCAGCTCAGCGAGGCGCTGAAGGAGGCGGGCTACGTGGTGGACCAGGCCTTCGATGGCGAGGAAGGCCACTATCTCGGCGACACCGAGCCCTATGACGCCATCATCCTCGATATTGGCCTGCCGGAGATGGACGGCATCACCGTCCTCGAGAAATGGCGCGCCGACGGCAAGGCGATGCCTGTCCTGCTGCTGACCGCCCGCGACCGCTGGAGCGACAAGGTCGCCGGCATCGACGCCGGCGCCGACGACTATGTGGCAAAGCCCTTCCATGTCGAGGAGGTGCTGGCGCGCATCCGCGCCCTCATTCGCCGCGCGGCCGGCCATGCCAGCCCCGACATCGTCTGCGGCCCTGTCCGGCTCGACACCAAGGGTTCCAAGGCGACTGTCAACGGCGAGACGCTGAAGCTCACCTCGCACGAATACCGCCTGCTTTCCTACCTCATGCACCATATGGGCGAGGTCGTCTCGCGCACCGAGCTGGTCGAGCACATGTACGACCAGGATTTCGACCGCGATTCCAACACGATCGAGGTGTTCGTCGGGCGCCTGCGCAAGAAGATCGGCGTCGACCTGATCGAGACCGTGCGCGGCCTCGGCTACCGGATGCAAGCGCCGGCCAATGGAAAATAAGGCCAGACGCTCCCGCTCGCTCACCTTCCGCGTCCTCTTCCTCGCCTCCCTCTGGGCCGCGGTGGCGCTCGTCGTCATCGCCGTGGTCATCTCCACGCTCTATCGGCAGAGCGCGGAAAAGAGCTTCCGCGACCTGCTGCGCGCGCAGCTGTACAACGTCATCAATTCGGTCTCGGCGGGCGACAACACCCGGCTTGCCGGCACGCCGCAGCTCGGGGACCTGCGCTTCTTCCAGCCGCAATCCGGCTGGTACTGGATCGTCGAGCCGATCGGCGGGGCGCTGGAGGGCGAGGCACTGACCTCCTCCTCTCTCGGCACCGGCAGCATCCCGATCCCCGATACCGACAGCATCCCCTTCGACACGCGCTACGAGCGCTTCTACACCACGGTCGATTCCTTCGGGAACGAGGTGGAGGTGGGCGAGACGGAAGTGGTGCTCGACGACGAGGGGCGCACGGCGCGCTTTCGCGTCGTCGGCAATCGCGACGTGCTGGAAGCGGACATCAACGATTTCTCCGGCAGCCTCTATCTGGCGCTCGCCGGCTTCGGCGTCGGCAGCCTTCTCCTCAACGCGGCGGCGATCCTCATCGGCCTGAAGCCCCTCGACCGCGCCCGCAAGGCGCTGGAAAAGATTCGGGCCGGCGAGAGCGAACAGCTCGACGGCGATTTCCCGAGGGAAATCCTGCCCCTGGCGAGCGAGGTGAACGCGCTGATCGACAGCAACCGGCGCATCGTCGAGCGCGCCCGCATGCAGGTCGGCAATCTCGCCCATTCGCTGAAGACACCGATCGCCGTGCTGCTCAACGAATCGCGCCTCATCGCCGCGCCGCAGGGCGACCTCGTGAAGACGCAGGCCGAGGCCATGCAGGGACAGGTGCAGTCCTACCTCAACCGCGCCCGCATCGCCGCCCAGCGCGAATCGGTGCTGGCGCGCACGGAGGCGCTCCCGGTGCTGGAGCGGCTGGTGCGCGTGATGCGGCGGCTGAATGCCGAGATCCAGTTCCCGCTGGCGGTCGATCCGCCCGGCCTCGTCCTGGCCATGGAGCAGCAGGACGTCGAGGAAACCGTGGGCAATCTCCTCGAAAACGCGGCGCGCTATGCCCGCACGGCGGTTGCCGTCCGCGTCACCCCGGCGCCGGCCGATGTGCGCGGCAACGACGACGGGCGCAAGGGCTGGATCGTGATCGAGGTGGAGGACGACGGTCCGGGCCTCGAACCCGACCAGATTCGCGAGGCGATGAAGCGGGGAAAGCGGCTCGACGAAAGCAAGCCGGGCACCGGCCTCGGCCTTTCCATCGTCAGCGAGATCACCTCGGAATACCAGGGGACCTTCGGGCTTTCGCGCGGGGCGGGCGGCGGGCTGCTGGCGCGGCTCGTTCTGCCGGCTGTCACAAAGGATGTTGCCTGAGGCGGCGGACAATGCAACAAGGAAAGGGCTCGCGACGATGAGGATCGCGGATGTGGATGGTTATGGCGCGGCTTGCCGCCCCTTGCGTGTAGAGAGACGGTCCCAGCGGATGAAGACGGGTTTGCGCGGCGCCTTTTTCCCCCTGCTTCTGGCAACAGTGACGGTTTCGGGATGCACCACCACATCAGGCGGCAAGGGTATGGCCGGCGGTGTGCTGCCGTCCGGCTCGCGTGGCGCCGCCGTCTATATCACCGCGCTTCAGGGCGGTCTCGTGAGCCGCAATGCGGCGACGCAGCTCTCCAAGGCCGACATGCAGCGGGCGCTTGAGGCGGAATACCGCGCGCTCGAGGCGGCCCCCGGTGGCCAGCCTGTCGTCTGGCAGGGCAAGGGCGTCAGCGGCTCGGTCGTCGCGGCCGCGCCCTATCAGGTCGGCTCGCAGAACTGCCGCCAGTACAGCCATACGCTGACGGTCGAGGGGCGCGACACCACGACCCGCGGGGCCGCCTGCCGCAATGCCGACGGCGCCTGGACGCCGCTTTCCTGAACGCCCGGACCTGAACAGGCATAAACTTGCGGCGAAACGCCTCAATTTTGCGTCATTGCGCTGGGGGGAATTGGAAACGCACCGGTGTTCCAGTATTTGAACGGTCATGTTCTTCTGGATTCTCGTCGCCATCCTGACGGCCGCTGTCGCCGTCGTCCTGCTCCTGCCGCTGCTGCGCCATCCCGCGGAGGCGGCGGACGATGCCGGCTATGACGTCGAGGTCTATCGCGACCAGCTCGAGGAATTGAAGCGCGACGAGGCGACGGGCCTCATCGGCGTCGGCGAGGCCGAACTTGCCCGCGCGGAGGTCGCGCGCCGGCTGATCGCCGCCCGCAAGGCCGAAGCGAAGGAGCGGGCGCATCCCGCAAGCCGCCGCAACCGGCTGGCGCAGGCTTTCGTCATCGTGCTCCTGCCCGCCATCGGGCTCTGTCTCTACATCGCGACCGGCCGGCCGGACCTTCCGGCCCAGCCGCTCGCCGAACGCCTCGCCAATCCCGGCAACGACATCGGCATCCTCGTCGCCAAGGCGGAGAACCATCTGGCCCGCAATCCCGAGGACGGGGAGGGCTGGGACCTGCTTGCGCCGATCTATTACCGCAGCGGCAGGATGGAGGATGCGGCGAACGCCTTCTCCGAGGCGATCCGCCTGCTCGGCGAAACGCCCGACCGGCTCGACGGCTATGCGGAGACGCTGATCGCCCTTGCGAACGGCATCGTCACCGCGGATGCGCGCAAGCATCTCGAAGCATCGCTGAAGCTCAATGCCGACAATCCCCGCGCCCGCTACTATCTCGCGCTGGCGCTGGAGCAGGAAGGCAAGCGCGAGGAGGCCCGCGCGGCCTTCGAGGCGATGGCGAAGCAAGCGCCGGCCGATGCGCCCTGGCTGCCGCTCGTCAACAAGCATATCGCCGCGACCGCGACGGGTGAGGGCGGCGGCACGGCCGGCCAGCCGGGCAACCCGACGGCAGAGGACGTTGCCGCCGCCGAGGACATGTCGGCGGGCGACCGCCGGCAGATGATCGGCGGCATGGTCGAGGGCCTTGCGGCGAAGCTTCAGGAAAATCCCGACAATTTCGAAGGGTGGATGCGCATCATCCGTTCCTATGTTGTGCTGGATCAAAGGCCGAAGGCCGAGGCGGCGCTAATGACGGCGCTGAAAACCTTCCCGGCGGACAGCGAGAACGGAAGACAGCTTCTCGCGCTGGCGCGGGAACTGTCGATTTCGGTTGAGGGCAGCGGACAATGACACGCAAACAGAAACGTCTGGCGGTGATCGGTGGCGGCGTCGCCTTCCTCGTCGCGGCAGTGCTGCTGGTCATGTTCGCCTTCAGCCAGTCGATCGCCTATTTCTACGTGCCGGGCGACCTCGCCAAGGCGAACCTCGCGCCGGGCACCCGCATCCGCCTCGGCGGCCTCGTGGAGGCCGGCACGGTCAAGCGCGGCGAGGGCTCCACCATAACCTTCACGGTGACCGACACGCTCGCCAACGTGCCGGTGACCTATACCGGCATCCTGCCGGACCTCTTCCGAGAGGGGCAGGGGGTCGTCGCCGAGGGGGCCTTCGGCACGGATGGACTTTTCGTCGCCGACACGGTTCTCGCCAAGCATGACGAGACCTATATGCCCAAGGATGTGGCCGACCGCCTGAAGGCGCAGGGCGTCGAGCTTTCCGGTAAGGAAACGATCAAATGATCATCGAGCTTGGACATTATGCTCTCGTGCTGGCGCTGGCGACGGTCGTCGTCCAGTTCGTCCTGCCGCTGGTCGGTACGCTTCGCAACGACCGCTCGCTGATGGCCGTGGCTCCTGCCGCGGCCCTTGCCGGCTTCATGCTCGTGCTCTTCTCCTTCTCGGTGCTGACCTTCGCCTATGTCGTCTCCGACTTCTCGGTCGCCAACGTCTTCGAGAACTCGCATTCGCTGAAGCCGATGATCTACAAGATCTCCGGTGTCTGGGGGAACCACGAGGGCTCGATGATGCTCTGGCTCCTCATCCTCTCCTTCTTCAGCGCGATGGTCGCAACCTTCGGCGCCAACCTGCCGGAGCGGCTGCGCGCCAACGTGCTGGCGGTGCAGGGGCTGATCTCGGTGGCCTTCGCCCTCTTCATCCTGCTGACGTCCAATCCGTTCCTGCGCCTTTCGCCGGCGCCGCCCGAAGGGCGGGACCTCAATCCGGTGCTGCAGGACATCGGCCTCGCCATCCATCCGCCGCTGCTCTATCTCGGCTATGTCGGCTTTTCCGTCTGCTTCTCCTTCGCCATTGCGGCGCTGATCGACGGGCGCATCGATGCGGCCTGGGCGCGCTGGGTGCGGCCCTGGGCGCTCGCCGCCTGGTCCTTCCTCACGGCGGGCATCGCCATGGGCTCCTACTGGGCCTATTACGAGCTCGGCTGGGGCGGCTGGTGGTTCTGGGACCCGGTGGAGAACGCTTCCTTCATCCCGTGGCTCGCCGGCACGGCGCTGCTGCATTCCGCGCTCGTCATGGAAAAGCGCGAGGCGCTGAAGATCTGGACCGTGCTGCTCGCGATCCTCACCTTCTCCATGTCGCTGCTCGGCACCTTCCTCGTGCGCTCGGGCGTGCTGACCTCGGTGCATGCTTTCGCGACCGATCCGACGCGCGGCGTTTTCATCCTCGGCATCCTCGTCTTCTTCATCGGCGGGGCGCTGTCGCTCTTCGCCTTCCGCGCCGCGACGCTCAAGGCCGGCGGCCTCTTCGCGCCGATCTCGCGCGAGGGCGCGCTCGTCCTCAACAATCTTATCCTGACGACAGCGGCGGCGACGGTGCTGACCGGCACGCTCTATCCGCTCGTGCTGGAAGCGCTGACGGGCGAGAAAATCTCCGTCGGCCCGCCCTTCTTCAACCTCACCTTCGGCCTTCTGATGCTGCCGCTGCTGCTGGCCGTGCCCTTCGGGCCGCTGCTCGCCTGGAAGCGGGGCGATATTCTCGCCGCCGGCCAGCGCCTCTTCGCGGCGGTCGGCATCGGCCTCGTCGTGGCGGCGGCTGTCGTCTATGCGCATGACGGCGGCCCGGTGCTCGCCTATTTCGGCCTCGCCATCGGCTTCTACATGATCGCGGGCGCGATCACCGATCTGTGGCTGCGCGCCGGCATCGGCAAGGTGGCCGGCAATGTCGCCTTCCGCCGCTTCATCGGCCTGCCGGGCTCGGCTTTCGGCACGGCGCTCGCGCATATCGGCATCGGCGTCACGGTCGTCGGCATCATCGCGGTCACCGCCTTCGAGACCGAGCACGTGGTGGAGATGAAGCCCGGCGCGCAGGTCGAGGCCGGCGGCTACACCCTGACCTTCGACGGCATGCGCCGCGGGCAGGGGCCGAATTATACGGAAGAAGCCGGCCACTTCACCGTAGCGCGCGGCGGCGTGATCGTCACCGAGATCTGGTCGTCGAAGCGCCTCTACATGGCGCGCCGCATGCCGACGACGGAAGCGGGTATCCGTACCTTCGGCTTCAGCCAGCTCTATGTCTCGCTCGGCGACGCCATGGCCGACGGCGGCATCGTCGTGCGCGTCTGGTGGAAGCCGATGATCCTGTGCATCTGGATCGGCGCGCTGATCATGATGGCGGGCGGCGCGGTCTCGCTCTGCGACCGGCGCCTGCGCGTCGGCGCGCCGCAGAAGGCCCGCAAGGTGAAACCCGTGCTGGAGGCGGCGGAATGATGCGCCGCCTGCTCATCGCCGCTCTCTTCCTGCTTTCGGCCTTCCCGGCCTTCGCCGTCAATCCGGACGAGGTTCTCTCCGATCCGGCGCTGGAGGCACGCGCTCGAGCCCTTTCGGCCGAACTGCGCTGCATGGTCTGCCAGAACCAGTCGATCGACGATTCCAATGCGGAACTAGCCCGCGACCTTCGCCTCCTCGTGCGCGAGCGGCTGAAGAACGGTGACAGCGATGAGGCGGTGATCGACTATGTGGTCTCCCGCTACGGCGAATTCGTGCTGCTTAGCCCGCGTGTGCGCGGCGAGACGCTGCTGCTGTGGGGCGCGCCGCTGGTGCTCTTCCTCGCCGGCGCGACCGCGATGATCCTCTTCGTGCGCCGGCGCAGCGGCCAGCCGACGGGCACGCCGCTTTCCGAAGCGGAAAAGTCCGAGCTCGAACGCGCCCTGAAAAACGACTAGCCGAATTCCCAACATTACGAAAAATTCATGCGGCGGATAGTGCCATGTAATGTGCGCCGGCCTATCTCTTTCCCATCGGCTGCCGGGCGCAGCCATGAGAGAAGAGAAAAAAGGTGCAAAGAATGTCCAAGATCTCCGCATTCCGTCCTGGCCTCAAGACCGTGCTGCAGACGACCACCGTCGCCGGGCTTGCGGCCGTCATGCTTGCGACCGGCATTCCCGCGCGCGTCACCGAAAGCCACGCCGAGGCCGTCGCCGTCCAGGCGCCCCAGGTCGCGAGCTTCGCGGATGTCGTTTCGGCCGTCTCCCCCGCAGTGGTTTCCGTCCGCGTCCAGTCCGATGTGAAGCAGGCCAATGACGAGAGCAATTTCAGCTTCAACTTCGGCGGCCGCGGCTTCGACGATCTTCCCGACGATCACCCGCTGAAGCGCTTCTTCCGTGAATTCGGCGGTCAGGACCAGTTCCATGGCGATCGCGGTCCGGATCGCCGCTTCGGCGACCGTCGCGGCCCGAACCGCAAGCCGCATCTGCGCCCGACCGCGCAGGGTTCCGGCTTCTTCATCTCCGAAGACGGCTATATCGTCACCAACAACCACGTCGTCAGCGACGGCTCGGCCTTCACGGTCGTCATGAACGACGGCACCGAACTCAACGCGACGCTCGTCGGCAAGGACAGCCGCACCGACCTCGCCGTGCTGAAGGTCGCCGAGAAGGACAAGCGCAAGTTCACCTATGTCAGCTTCGCCGATGATAACCAGATCCGCGTCGGCGACTGGGTCGTCGCCGTCGGCAATCCGTTCGGCCTCGGCGGCACGGTGACGGCCGGCATCATCTCGGCCCGCGGCCGCGACATCGGCTCCGGCCCCTATGACGACTACCTCCAGGTGGACGCCGCCGTGAACCGCGGCAATTCGGGCGGCCCGACCTTCAACCTCTCCGGCCAGGTCGTCGGCATCAACACCGCAATCTTCTCGCCCTCGGGCGGCAATGTCGGCATCGCCTTCGCCATCCCGGCTTCCGTCGCCAAGGGCGTCGTCGCCGACCTGATGAAGGACGGCAAGGTCGACCGGGGCTGGCTCGGCGTGCAGATCCAGCCGGTAAGCCGCGACATCGCCGACTCGCTCGGCCTTGCCGATGCCGCCGGTGCCCTCGTCGTCGAGCCGCAGGCCGACTCCCCCGGCGCCAAGGCCGGCATCAAGAAGGGCGACGTGATCACCGCGCTCGACGGTGAACCCGTCAAGGACCCGCGTGACCTTGCCCGCCGCGTCGCCGACATCGCGCCCGGCAAGAAGGTCGATATCTCGGTCTGGCGCGATGGCAAGTCGCAGAATGTGTCGGTCGAGATCGGCACGCTGGCCGGCGAGCAGATCCAGGCCTCGGCGACGCCCGACGAAGCGGCTCCGGCCGAGGAGAACAGCGAGCAGGCGCTCGCCGATCTCGGCATTTCGGTGACGCCGGGCGACGACGGCCTGACGGTCTCCACCGTCGATCCGGACTCCGACGCCAGCGACCGGGGCCTCAAGGAAGGCGACCGCATCACCTCCGTCAACAACCAGACGGTCAAGTCGGCCGACGACGTGATGAAAGTGATCGAGGGCGCCCGCAAGGACGGCCGCACCAAGGCGCTGTTCCAGATCGAGACCAAGGACGGCAGCCGCTTCCTGGCGCTGCCGATCGATCAGGGCTGACCGGCTCCGTTGTTCCCTGCCCACGGCGCCGCGAGATCGAAAGGTTTCGCGGCGCTGCCGTATGGGGGGCGGCTTCTAGCCAAGACCCTCCGAACATGCTGTAAGGTCCCTACGATGAAGATATTGATTGTTGAAGACGATCTGGAGGCGGCGGCCTATCTCTCGAAGGCCTTTCGCGAGGCGGGCATCGTGCTCGATCATGCCAGCGATGGCGAAAGTGGGCTCTTCCTTGCCACCGAGAACACCTATGACGTCCTCGTCATCGATCGCATGCTGCCGCGCCGCGATGGCCTGTCGTTGATCTCGGAGCTGCGCCGCCGCAATATCCACACGCCGGTGCTTATCCTCTCGGCCCTCGGCCAGGTCGACGACCGCGTGACGGGTCTTCGCGCCGGCGGCGACGATTACCTTCCCAAGCCCTATGCCTTCAGCGAGCTTCTGGCGCGCATCGAGGTGCTGGGCCGCCGCAAGGGCACGCCCGAGCAGGACATGGTCTACCGCGTCGGCGATCTCGAGCTCGACCGGCTCTCCCACACCGTCAAGCGCGCCGGCAAGGAAATCCTCCTCCAGCCGCGTGAATTCCGCCTGCTCGAATATCTCATGAAGAATGCCGGGCAGGTGGTGACGCGCACCATGCTGCTCGAAAATGTCTGGGACTATCATTTCGACCCGCAGACCAACGTCATCGACGTCCATGTCTCGCGGCTGCGCTCGAAGATCGAGAAGGACTTCGACCAACCGCTGCTGCGCACGGTGCGCGGCGCCGGATACATGATGAAGGACGAGGCGGCAGGCTGACCCCATGAACCGCATGCTCGGCAGGCTGACCGCCCTCTACCGCACCACCGCCGTGCGCCTCTCCGCCGTCTATCTGCTGCTCTTCGCCGCCTGCGCGGCCTTCCTCGTCTTCTACGTTTCCTCCATGTCGGAGGGGCTGCTCCAGCAGCAGATGCGCGAGGCGGTGGCGCAGGAGGCCGACCAGATCGAGCGGATCTTCGACAACAACGGCATGAACGGCCTCTTGCGCACGCTGGAGCGCCGCTCCCGCCAGCCCGGCGCGAACCTCTACATCATCGCCAGCCCCACCGGCGAGGTGCTGGCCGGCAATGTCGCCTCCCTCCAGCCCGGCGTGCTCGACACCGAGGGCTGGACGGAGATGCCGTTCCGCTACCAGCGCTACCAGGAGGAGGCGCGCGGCAACAGCCGGCCGATGGCCTATGCGCAGGTGATCGTGCTCTCCAACGGCCTTCGCGTGCTGGTCGGCCGCGATCTTGGCGAGCCGGAGAATTTTCGTGTGCTGGTGCGCCAGGCGCTGATGGTGGCGCTCGGCGTCATGGGCGTCGGCGCGCTCGCCATCTGGTACCTGATCGGCCGCAACGCGCTGAAGCGCATGGACCGCATGTCAGACGCCAGCCAGCGCATCATGGCCGGCGACCTCTCGCAGCGCCTGCCGACCAGCGGCTCCGGCGACGAGTTCGACCGCCTGTCGGAATCGCTGAACACCATGCTGGGTCGCATCGAGAAGCTGAACGAGGGCCTGAAGCAGGTCTCCGACAACATCGCGCACGATCTCAAGACCCCGCTGACGCGCCTGCGCAACAAGGCGGAGGCCGCGCTTGCCGGCGGCGAAGCGGCGGAACATCGTACGGCGCTGGAGGAGATGATCGGCGAATCCGACCAGCTCATCCGCACCTTCAACGCGCTCCTGATGATCTCCCGCGTCGAGGCCGGCCAGGCGCCCGCCGAGATGAGCGCCGTCGATATCAGCGAGATCGCCCATGACAGCGCCGAGCTCTACGAGCCCGTCGCGGAGGATTGCGGCCTGCGGCTCGTCACCGAGATTGCCGACGGCATCGAGGTCAAGGGCAATCGCGAGCTGATCGGCCAAGCGCTCGGCAATCTCATCGACAATGCCGTCAAATATGCCGAGGGCAGCGAGGGCGAACCGGAGATTCGCGTCTCGCTCGCGCGGCGCGAGGGCGACGTCGTCCTTTCCGTTGCCGACAGCGGCCCCGGCGTGCCGGACGACAAGCGCGACGACGTGGTGCAGCGCTTCGTGCGCCTCGACGCGAGCCGCTCCAAGCCGGGCACCGGCCTCGGCCTCTCGCTTGTCGGCGCCGTGATGGAGATGCATCACGGCCGGCTGGAGCTCGACGCGACCCATCCCGAGCGGGAAAACAATCGGGGGCTGACCGTCAGGATGGTTTTCCCCATCCTCCCGGACTGATACACCTCCTCGAAACGGCGAGGAGACATCATGAGCGTGACGGAAGCGACGCGGTTTTCCGATCTTTCGGCATCCCCCATCCGGCCCCTGAGCCAAACGGAAGTCAAATCGGTCCTGTCCGACCTCAAGGATTGGGGCAGGGAACACGCCGGCATTGCGAAGCTTCTTGCCGAGGATGGCCCGCTCAAGGATTTCATCGTCGCGGCCTTCACGCTCTCGCCCTATCTGCGCGATACCGCCCGTATCGATCCGGCCCTTCTCGTCCGCGCGCTGGAGGAGCCGATCCTTCCCGCCATCGAGGCCGCCGTCGCCCGCACCCGCAAGGCGTGGGAGCCGGGGGAGGGCGGCGAGGTGACGGAAGCGATGCTGATGACGCGGCTGCGCGTCGCCAAGCGCGAGGTCGCCTTCCTGACGGCGCTCGCCGATCTTGCCCGCATCTTCGACGCCCGCAAGACCACGGCGCTCCTGACCGGGCTTGCGGAAGCGGCGACATCGGCGGCCATCGACCATCTCCTTCTTTCGGCGCATGCGAGCGGCAAGCTGAAGCTGCCTGATCCCGCCCGCCCGAGCGAGAAGTCCGGCCTCATCGTGCTCGGCATGGGCAAGCTCGGCGCGGCCGAGCTCAACTATTCCTCGGATATCGACCTCGTCGTCTTCTTCGATCCGATGGCGGACGTGGCGGTCGATCCGAGCGAGGCGGTCGAGACCTTTTCGCGCCTCGTGCGCCGGCTGATCCGCATCATGCAGGAGCGCACGGCCGACGGCTATGTCTTCCGCACGGACCTGCGCCTCCGGCCCGATCCCGGCGCGACGCCGCTCGCCATCTCCTTCGATTCGGCCATGCTCTATTATGAGGGGCGAGGCCAGAACTGGGAGCGCGCCGCCTTCATCAAGGCCAAGCCCATCGCCGGCGATCTCAAGGCCGGCGAAGCCTTCCTCAGGGGTCTCGTGCCCTTCGTCTTCCGCAAATACCTCGACTATGCGGCGATCGCCGACATCCATTCGATCAAGCGGCAGATCCATGTGCACAAGGGTCATGGCGAGATCGCCGTGAAGGGCCACAACGTCAAGCTCGGCCGCGGCGGCATCCGCGAGATCGAGTTCTTCGTGCAGACCCAGCAGCTCATCGCCGGCGGCCGCGTGCCGGCGCTGCGCCTGCGCGCCACCGAGCCCATGCTGGCCGAGCTTGCGAAAGCCAACTGGATCGACGAGGCGACGGCGCGGGAGCTGACGGACGCCTACTGGTTCCTGCGCGACGTCGAGCATCGCGTGCAGATGGTGCGCGACGAGCAGAGCCACATCCTGCCCGAAACCGAGGCCGAGCTGAAGCGCATCGCCTTCATGATGGGTTTTGCCGACACCGCCGCCTTCTCCGCAAAGCTGGTCGAAGTGCTGAAGACCGTCGAGCGGCGCTATGCGGCGCTCTTCGAGCAGGAGGCGAAGCTCTCCTCCGAGACGGGCAACCTCGTCTTCACCGGCCAGAAGGACGACCCGGATACGCTGGAGACCCTGAAGCGTCTCGGCTTCGAGCGGCCCGCCGACATTTCCCGCACCATCCGCACCTGGCATTACGGCCGCTACCGCGCCACGCAATCCGTCGAGGCGCGCGAGCGGCTGACGGAGCTGACGCCACAGCTGCTGCGCGTCTTCGGCGAGAGCAAGCGGGCGGACGAGGCGCTGCTGCGCTTCGACAGCTTCATCTCCGGCCTGCCGGCGGGCATCCAGCTCTTCTCGCTGCTCGGCAACAATCCGGCGCTGCTCTCCCTCATCGTCAACATCATGTCGTCCGCGCCGAAGCTGGCCGAGGTGATCGCGGCCAAGCCCCATGTCTTCGACGGCATGCTGGACCCTGGCCTCCTCGCGGAGTTGCCGACCCGCGCCTACCTATCCGAGCGCATCGAAGGCTTTGTCTCCGGCGCGCGGCACTATGAGGAAATCCTCGATCGCCTTCGCATCATCGCCGCCGAGCAGCGCTTCCTCATCGGCATCCGCCTGCTGACCGGCGCGATCACCGGCAAACAGGCCGCCCGCGCCTTCACCCATGTCGCCGACCTCATCGTCGCGGCGGCGCTGAAGGCGGTGCTGGAGGAGATCGAGGCGGCGCACGGCAAATTCCCCGGCGGGCGCGTGGTGCTGGTCGGCATGGGCAAGCTCGGCAGCTTCGAATTGACCGCCGGCTCCGACATCGACCTGATCCTCCTCTACGACCACGAGAGCGACGCCTTCGAATCGGACGGTCCGAAACCCCTCGACAACGTCAAATATTTCACCCGCATCACCCAGCGGCTGATCGCGGCGCTCTCCGCGCCGACGGCCGAGGGGGTGCTCTATGAAGTGGACATGCGCCTGCGCCCCTCAGGCAACAAGGGGCCGGTGGCAACCCGCATCACCTCCTTCGCCAAGTACCAGGCCGAGGAGGCCTGGACCTGGGAGCACATGGCGCTCACCCGCGCCCGGGTTCTCTGCGGCGAGGAGAGCCTGATGACGGAGGCGGAAAGCATCTTCCGCACCGTGCTCGCCCGCAAGCGCGACACGGCGAAGATCGCCAAGGACGTCGCCGAGATGCGCGATCTCATCGATCAGGAAAAGCCGCCCAGGGACATCTGGGACCTGAAGCTCATCGCAGGCGGGCTGATCGACATCGAATTCATCGCCCAGTTCCTGGCGCTGGTCGCGCCGGCCCGCGGCGCCCCGCAGCCGGAAGAGGTCATGCCGACCGCCGATGCGCTCGCCGTCCTTGGCGCCGGCATGATGGACCCCAACGACCTCGATACGGTGCAGAAGGCGCTGTCGCTCTATACGGAGATCTCGCAGATCGTCCGCCTCTGCGTCGACGGCGGCTTCGACCCCAGGGAAGCCCCAGCCGGCCTCATCGACCTCGTCTGCCGGGCCGGTGACTGCCCGGACTTGCGCACGCTGGAGGCGGAAATCCGCCGGATATCGAAGGCTGTGCGGAAGATTTTCCAGGGGGTGGTGAAGGGCTGAGGCGTTTCCCTTGCGCTCTCGCCATCATGTTCGGGACTGGGATGGCATCGGGTACAAGCGTGATTGGCCGCAAGGTTGCTTGCCCTTCACCCTAACCCACTCCCCGCAAGCGGGGAGGGGGGACGTGCCCCACATGAACGCTGATGGTTTGGGAAAGCGGTTCGGCATCTCACCTTCTCCCCCTTGCGGGAGAAGGTGGCCGGCAGGCCGGATGAGGGGCAAGCCACCGTCGAGATCGATTGCCTCAAGCCGCCGCCAGATGCAACCCCGCCAGCCGTTCGCGATCAGGGATGCGCACCGAGATGATCGTGCCCTTGCCCTCGACGGAATGGATGCGCATGCCGCCGCCGTGGAGATGGGCGAGGGAGCGGGAGATGGCAAGGCCAAGGCCCGAGCCGCCCTTGCTCTTGGCGTACTGGCTCTGCACCTGCTCGAAGGGCTGGCCGATCTTCTGGAGGGCGGATTTCGGGATGCCGATGCCGGTATCGGCGATGGTCAGCGTGATCGCGCCGTGGACCTTGCGCGCCCGCACCTCCACCTTGCCGCCCGCATTGGTGAACTTCATGGCGTTGGAGAGCAGGTTCAACAGGATCTGCTTCATGGCCCGGCGATCCGCGACGGCAAGGAGATTGTCCGGGCAGGTCTGCCGCACGGCGATGTTCTTCTTCTCCGCCTGCAGCATGGTGAGCCGCATGGTCTCCTCGATCAGCGGCGCGAGGTCGACCGTCTCGCAGCTGATGCGCATGTGGCCGGCCTCGATCTTCGACATGTCGAGGATGTCGCTGATGACGTTGAGCAGGTGCTTGCCGCTCTCGTGGATGTCGCGGGAATATTCGCGGTACTTGTCGGAGCCGATCGGGCCGAACATCTGGTTCTGCAGGATTTCCGAAAAGCCGAGGATGGCGTTGAGCGGCGTGCGCAGCTCGTGCGACATGTTGGCGAGGAATTCCGACTTGGCGCGGTTGGCCGCCTCGGCGCGCTCCTTCTCCGCCTGATAGTTGGCATTGGCGAGCGAAAGTTCCGTCTTCTGCCGCTCCAGCGTGGCGCGGGAGGCCGAGAGGTCGCCGATGGTCGCCATCAGCCGGCGCTCGGATTCGCGCAGGCGCACCTGATGCCGCTTCATCATGGTGATGTCGGTGCCGACGGAGACGCAGCCGCCGTCTCGGGTGCGCCGCTCGTTGATCTGTAGCCAGCGCTCGTCGGCAAGCTGCACCTCGCTGGTCTGCGAAATGCCGGTGCCGTCCGCATCCGCGATGCGCCGCTCGATGACCGGACGGGCCGCCGCGGCATGCACCGTCGCGCGCTCCGTGCCGGGCACCAGCACCTCGTCGGGAAGGCCATAGGCCTGCTGGTAATGCGCGTTGCACATGACGAGCCGGTCGTGCTTGTCCCAGAGGACGAAGGCCTCGGAGGTGCATTCGATGGCGTCGGCGAGGCGCTGGTCGGCCTCCTGGTAGCGCTGGGCGAGCCTGTGCTGCTCGGTCACGTCCATGGCGATGCCGATCATGTGCAGCCGGCCGGAGGCCATGCGGATGAGCTGGGCGCGGGCGCGCAGCCAGACGTAATGCCCCTCGGCATGGCGCATGCGGAAGACCTGGTCGACCTGCTTGGCCTCGCTACGCGCGACCGCGCGCGCGACCTGGTAAATGCCGTCGTCGTCGGGATGCATCAGGCGCGCGGCATCGCCGAAGGAGAGCACGCTGTCGCGCGCCGGCATGCCGAGCATCTCGTACATGGAGCGCGACCAGAACAGCCGGCGGTTGGTGAGGTCGAAGTCCCACAGGCCGCAGCGGCCGCGGGCGAGCGCCGTCTCCACGCGCAGGTTGGACTCCGCGAAGATCGCATCCGCGTCACGCGCGCGCTTGGCCTGGATATAATAGGCATAGAGGATGACGAGCAGGATCGCCGAGATGCCGGCGAAGAGCGTGACGTTCAGCGCCACCTCGTCGCGCCAGAAGAGGGCGAGGTGCCCGAGCGGATTGGCGACGACGATGAAGCCGCCCTTCTTCGGCATCTGCACGAGCGAGGCATAGTATTCCTCGCCGCCGATGCGGGTGTGGAAGACGCCGCCCGCCTCGCCGAAATACTGCGCGGCGGCAAGCTCGGAGGAAAAGCGCGCCAGCGACTGGCCGACGAAGCGCGCGGCCGCCAGCGAGGCGCCGAAGACGCGGCCCTCCTCCTCGACGAAGAGCACGATGCCGCCCGGCTGCATGCGGTCCTGCGGCAGGTTGAGCGAGAGCGCGGCCTCGACGGCCATGCGGTCGGAATTCGCCAGGCTTTCGGCCAGCGTGCCCGAAAAGACCGCGCCGACGGCCATCGCCGTCAGCGAGGTCGTGTCGCGCACGCTCGCATCCATACGGTCATGCTCGGCGATGATGCCGACCATGCGCGAAATGCCGACCACGAAGAGGAAGGCGATGATCAGGATCGGTATAGACCGTTTCAGCACGGGCTCAGCCCGCGTCAGACGCCGTGCGGCAGGCCCGGCGAAGATCTTCGCCTGCCCCGTCGTCTCGTCTTCCCAGGCCGCCATTCCCGGGAATCTGAGACGAGTCCATCCGCCGGCTGCGCGTCCTCGTTGCGCGTCCGCCATAGTCATAAACCTTGTAACCCTCTCGTGATTCGGCGCGCCGCTCGCCCGAATCTGCCCTAATGAATCAATTGTGATTCGGCTTGTCCATAGAAAAAGGTAAAAGTTTTTTAACCATTTCTCATAGTTGGGAAATTGCACTTGCCGGGCATGGCTTTACGCTTGGCGCGCCCGTCGCGGTCCCGCGTCCGTCTCGCGCCATTCCTTCAGCATCGCGGCGCGGCGGCGGGGAAAGCGCTCCTCCAGAAGCGCGATCGCCGCCATGCGCTCCGTACGGAAATGCCGGTAGCCCTGCCGCCATTCGCACCAGGCGACCAGCATGCGCGTCTCCTCGAAATAGCCGAGCGCGACCGGCCAGACCACGCGTTCGCTGCGTGCGCCCGACGCGTCGCAATAGGACAGCCGAAGCTTGCGCTCCCGGCGGATCGCCGCACGGATCACGGCAAGATCGACGATCTCGCCGTCGACGATCCTGCGCGGCCCGACCAGCAGCGCCGTGTTCTCCAGTTCCGCGGCAAGCTCGGCCGGCAGCACGGCGGAAATCTTGGCGAGCGCGTCCGTCGCCGCCTTGGTCACGGGCGCATCGGCGAATTTCTGCACCCAGCGGAAGCCGAGCACCAGCGCTTCCAGCTCGCCTTGCGAGAACATCAGCGGCGGCAGCATGAAACCGGGTCGCAGCACATAGCCGACGCCCGGCTCGCCCTCGATATCGGCGCCCTGCGCCTGCAGCGTGGCGATGTCGCGGTAGAGCGTGCGGATGCTGACGCCGAGCTCGCCGGCAAGCGTTGCGCCGCTCACCGGATGGCGGTGGCGGCGCAGAAGCTGGAGGAGCGCGAGCAGTCGTTCGGAGCGGGTCATGCGACGATACTGCCATTTTCTGGCAGTGGTGTCGCCTAGGATCGTCCCGTCAAAGCAACGAAAGGACGATCCCCATGATCTCTCCCAATCTCCTGATCCTCTATGTCGGGAACCCGGCGGCAAGCGGCCGCTTCTACGAGCAGCTTTTCGGCCGCGCACCGGTGGCCCAGTCGCCCGGCTTCGTCGCCTTCCGGTTCGAGAACGGCCTCGGTCTCGGCCTGTGGTCGACCAGCTCGCCGGAATTCGTCTCCTCGGGCACCGGCCATCGTTCCGAGATCGCCATCGTCGTCGATGACGACGCTGCGATCGACGCGCTGCACGAAACGTGGAAGGCGGCCGGCGTCGTCATCGAGCAGCCGCCGTTCACGGCCGTGTTCGGCCGCACCTTCGTCGCGCTGGACCCGGATGGCCACCGGATCCGCGTCTGCCCGCCGGACAAGTGAGCGAAGGGCTCAGCCCTTCAGCATGCGCTCCACGATGTCGGACACGTCGGAGGAGAGCTTTTCGCCCGCGGCGATGGTGCGCAGCGCGTTGCGGGCGTGGTCGGAGCGCACCTCCTCCAGCGCCCGCCAGGAGCGCATGGAGGTAAGGATGCGCGCGGCGAGCTGCGGGTTCTTCGGGTCGATCTCGAGGATCTGCTCGGCAAGGAACCGGTAGCCCGCGCCGTCCGCCCGGTTGAAGCCGGTCGGGTTGGAGAAGGCGAAGGTGCCGACAAGCGCGCGCACGCGGTTCGGGTTCGCCTTGTTGAAATGCGGGCTCGTCATCAGCGCCTTGACGCGTTCCAGCGCGCCGTCGCCGGGAATGGTCGACTGGATGGAGAACCATTTGTCGATGACCAGCGCATTGTCGGCAAAGCGGGCGCGGAAGGTCTCCAGCGCCGCCGCGGTTTCCGGCGCATCGGGGAAGCGGTGGGCGAGCACGGTCAGCGCCGCGCTGAGATCCGTCATGTTGTCGGCGCTTGCGAAGGCCTGTGCCGCGCGGGCCGGCGTGCCGTCGGAAACGGCGAGATAGGCGAGCGCCGCGTTGCGCAGCGCGCGCTGGCCGGCGCTTGCCGCATCCGGCGTGAAGGCGCCTTCGGTGCGGTTGGTGTCGAACAGCTTCGCGAAGGCGGCGGGATCGCGGTTCGCGACGAAGGCGAGCACGGCTTCGCGGCCGGTGCGGATGGCGTCCGGGTCGTTGTTGCTGCCGAGCTCGCGGGCGATGTCGGATTCGGAGGGCAGGGCCAGCGCCTGCGCGCGGAAGGCCGGCTCCAGCGCCTCGTCGCCGGCAATGGCGATCAGGGTATCGGCGAGAACCGCATTGGTTTCCACCGGCTCGCCCGCCCGCGCCTTGCGCGCAGCCTCGACGAGGTTCGGCAGGGCAAGATCGTTCAGCGCCTGCCAGCGGGAGAAGAGGTCGCTATCGTGGCGGGCGATCTGGGCGAGGTCGGCCGGAGCCTGCTCGAAATGCAGGTTGATCGGCGCGGAGAAGCTGCGGTTGAGCGAGACCACCGGGCGCGAGGCGATGCCGGAGAAGGTGACGGTCTGGCGGCGCTCCTTGAGGTGCAGCACGTCGCCGGTCACATCCGCGCCGCTGACGGCGCTGGGTGTGGCTTCCGACCCGTCAACCAGCAGCAGGCCGAAGCGCAGCGGAATGTGCATCGGCTCCTTGGTCGCCTGGCCGGGCGTCGGCGGGATCATCTGCTCCAGCGACAGGGTGAATTCGCCCTTCGCCTGGTCGTAGCTGCACGAGACGCTGACGAGCGGCGTGCCGGCCTGATGATACCAGAGCGAGAACTGCGAAAGGTCGACGCCGTTCGCGTCTTCGAAGCATTTGACGAAATCCTCGATCGTCGCGGCATCGCCGTCGTGCCGCTCGAAATAGAGGTCCATGCCCTTCTTGAAGCCGTCGGTCCCGACGATGGTCGCGATCATGCGCGTCACCTCGGAGCCCTTCTCGTAGACGGTCGTCGTGTAGAAGTTGTTGATCTCGCGGTATTTCGTCGGGCGCACCGGATGGGCGAGGGGGCCGGCATCCTCCGGGAACTGCTCCGACTTCAGGTGCCGCACCTCGGCGATGCGCTTGACGGCGCGCGAGCGCTGGTCGGCGGAGAATTCGTGGTCGCGGTAGACCGTCAGGCCTTCCTTCAGGCAGAGCTGGAACCAGTCACGGCAGGTGACGCGGTTGCCGGTCCAGTTGTGGAAATATTCGTGGGCGATGATCGCCTCGATATTCGCATAGTCCTGGTCGGTCGCGGTTTCCGGGTCGGCGAGGACGTATTTGTCGTTGAAGACGTTGAGCCCCTTGTTCTCCATGGCGCCCATGTTGAAGTCGGAGACGGCGACGATCATGAAGATGTCGAGGTCGTATTCGCGGCCGAACACCTCCTCGTCCCATTTCATCGAGCGCTTCAGCGCATCCATCGCATAGGCCGCGCGCAGCTCCTTGCCGTGCTCGACATAGATCTTCAGCGTCACCTCGCGGCCGGACATCGTCGTGAACGTGTCCTCGACCACGCCGAGATCGCCGGCAACGAGCGCGAAGAGATAGGAGGGCTTGGGATGCGGGTCGAACCAGGCGGCGAAATGCTTGCCTTCGCCGTAGCCCGCGCCGCCGAGGAAGTTGCCGTTGGAGAGCAGGAGCGGGCAGCTCGCCTTGTCGGCGATGATGTTGACCGTGTAGACGGCGAGCACGTCCGGTCGGTCGGGGAAATAGGTGATGCGGCGGAAGCCCTCGGCCTCGCACTGCGTGCAATAGACGCCGTTCGTGCGGTAGAGGCCCATGAGCTGGGTATTGGCCTCGGGATTGATCATCGTGGTGATCGTAATCTCGAAGGGCTCGCTCGCCGGCAGGTCGCGGATCGTCAGGCTGTCGGGCTTGGCGTCGTAGCGGGCGGCGTCCATCTCCATCTGGTCGAAGAGGAGGCCGGTCATGACCAGCTCGTCGCCGTCGAGGACGAGCGGCGCGGCAAGGTCGGCGCCTTCGCGGCGGTGGAAGATGAGGCGCGCCTCGACCTTGGTTTCCGTCGGGTCCAGTTCGAAGGTCAGATCGACGCGCTCGAGAACGAAGTCAGTCTGGCGATAGTCCGCCAGGTGGATGATCTGGCCGTTCTCTGTCCGCATGGATATGTCCTGCTCTATGCCGCCCGGCCCCTCGTGCCTGTGCATGGCGGAAGGAGCGCCGGGACGGTCTGCCCCCAAGTTCAACGAATTGATAGGACGATTGGCTTAACATCTCATTTCCAAGGGAAAGCTGAAATCACAAAATCGTGCCGTCCCGGCACAGCATTTCTTTGGTCCGGTCCGATCAAAATTATCCGCAATGTATCACGAGAATTCATCGTACCCGGCCAGCAATGCGGCTAGACTTGCGATCGTCTGAATCGGTTCTCCGATCATCCTCAGTTCCCGAAGCCACGGCCGGCCCGCCGTGACGAGTTCCCGCATGGACGTCCAGTCTCCCGATCCCATGAAGGGGATTTGCCTGAAGGTCGCCTCGGTGGTGACGTTCCTGTGCATGTCGACGCTCATCAAGGCAGCCGGCAAGGACATTCCGGCGGGCCAGATCACCTTCCTGCGCTCCGCCTTCGCCATGGTGCCGATCCTCGTCTTCCTCGGCCTGCACGGGCAGTTGCGCGACGCCTTCCGCACGAAGGACATTTTCGGGCATTTCAAGCGCGGCTTCGTCGGCATCCTCTCCATGGGCTTCGGCTTCTACGGGCTCGTGCACCTGCCCCTGCCGGAATCCATCGCGCTCGGCTATGCGCTGCCGCTCTTCACCGTCATGATCGCCGCCGTCTTCCTCAAGGAGCGCGTCGGCCTCTATCGCTGGACGGCCGTTCTCGTCGGCCTCGTCGGCGTCGCGATCATCAGCTGGCCGCGCCTCACGCTGTTCCGCAGCGGCGGCATGGGCTCGTCGGAGGCGATGGGCGTGCTCGCCATGCTGGCCTTCGGCGTGCTCGGCTCCTGCGCCATGGTGCTGGTGCGCAAGCTGGTGCAGACGGAGCGCACGCCGACCATCGTGATCTATTTCTCGCTCTTCGCCTCGCTCTTCTCGCTCGGCACGCTGCCCTTCGGCTGGATTGCGCTCGGTTGGCAATCGCTCGTCCTGATGGCGCTCGCCGGCTTCTGCGGCGGCATCGCGCAATTGCTGCTGACGTCGAGCTACCGCTATGCCGACGTCTCCACCATCGCGCCCTTCGAATATACGTCCATCGTGCTCGGCCTGGTCATCGGCTACGTCCTGTTCGGCGACGTGCCGACGCGCACCATGCTCCTCGGCACCGCCATCGTCGTCAGCGCCGGCATCTTCGTGATCTTTCGCGAGCATCGGCTCGACCTGAAGCGCCGCGCCGAATTGCGGCACAAGCTTCCTCAGGGCTGACGCCATTCCGGCGTCGTCGTATCCTCCACCAGTTCCTCGGGCACCGCATCCGGCTGGAGCGCCGCCGCCGCGGCATCGGCGGCGAGCGGCTGCGCCGCCATGGCCTGGAAATCCGTCTTGGCGACGAGGCCGTCGTTTTCCTCGCGCCGGCGGATGCGCCAGGCGGCATAGGCGCCGTAGAGCAGGAAATAGACGGCGAGCACCGCAAAGAGCGAACCGGGGCCGAAGCGATCCATGATGGGACCGACCATGATGGGGCCGGAGATCGTCCCGACGCCGTAGACGATCATCATGCCGGAGGAAACCTCGACATATTCGTCCGGCTGCGCCCGGTCGTTGGCATGGGCGACATTCAGCGCATAGATCGGGAAGATCACCGAGCCGACGCAGGCGGCGACGATATAGAGAAGGACCGGCGGCCCGCCGGCCACGAGCGCCATGACGAGGCAGGAGACCGTTCCCACCGCGCCGCAGGCGACCATGACGAGGCGGCGGTCCATCCGGTCGGAGGCCCGGCCGATCGGGATCTGCGAGAGGGAGCTGCCGATGAGCACCGAGGCGAGCAGCGTCGCGCCCTCGGCGGTCGTCAGCCCGCTGCGCTGCGTGAAGACGCCGCCGAGATTGAGCCAGGCGCCGGAGAGCGCGCCGGCGAGGAACGCCCCGACCACGGCGACGGGCGAGCGGCGATAGAGCGTCGGAACGTTGAAGCGCACCTGCGTCGGCGCCGCCGGCAGCGGCGAGGAGGTGAGGGCGGTCGGCAGCAGCGCGACCGAGAAGATGATGCCGCAGAGGATGAAGAGCGTCGTGTTGGACGGATCGCCGAGCGGCACGAGATATTGCCCGCCGATCGTGCCGACCATGGTCGTGATCAGGTAGATCGAGAAGACCGAGCCGCGATTGTCGTTGGTCACCTTCTCGTTCAGCCAGCTTTCGATGATGAGATAGCTGCCGGAAATGGCGAAGCCCGATATGGCGCGGAACAGCATCCAGGCCGGCCAGTCCACGACGAGCGCGCAGAGCAGGATGGCGATGGCGAGCATCGTGGTCAGCGCGACGAACACCCGCACATGGCCGACAAGCAGCACGAATTTCGGTGTGACGATGCAGGAGAGCGTGAAGCCGATCGTGTAGCCCGTCGCGATCATCGAGATCGTCTGCGTCGACCAGCCTTCCGCGACCGCGCGCACCGGCACGACATAGCTCTGGAGGCCGAAGGCCACCATCATCAGGAGGGTGGACAGCATCAGGCTGAGGATCGGCACGAGGCTCGCCAGCATGGGGGCTCCGGAAAAGGCGGGATGCGTTCGCTTGCGACTGTTGCTCTATTGCGCCGCCCGCGCGCTGTCCACTGCGACAACGGCTGGCGTAAAGAGATGGTCATGAAAAGGAGAGGGTTGCAACTTCCCGGAAGGGTCGTACTGAAAGGAAGCGTCGGGCAAATGCCCGGCAAAAAGAAAGAAGGTGAGACGTTTGAAAATCCGGCTTACGCCGGTCATCAGATCCAGGACTTGGCGCTTCACCCTGACGACCAGCCAAGAAACGGGAACCGGCCTTCGGCCCGGTCTCCACCGGAGGAGAGGTGTCTCACCTCCTCACGATGGCGATCATATCGCGGCCCGGGGGCCGCTTTCAAAGCGGCCTCAGTTGGGCAGGAAGGCCTTGAGCGGATCGCGGCGCTGCACGGCGTCGCGGGGCAGGGAAGCGAGCACCGAATATTCCCGCGCGGCGTTCACGGCGGCGCGGATATCGGCGATATCGGACATCAGCTTGCGGATCGTGGCCATGGCTTGCTCCTGCGGTCGTCTGGAGAGGGCATGGACGCGCCCTCGCATTCGCTCAGCGCGTGATGAACTCGGAGAAGAGCTGGGCGGGGCGGTTGATGCGGGCAAAGCCGGCGGCCGTGAGCTGCTCGTTGGCCGGGGCAGCGATGCCGCCGAAGCCGCGGCCGGCGCGAAGACCGGAATGGCGGAGCGTCTCGAAGCTCGAATGAATGGGCCGAAAACGGGCGGTCATGGGTCGATTCCTTAAATCCTGTCCTCCCGTTTGTTTATATTGCACCGCAACATTGATTTCGCAATGCGACATTCTGCCCGGCAGATATGTGCAATTCGCATGGCTGCTGAAATATTTTGTTCATGCTTGAGGCAGATTCGCGGCAAGGCGCTTGAGGGTTGGCAGGAGGTTGCGGCCAAGTCCTTGAAAAGACTGATTGTCCTTTCCCGTGTCAGCCCTTGAGCCCTGCGCGGAAGGCAAGGAGGTCCTGCCAGGCCAGCCGCTTGCTGATCGGCGCCGTCACGAGATCCTGTGGATGGAGCGTCGCGAAGGCGGGGACCGTGCGGCCGGCAACCTCGATGTCGCGCCATTCCCCGCGCAACTGGTGGATCGTATCGTTGGAGCGCAGGAGGAAGCGCGCGGCGAAATTGCCGAGGATCAGCAGGTGATTCGGCTCGGCAAGCGCGATCTGCCGCTCGATGAAAGGCCGGCAGATATCGGCTTCGCGCTGCGACGGCGGCCGGTTGCCCGGCGGGCGCCACGGCACGACATTGGTCAGGAGCAGGTCGGCGCGGGCGAGCCCGATGCCGGCGAGCATGCGGTCGAGCATCGCGCCCTGCCGGCCGGAGAAGGGCTGGCCGTCGCGGTCATCCTCGGCATTCGGCATGGCGCCGATCACCATGACGGAGGGTTTCGCATTACCCTCAGCAAAGACGAGGCAGCGCGCGCTGGTCTTGAGGTTGCAGCCGTTGAAGCCTTCCATCGCCGTGCGCAGCTCGTCCAGCGAACGGGCGCTGGCGGCGGCGAATTCCGCCTCCGCCACGGCCTGGCTGTCCGGGATCGAGACATTCGGCATCGGGGCAGGGGTGGCGGGCCGCGCTTGCTCTTGCCGCGCGGGGGCCTGCCGGGCCGGTGCCTGAACCGCGGGTGCGGCCTCCTGTCGGGGCTGTGCGCCCCGCGCCGCGCGCATCGCCTCGAATTCGGCGATGCGGTCGACCGCCTCCTCCTCCAGCAGCCATTCCACGCCCGCATCCGCATAGAAATGCAGAAGCGAACGGAGCTGTTCGGGATGGAGGTCTCTGGCGGCGTTCATGCGGCGCACCTTAGCGAAGCGACGGACGGGAGGAAAGCGCCCGCGTCACGCCGCCCACTGCGCGACGTCCTCGCTTTCGCCGATGAGCGCAAGGCCGTGGGCGATGGAGAGGAGTTCGCCGCCCGTCTCGATCTTTCCGGCATCGAAGCGGCGGTTGAAGATGTTCCGCACGGCCGGCACGAAGGAGGTGCCGCCGGTGAGGAACACCTTGTCGACCTCCGCCGGTGCCGTATGGGTCTTTTCCAGCACCTCGTCGAGCGCGCCCTCGATGCGGGCGAGGTCCGGCGCGATCCAGCCTTCGAAATCGGCGCGCTTCACCACCTTGCGGCCGGCGGCGCCGAGCGGGGCGAAGTCGAATTCCGCTTCGTCGGAGGAAGAGAGCGCCATCTTGGTCGCGGAGATCGCCTGGTAGAGCGGATAGCCCTCGTCATGCTCGACGAGGTCGATGAAGAGCTCCAGCTTTTCCGGCTCCAGCGCCGAACGCACCAGCGACTTTAGGTCGGTGAATTCCCGCGTCGTCTTGAAGATCGAAAGCTGGTTCCAGCGCGCGAAATTGGCGTAGTAGCCGCTCGGCACCTCCAGCACCTTGTCGAAGCTCCTGAAATGCGTGCCCTTGCCGATTTCCGGCGCCACGAGATGGTCGATCATGCGCGCATCGAAATGGTCGCCCGCAATGCCGACGCCCGAATGGCCGATGGGCCGTGCCGCCAGCCGGCCCGCCTGCCGCTCGAAGCGGATCAACGAATAGTCCGTCGTGCCCCCGCCGAAATCGGCGACCAGCACCGTCGCGTCGCTCTTCAGCGTCTGCGCGAAATAATAGGCCGCCGCGACCGGCTCGAAGACATAGTGGATCTCCGGAAAGCCGAGCCGTGTCAGCGCGGCGTTGTAGCGCTCCAGCGCAAGGTCCGGGTCCGGGCTTGCGCCGGCGAACTGCACCGGCCGGCCGGCGATCACCCGCGAGACGTCCCCCGGCCATTCGTCGCCGGCATAGGCCTTGAGGCGACGCAGGAAGATTTCCATCAGGTCGTCGAAGGCGTGCCGGCGGGCGAAGATCAGCGTGCCCTGGAAGAGGGCGCTGGCCGCAAAGGTCTTGATCGATTGCAGGAAGCGGCAATCGCCGGGATTGTCGATGAACTGGCGGATCGCCGCCTGCCCGGCCTCGACCTTCAGCGCCTGCGCGCCGACGACCGGATCCTTCATGAAGGAAAGCGCCGTGCGCATCGTGTCGGTGACGCCGACGCTGCTTTCGAAGTGCATCGACTGCGTGTCGCTGCCGCCTGTCGCAAGCGCCAGAACCGTGTTGGTCGTGCCGAAATCGAGCCCGAGTGCCCGTGCCATCGCCGTGCCCCTTTGTCCGCTGGTATGGGTTGAACCGGAGCGAAGGGCTCCGCGCGCGAAAGGGCGCGTCAGGCGTGCCCCGCAATTTGAGAGCGCGCCAGATCGCACAGGCGGCGGCGGATGGCAAGGGCGGAGGCTGGCCTCAGACCGAATGCGCCGCCCCGCCGTCGCAGCGGACGAGGCTGCCGGTCACGTAGCTTGCCGGCGTGCTGCAGAGGAAGGCGGCGGTCGCGGCGAATTCCTCGACGGTGCCGTAGCGGCGGGCGGGGATCGCCTTTTCCGAGGCCGCGCGCACGTCCTCGACGCTCCTGCCGCTGCGCTCGGCGGCGGCGGCATCGAGGCTCTTCAGCCGGTCGGTCATGATGCTTCCCGGCAGCAGCATGTTGCTGGTGATGCCGTATTGCGCGACCTCGCCCGCCAGCGTCTTCGACCAGCCGGCCAGCGCCGGCCGCAGCGTGTTGGAGAGCGCAAGGCCGGGGATCGGCTCGATTACGCCGGAGGAGGCGACGGTGAGGATGCGGCCCCAGCCACGCTCCTTCATGCCCGGCAGCAGGCGGTTGGTGAGCGTGATGATGCGCAGCACCATGGAATTGAAATAGGCGGCGAGCTTCTCCTCGCTCATGTCCTCGGTCGAGCCCGGCGTTGGCCCGCCGGAATTGTTGACGAGGATATCGACGCCGCCGAGCTTTTCCGAAACCGCTTTGACCAGCGTCTCGACGAAGCTCTCGTCGCCCAGATCGGCCTGGACCCAGTCCGCCCGGCCGGGGCCTTCCGCGTTGATGGCCTTGCAATTGGCCTCCAGCACCTCGGTGCTGCGGCCGCACAGGAGCACATGCGCGCCCTCGCGGGCGAGCGCGACGGCAATACCCTTGCCGAGGCCGCGGGAGGAGGCGAGGACGAGGGCGCGTTTGCCCGCGATGGCGAGATCCATGGTGAGGTCCTTCCTTTCGGGTTCAATCGGCGCGGTAGGGCACCTTGCCGGGATTGAACAGGTTCTTCGGGTCGAGCGCGGCCTTGATCGCCTGCGCCAGAGCGCGGCGGGCCGGATTGCCATAGGTGAGATAGGCGCGGCGCTTCTCCGTGCCCACCCCATGCTCGGCGGAAAAGCTGCCGCCGGCTTCCGTGACGCCGGTATAGACGGCATCCTCGATGGCGTCCTTCACGGCCGGGGCCGCCGCGCCCTCGCCGATGACGGAAAGATGCAGGTTGCCGTCGGCGACATGGCCGTAGACATAGGCGTCGAAGCTCGGATGCACCGCCTTCAGCCGGGCGCCGAGGTCTGCGACATAGGCGTCCAGCGCGCCGGGCGGCAGCGATACGTCGTAGGAGGGCGCGGCGGGGTGCAGGCGATAGATGAAATCGCTTTCCTCCCGCAGCGCCCAGAAGCGCCGTGCCTGGTCGAGCGAGGCGGCGACGATGCCGCTGGTCAGCCCGTGCTGCTCCCAGAGTCCGGCAAGGCCCTCTTCCAGCGCGGTGCGGGCCTCCGCCTCGCTGGCGGCGGAAACCTCCATCAAGAGGACCGCGGCCGTGCCGTCCTCCAGCCAGTCGAGGTCGAAGCCGCGCTCTCCGGCGCTGTCGAGGAAATAGCGCCGCCACATCAGTTCGGCCCCTTCGAGCTGCAAGGCGGGCAGGGAACGGAAATGGGTGATCACGGCAAGCGCGGAGGCCGCGTCCCTGACGCCGACGAGCGCGGTGGCGCGCATCGGGTTGAAGCTTTCCAGCTTCAGCACCGCGCGGGTGACGAAGCCGTAGGCCCCTTCCGAGCCGATGAGCAACTGCTTGATGTCCGGCCCGGCGCTGACCTTGAGCACGCGCGTCAGGTCGCTGAAAAGGCTGCCATCCGGCATCACCGCCTCGATGCCGAGCACCTGATGGCGCATCACGCCGTTGCGGAAGGCGAGGATGCCGCCGGCATTGGTGGCGATCATGCCGCCGATGGTGGCGCTGCCGCGCGCGGCAAGGTCGATGCCGGGGGTGAGGCCGAACGCGGCGGTCGCTTCCTGCAGCGCCTGCAGCGTCACGCCCGCGCCGACCGTCACCGTGCGGGCGAGGGGATCGATGTCCTCGATACGGTCGAGCCGCGCCGTCGAGAGGATGAGGTCACCCGGCCGGCTGATGCCGCCGCCGACAAGCCCTGTGCGCCCGCCCTGCGGCACGATGAACACACCGTTCTCCGCGCACCAGCGCACGACCGCTGCCGCCGCCTCCGGCGTCGCCGGCATCGCCATCGCGCCGGCGCCGAAATTGTCCGGATGCTCGCCGGGATGCCGGCCGCCGAGCATGTCGGCTCCGATAAGGTGGAGGTCCCCGCCGAATTCGTTCAAGTCGCGCTGGAGGGATCGGATAATCTCGGACATGGCGCTTCCTCTCGGGCAGGCATTCGGGCTGGCCGAATGCGTAGTCCCGGGGACAAGCGGAATCAAGCGCGTAGCCCATCGGCAGGGCCGACAATAGATTGACGTTTACGTTAAAGTAAACAATACTTCGGGCCCATGTCATGAGGTCATGCGCAAATGCGGGGAAAGTCTGTCGCAGAACGGCTCGACAAGATTTACCGTATTTGTCATGACAGGCCGATACGAGGGACTTTCCGCGGCTTTTGAGGGGGCGCGGGTGGAGAGATGAATGAGCGAAGAAATGGAACTCCCCGAACGCGAATCGATGGAATTCGACGTGGTGATCGTCGGTGCGGGACCTGCCGGCCTTTCGGCGGCGATCCGGCTGAAGCAGGTCAATCCGGATCTGACGGTCGTCGTCCTGGAGAAGGGCTCGGAAGTCGGCGCGCATATCCTGTCGGGCGCGGTCGTCGATCCCATCGGCATCGACCGCCTGCTGCCCGGCTGGCGCGAGGATGAAAGCCATCCCTTCAAGACCGAGGTGACGGACGACCAATTCCTCTTCCTCGGCCCGGCCGGCTCCGTCCGCCTGCCGAACGCCTTCATGCCGCCGCTGATGAACAACCACGGCAACTACATCGTCTCGCTCGGCAATGTCTGTCGCTGGCTGGCGGCCAAGGCGGAAGAGCTTGGCGTCGAGATCTATCCGGGCTTCGCCGCGACCGAAGTGCTCTACAACGACGAAGGCGCGGTGATCGGCGTCGCCACCGGCGACATGGGCATCGAGCGCAATGGCGAACCGGGCCCGAACTATACCCGCGGCATGGCCCTTCTCGGCAAGTACACGCTGATCTCCGAAGGCGTGCGCGGTTCGCTCGCCAAGCAGCTCATCGCGAAGTTCGATCTCCAGAAGGACCGTGAGCCCCAGAAATTCGGCATTGGCCTCAAGGAGCTCTGGCAGGTCAAGCCGGAGAACCACAGGCCCGGCCTCGTGCAGCACTCCTTCGGCTGGCCGCTCGGCATGAAGACCGGCGGCGGCTCGTTCCTGTACCACCTCGAAGACAACATGGTCGCCGTTGGCTTCGTGGTGCACCTCAACTACAAGAACCCCTATCTCTTCCCCTTCGAGGAATTCCAGCGCTTCAAGACCCATCCGGCGATCCGGGGAACCTTCGAGGGTGGCAAGCGCCTCTCCTATGGCGCGCGCGCCATCACCGAGGGCGGCTACCAGTCGGTGCCGAAGCTGTCGTTCCCGGGCGGCGCGCTGATCGGCTGCTCGGCCGGTTTCGTCAACGTGCCGCGCATCAAGGGCAGCCACAATGCGGTGCTGTCCGGCATGCTGGCTGCGGAGAAGCTGGCGGATGCCATTGCCAACGGCCGCGCCAATGACGAGCCGATCGAGATCGAGCAGGGCTGGCGCGACAGCGCCATCGGCTCGGACCTCAGGAAGGTGCGCAACGTCAAGCCGCTCTGGTCGAAGTTCGGCACGGCGGTCGGCGTGGCGCTCGGCGGTCTCGACATGTGGACGAACACGCTGCTCGGCTTCTCCTTCTTCGGCACGCTGAAGCACGGCAAGACCGATGCCGCCTCGCTGGAGCCGGCGGCCAAGCACCAGCGGATCGATTATCCCAAGCCCGATGGCGTTCTGACCTTCGATCGTCTCTCCTCGGTGTTCCTATCGAACACCAACCACGAGGAAGACCAGCCGATCCATCTCCAGGTGAAGAACCCGGAACTGCAGAAGACCTCGGAACTCGACGTCTATGCCGGCCCGTCGACGCGCTACTGTCCTGCGGGCGTCTACGAATGGGTGGAGAAGGACGGCAAGGACGTGTTCGTGATCAACGCGCAGAACTGCGTGCACTGCAAGACCTGCGACATCAAGGACCCGAACCAGAACATCAACTGGGTGCCGCCGCAAGGGGGCGAAGGGCCGGTCTACCCCAACATGTAATGTTGGGAGAGGCTGGGCCGCACGGACCCCGGAAAAGGGAAGAGCCGGCGAAGGGCCGGTCTACCCCAACATGTAGTGTTGGGAGAGGCTGGGCCGCACGGACCCCCGGAAAAGGAAAGAGCCGGCGAAGGGCCGGTCTATCCCGATATGTGATGCCGGAGCGGCAGCAGACAAAAAAGGCCGGTGGAGCGATCCACCGGCCTTGCTCTTTCTAGAGCAGTGTCCCACTGAGGATCACCAGCGCGACGCTGAAATAGATCACCAGCCCGCTGACATCGACCAGCGTGGCGACGAAGGGGGCGGAGGCGCTGGCGGGGTCGAAGCGCAGCCGCTGCAGCAGGAAGGGCAGCATGGAGCCCGCCATCGAGCCGAAGGCGACGATGCCGATCAGCGCGGCGAAGACCGTCAGGCCGATGAGGACCCAGTGCGGCCCGTAGTCGTAGAGGCCGATCTGCTGCCAGAGCGTGATGCGGGCGAAGCCGACGAGGCCGAGCATGGCGCCGAGCGCGATGCCCGTCGGAAGCTCGCGCAGCGCGACCCTCCACCAGTCGGAAAGCTTCAATTCGCCGAGCGCCAGCGCGCGGATGATCAGCGAGGTTGCCTGCGATCCCGAATTGCCACCCGAGCTCATGATCAGCGGCACGAACAGCGTCAGCACGATGGCCTTTTCCAGCTCCGCCTCGAAATGCTGCATGGCGCTCGCCGTCAGCATCTCGCCGAGGAACAGCGCGGCGAGCCAACCGGCGCGCTTGCGGATCATCCCGCCGAGGCCGATCTGCATATAGGGCTTGCCGAGCGCTTCCATGCCGCCGAACTTGTGCGCGTCCTCCGTCGTGTCGGCGATCATCGTGTCGATCACGTCGTCCACGGTGACGATGCCGAGGACGTTGCGCTTGTCGTCGAGCACGGGGATGGCCAGCAGGTTGTGGCTGCGGATCTGCCGGGCGACCTCCTCCTGCGGCGTCAGCGGGGTGACGCTGACGACGCCGGCCTGCCGGGCGACGCTCATGATGCTGGCTGCGGGATCGCCCATGATCAGGCGGCGCAGGGTGACGACGCCGCTGAGCGCGCGGCTTTCCGGCTCCAGCACATAGATGGCGTAGATGGTCTCGCTCGACTTTTCCACGGCGCGCACGTGGTCCAGCGCCTCGGCGACCGTGATGTCCTCGAGCACGCTGACGAATTCCGGGGTCATCATGGCGCCGGCGGTGCGCTGCGGATAGGCCATGAGATGGGAGACGGCCTGCGCCGTCGCCGGATCGAGCCGGGCGAAGATGGCGGAGCGCCGTGCGCCGTCCTCCATGGCCTGGAAGAGGTCGGCGACCCGGTCGTAGGCGGTGTCCTTGAGGAGCCGCGCGGCATGGTCCGTCGGCAGGGCCGCGACGATGTCGGCCGCCCCGTGCAGCTCGGGCCGGGAGATGACGGCGAGAGCCTTCCCCTCGGGCAGCGTGGCGAGCTGGCGTGCGGCTTCGCGCACGTCGAGCCGGTTGAGCTGCTCGATGCGGTCCGCGATGGTGGGGGCCTTGCGGCCGGTATTCAGAAGGTCGCGTGCGGCGCGGCCGGCGGTTGCGGGGAAACGCTGGATGTTCATGTTGCTCGCCTTTCCGTCGATCGGCCCTTGCGGCCGACCGGGCGAGCTGACGGAAACGTCAGTGCACGATATGCCGCTCGGGCGTCCTCGATCGACTGCTACTGTCGCTTGGCATCGTGATGATGGCTCCGTTGAAATCCGCGCGGGAGGAGTGAAATCCCGCACGTTCGTTTGTGATGTGCCCGTTTCCCGCGAATGTCAAGATGGAGATGGCTGCGGGCGCTGCGGCCTTTCGTCCGTTAACCGGCCATTAACCATACCTCCATAAATCTTTGAGGAATGGCAAATGGTTAGGGGGCCTCATGTCGATCTCACGCCGCGGATTCCTCATCGGCGCGTCTGCATTGCTGGCAGGCTGCGCGACGAACGGCACCAGCGATCGCGCCAATTACGGCGACCGCCTGGACGAGAAGCATCCGCTCCGGGCGATGCCGCTCGACAAGATCAAGCCTGAGCTGCGTCGCCAGGAAGTCGCCTACGATACGTCGCACGCCGCCGGCACCATCGTCGTCGATACGCCGGCGCGCCGTCTCTACTACGTGCTCGGCAACGGCCGGGCGATGCGCTATGGCATCGGCGTCGGCCGGCAGGGCTATTCGCTGGCGGGCAGCGCCTATATCGGCCGCAAGGCCGAATGGCCGAGCTGGACGCCGACGCCCAACATGATCCGCCGCGATCCGAAGAAGAACCTGAAATATGCCGCGGGCGTGCCCGGCGGCATCAATAACCCGCTCGGCGCCCGCGCCATCTATCTCTACCAGAACGGCCGCGACACCATGTTCCGCATCCACGGCACCAACCAGCCGTGGTCCATCGGCCAGGCCATGTCGAGCGGCTGCGTGCGCATGCTCAACCATGACGTGATCGATCTCTACGAGCGCGTTCAGGTCAGCGGCCGCGTCTTCGTCATCCAGGGCCGCCGCGAAGCCTGATCTGAGGCGCTTTCGGCGCCCATGTCGCATCGGATCAAGGCCGGCTTCGCGCCGGCCTTTCGTTTGCGGGTTGAAAAAGCTGAATTGTATCATACCATTGCCGCCGGAGCCCCACGCGCGGACAATGTGGGGACGGTTCTGCGAATTTGATGTCGCCATGACGCATCGGGGTCAATTCCAGACGCATTCGTACCGGCATTCGACTTTGTAGCTGCAAAAGTCGAGGATGCGGTATCGCGGATCCAGGAGGGCTTCCGGTCCCTTCGGGAACGTTCCGTGGAGGATTACGGGCCTGGCGGCGGCGGTGCGGCGGGGCTCGGACAGACACAACGACACCGCCGCAAAATGAGGGAACGGATATGAAACATCTTCTTGCTTCCACCTGCCTCGTCGCCGGCCTCATGGCCATGACGGGCGCTGCACGCGCCGAATGCGGCGACGTGACCATCGCCAGCATGAACTGGCAGAGCGCCGAGGTCCTCGCCGCACTCGACAAGTTCATCCTGAACGAAGGCTATGGCTGCAATGCCGAGGTCATCGTCGGCGACACGGTCCCGACCATCACCTCGATGATCGAGAAGGGCGACCCGGATCTCGCGCCGGAAGGCTGGGTGGACCTCCTGCCAGACGTCGTCAAGCGCGGCATCGACGAGGGCAAGCTGGTCGGCGCGGCCGTCGCGCTGTCCGACGGCGCTGTCCAGGGCTGGTGGATTCCGAAATACGTCGCCGATGCCCATCCGGACATCAAGACGATCGACGACGCGCTGAAGCACCCGGAACTGTTCCCGGATCCGGAGGACAAGAGCAAGGGCGCCGTTCATAACGGCCCGCAGGGCTGGGGCGGCACGGTCGTGACCGGCCAGCTCTACAAGGCCTATGGCGGGGAAGCCGCGAACTTCACGCTGATCGATACCGGCTCTGCCGCCGGCCTCGACGGCTCCATCGCCAAGGCCTACGAGCGCAAGGAAGGCTGGGTCGGCTACTACTGGGCCCCGACCGCGCTGCTCGGCAAATACGACATGGTGAAGCTCGAGCACGGCGTTCCCTATGACGCGGCCGAGTGGAAGCGCTGCAACACGGTTGCCGATTGCCCGGATCCGAAGAAGAACGACTGGCCGAAGGACACCGTCCAGACGCTCGTGACCAAGCCGTTCTCCGAACGCGCCGGCGAAGACGTCATGGCCTATCTCAACAAGCGCGCCTGGACGAACGCGACGGTCAACAAGCTGATGGCCTGGATGACCGACAACCAGGCGAGCGGCGACGACGGCGCCAAGCACTTCCTCGAAGAGAACGAGGCGCTCTGGAAGGACTGGGTCTCGCCGGAAGCGGCCGAAAAGATCAAGGCCGCGCTCTGAGCGGCTGAACAATCGGGGCGGCGTGTCGCAGGGCACGCCGCCCTTCTTCTTCGTTTTAGCGCATGTCGTTGGCGCAAATCGCCATGCAATTTCCCGCGGCATGCTTCAGGGTTTGGTTCGCAAGCCGGCACAAGACCGGACGGAACCGGAAGGGGATCGACATGGACTGGTTTACGAAATTTCCGACGATGGACGCGAACTCGCTGCGCGACCTCAAGAAGGCGATTGACGAGGGCTTCCGCGCCTTCACCCGCGCCTATGGCGACAGCATCGAAGGTCTCTTCGAGCCGCTGCAGCACTTTCTCATCTGGTCCGAGCGCTTCATGACGAAGACGCCCTGGCCGATCATCCTCCTGCTCATCGCGCTGGTCGCCTGGTTTGCCAGCCGCAACTGGAAGATCGTCGCCGGCAGCATCGCCACGCTCCTCGTGATCGGCTATTTCGACATGTGGGACGACACGATGAAGACGGTCTCGATGATCTTCGTCTGTACCGTCCTCTCCATCGTCATCGGCATACCGATCGGCATTCTCATGTCGCGGTCCGACCGGGTGCAGAACGCCATCAACCCGATCCTCGACGTGATGCAGACCATGCCGAGCTTCGTCTATCTGATTCCCGTGGTCATGCTTCTCGGCATCGGCAAGGTTCCGGGCCTCATCGCGGTCGTCATCTACGCCATTCCGCCGATGATCCGTCTCACCAATCTCGGCATCCGCCTCGTCGACAAGGACGTGCTGGAAGCGGCCGACGCCTTCGGCTCGTCGAGCTGGCAGAAGCTGAAGAACGTGCAGATGCCGCTGGCCCTGCCCACCATCATGGCCGGCATCAACCAGACGATCATGATGGCGCTCGCCATGGTGGTCATCGCCTCGATGATCGGCGTGCAGGGCCTCGGCCAGCCGGTGCTGAAGGCGATCTCCAACCAGTATTTCACGCTCGGCATCTTCAATGGCCTCGCCATCGTCGGCATCGCGATCATCTTCGACCGCGTCAGCCAGGCTTTTGGCGCACGGCTACAGAAGCACCGCGAGATCATCCACGGCTGATCCGGGCAGGAAGCAAGGAAAAGGGCGCCCCGGCGAAAGCCGTGGGCGCCCTTTTCGTTTCCGCGTTCGGCGATTACTCCGCCGGGCAGACCGGCGTTGCGGCGCGATCCATCTTTTCCAGCGACAGCGAGAGCAGGAAGACGCCGAAGCCGACGACGGCGGTGGAAGCGCCGACGAAACCCATCGAGGCGTAGCCGTAGCCGGCGCTGATCGACAGGCCGCCGAAGAACGCGCCGAGCGCATTGGCGACGTTGAAGGCCGAGTGATTGAGTGCGGCGGCGAGCGTCTGGGCATTGCCGGCGACGTCCATCAGGCGCGTCTGGAGGGCAGGGCCGACGACGAAGCTGCAGCCGATCAGGAAGCAGCAGAGGCCGAGCAGCACCGGATTGTGCGCCGTCAGCGACAGGCTGACGAGCACGAAGAAATAGAGCACCAGCGACCAGCCGATCGTGCGCATCAGCGACATGTCGGCAAGCTTGGCGCCGAAGATGTTGCCGACGATCATGCCGCCGCCGAAGATCGCCATGAAGACCGGCACCATGCCGACATTGAGCCCGGCGACGTCCGTGACGATCGGCGAGATATAGGTGAAGACCGCGAACATGCCGCAGAAGCCGGTCGCCGCGATGCCGAGCGTCAGCCAGACCTGCCTGCGCCCGAGGGCGCTAAGCTCCGTCAGCGCGTTGATGCCCTTGGGCGCCTTGTCGCGCGGCAGGAAGAGGGCGATCAGCGCGACCGTCAGAAGCCCCGTGATGCCGACGGCGATGAACATGAACTGCCAGTCGAACACCTGGCCGAAGAAGGCGGCGAGCGGCGTGCCGATCAGGGTGGCAACCGTAAGCCCGAGCATGACCTTGCCGACCGCCTGCGTGCGCTTGTTGACCGGCACCATCGACGCGGCGACGAGCGCTGCAACGCCGAAATAGGCCCCGTGCGGCAGGCCGGAGAGGAAGCGGAACAGCATGAAGCTCTCGAAGGTCGGCGCGGCGGCGCTGGCAAGGTTGCCGGCGGCGAAGACGCCCATCAGCACCAGCAGCAGGTCGCGGCGGCGGTAGCGCGCGCCGATGACGGCGATGACCGGCGCGCCGACCACCACGCCCAGCGCATAGGCGCTGATCACGTAGCCGGCCTGGGCGGTCGTCACGCCGAAGGTGCCGGCGACGTCCGGCAAGAGGCCCATGATGGCGAACTCGCCGGTGCCGATGCCGAAGCTGCCGACGGCGAGCGCCAGGATGATGAGGGTGACGGTGAGCGCCGGAAGCGGTGGCTGCCCGGAGGAGAGGGCGGCGTTCGGCAGGGGATGTTCGGACACGGGGAGGCTCCGCAGATATGGCCCACACGGCAAACCGGCGACGAACCCTCACAAGGGCGGCCACTCCTCCTGGCTGCGAATGCGATCTGGTCCGGCCGAAATGGCCTGGATGGGAAAGGGTAAGAATCGATCGGACGGCGTACTCCCGACGCCAGGCGACCGGATTGCACTATATCAAAGTGCCGCGCGCTGCCTACTGCCAATTTTGGCCGAAAATGCAATTGCCGGCGCCGCCGCTTTTCACGAATTGTTGCACTGCCTTTCACCCCCGCCTGTGAATCGCCGCTTTCTCCGTTATCTAATGGAGGACACAGGCGTTCTCGGCCATAAGCGGAGTATGCGAATGAGAGTACAGGCGATTTTCAACAGGGACGGGGGGACGTTCCGCACCACCGACATGGAGGCCTATGCGCGTCATGCGGAAAGGGTCTTCGCGGCGGCAGGGCATCACCTCGACTGTGATATCGTCGAAGGGGCCGATATCGAGATGGCGCTGCACCGCTGCGCCGAGCGCACCGACCTCGACGCGATGCTGGCGGGCGGCGGCGACGGCACGGTGTCGGCGGCGGCGGGCCTTGCCTGGCAGAGCGGAATGCCGCTCGGCATCGTTCCGGCCGGCACGATGAACCTCTTCGCCCGCTCGTTGAAGATCCCGCTCGACATCTGGCAGGCGATCGAGGCGCTGGCCGATGGCGACATCGCCGCCGCCGATATCGGCACGGCCGACGACCGGGCCTTCGTGCACCAGTTCTCGGCCGGTCTGCACGCCCGCATGGTGCGGCTGCGCAACGGGATGACCTACCGTTCCCGGCTCGGCAAGATGGCCGCCAACACCCGCGCGGCCCTCGGCGTCATCTTCAACCCGCCGGAATTCGAGGTGGAATTCAATGTCGACGGCGTCGAGGAGCACCGCAAGGTCTCGGCGATCAACGTCTCCAATAACCGCTTCGGGGAAAACGGCCTGCTCTATGCCGACGACCTGACGGGTGGCCATCTCGGCTTCTACACCACCAATCCCCTGAAGCCCGCGGGCGTGGCGAAGCTCGCCTTCGACATCCTGCGCGGCAAGCTGCGCGAGAATGCCGACGTCACGGAAATGACCGGTACAGAGGTGGAACTGCACTTTCCCAATGTCGACCGATCGATCAACTGCGTGATCGACGGCGAACTCCTGCCGATGGACCGCGACGTCTCCATCCGCCTCCATCCGGGCGAGCTGAAGGTCATGGTGCCGAAGGTGCAGGCGGAGAACATGGCGACCACCGAGCCGGCCGCCGCCTGAGGCGGTGCGGAAGCTTGCCCCTCACCCTAGCCCTCTCCCCGCAAGCCGGGAGAGGGGACTTGCCCCACGCGACGTTGAAAGTTTGGGAAACCGGTGCGGCATATCTCCTTCGCCCCGCTTGCGGGGAGAAGGCGGCCGGCAGGCCGGATGAGGGGCACCCGCCCCTAACCGTCAAATCCGCGGCAGATAGGTCTGGTAGTCGAAATCCGACACCGTGCGCAGGAAGGTGATCGCCTCCTTGCGCTTGGTATCGCCGTAGAGCTTCTGGTAGGCCGCACCGAAGGCGTCCGCGATGAAGGGCGAGGCGGAGAACTCCTCGACGGCCGTCAGGAAGTCGTGCGTCAGGCGCCTGGCGTCGGCCACGTCCTTGCCCGGCTCCGTCACCGGGCCCGGATCGAGGTCGTTTTCGAGGCCGAGCAGGATGCCGCCGAGGATCGCCGTCAAAAGCAGATAGGGATTGACGTCCGCGCCCGCCACGCGATGCTCCACGCGTGCCGCCGGGCCGTCCTTGTCCGGGATGCGGATGGCGGTGCCGCGATGGCCGAAGCCCCAGGTAAGGTCGACCGGCGCGAAGGAGCCCGGCTGGAAGCGGCGGTAGGAGTTGGCGAAAGGCGCGAAGACGAGCTGGGCGTCGCGCATGGTCTGCAGCATGCCGGCGGTGATCGACTTCAGCTTCGTCGGCTCGCCGCCCTTTGCGTCGAGGATGTTGCGGCCGTCCCTGTCAATGATGCTGCAATGGACATGCAGGCCCGAGCCCGCATGCTCGGCATAGGGCTTGGCCATGCAGGTGGACTTCAGGCCGAAGCGGGGCGCGGCCAGTTCGGCGATGCGCTTGAGATAGATGCAGTCGTCGGCGGCCGCCATGGCGTCCGGCCGGTGCAGCAGGTTGATCTCGAACTGGCCGGGGCCGAATTCGGCGGTCGTCGCATCGGCGGGAAGGTCCATCGCCTTCGCCCAGCTCCGCACGGTCTGGAGATAGCCGTCGAGCGCATCCGTCGCGCGCATGTCGTAGAGCTGGAAGCCGTTCGGCTCGCCGCGATACATCAGGGCTGCCGGCGGGCGCGGCTTGCCGGTCTCGCGCCAGTCGTCCTCGACCACGTAGAATTCGAGCTCGGTCGCCACGACCGGCGTCAAACCCTTGTCTTCGAAACGCTTCAGCATGCGCCCGAGAATGGCGCGCGGATCCATGAAGGAGGCGCTGCCGTCGAATTCGTGCATGGTGGCGAGCACCTGGCGCGAGCCTTCCGGCGCCCAGGGCATGGCCGCCAGCGAGCGGCGGTCGGGAATGCACAGGCCGTCCGGATCGCCGACGGAGATGGAAAGGCCGGTGATGTCGTCATTGTCGTCGCCCCAGATATCGAGCGACTGGGTGGAGGAGGGCAGGCGCACGGAACCGTCCCAGATCTTCTTCTCGCCTTCCAGCGGAACCTGCTTGCCGCGCAGGTCCCCGTTCATGCCGACGAGGAGGATTTCGATACGGGCCGGGGCATCGATAGGGGCGTTGGCGCGCGGCGAACCGGCTGCCGTCTTGTCGTTTGTCATGGTGCCTGCTTTTGGTTTGGCGGGAAGCAAGGACAGGAAATTTTGCGTGCGCTCGATCTCTTGCCAAATGCCTGTTGTATGGGCATTTTCGTAGCCCATTCTGTCTCGCCGTTCAATAAGGCGGGGCCTACCCCCAAGGATGTAGTCAAATGTCGAACAGCAGTGCAGCAGCCGCTTCCAACCTCGGTGCCCTCGATGCCGCTCATCATCTTCATCCCTTCTCGGACATGAAGAAGCTGAACGCGACGGGCACGCGCATCATCGAGCGGGGCGAGGGCTCCTATATCTTCGACAATCACGGCAAGCGCTATCTCGACGGCTTCGCGGGCCTGTGGTGCGTCAATATCGGCTATGGCCGCAGGGAGATCGCCGACGCGGTCGTGCGCCAGATGAACGAGCTGCCCTATTACAACACCTTCTTCGGCACCACGACGCCGCCGGCCGTGCTGCTCGCCCAGAAGATCACCTCGCATGCCGGCCCGAACATCAACCGCGTCTTCTTCACCGGCTCGGGCTCGGAGGCCAACGACACCTGGTTCCGCATGGCCCGCGTCTACTGGGGCGCCATGGGCAAGCCGACCAAGAAGGCGGTCATCGCCCGCAAGAACGGCTATCACGGCTCGACGGTCGCCGGCGCCTCGCTCGGCGGCATGAAGTGGATGCACGAGCAGGGGGATCTGCCGATCGCCGGCGTCCACCATATCGACCAGCCCTTCTGGTACGGTGAGGGCGGCGATCTTTCGTCCGACGAGTTCGGCCTGAAGATGGCCCGCCAGCTGGAAGAGAAGATCGACGAGCTCGGCGAGGACAATGTCGCCGCCTTCGTCGCCGAGCCGATCCAGGGCGCGGGCGGCGTCATCGTGCCGCCGGCCACCTACTGGCCGGAGATCGCCCGAATCTGCAAGGCGCGCAACATCCTGCTCGTGACGGACGAAGTGATCTGCGGCTTCGGCCGCACCGGCCACTGGTTCGGCCACCAGCATTTCGGCGTCGAGCCGGACCTGGCCCCCATCGCCAAGGGCCTTTCCTCCGGCTACCTGCCCATCGGCGGCGTCATGGTCTCCGACCGCGTCGGCAATGTGCTGGTCGAGGAAGTGGGCGACTTCAACCACGGCTTCACCTATTCCGGCCACCCGGTCTGCGCGGCTGCCGCGCTGGAGAACCTGCGCATCATCGAGGACGAGAAGCTGGTCGAGCGCGTCCACGACGACATTGGCCCCTATCTCGCTGCCGGCCTCAAGTCGCTGGAGGACCTGCCGATCGTCGGCGAGGTCCAGCAGGTCGGCCTGATGGCCGCCGTCCAGCTCGCCGAGGACAAGGCGACCCGCAAGCGCTTCGAGGACAAGGAAAAAGCCGGCGTCACCGTCCGCAACCATTGCCTGGAAAACGGCCTGGTCCTGCGCGCCACCGGCGACCGAATGCTCTTCTCCCCGCCGCTCGTCATCACCCATGCCGAGGTCGACCAGATGATCGACATCACGCGCAAGGGCTTGGAACATGCGTGGAAGGTAATGGCGGGCTGAGGAATCGGCCGGCAATTCCATAAGGATGGAGGACAAGGGATGACAGGCAGGGTTTTGCTCCTTCTCGCCGGCGCCCTGATGGGCGCGACGGCCGTGATCGGCCCGGCGGGCGCCGCCGGCAAGTCCACATACGAGCAGCTTGCCATCTTCGGCGAGGTGCTCGAGCGGATCGAGCGCGAATATGTGACGCCGCCGAAGGAAGACGAGCTCATCGAGAACGCCATCAACGGCATGCTCACCTCGCTCGACCCGCATTCCTCCTACATGAACGCCGAGGCCGCCGAGGATGCGCGCACCGAATTGCGCGGCGAGTTCGGTGGCCTCGGCATCCAGGTGACGATGGAGGACGGGCGGGTCAAGGTCATCGCTCCCATGGACGATACGCCCGCGGCGAAGGCCGGCGTTCTGGTCGGCGATTATATTTCCGAAATCGACGGCCAGTCCCTGAGCGGCCTGAAGCTCGACGAGGCGGTGGAGAGGATGCGCGGTCCGGTCGATACGCCGATCACGCTGACGCTCATCCGCGAGGGCGCCGACAAGCCGATTACGCTGACCATCGTGCGCGATATCATCGCCGTGGAGGCCGTGAAATCCCGCGTCGAGAACGATGTCGGCTACCTGCGCGTCATCTCCTTCACCGAAAGGACCTATGACGACCTGGAGGCTGCAATCGCCAGGATCAAGGAAGACGTGCCGGCCGACAGGCTGAAGGGCTACGTGCTGGACCTCCGTCTCAATCCCGGCGGCCTGGTCGATCAGGCGATCGCCGTCTCCGATGCCTTCCTGGAGCGCGGCGAGGTCGTCTCGACCCGCGGCCGCAACGAGGGCGAGACCCGCCGTTACAATGCGACTGAAGGTGACCTCACCGATAGCAAGCCCGTCGTCGTGCTGGTGAACGGCGGCTCGGCCTCGGCTGCGGAAATCGTCGCCGGCGCATTGCAGGACCTGCGCCGCGCCACCGTCGTCGGCACCCGTTCCTTCGGCAAGGGCTCGGTCCAGACCATCATCCCGATGGGCGATGCCGGTGCCCTGCGCCTGACGACGGCGCTCTACTACACGCCGTCCGGCAAATCGATCCAGGGCACCGGCATCACGCCGGACATCACGGTCGAGCAGCCTCTCCCGCCCGAGCTTCAGGGCAGGGATGAGACCGCCGGCGAATCGAGCCTGCCCGGTCATATCCAGGGCCAGAGCGAGACGGATGCCGGTTCGGGCTCGTCCGCCTACGTTCCGCCGGAAGCCAAGGACGACGTCCAGCTCCAATACGCGCTTGAACTCCTGCGCGGCGAGAAGACGGATCCGTCCTTCCCGCCGGATCAGGAAAGGGCGTTCTCCCTCAGGTGAACGGCTCCGCCTACTGGAACGCCGTCTCGAAGAAGCTTCTCAGCTTGCGGGAATGCAGCTTTTCCGTCGGCATGCCGGCGAGTTTTTCCAGCGCCCGGATGCCGATCCTCAAGTGCTGGTTGACCTGGGTTCGGTAGAAGGCCGTCGCCATGCCGGGCAGTTTCAGCTCGCCGTGCAGCGGCTTGTCGGAAACACACAGCAGCGTGCCGTAGGGCACGCGGAAGCGGAAGCCGTTGGCGGCGATGGTCGCCGATTCCATGTCGAGCGCGATGGCGCGCGACTGCGACAGCCGCTTCACCGGTCCGCGCTGGTCGCGCAGTTCCCAGTTGCGGTTGTCGATGGTCGCGACGGTGCCGGTGCGCATGATGCGCTTGAGATCGTAGCCCTGGAGGCCCGTGACCTCCTCCACCGCGCTTTCGAGCGCCACCTGCACCTCGGCGAGCGCCGGGATCGGCACCCAGACGGGCAGGTCGTCGTCGAGCACGTGGTCCTCGCGCACATAAGCATGGGCGAGCACATAGTCGCCGAGCGTCTGGCTGTTCCTGAGACCCGCGCAATGGCCGAGCATCAGCCAGGCATGCGGGCGCAGCACGGCGATATGGTCGGTGATCGTCTTGGCGTTGGAGGGGCCGACGCCGATATTGACCAGCGTGATGCCGCCATGGCCCTTCTTCTTGATGTGGTAGGCCGGCATCTGCGGCAGGCGGCCGGGGGTGATGTTGGGCTCCGGCTTGTCGGAACCGGCCGGGGTGATGATGTTGCCGGGCTCGACGAAGGCCGTGTAGCCGTTGCCGCCTTCCGCCATCTGCTGGCGCGCCCATTCGCAGAATTCGTCGACATAAAACTGGTAGTTCGTGAAGAGCACGAAATTCTGGAAATGATTGGCCCTGGTCGCCGTGTAGTGGCTGAGGCGGGCGAGCGAGTAATCGACGCGCTGCGCGGTGAAGGGCGCAAGCGGCGAGGGCTCGCCCGGGCCGGGCTCGTAGGCGCCATTGGCGATCTCGTCGTCGGTATTGGTCAGGTCCGGCGCGTCGAAGAGGTCGCGCAGCGGAAGCTCGATGCCTTCGGCGACCTCCGCCTCCACATGGGCGCCCTCGCCGAAGGCGAAGTGCAGCGGGATCGGCGTCGCCGATTCCGAGACGATGACACGCACCCCGTGATTGCGCATCAGGAGGCCGAGCTGTTCCTTGAGGTAATGCCGGAAGAGCTTTGGCCGGGTGATCGTCGTCGTATAGACGCCGGGCGAGGCGACATAGCCGTAGGACAGGCGGGAATCGACATGGCCGAAGCTCGTCGTCTCGATGCTGACCTGCGGATAGCAGGCGCGGAAGCGCGTTTCCGGCGTGCCGGTCCGGCCGAGCGAGACGAAGGCGTTGGTGAGGAATTTCGTATTGCGCTCGTAGAGCGCCTCGAGGGCATCGACGGCGGCGACCGGATCGTCGAAGGAGCGCGGCTCGTAAGGCTCGGGCGTGGCGAAGGAAAGCGGTTTCGGCGAGAAGGTTCGTTTGCTCATGAATCACTATAGTTGTTGTTATTTGACAAGCAAACGACAAGTTCCGCGCGCCCGCAAGCCCCGGGGTAAGGACGCTGCGGCGCCATGCCCATAGCGGCGTGAAAACAGGAGGATAGGAGGGCCGGCACCCCTATCGCGGGGCGGCGAGAACGATGCCCGCGCCTACCAGCGCAAGCGTCGCGCCGGCAAGGTCGAAGCGGTCGGGGCGCATGCCCTCGGCAAGCCAAAGCCAGAGCAGCGAGGCGGCGATATAGACGCCGCCATAGGCGGCATAGGCGCGGCCCGCAAAGGCGCTGTCGACCTGCGCCAGCAGCCAGCCGAAAAGGGCGAGCGAGGCCATGCCGGGGATGAGCCACAGGATGGACTTGTCGAGCCGCCACCAGGCCCAGAAGGCGAAGCAGCCGGCGATCTCGGCAAGGGCGGCGGCGGAAAAGACGAGAAGGGATTTCATCCGGTGCTCCGGGCTGGCGGCGAGAGGCCGGCCCGGTTTAGCACGGAACGGGAAAAGACGAAGCCTGCCTCAGCTCATCGACTGGCGCTGGAGTGTGACGAAAAGCACGAGGCCCGCTCCCTGCTTGGTGATGCCGAGGCCGCCCGCATTGCTCCAGGCGAGCGCCCCGACCGGGGTGATCATCATCGCGCAAAGCGTCAGGATGCGCAGCAGCATGGTCGAGGTGTGGGCGAGGGCGGCGATCATCGGGTTTCGTCCGGCAGGCGAGGTCGGGTCAGAGCGAGGCGCGGCACATGCTCGGCGTGGAGCAGGCGATGAGCTTGCCGGTGCCGTTGTGCGTGCTGCGGCGATAGTCCGTCTCGACGGCGGCGGCCAGCATGATGGCGAAGACGGCCATCAGCAGGGTGATGATCGTGAGGCGGCGTGCGAGGATGTCCATGGTGATGTCCCTCATCCAGATGTTTCGGTGTAGCCGTTTTCGCACCTCAGGACTGAACGGTCCCTGAGAGGCCGGTTCATCTCCCGTTCAGGAAAGGTGTGATTCGGTTTTCGGGGATGGACAGGACGTCGATGAAGCCTTGAAATCAGCGGCTTGAGCGAAGGCGCGCGGCCGAAATGGACAAAATGCGCCGGCTCGGCTTGCTGACGAACCTCGCCTCACGCACCGCCGTCATCCTCGGCCTTGTGCCGAGGATCTACCAACGTATCGAGAAACGGAGGCGTTTGCAGATGCTCGGGACAGGCCCGAGCATGACGGAAGAGAGGGTTTCACACTTTATCGGCAGTATGAGCCGGCGCGGTGCGCCGGCTTTAGCATGGCTTCAGGAATGTGTGCCGAAAGCCGCGGCCTGGCCGTTCACAGCCGCGTCCAGGTCTGCGACTTGCAGAGAACGGCTAGGACGCAACCCTTCATGCGCAGGGAATTGCCGCTGACGGCGCCGGAGCCGCTATAGGTCTTGTCCGTCTCCGGGTCGGTGATCGAGCCGCTATAATCGGCGCCCGTGCCGTCGAGCTTGCCGATGCGCTTTCCGGCATGCTTGCCCGTCTTCAGCGTGATGCAGAAGCTGCCGCCGCATTTGGCGATGGCGGCGGTGGCGCCGCTCGCCGTCTTCCAGTTGCCCTCGATCGGTTCGGCGGCCAGCGCGATGCCCGGCGCCGCCAGAAGCGCGGTGGCGATCCATGTCCTCAGTTTCATTCTCTTCCTCCTCCGGAATGACGGCCGAAAGATATCTTACGGGCACGTAAAGGTAAATATGCCTTTCGTACGGATTTCAGGCGTCTTGAAGGGGCATAGACCGGCGAAAAATCGCGGGGGTGAAGGATGCGGTCGTTTGCCGTGGTTAGCGAAGGGTTGAAATCGGCGGTTGAACAATCGGTAAATTTTTATGCGAATGCCGCCGTTTCCAGGGGATGCGATGTTTAACGAAAATCCAATTTTACCAAGCGTTTGGATTTTGTTCGTCTCAAATTAAGCATGCATTTTAAGCGCATTTTGAAAGGCCCGCGGCATAGTGGAGCCATAAGACGAGCACGGAAAACCGGGCCGCAAAACTCCGAAGGAAGACCGAGCCGCAGAAGACGGCAGGCGCCTAAGGAGGCCCGAAAAGGGCGACAAAACAGGGCAATACGGCAGTAAACCAAAGAAGACAGGGACAATCGAAATGGCACGCTTTGACTTTCAGACCATCGAAACGGCCGCCACGATGGGCGGCGAGAACCGCGCCGAAATCTTCTGCGACATGGGCCTCATGTATGCGACGGGCCGGGGCTGCGACATCGACCTCGTCCAGGCGCACAAGTGGCTGAACATCGCCGCCATCAAGGGTTGCGACCGCGCCGCGGAGCTGCGCGCCGACCTTGCGGCGACGATGACGAAAAGTGACCTCGTAGAGGCGCTGCGCGCCGCCCGCGAATGGATGACGGTGCATTGAGGGGATGAGGCAGTAGGCAGTAGGGGGGCGGCTGGCATGTCCCTAATGCCTACTGCCTAATTGCCTACTGCCTCCAGAACCCGCGGCAATGCCGCCTCCAGCAACGCCATGTCCTCCGGCGTCCCGACGCTGATGCGGATGCATCGGTTGAGGGGCGCGATGCCGGGCATGCGGATGAAGACGCCGTGCTCCATCAGCCCGTCGACGATGGCCTTGGCACGGGTGCCGTCCCGGCCGCAATCGACGGTGACGAAATTGGTGGCGGAGGCGAGCGGCAGAAGCCCGTTGGCCCGGGCGATCCCCGCGATGCGCTCGCGGGATGCGGCGATGCGGGCGATGACGTCCGCCAGATAGGCCTGGTCCTTGAGGGCGGCGAGCGCGCCCTGCACCGATATCCGTGACATGCCGAAATGGTTGCGGATCTTGTCGAAGGCCTGTGCGTTGCCGAGCGTGCCGATCGCATAGCCGATGCGCGCGCCGGCAAGGCCGTAGGCCTTGGAGAAGGTGCGCATGCGCAGCACGTTCGGCTGGCCGATCAGCGTGCCGATGGGCGGGATGGTCCCGGCCGGCGCGGTTTCCCCATAGGCTTCGTCGAGGATGAGCAGCGTCGTTTCCGGCAGCGCCCGCGCGAAGGAGACGACGCTGTCGGCATCCCACCAGCTTCCCATCGGATTGTCGGGATTGGCGAAATAGACGAGCGGCGCGTCTTCGCGGCGCACCGCGTCGAGAAGGCCGCCGAGGTCTTCCCGGTCGCCGGCATAGGGCACGGTGACGAGCCGGCCACCGAAACCGTTCACATGGTAGTTGAAGGTCGGATAGCCGCCGAGCGAGGTGACGACCGGCGCGCCCGGCTCGATGACGAGCCTTGCGATCTCGCCCAGCAGGCCGTCGATGCCGCCGCCGACGGCGATGTTGTCGCGCGAGATGCCGTGGGCAAGGGCCAGCGCCTCGCGCAGCTCGAAATTCTCCGGATCGCTGTACATCCACGTGGTTTCAGCCGCTGCGCGCATCGCCTCCAGCACGGAAGGGGCGGGGCCGAAGCCGCTTTCGTTCGCCCCGATGCGCGCCTTCACGGCAAGGCCGCGATTGCGCTCGATGGCCTCCGGCCCGACGAAGGGAACGGTGGCGGGCAGGGACTGGGCGAGGGCGGTGAAACGGGAGAATGCGGACATGAATGAAGGCGCCTGGTATCGATGAACGGGGGAACCGGCTGCCGGACGGAGAAATGCCCGCCGGAATCGGTCTTCCACGGGCACCCTATCCAATAATGGCGGAAGGCGAAACGCTCAGGTGGCCGCCGAGCCGAGGCCGGCTCTTTCGACGCCCGCCATGTAGCGGCGCTCCTCCTGCTTAGGGCGGGTGTTGTTGACGCCGCCGGTAAAGTAGTCGGAGCGCACGATGGTGTGGAGCAGCTCCTCGTCGATTTCCTTGATGAACTGCACGCCGATGCGGCTGTCGTTGCGATAGACCTCGGCGCAGCCGATGCGCGAGGCGACGCCGACGACGGAGAGATAATAATGCAGCGGAAGGCCGATCGTGGTGGACACGACGAAGCTCGCGCCGCCCTGCGAAATGTCGATGAGCTTGCAGCTGCGCAGCTTCGGCGCCGCGAGGTCGAAGCCGACCGTCATCAGCATGCCCTGCCGGTTCACGGCAAAGCGCTCCCACTTGCGCTCGTAAAGTCCCGCGGTGGAGCGCGGATCGGCACCCAAACTCATTGCCATACTCCCGGTAGGGGGACATCATGTCCTGAAGATGGGCGAAGTGTCGCAGGGGACCGTTTTGTTTCGCTGAAACAAATGCTTAAAAATTTATCGGCCCGGATTTTTGCTGAAGGCCGCTTCAGTCGTCCTGCGCGGGGACCGTCCGGCCGAGCACCAGATTGAGGAAATCCGTGTCGAGGAACATGTTGAAGCGCACGGTCATATCCTCGCCCTCGCGCTTGAATTCCGTGCAGGGGATGCCGTCCCGGATGCCCTGGATCTCCAGATAGAAATTCTCGGGCAATTCCAGCGCCTTGTTGATCGAGATCGCCGCGCCGGCGCTCGAAATGCTGCGCACGAGGCAGGTATAGCGCTGCGCCGTGCTGAGGTGATGGCCGATCGGGGTGATGAAGCCGGGCTTGTCGAGGCGATACGGGACGAAACTGCGCTTGGGATGGCGCAGGCGAAGCTGCTCGTGGACGGTTTCGAGGGGCATGGTTCCCTCCCGCTTCTGTTGCCGGGTTTCGACTGTATCGAAACGGGATGGATAAAAGATGAAAACGGCCGCCCGCATTTTAGCGGGCGGCCGCCGGAAACCGTAAAGGCGGGAAAGACTTACTGGAACGCCTGAAGCCCCGTCTGCGCGCGGCCGAGGATCAGCGCGTGGATGTCGTGCGTGCCCTCGTAAGTGTTGACGGCTTCGAGGTTCATGACATGGCGGATGACGCCGTATTCGTCGGAGACGCCGTTGCCGCCGTGCATGTCGCGGGAAACGCGGGCGATATCGAGCGCCTTGCCGCAATTGTTGCGCTTCATCAGCGAGATGAGTTCGGCCGGGGCGCGGTGCTCGTCGAACAGGCGGCCGAGGCGCAGCGCGCCCTGCAGGCCGAGCGCGATCTCGGTTTCCATGTCGGCCAGCTTCTTCTGGATGAGCTGGGTGGCGGCGAGCGGCTTGCCGAACTGCTTGCGGTCGAGCGTGTACTGGCGCGCGGCGTGCCAGCAGAATTCGGCGGCGCCCATCGCGCCCCAGGCGATGCCGTAGCGGGCGCGGTTGAGGCAGCCGAACGGACCGGCAAGGCCGGCGACTTCCGGCAGCAGGTTCTCGTCGGGAACGAAGACGTCCTGCATCATGATCATGCCGGTGACGGAGGCGCGCAGCGAGAACTTGCCCTCGATCTTCGGCGTCTCGAAGCCCTTCATGCCGCGTTCCAGCACGAAGCCCTTGATCTTGCCGTCATGCGCGTCGGACTTGGCCCAGACGACCGCGACGTCGGCGATCGGCGAATTGGTGATCCAGTTCTTCGCGCCCGAAACGAGATAGCCGCCGTCGACCTTCTTCGCGCGGGTGATCATCGAGGAGGGGTCCGAGCCATGGTCCGGCTCGGTGAGGCCGAAGCAGCCGACCCATTCGCCGGAGGCGAGCTTGGGGAGGTACTTCCTGCGCGTCTCTTCCGTGCCGTAGGCGAAGATCGGGTGCATGACCAGCGAGGACTGCACGGACATGGCCGAGCGGTAGCCGGAATCGACGCGCTCGACTTCGCGGGCGACGAGGCCGTAGGAAACGTAGTTGGCGCCGACGCCGCCGTATTCCTCCGGCACGGTCGGGCCGAGCAGGCCGAGTTCGCCCATCTCGCTCATGATCTCGCGGTGGAACACTTCATGACGGTTCGCCTCGGTGACGCGCGAGGCCAGCTTGTCCTGGCAATAGGCGCGGGCCGTATCGCGGATCATGCGCTCTTCGTCGGTCAGCTGGTCCTCAAGGAGGAAGGGGTCGGCCCAGTCGAAGGGCGCCATCTTGGCGCGGGCCTGTTCCGGAGTGACGCCGTGGTGCTCGCTCATTGCTTCCATCCTGTCGCGGTTTTGTCGTTGCAGAAGTGCTACATCAGCTTGCCTTCATCCGAAAGGGCGGGAACGAAAGCGAGGGGCGAACGCTTTGGCTATTTATGAATGCCCTCATGAGCCCGGAGAATGAGCCATCCCCCGTAAATTCGCCCCTTCTGCCTTGATCCTGTCCTTCACGAGGCGCATGTAGCCTGACGATGAGCAATTCCACGAAAGAGAGGCCGGGCATGCGAGACCGCTTCAAGAGGTCGGTCGAGCGGCTGGTGCCGACCGAGGCGCGGCTGGGCGACCTGCTCTGGCCCTTCCAACGTACACCCGAGCGCAAGACGCCCGCCACCCGCCGCCGTCCGGCAGGTGGCTCGCCGCTTGTCGAGGTCACGGATTTCGGCAGCAATCCCGGCTGTCTGCGCATGTTCGCGCATATTCCCGAAGGCCTGCCCGCCGGGCGGCCGCTCGTTCTGGTGCTGCACGGCTGCCAGCAGGATGCCGAAAGCTACGACCGCGCCGCCGGCTGGGCGTCGTTTGCAGACGAGCGCGGCTTTGCCGTCGTCTATGCCCAGCAGCGCGAGGCGAACAATCCGCGGCTCTGCTTCACCTGGTTCCGCCCGAGCGAGGTGACGCGCGACCGCGGCGAACTGATGTCGATCCGCCAGATGGTGGCGCATGCCGCCGAACAGGCGGGCAGCGACCCGCAGCGCATCTTCATCACCGGCCTTTCCGCCGGCGGGGCGATGACGGCCGCGATGCTGGCGAACTATCCCGAGCTTTTCGCCGGCGGTGCGATCATCGCGGGTCTTCCCTTCGGCGCGGCGCGCGACGCCACCCGCGCCTTCGACGCCATGAAGGAGGCTCCGGAGCGCACCGCCCGCGAATGGTCCGACCTCGTCCGCAAGATTTCTCCCCGCATCCCCCGCAAGCCCGCCATCTCGATCTGGCACGGCACGGCCGACGAAACCGTCTCCCTCTCCAACGGCCTCGCCCTCGTCGAGCAATGGCGCGATCTCTATCGCCTGCCGAAGGACGCCTTCGTGGAAAAGCGCATGAAGGGCCGCCGCACGCGCATCTGGCCCGACAAGGACGGCAAGCCCCTCGTCACCTTCCACGAGATCGACGGCATGGGCCACGGCACGCCGGTGCTTCCCGGCGAGGGCGGCGGCCATGCGGTATCCGCCGAGCCGTTCATGCTGGAGGCGGGGTTCTCGTCGACGCTGGAGATCGCCAAGGCGTGGGGTTTGACGCGGAAGTGGAAGCGGTAGGCGGCGCTGCGCCATTCTTTTCCGTTCGCTCCTCATCCTAACCCTCTCCCCGTAAGCGGGAAGAGGGGACTTGCCCCACGCAACGTTGGAGAGTCGGGAAAACGGCCCGGCATATCCCTTCTCCCCGCTTGCGGGAAGAAGGTGCCGGCAGGCGGATGAGGGGCAACCGGCACCGGCGGCGTGATGTGTTGAATATCGGGCCGCTCCGCTCCAAGGGAGGCGGTCAGGCAACGGCCCTGCCAGGGCTCACCCCAGCAGCCACTCATGCTCCTTCGCGTTGTGGAACTTCCACACCCGCTTCGGCCCCGCCATCACGTTGAGATAGTAGAGATCGTAGCCGTGGATGGTGGCGCAGGGGTGGTAGCCCTTCGGCACCAGCGTCACGTCGCCGTCCTCCACCGCCATCGCCTCGTCCAGCGAGCGGTCGTCGGTGTAGACGCGCTGGAAGGCGAAGCCCTGCGGCGGGTTGATGCGGTGGTAGTAGGTCTCTTCCAGCAGGCTTTCGTTCGGCAGGTCGTCCCGGTCGTGCTTGTGCGAGGGATAGGACGAGGTGTTGCCGCTCGGGGTGATGACCTCGACCACGAGCAGCGAATGGGCCGAATTATCGTCTTCCGGCATAATGTTGTAGACGTGGCGGACATTCGAGCCCTTGCCGCGCGAAAGCTTCGGATGGGTGCCCGGCGGAATGGCCTTCGCCTCGTGATCGCCGCCGCCCGGTGCCGAGCAGACGGCGAGCTCCAGGTCGGTCTCCGCCGTCACCGACCAGTTGGAATCGGCGGGGATGTAGAGCGCATGCGGCGCGCCCTCGAAGGGGTTCATGCGCTCGCCGAGGACGCCGAAATCCTTGCCGCCCGCGGTCGCCTTGCCCTTGCCGGAGATCCAGACGAGGCAGACCTCGCGGCTTCCCGTTTCCGCCGCGACGATCTCGCCCGGCTTCATGCGGTGCAGATCGAAACCGACATAGGTCCAGCCGGCGCTTTCGGGCGTTACATGGCTGACGCGGCCATGGGTGCCGTTCGGTTTTACGAGGAGGTTCGGCATGGGCATGTTCCTTTCATTCGGCGTCCGGGACGGTCAGCCCTTCGGGAAGCCTTCCGTCTCCACGGTATAACCCGCGGCGGTCATGACGCGCATCAGTTCCTTATGACCGATCTCGGCCATTTTCTGCGGCGGCGCCTTGCGCGGGTCCTGCTCGGCTTCCACCACGAACCAGCCTTCATAGCCGTAATCGGCCAGCTTCTGCACGATGGCGCCGAAATCGAGCGAGCCGTCGCCCGGCACGGTGAAGGCGCCGAGCGCCACCGCGTCGAGGAAGGACTGCCGGCTGCGATCGAGGCCGTCGACCACGGACCGGCGGATATCCTTCACATGGACATGGTTGATGCGGGCATGGTGGTTGTCGATGGCGCGCAGCACGTCGCCGCCGGCAAAGGCGAGGTGCCCTGCGTCGAGCAGCAGCGGGATGCCTTCGCCGGACGCCTTCATGAAGGCGTCGAGCTCCGGCTCGGTCTCCACGACGGCGGCCATGTGGTGATGGTAGGAGAGGGGCATGCCCTGTTCCGCGCACCATTCGCCGAATGCCGTGAGCTTGCGGCCATAGGCCTTCATCTCGTCGTCGGAAAGGCGCGGCTTGGTGGCGAGCGGCTTCGAGCGGTCGCCCTGGATGGAGCGGCCGACCTCGCCGTAGACGATGCAGGGTGCATCGACGGCCTTGAACAGCTCGATCATCGGCGCGATGCGGTCCTTGTTGGCGGCAAGCTCCTCGTCGACCAGCGTGCCCGAGAACCAGCCGCCGCACAGCGTCACGTCGGCCGCGCGCAGGATCGGCAGCATCTCCTCGGGCGTGCCGGGGAAGCGGCGGCCCTGCTCCATGCCGGTGAAGCCGGCGCTGCGCGACTGGCGAAGGCATTCCTCGAGGGAGACATCGTCGCTGAGTTCAGGAAGGTCGTCGTTCCACCAAGCGATGGGCGACATGCCGAGTTTGGCTTTCATCTGGGTCTCCTTGGGGAAGGCAAACGGCCTTCCGATATCATTATCTCCCTGCCTTCCTCCGTTGTCCTCGGGCTTGATCCGAGGATAACGGAGAGGAAGGAGAGGGGCTTTGTTCGTATCCTACCCGAGGCTCTGCGCCGCGCGGGCCTTCACATAGGCCTCGCGCGCCTTGTTGACCTCGGCCCGGGGGCTCACCTCCGGCACGGCGACGTCCCACCAGTGGCCGCCTTCCTGCGTGGTCACAAGCGGATCGGTGTCGATGACGATGACCGAGGTACGGTCGTTCGCCTTGCTCTCCTCGATGGCCGCTTCGAGGTCGGCGATGGAGGAGACCTTGACGGCGACGGCCCCCATGCTTTCGGCATGCGCGCGGAAGTCGATATCCGGCATGGTCTCGATCATCGCGTCCTTGAGCAGGTTGTTGAAGTTGGCGCCGCCGGTGCCCATCTGCAGGCGGTTGATGCAGCCGTAGCCGCGATTGTCGAGCACGACGACGGTCAATTTTTTGCCGAGCATGATCGAGGTGGAAAGCTCGGAATTCATCATCATGTAGGAGCCGTCGCCGACCATGACGACGACATCCGCCTCCGGCCGCGCCAGCTTGACGCCGAGCGCCCCGGCGATCTCGTAGCCCATGCAGGAAAAGCCATATTCCATGTGGTAGCCGCCGGGCTTCACCGCCTGCCAGAGCTTGTGCAATTCGCCCGGAAGGCCGCCGGCCGCGCAGACGAGCACGGAATTCTCACCGCCGATGCTGCGCTGCACCGCGCCGATGACCTGCGCATCGGAAGGAAGGTCGGCATTGGTCGGCGCGGTCGCCCGGTTCGCCGCCGCCATCCATTCGGCCTTGCGGGCCTTGGCCGAGGCTTCCACGGAGGCCGGGGCCTTCCAGCCTCCGAGCGCTTCGGAAAGCAGCGTCAGGCCCTCGCGGGCGTCGGAAACGAGTGGCCGGCTGTCATGCTTGGTAGCGTCGAAGGCGACGGTGTTGAGGCCGATCATCTTCAGTTTTTCATTCTTGAAGAGCGCCCAGGAACCGGTCGTGAAGTCCTGCATGCGCGTGCCGACGGCGAGGATGACGTCCGCCTCCTCGGCAAAGGCATTGGCGGCGGAGGTGCCGGTGACGCCGATGGAGCCCATGCAGAGCGGATGATCGTCCGGGATCGCCGACTTGCCCGCCTGGGTGACGGCGACGGGAATGCCATGCATGCCGGCAAAGGCCTTCAGTTCGGCGGTCGCCTGCGAATAGAGCACGCCGCCGCCGGCGAGGATCAGCGGCTTTTCCGCCTTGCGCAGCGTCTCGATGGCGGCGTCCAGCTCGTCGCTGTCCGGCCGCGGGCGGCGCTGCGTCCAGACCTTCTCTTCGAAGAGGCTCGCCGGATAATCATAGGCCTCGGCCTGCACGTCCTGGCAGAGCGAGAGCGTCACCGGGCCGCAATCGACGGGATCGGTCAGCACCTGCATGGCGCGCTTCAGCGCCGGGATGATCTGCTCGGGGCGGGTGATGCGGTCGAAATAGCGCGAGACGCAGCGGAAGGCGTCGTTGACCGAAACGGTGCCGTCGCCGAAATCCTCGATCTGCTGGAGCACCGGGTCGGGAATGCGGTTGGCGAAGACGTCGCCGGGCAGGAACAGGACGGGAAGGCGATTGACATGCGCAACACCCGCGGCCGTCACCATGTTGAGCGCGCCGGGGCCGATGGAGGTCGTGCAGGCCATGAAGCGCTGGCGGAAGCTCGCCTTGGCGAAGGCGACGGCGGCATGCGCCATGCCCTGCTCGTTATGGGCGCGCAGCGTCGGCAGCTCCTCGCGCACCTGGTAAAGCGCCTCGCCCATGCCCGCGACGTTGCCATGGCCGAAAATGGCCCAGACACCGGCGAAGATCGGCACCTTCCTGCCGTCCACGACGGTCATCTGCGCCTTCAGGAAATGCGCGACGGCCTGCGCCATCGTCAGCCGGATCGTCTTGCCCATGGTCTTCCTCCCAAATTCTCTGTCTTACAGTCCGCGCGTGCCGAGCCAGGCGTCGGTCAGCGTGCGGAAGCGGCCGGCCATGTCGGCGATGGCCGCCTCGTCGTCCATTCTGCCGGCCATCCAGGCGCGGGCGGCGTCCGCGAAGATCGTGCGGCCGACGGCAAAGCCCTTGACGGCCGGGGCCACCTTCGTCGCCTCGAAGGCCTTGATGAGGTCCTCCGTCGGTGCCTCCAGCCCGAGCAGCACGATACCACGGCAATAGGCATCGTTCCGGGCGATCACCGCCTCGATGTTCCGCCATGCCTCCGGGGAGGCCTGCGGTTCCAGCTTCCACCAGTCCGGCTTGATGCCGAGATCGTAGAGCTCCTGCAGCGCGGTGGAGATCGTATCGTCCTTGAGCGGCCCGTTCTTGCCGGCGATGATCTCGACCAGCAGCTCACGCCCGACGCGGCGTGCGGCCTCGAAGAGCGTGCGCAGCTTCTCCTGCTGCTCCTGCTTGAGCGCGGCCGGATCGTCGGGATGGTAGAAGCACAGGCACTTGATGCAATGGTCGAGCGGCCATTCCACGAGCTGCGAGCCGATATCCTGGCTGAATTCGAAGCGCAGCGGCTTGGAGCCCGGCAGCTCGACCGGCCGGCCGAGCCAGGAGAAATTCTTGGTGGCAGCGTCGAAGAAGGCGTCGCGCCCGAAGCGCTCGTCGATCAGCATGCCATAGCCGGGCCGCCCTTCGGCCACCCGCGCGGCGGCTTCGACGGTGAGGCGCTTGAACTGCGAGATCTTCTCGTGCGGCACGCCGAGTTCGTCGGCGACGTCGACGAGTTGCATGCGGTGGTCGCAGGCGAGCGCCATGAGCAGCGGAATGTCGCCCTGCTTGCGGTTCGTCGCCCAGTGAATATGGTTGATCGCCTCGTCCTTGCGCAATGCCCGGTGCTTGCTGCCGTTCTTCAGGAAGAATTCCAGCTCCTCCCAGCTCGGATATTCCGGCGAGCAGAGCAGGCGTGAGACGGCAAACGCGCCGCAGGCATTGGCCCAGGTCGCGGAGGTCGCATGGTCCTCGCCGGTAAGCCAGCCGCGAAGGAAGCCCGACATGAAGGCATCGCCCGCGCCGAGCACGTTATAGACCTCGATGGGAAAGCCCTGACCCACCACGCCGTCTTCCAGGTCGTCGGAGATCGGGCCGTCATAGACAATGCAGCCCATCGCGCCGCGTTTCAGGACGATGGTGGCGGCGGAGACCGCGCGGATCGCCTTCAGCGAGGCGAGCACGTCGTCCGCGCCAGAGGCGATCATGATCTCCTCCTCGGTGCCGACGATCAGGTCGCAATCCGGCAGCACGGATTTCATGATGGCCGAGACGCGGTCGGACTTCACATAGCGCTCGAAACCCTCGGCATGGCCGGCAAGGCCCCAGAGGTTCGGGCGGTAGTCGATGTCGAAGACGACCTTGCCGCCGCTCTCTTTGGCGATGCGGATCGCCTTGCGCTGCGCGGCCTCGGTGTTGGGGCGGGAAAAATGCGTGCCGGAAACCAGCACGGCGCGCGAGGAGCGCACGAAGGCCTCGTCCACGTCGCCCTCGTCGAGCGCCATGTCGGCGCAGTCGGTGCGCACGAAGATCATCGGCGAGACGCCCTCGGATTCGATGGCGAGCAGCACCAGCGCCGTCAGCCGCTCCCTGTCGGTTCGGATGCCCTCGACATTGACGCCCTCGCGGGCGGACTGCTCGCGGATGAAACGGCCCATCTGCTCGTCGCCGACGCGCGTGATGAGCGCGGACTTGAGGCCGAGACGGGCGGTGCCGATGGCGATGTTTGCCGGGCAGCCGCCGACCGATTTCGCGAAGGAGGCCGTGTCTTCCAGCCGCGTGCCGAGCTGCTGGCCGTAGAGGTCGACGGACGAACGGCCGATCGTGATGACGTCCAGCGTCTTCGTCTGGTCGGTATGGGGCATGTCTTCCTCCCGGTCTTGCGGCGCCGTCGTGGATGCGCGGCGGATTTCGGGAAAATGAAACATGAATTCCATTATTCTGTCAATTCGGAATATACATTCCGTTTCTATTCCACAGCATTCCCTTTGGGCGAGCGCTTGAGGCTGCGCCGCCGCTCGGCGATGGCGACCGGCAGCGCCATGGCGAGCGCGATGGAGGCGGAAAGCGAGCGGAAGCCGGCATAATCGGCCTCCGACACCTCGAACCAGTGGGTGGCGGAGGCGGCGAGGGGGGAGAAGACGGAATCGGTGATGGCGACGATGGGTACGCCCCGGGCGGCGAGCTCCTGCGCCTGCGTCAGGCTCTCGGCGGCATAGGGCGCGAAGCTCGCGGCGATCACGGCGTCCCGGGTCGTTGCGAACTGCGTCATTTCGGGGTCGATGCCGTTCGGCGAGGCGATGATCTGGTGGCGGATGCCGAGCTTGCCGAAGGCATAGGCGATATGCGCCGTCAGCGGATAGGAGCGCCGCTTGGCGACGAGATAGATGGTCTCGGCCCGGGCGAGCAGGTCGACGGCCTTGGAGAAGGTCTCGCCGTCGATGGTGCCGGCGAGCCGCGCCACCGACTGGCTCGCCGCCGTCAGGAAGCCGGAGAGCAGTTCCGCGTCGCTGTTGGCCGCCGGCCCCGCCTCCAGCGAGAGCATGCGCTCCTCATAGGAAAGCGTGCGGTCGCGCAGGCGCGCGCGAAAGACGTTCTGGAGGTCGGAAAAGCCTTCGTAGCCGAGGTGGTGGGCAAGGCGCACCAGCGTGGAGGGCTGCACGTCGGCCGCCGTCGCGATGCTCGCCGCCGTGCCGAAGGCCATGTCGTCCGGGTTGGAAAGCGCATAGGCCGCCACCTGCGCCAGCCGCTTCGGCATGGTCGCCTTGCGCTCGATGATGACGCTGCGCAGGCTGTCGAAATCGCGGGGGACGCGCGTGAGGGCCGCTTCGCTGCTGTTCATGGATCTGTTCTCCTCGTGCGGCCATTCTGCGACAAATGAAATAAATATTCCATATCGTCGGAAAAGATAGTTTTCGTTCCAAATCTTTCCCGCTATGGATGGCGCAAGGCGCGCCCTCAGCGCGAGGTATATCAACTCTTGCGAAACTGCGTAGCGGTTTTGCGAGGGCCGGAGACGATGGAGGATTGTCATGAAGGCCTTGGGTATCGGACTGATCGGCACGGGTTACATGGGCAAGTGCCACGCGCTCGCCTGGAACAATGTCAGCACCGTCTTCGGCGACGTCGAGCGCCCGCGCCTCGTGCATCTTGCCGAGGCCAATGCCGGGCTTGCGGCAAGCCGCGCCCGCGAATTCGGCTTCGCCAGATCCACCGCCGATTGGCGCGACCTCCTGTCCGATCCCGAGATCGACGTCGTTTCCGTCACCACGCCGAACCAGTTCCATGCCGAGATGGCCATCGCCGCGCTCGAGGCCGGCAAGCATGTCTGGTGCGAGAAGCCGATGGCGCCCGCCTTTGCCGATGCCGAGCGCATGCTCGCCGCCCAGCGCGCCTCCGGCAAGGTGGCCGTCATGGGCTACAATTACATCCAGAACCCTGTCATGCGGCATATCCGCCTGCTGCTCGACGAGGGCCGCATCGGCACGGTCAACCATGTCCGCATCGAGATGGACGAGGACTTCATGGCCGATCCGGACGTACCCTTCTACTGGAAGAGCGAGGCATCCTCCGGCTACGGCGCGCTCGACGACTTCGCCGTGCACCCGCTTTCGCTGCTCTGGAGCCTCTTCGGCCATGTCGAGGCCGTCATCGCCTCGCTGGCGAAACCCTATGCCGAGCGCCCGCTGAAGGAAGGCGGCCGCCGCGCCGTCGAGAATCACGATATCGCCAGCGTCCTGATGCGCCTTCCCGGCGGCATTTCCGGCGTGCTGATGTCCAACCGCTCCGCCTGGGGCCGCAAGGGCCGCATCGCCCTGCAGATCTACGGCTCGAAGGGCTCGATCCTCTACGACCAGGAGCGCATGAACGAGTTCCAGCTCTACACGACCGAAGGCCGCGCCACCGAACAGGGCTTTTCCACAGTCCTGACCGCGCCGCACCACAGGCCCTATGACCGCTTCATCCCGGCGCCCGGCCACGGCCTCGGCTTCAACGATCTCAAGGTCATCGAATGCCGCGAGCTGATCGCCGCAATCGCCGGCATGGCCTCGCATTCCATTGATTTCAATCATGGTCTGCGCATCGAGCAATCCGTGCACGCCATGGCGCGTTCGTTCCGCGAGGGACGCTGGGTGGAGATCGCCTCTGCGTGAGTTTTCGGCGGCCGGGTCCAAAAAATCCGGCCGGCCACGCATTGAAACGACCAATCCCATACGTAATACTCTCGGCAATAATGCCGGAGGGATAGGCATGTTCAAGCGACTACCGAAACGCTGGGCGCCGGTTTTCCTTGTCTCGATTGCTGTCGTTGTGTTCAACGCGGGCGCCGCAGAGGCCAAACGCGTGGCGCTGCTGATAGGCAATCAGAAATACGAGGAAACCGCACCGCTCAACAATCCTGCGAACGACGTGGAGCTGATGCGCGCCTCGTTCCAGGAAGCGGGCTTTGATTCCGTGAAGACCGTCTTCGATCTCGACCGCGCCGCCATGGTCAAGGCGTTGCGCGATTTCGAGGACGAATCCATCGATGCGGAAATGGCCGTGGTCTACTATTCCGGCCATGCGATGGAGATGAACGGGGTCAATTACCTGATCCCCGTCGACGCGGCGCTGAGGAGCGACCGCGACGTCGAGGACGAGAGCGTCGCCATCGACCGCGTCCAGCGCTCGCTGGAAGGCGCCAAGAAGCTGAAGCTCTTCATTCTCGACGCCTGCCGCAACAATCCCTTCGCCGCCTCCATGACGCGCTCCATCGGCACGCGCGCCGTCAGCCGCGGCCTCGCCCGCGTCGAGCCCGAATCGGCCGACACGTTGATCGCTTTCGCCTCCAAGGCCGGCACGGTGGCGCTGGACGGGGAGGGCAGGAACAGCCCCTTCGCCACGGCGCTCGCGAAATACCTCACCGAGCCGGGCCTCGACGTGCGTATCGCGCTCGGCAAGGTGCGCGACGAGGTGGTGCAGGCGACCAACCGCGAGCAGGAGCCCTTCGTCTATGGTTCGCTCGGCGGCGCGCAGATCTTCCTGAACATCAAGGAAGTGAACATCAACATCACCAATAGCGGCAACACGCAGGAAGTCTCGCCGAACGGCCAGTCGGAAGCGGCTGCCGACTGGCAGAACATCCGCGATCTTGCCGACGAGGACCTGATCAACGCCTTCATCGCCAAGCACGGCAAGGACCCGGTCTACAAGATGCTGGCGGAAAAGAAGCTCGCCAGCCTCAAGGAGGCCACCCAGAACGAAGGCCAGGACGCGGCAAGCATCGCCTGGGAGGCGCTGAAGGAATCGACCGACGCGGCCGCCCTGCAGCGCTTCATCGAGCGCTATCCGGACAGCCAGCACCGCGGCGATGCCGAACACCTGATCGCCGCGCTGGAGCCGAAGAAGGGCCTCAGCGTCAACCTTGCCGCCAAGGAAACGGCCGCCTCGCGCGATTGCTTCCTCCTAGCCGGCGAGCCGCAGTCGCTGCCCGGCTTCATGGGCGTCAACTTCCTGAAGATCGATGCCAAGCGGGCGCTCACCGCCTGCGCGCAGGCCGTCAACGAAAACCCGTCCGACGGCATGCTGGTGAACCTGCTCGGCCGCTCGCACGATGCCGACCGCAACTATGTCGAGGCGCGGCGCAACTACGAGAAGGCCATCGAGCTCGGCAACATGTACGCGCTCACCAACCTCGCCTGGTTCTCGATCTACGGCACGGACGGGCCGGTCGACGTGGCCAAGGGCCTCTCGATGTTCGAGAAGGCGGCGATCGCCGGCAATTCCTATGCGCAGGCCTCGCTCGGCTGGCTGTACCGGGAAGGCTATGGCGGCACCCGCCAGGACTATAACGAGGCATTGAAGTGGTACCAGCAGTCCGCCAACCAGGGCTATGCCAATGCCATGGCGACCATGGGCTGGTTCTACCGCGAGGGCCTCGGCGTCTCGCAGGATTATGTCCAGTCGCTTGCCTGGTACCGCAAGGCGGCCGATGCGGGCGATGCCAACGCCATGTCCTCGCTCGGCTGGGCCTACCAGAACGGCCTCGGCACGTCGCAGAACTACGGCGAGGCGAAGGTCTGGTACGAAAAGGCCGCCAATATCGGCGACGCCTATTCCATGGCCTCGCTCGCCTGGCTCTATGACGTCGGCAACGGCGTGAAGCAGGACTATGTGGAGGCCCGCTACTGGTACGAGAAGGCGGCCAATGCCGGCAGCTCCTATGCCATGGGCAACCTTTCGCGCCTCTACGACCAGGGCCTCGGCACGCCGTCGGATGCGAAGGAGGCCGTCCGCTGGGCCGCCGCCAGCATCGAGAGCGGTGATGCCACCAAGCTGAAGGAACTGAAGGAAAATCCCGGCAACTTCACCGTCGCCTTCCGCCGGGAAATGCAGGATCTCCTGAAGGAGCGCGGCTATTACAGCGGCGCGTCCGACGGCGAATTCGGCCCGGCCACCATGGCCGCGATCGAAAAGCTGGCGACAGGCCGCAACGACAGCACGCTGTCGAGCGCCGGCACCTCGACCGTCACGATGATGGGCCAGTCGACTGTCGCCCTCAGCGGCTCGGAGGCCGAGCAGTGCTACGAGCTGGCGGGCGAGCCGAATGTCCGTCCGGGCTTCGTCGGCAAGCTCTTCGCGCAGATTGACTATGGCCGGGCTATACCGGTCTGCGAGGCGGCGCTGGGCGCCAACCCCTCGGACAATTCGATCCGCAACATGCTGGGCCGTGCCCACGATGCCGCGCGCAATTACCCGCAGGCGCGCGAGAATTACCAGAAGGCGGCCGATGCGGGGAACCTCTACGCGCTGACCAACCTTGCCTGGTATTCGATCTACGGCACGGACGGCGCGGTCGACATGGGCAAGGGCACGCGCATGTTCGAGCAGGCCGCCAATGCCGGCAATGCCTATGCCCAGGCGTCCCTCGGCTGGCTCTACCGCGAAGGCTACAACGGCACGCGCAAGGACTATGACGAGGCGATCAAGTGGTACCGCAAGGCCGCCGAACAGGGCTATGCCAACGCGCAGGCCACGATGGGCTGGTTCTACCGCGAAGGCCTTGGCACGCCGCGCGACCACAACATCTCGCTCGACTGGTACAAGAAGGGCGCGGAAGGCGGCGACATCAACGCCATGTCCTCGGTCGGCTATGCCTACCAGTCCGGCCTCGGCGTTGCGGTCGATTATGTCGAGGCGCGCAAGTGGTACGAGAAGGCCGCGGCCTTCAACGACTACTATTCCATGGCCTCGCTCGGCTGGCTCTATGATGCCGGCAACGGCGTGAAGCAGGACTATGTCGAAGCCCTGAACTGGTACGAGAAGGCGGCCAATGGCGGCAATACCTACGCCATGGGCAACCTCTCGCGCCTCTACGACCAAGGCCTCGGCACCCGCGCCAATGCCAAGGAGGCCGCCCGCTGGGCCGCCGCCAGCGTGGAGGGCGGCGACCAGGGCAAGCTGCAGGAGCTCAAGGGCTCTCCGGCGAACTTCACGCCGCAGTTCCGCAAGGAGTTCCAGCAGATCCTGCGTGACCGTGGCTACTACAACGGCCCCGTCGATGGCGATTTCGGCGCTTCGACGCAAAACGCCATCGACCGCCTCGCCGCCCGCACCTGAGCCGCGCCGAGTACACAGAGCAAAGTCGCTGGAAACGACCGTTTCCGGCGGCTTTTCATGTCGAACGGTAACCGCGTAGCGGCTTGCGCGAGCAAGCGACTGCGGACGCCTGGAATATGAAATAAAGGAAAGAGTAGGGGGAACTGGCGGAGAAGAAGGGATTCGAACCCTCGATACCGTTTCCGGTATACTCCCTTAGCAGGGGAGCGCCTTCGACCACTCGGCCACCTCTCCGCTCGCGGTTTCACTATGCGGCATGGACTGAGATTGCAAGGCTTTTTTCGGTTCTTGCGACAATATTCTGAATTTCAACAGCGGAGGCCGAGCCGACGAAAAAGAGGGCGCAAGCCATTGTTTCTCGGCCTGTTTCCGCAAGCTTTCCGCAGTGCTTGTTTCCCATCCGTGCGCCGCCCGGGATGCTGATGCTGCGACTGCAAACGAAGCTAGTTTGAAAGCCGAAAGATGCTCGCCGCAGCTTGTCGTTCCATCTGATTCTCGTGGGCAGTCGGCATCGCCGGCGCCGAATGCAATCCGGCGCCGGCGGAGTAAATCCGGCCGTCAAGCCGTCTTCGCGCGAGCGGCGCGCTCGAGGATCGGCACGCAGATATCGAGATCGCCCGAAGCCAGATGCGCATAACGCATGGTCATCTGCAGCGTCTGGTGGCCGAGCCATGTCTGGACGCGGCGGATATCGATGCCACCCTGGACCAGCCGTGAGGCGCAGGTGTGGCGCAGGATATGCGGCACGACGTCCGGCTCTGAGCCGAGTCCCACTTCCTGCTTCGCCTCGTTCCAGGCGGCCCTGAATTTCGCCTGGATGATGTTGGTAAACGGCCCTCGCCGCGTCCGCTCCGAAGCCTGTATGGCCGCCGCCGCCCGCTCGGTGAGGGGAACGGAGCGGCTCTTGCCGCTTTTCGTCAGCCAGAAGGTTGCGCGATCACGGTTGAGATCCTGCCAGCGCAGGCCTATGCCTTCGCCAAGACGTGCGCCGGTGTCGATCAGGAAGATGCAGAAACGGCCATAGAGGTCCGACTTTTCCGAAATGGCCTCAAAAAGCCGCGTTTCCTCCTCTGGCTCCAGAAAACGGATGCGTCCCGCCTTCTCCTTCAGGCGCTTGAATTCCGGCAGGCTCTGGACGTCGCCCATCTTGTGGGCCTTGCGCAGAAGCTTGCTGAGCGCCGCCATCTTCCGGTTGATCGTGGCGTTGCTGTTACCCCGCTTGCGAAGCGCCGAGATCAGCGTGTCCAGCATCTCGTCAGTGAATTCCGAAAATTCCGCCCCGAACAAGACCTCGTCGAGTTCGCCGATAAAGGACGAGACATTGTATTTGTGCGAGCCCGGTTCCCAAAGGACATCGACATGGCGGCCAAGCAGAGTCCGAAGGCTGGTGAGCTGGGTTGCTCGCCCTTTCATTCCGCCGAGTTGATAATCCAATTTATAGATGCTGTTAATTTGGGTGTTTTGTAACATTTCGCTCCCCAGTACGACCTTTGATCGCCCATTGGTTGCATGATATAGTTAGCAAATTCTGTTGAAAAGCCCCAAACAACAGGAATAGGGAACCACCCGACCTTTTCAGGCCGGATGATCCCCTCGTTTCGGCTAAGTCAGATCGACTTAGAAGCTGCGCTGAAGGCGCAGGAAGCCGGTGACTTCGTCCTTGCCGACATCCTGATCGGTGTAGTTAACCGTTGCCTTGACAGCGAGGTTTTCGACGACCTGGTAGTCGACCGTCAGGCCAACGCGCCATGCGTCGTTGCCGTTCACGAGCCTGTAGTCGCCGAAGTACTGGGCGCCGGGCGTGATCGACAGCTTGTCGGTTGCCTTGAACGAGTAGTCGGCAGCAACGCTCCACTCGGACTTGCTGTAGTAAGCGTTTGCACCGCTTGCATAGAGGCCCATCAGTTCGAAGGTGCCCGGACCGACTTCAGCCGAGAGCCAAGCGCGGACTGCGCCTTCTTCAGCGGCGTTGTCGTATGCGCCAAGCAGTTCGAAGTTCACGCCACCGAGGGTAGCGGCAACCATGCCGGAGAAGCCGACATCGTTGTGAATGCCATCAACGCCGCTGCCGACGCCGGGGCCAGCCCAGTCAGCGTAATCCGGCATTTCGTCGATCGACAGACCGGCGCGGAAGGTGCCGCCGTCATAGACGTAACGAACCGAGGTGAAACGGGTGACGTTCGACGCCGTTTCGGTTTCGCCGATCATGTCGTTATCCCACCAGTTCAGGAAGGTACCGGCACGGAACCCGCCGAGTTCGATATAGGCTTCATCGATGTAGAAGGAGCTGGTAGAGCCGCTGCCCAGACCCTCGAAGCCATCGTCCTCAAAGTTATAGGTGTAAGCGCCGTTGCCAGATTCGCCGTTGATGGCGATGACGCTCGTGAGCGTGCCGAGTTCCGTGTCGGACTTGGCTTCAACTGCGAGATGAGCGCGAGTCCACGTGTTCCAGTCGGAGTTGCCGAACTGGTCGCGACCGAAGTCGGTCTGGAAACGGACATAACCGCCGATCTTGAGGCAGGTTTCGGTGCCCGGGATGTAGAAGAAGCCGGTGCCGAAGGCGTCGCAAACGCGAACGTATTCCATGGGCTCAGGCTCAGCAGCAACGATAGCGTCGGCAGCCTGTGCGCCAGATACTGCTGCGAGAGCCGCAGCGGAGCCGATGAGAAGGCTCTTGATGTTCATTTCTGACCTCCAGTCAAAAAGAGCCCCGCATGTGTTTTGTGGGGGCCTGATCAACCCTTGGTCGGAGATGGCTATATATAGAGTGTGTCTTGCGCCTTGGCGCAGGTTCGATGTGCCGATAGCCCGACGCATCGCTGGGCAACCGGAGTGAGAAAAGTGCGTGGCCTTCATGCAGAAGCGAAGCGACGCAGCTCGCCCAATCGATGATTGCTGGCGCGCCGACTCGGGCGAATCGAACAGGTAAATGACGACAGCGATTCTCTTCCGGTCTGCATGAAAAGGGCGGAGTCGGAACTGAACCGCCGCGCTAAAAACGCTTCACTGCCACCTTGCGGGGCCGCGTTTGCCCGCTTCTCGCCGGGTTTGTGGCATGCCATATGATAGTCGGGCGCCTGCTAAGTGCCCGCTTCATAAGGTGTTTTGTTAAGAATCCATAAACTTTTAGCGATCCGACCTGCCGTTTTGTGTCCTTTGCGCAACAGCGCGGGGCGAAGGCTGGCGCAAACCCCCTCTCGTTTCAGTTTGGTGATTGCTTACGGAAACGCGTCTTGTATTTTCAGCTTCGGAAGCAGGGGCGGTTGATCGTCCGCTTCCTGAACTTGGGGATGGGGCAGGGAACGCTGTCCTTCAGCAAAAAACCCAGACCCGTTTGAAACTTTTTGACTGGAGGTCAGAAATGAACATCAAGAGCCTTCTCATCGGCTCCGCTGCGGCTCTCGCAGCAGTATCTGGCGCACAGGCTGCCGACGCTATCGTTGCTGCTGAGCCTGAGCCCATGGAATACGTTCGCGTTTGCGACGCCTTCGGCACCGGCTTCTTCTACATCCCGGGCACCGAAACCTGCCTCAAGATCGGCGGTTACATCCGTTTCCAGACCGACTTCGGTCGTGACGCCTTCGAGGCATCTGACTGGAACACCTGGACCCGCGCTCGTCTCGAAGTTCAGGCCAAGTCCGACACGGAACTCGGCACGCTCACGAGCTTCATCGCCATCCACGGCGAAGCTGGCAACGACGTTGATGGTCTTCCCGACGGCATCGCAGGTAGCGGCGCTACGAACGACTTCTACCTCGACGAAGCTTACATCGAACTCGGTGGCTTCCGTGCCGGTACCTTCCTGAACTGGTGGGATAACGACATGATCGGCGAAACCGAAACGGCGTCTTACAAGACCCGCTTCACCTCGGTTCGCTACGTCTATGACGGCGGTACCTTCCGCGCCGGTCTGTCGGTCGACGAAATCCCGGATTACTGGGATTCCTTTGCTGGCACCGGTAACGCTCACAACAATGTCGGCTTCTCCGGCATGGTTGCAGCGACCCTCGGTGGCGTGAACTTCGAACTGCTCGGCGCATACGACAACGCCGCTGAAGAAGGCGCAGTCCGCGCTTGGCTCTCGGCTGAAGTTGGTCCGGGCACCCTCGAAGTCATGGGCCTCTACTCGAGCGGCTGGAACGTCTACTACAACGAATCCGAGTGGAGCGTTGCAGCAGACTACTCGTTCAAGGCAACCGACAAGCTGGCGATCACGCCCGGCGCCCAGTACTTCGGCGACTACAAGCAGGTTAACGGCAACGACGCATGGCGCGTTGGCCTGACGGTCGACTACCAGATCGTCGAAAACCTTGCTCTCAAGGCGACGGTCAACTACACCGATCCGGATGAATCCGACGACTTCGTCTCGGGCTTCCTGCGCCTGCAGCGCTCGTTCTAATCTGATTTCATAATCGGATGAATGACCCGCAGCCTCCCTGAGGCTGCGGGTTTTTCTATTCAGCCTGCTTTTTGGAAAAGGCTGCCTTCTTACGGCCGGTGATCCAGGAACGCCTTTATCCGCGGAAACAGGCTGCGGTGATGGAGCAGTGGGGCATGACCCTGGCCTTCGGCGGTAGCCGTCTCCAGATTCGAGGCCTCCGCCTGCATGCGCGCCATGGTTTCCGTCGAGAACAGCCTCGAATGTTCTCCTCGCACCACGAACAGGGGCCGTTCCGCCAGAAGAGCGAATTGCGGCCATAGCGTCGGCAGAGGCTGGCTGAAATCCACGGCCTGCAACTGGTCGGCCAGCCGGGGATCGTGATCGGCGGCGATGCGGCCGTTCGTATCTCTATAGATGGCGTGGGCCATATCGAGCCAATCCGCCCGGGAAAGGGCGGGGAAGGTGGGGCCGTGGATGCGTTTGAGCGCGTCGGCGGCGTCTTCGAAGGTTTCCAGGAAGGCGCGGTTCGCAAGATAGTCGCGAATTTCCTTCAGTCCCTCGGCCTCGATTGCCGGCCCTATGTCGTTGAGGACCGCGGCGTCGATGAGATCCGGCTGCGTTGCCGCCATGACATGCAGGATAAGGCCGCCGCGGGAGGTGCCGACGAAGATCGCGCGCGATATGCCGAGCGCGGCGCATGCGGCGATGACGTCGCGGCATTCGATGACGACATTATAGTTGGCGGCATCGTTGTCCCAGGCGGAAAGCCCCCGGCCGCGATAGTCGAGCGCCACGACCCGGCGGGGCAAGGCCGCGTCCTGCGAGAGAAGCGTGGCGAATGGGTGGAAATCCCGGGCGTTGCGGCTGAGTCCCGGCAGGCAGATGACGGGGAGGCGTCTTTCCCCTCCCAGCGCAGGCGGGTAGTCGCGAGCATGCAGTTGCAGCCCGTCCGGTGCGGAAAAGAAGCGGCTGGTATCGTTCGTCATGCACAGGCCTCCTGATCTGGAGGCAGACTAGAGCAATTTCGTGCGGCATGCGAAGCCGTTACGCCCGCCTTCGCATGAAAACAAAGAGATAGAGCATTCATGCGGCGAGGCAGCATTTTTGGCGTGCGCCATCGCAAGGCGCGGCCGCCTCAGCGCCCCACGCTTAAATCGTGCACGATATCGGCCTTCTGGCCGAGGCGGGTTTTGTAGACTTGGTAATTCTCCATGACGCGCTGCACGTAGCCGCGGGTTTCGGAGAAGGGGATGCGCTCGATCCAGTCCACCACCTCGTCGATCGGCTTGCCGCGCGGGTCGCCATAGCGGGCGATCCACTGCGGTACGCGGCGCGGGCCGGCATTGTAGGCGATGAAGGTGAGGACGTAGGAGCCGCCGAACTTGTCGATCTGCTCGCCGAGATAATGCGCGCCGAGCGTCGCATTATAGGCGGCGTCCGTCGTCAGCCGCGCCTTCGAATAGGCAAGGCCGTAGCGCTTGGCGACGCCTTCCGCCGTGCCGGGCATGAGCTGCAGCAGGCCTTGTGCATTGGCGGCGGAAACGGCGGCCGGGTTGAAGGCGCTTTCCTGCCGCGCGATGGCATAGGCGAGCGCCTTGCCGGAGCCGGCTATATTGGCGCCATCCGGAATGACACCGATGGGGAAGGCGAGCGCCGCCACATCGATACCGCGCCCGAAGGCGATCTTGCCGATCTGCAGGGAAAGCTGGTGGTTGCCGTCCTTCTCCGCGTCGGCGGCAAGGAGCGCAAGTTCGCCGGGGCTCATCAGTTCGCCCGCGAGCGCCCGGTAGAGGCTATCGCCCCGCCAGCCATGGCCGGCGGCCTGAAGGCGGGCGATGGCCTGCACGGCCTCGCGCTGGCGGAAGCTCGTGCGCTCCTCGGCAGTCGGCGTCGGATAGGCGACATTCAGCGTCGTGCGGCCGAGCCGGGCAGCGGCAAGCTGGCCGTAGAAGGTGCCGGGAAAGTTCGCGGCCTTGGTGAAATAGTCCTTCGCATCGCCCGGCCCGCCCTTTTCCGCCGCGCGACCGAGCCAGTACCAGGCGCGGGAGACGGAGATCGGCCTGTCGGAGACCTGCAGGATGTGCTGGAAATGCTTTGCCGCGGTCTTCGCCTCACCGAGATCGCGTAGCGCATACCAGCCGGCATGGAATTCCGCTTCCACGATATCGGCAGGGTCGTCCGCGCCGTGCCGGGCGGCGACGCGGTAGGCGTCGCGATAGTCGCCGAGATCGGCAAGCCCGCGGCTGACGATGCGCTGCTCGTTCCACCACGCGCCCGGATTGACGAGCCGTGCGGGATCCTCCGGCATGGCGGAAAAGAGTTTCGCGGCCGCGCGGTAATCTTCCCGGTTCCGCAGGTAGCGGATGCGCAGATAGGTATAGGCCGGGTCCTTCTGCCAGCTCGCATCCACAGCCTTGATGAGGTCGCCGGCAGTCCGGTTCTTGCGGATGACCGCCGCCCAGGCGCGGTAGAAGGACTGCGCCTTGCCGAGGTCGCCGAAACGCTGCGCCTGGTCGGCGCGGTCGCGGTAGAGCAGCATCTCCATGCGGGCCTTGTGGTCCGCGACGGTAAGAAGCGTGTCGAATTCGCCGAGAATCTGGCTTTCGAGGTCCTTGGTGAGCGCCTCCTTCTGCCAGAAGGCGCGCAGGATCTCGGTCGCGCGGGCCGTCTCGCCGGAGGCGACGAGCGCGCGGGACAGCACGATGGCGCCCTCCGCCGTTTCCGGGCGGGTGGTACCGAAGGCGGCCAGCACGTCGGCGACCGGCGGATTTTCGCGGGCAAGCGCCCGCTCGGAATGGCCGCGCAGCGCCTTCAGGCCCGGCCAGCCCTTGAGCTCGCGCTGGGCGCTGGCGATTTCAAGCGAGGGAACGCCCCGCTGGCCGGAAACGGCAATGGCCCAGGTGAGGATATGCCGGTCGAGGCTGCCGGAAGGAAGGCGGCCGCGCGCGGCGATGGCGGCGGCGGGATCGCGGTTGGAAAGCGCATCGAGCCCGGCGCTGAGATCCGGATTGACCGGCTGCAGCGCCTCGGCGCGCGGAATGGCGTTGGTGATTACCTCGGGGGAGGGCATCTGGGCGGCGAAGCCGAGCGGCTTGATCTCCGGCACGGCGGAATTATCCGCCTCGACGGGCGAGGAGTGGAGCGCAAGGATAGCCGCTCCGGCAAGCAGCAAGGCGCAAAGGGCAAAACCGTTTCTCGAGATCATGCTACGTCCCGGATGCCTGGCAGGCGGCGCATGGACCCTCGCTTTCCGCCTGTTCTCCGACAAACATTAACCCTTCGTTGCCTTAACGAAACCTTAACCGCGCCTCTCACCAATCCGTGAAGGCCGCCGGTTCTCAGGCGACGGATGAAGCAGCGTAACTATTCGTGCGGGCATGCGGATTTCCGCCTTGATCGTGCATGAAAACGCCCGTCGCGCGCTTGCCGCATCCCTGTCACATGATTATTGTGCGACCGTTTTTAACCACGGAATACGGCCAAAGCATGTATGCCCTTGCGGCGGCTCTGGCCTCAGGAGTTCTCGATGTTCAAGGGATCCATTCCCGCTCTCGTCACCCCGTTCACGGCTGCCGGCGCCGTCGATGAAGACGCCTTTGCCGCGCATGTGGAATGGCAGATCGGCGAAGGCAGCCACGGCCTTGTGCCGGTCGGCACCACCGGCGAATCGCCGACGCTGTCGCATGACGAGCACAAACGGGTGGTGGAACTCTGCATCAAGGTTGCCGCCGGCCGCGTGCCCGTGATCGCCGGCGCCGGCTCCAACAACACCAAGGAAGCGATCGATCTCGCCCAGCACGCCGAAAAGGCGGGCGCGGACGCGATCCTCGTCGTCACGCCCTATTACAACAAGCCGACGCAGAAAGGCCTCTTCGCGCATTTCGCGGCCGTCGCCGAGGCCGTGAAGGTGCCGATCGTCATCTACAACATTCCGGGCCGTTCGGTGATCGACATGACGCCGGAAACGATGGGCGCGCTGCACAAGGCGCATCCCTCGATCATGGGCGTCAAGGATGCGACGGGCAAGATCGAGCGCGTTTCCGAGCAGCGCATCGCTTGCGGCAAGGACTTCGTCCAGCTTTCGGGCGAGGATGCGACCGCGCTCGGCTTCAACGCCCATGGCGGCGTCGGCTGCATCTCGGTCACGGCCAATGTCGCCCCGCGGCTCTGTGCCGAGTTCCAGAAGGCGACGCTTGCCGGCGACTATGCCAAGGCGCTGGAATACCAGGACCGGCTGATGCCGCTGCACAAGGCGATCTTCATGGAGCCGGGCGTCTGCGGTGCGAAATACGGCCTCTCGCGCGTGCGCGGGATGAACCGCACCGTTCGCTCCCCGCTCGTCTCCTCGCTGGAGCTGGCCACGGAGGCGGCTATCGACGCGGCGTTGCGCCACGCCGGGCTGTTGAACTGATATGGCGACGAAAGCGCGTCCGACAACGATCAAGAAGATTGTCGCGGAGAACCGCAAGGCCCGCTACAACTACGAGATCGTGGATACCTACGAGGCCGGTCTCGTGCTGACCGGCACGGAGGTCAAGTCGCTGCGCGAAGGCAAGGCGAATATCGCCGAATCCTACGCCTCCGACGAGGGTGGCGAAATCTGGCTGATCAATTCCTACCTGCCGGAATACCTGCAGGCGAACCGCTTCAACCACGAGACGCGCCGACGGCGCAAACTCCTCCTGTCGCGTCGCGAGATCCATCGCCTGCGCGTGGCGATCAACCGCGAGGGCATGACCCTCGTGCCGCTGAAGATCTATTTCAACGACAGCGGCCGGGCCAAGCTCGAACTCGCGCTCGCCAAGGGCAAGAAGCTGCACGACAAGCGCGAGACGGAGAAGGAACGCGACTGGAACCGCCAGAAGGGCCGCCTGCTGCGCGAACGCGGCTGATCCGGCCTTCGGTCTTCCTCAGAACTGGTTGTAGAGCTGGTTGATCACCGACTGGCGAGCGGCGAGCGCAAGCTGTTCGTTGCTCGCGGGCGCCGGCACGTCCGGCGAGGGCGCAGGATTGGCGCTCGACGCGCGCGCGGTCAGGAACGACGACATCAGGGCGTCGAGATCCGTGCTTTCGATGGCGAGCCGTGCGCTCGGGTTGCGTTCCGCGGCAACGCGCGTGTCAGGCGTCGCCTGCGTGGCGGAGACGGTGCTGACGGGCTGGGTCGCAAGGCCCGGCTGGCCGTTCGGCGCATAGAGGAAGGCGAGATCGCCGATCTCTTCCGCCGCATCGGAGGGAGCGGAAACTGTCGTCACCGGCTGCGGGCCGCTCAGTGCGGCCAAGGCTTCCGCTGCGGGGCGGCTTTCGGCGATGCGCGATGCGAGCGCGCTCGATGCGGCCCGGTAGCTGTTGCCCGAAAGCGATACTGCGTCCACCATTTTCCGGAAATCCTGATGCGAAGTGACTGTAGGATTTCGCAATATCAGCAGAGTCTTGCGGAACGTTAACGAGGGGCAGGGGCATTTGAATCAATGTTTAACGAACATTGAATATGGCGGATTTCCGGGTTTACGGAAGAGTATGAAAAGGGAGGGCCGCGTGCGATGGCCCGCTTTGTCCGGCTAGCGGCCGCGCCATTCGCCGCGTGTCATCTCGTACCAGACATCGCCTTGCTCGCTGCCGGCAATCGGGTCGGGATAGTCGATATGGTCGGTGCGCGTGTATCTCATGCCCACCTTTTCCATCACGCGGCGCGATCCACGGTTCACCGCCATCGTGGTCGCCACGATCCTGTCATAGCCGCCGTGTTCGAAACCCCAGCCGACGAGGGCGAGGGCGCCTTCCGAGGCCAGCCCCTGTCCCCAGTCCTCCCGGCGCAGGCGATATCCGAGTTCGGCAAGGGCCTCGCCCTCCGGCCAGAGGCAGAACCATCCCACGAAGGCGCCGCCGGTCGTGCGCCGCGCCGTCCAGACATGAGGTTCCGTTCCCTCCGGCATGAGGAATGTCGCGCTCGGATCTGCCCGCGCCCGATCGACGGCGTGGCCGCCGTTGAGGAAGCGCATGACCTCGGGGTCGCGTTCGAGGGCGATGAAATCGTCGCGGTCATCCGGGCGGCAGGGGCGGAGCGTCAGCCGTGTCGTCTGCAAGACAGCCATTCTCGTGCATCCCCTCCGCTGACGGCTTGAAGAGGCGGAGCCTGCCGCCTCAGTCCGCGGCGGTTTCCACCGGCTCGGCCGTGCGCTGCGGGCGCTCGGACGGGTCGCGGCCGACCTCGGCCTTCAGCGTGCCGAGGTCGATGAAATAGTCGGCCTGGCGGCGCAGGTCGTCGGCGATCATCGGCGGCTGGGTCTGCATGGTGGAGACGACGGAGACCTTGCGGCCCCTACGCTGCAGCGCCTCGACGAGTGTGGTGAAGTCGCCGTCGCCGGAGAAGATGACGAGGTGGTCGACCGTCTCGGACTGTTCCATCGCGTCGATGGCCAGCTCGATATCCATGTTGCCCTTGATCTTGCGGCGGCCGAGCGAGTCGGTGAATTCCTTGGCCGGCTTGGTGACGACCTTGTAGCCGTTATAGTCGAGCCAGTCGATCAGCGGGCGGATGGAGGAATATTCCTGGTCCTCGATGAGGGCGGTATAGTAATAGGCACGCAGCAGGTAGCCGCGCTTCTGGAAGGCCTTCAGAAGCTTCCTGTAGTCTATGTCGAAGCCGAGTGTCCTGGACGCCGCATAGAGATTTGCACCGTCGATGAAGAGGGCGATTTTCTCGCGGGGGTCGAACATGTCGCGCAATCCTTTAAATAGAAGTTGAGGAAAAAGGTTGGGTTTCAGCCGGTTTCTGCTTGCCCGGTGCACATTCCGGTTGAATTACCTATTTTTCATATAATATTCATTTAGGGCAGCCGCCGCCGGTTTCCAAGCAAATCTAGGTTGCGCCGTTCAATTTTGTTTCCGGCATCGTTTCAGTAAATTCAATGACTTCCGAATTGGGGAATAGTTCCCGCGCTTTACCCCATTTGTCCGATATTTCGCCCTTCCGCCTCCCCTAGCGGGAGGCATCAATCAGAAGTTATATGGGCAACCTTACGACATGCCCCGCCGGGGGCGCGGGAAGGAAAAACTTGAATTTCCGGCCCGATCCCTGTATCGGGCATGCAAACTCCTGAAATTCTCGATCACAAAGGACAGGCAATGGCCCGTGTCACCGTTGAAGATTGCATTGACAAGGTAGACAACCGCTTCGAGCTGGTTCTTCTTGCAAGCCATCGCGCCCGCCTCATCTCGCAGGGCGCCGCCATCACCATCGACCGCGACAACGACAAGAACCCGGTCGTCGCGCTGCGCGAGATCGCCGACGAAACCCTTTCGCCCGACGACCTCAAGGAAGACCTGATCCACTCGCTGCAGAAGCATGTGGAAGTGGACGAGCCCGAGCCCGATCCGGCAAGCCTCATTGCCGACGACGCGACGACCGCCACCGTCGACGAGGACGAGGACCAGCCGGAAACCATCGCCTTCGACCGCATGTCGGAAGAAGAGCTTCTGGCCGGCATCGAAGGCCTCGTTCCGCCGGAAAAGAGCGACGATTACTGATTTCGGTAACTTACCGAAACCTTTGCTGTTGCGAATGCCGGTGCGCCCCTTTTAAGTTGGGGCGCACTTTTTTTTGCCCTGCGGGAGCGGGGAGAAAGCCGACCGAGGATGATGCGTCAATATGAACTCGTCGAGCGGGTTCAGAAATACAAGCCCGATGCCAACGAAGCCCTGCTGAACAAGGCCTATGTCTATGCCATGCAGAAGCATGGACAGCAGAAGCGGGCGAGCGGCGACCCCTATATCTCGCATCCCCTCGAAGTCGCCGCCATCCTGACGGATATGCGCCTCGACGAATCCACCATCGCGGTGGCCCTGCTGCACGATACGATCGAGGACACCAGCGCCACGCGCGCCGAGATCGACGAACTGTTCGGCGAGGATATCGGCGCGCTGGTCGAGGGCCTCACCAAGATCAAGAAGCTCGACCTCGTTTCCAAGAAGGCCAAGCAGGCCGAGAACCTGCGCAAGCTGCTGCTCGCCATTTCCGACGACGTGCGCGTGCTCCTCGTCAAGCTCGCCGACCGCCTGCACAACATGCGCACGCTCGACCACATGTCGCCGGAAAAGCGCGCCCGCATCTCCGAGGAGACGATGGACATCTATGCGCCGCTCGCCGGCCGCATGGGCATGCAGGACATGCGCGAGGAGCTGGAGGACCTGTCCTTCCGCTACATCAACCCGGAAGCCTACGAGACCGTCAGCCGCAAGCTGGAGGAGCTTTCCCGGCGCAACGAGGGCCTGATCCGCAAGATCGAGGAGGAGCTGCGCGAGCTGCTGGTGACGAACGGCCTCGACGAGGCGCTGGTCAAGGGCCGGCAGAAGAAGCCCTATTCGGTCTTCCGCAAGATGCAGTCGAAGTCGCTGTCCTTCGAGCAGCTCTCCGACGTCTATGCCTTCCGTATCCTCGTCGGCGACATTCCCGCCTGCTATGCCGCGCTCGGCATCGTGCACACGCGCTGGCGCGTCGTGCCGGGCCGCTTCAAGGACTATATCTCGACGCCGAAGCAGAACGACTACCAGTCGATCCACACGACCATCGTCGGCCCCTCGCGCCAGCGCATCGAGCTGCAGATCCGCACCAAGCGCATGCACGAGATCGCCGAATACGGTATCGCCGCCCATTCGCTCTACAAGGACAAGGAAGCCGCCGGCGCGGACGAGGTGCGCTCGCCGCGCTCCAACGCCTATGCCATGCTGCGCCGGACCATCGAGGCGCTGGCCGAGGGCGACAATCCGGAAGAGTTCCTGGAGCACACCAAGCTGGAGCTCTTCCAGGACCAGGTCTTCACCTTCACGCCGAAGGGCCAGCTCATCACGCTGCCGCGCGGCGCGACGCCCATCGACTTCGCCTATGCGGTGCACACCAATATCGGCGACACCTGCGTCGGTGCCAAGATCAACGGCCGCATCATGCCGCTCGTCACCCGCCTCAACAATGGCGACGAGGTCGAGATCATCCGCTCCGGCATCCAGGTGCCGCCGCCGGCCTGGGAGGAGATCGTCGTCACCGGCAAGGCGCGCGCCGCCATCCGCCGCGCGACCCGCGCCGCCGTGCGCAAGCAATATTCCGGCCTCGGCTACCGCATTCTGGAGCGCACCTTCGAGCGCGCCGGAAAGCAGTTCTCCCGCGACGGGCTGAAGCCGGTGCTGCATCGCCTCGGCCAGAAGGAGGTGGAGGACGCCATCGCCTCCGTCGGGCGCGGCGAGCTTTCCTCGCTCGACGTGCTGCGCGCCGTCTTCCCGGATTACCAGGACGAGCGCGTGACGGTGAAGCCGAGCTCGGACGACGGCTGGTTCAACATGCGCAGTGCGGCCGGTATGGTCTTCAAGCTGCCGGGCAAGAACAAGGCGGCGCTGGAGCGCGAGGAGGGCGAGGCCGGCCCCGATGCGCTGCCGATCCGCGGCCTTTCCGGCAATGCCGAGGTGCACTTCTCCGCCGGCGGCGCCGTGCCGGGCGACCGCATCGTCGGCATCATGGAGAAGGACAAGGGCATCACCATCTACCCGATCCAGTCGCCGGCGCTGCAGAAGTTCGACGACGAGCCGGAGCGCTGGATCGATGTGCGCTGGGACCTCGACGAAGCGAACAACACCCGCTTCATGGCGCGCATCATGATCAACGCGCTGAACGAGCCGGGCACGCTCGCCGAAGTCACGCAGACCATCGCCACCAGCGACATCAACATCCGCTCCATGTCGATGGCGCGCGTGGCGGCCGACTTTACCGAGGTGCATATCGATCTGGAGGTCTGGGACCTGCGCCAGCTCAACCAACTCATCGGCCAGTTGAAGGAACTGCAGTGCGTTTCGACGATCAATCGTGTCTTCGCGTGACGGTCCCATGCAAAAATGTGGCGACCTGCCTCGATTGAGGCAGGTTTGCCCAAGATTTGACCAGCCGTTATGCGCGTTCCGCATGGCTGTATTGGGATAGTGTCGCTGGTGCGAAGGGGCGGGTAAACCTATCTTCTGCGTCGGGAGGTAACCGAACGAGGTTTACCAATGTTGAAGCAGATCAAGAATTTCACCCGCGCCCTGCGCATCCCGAATGCCGACGAGCGCGAAATGGCCTACCTGAACGCCGCCATCGACCGCATCGACCTGGAATACCGCCAGCGTCAGATCGACCGCGGCCTCTTCCGCAGGTCCTACTAAGGCTTCGGCTTGCCGTGTGGCGCAGATCGCTGCGCCACGGCGGCTGCCGCATCCGGCGCCATGACGGCGCCGCCATTGAAATGCCACCAACGGATCGGCTATGTCTGGGCGATGTTGTTCCGACGCCGAAAGAAGGCCTCCTGGCCCGAGCGATTGCGCGAATTCTTCTGGCCGCGCAAGGGGTTCTCGCGTCCCGCGCGCTACCTCGCCAAGCGCATCCTGCGCCTTTCCGCTTCGCCCCATGCGATTGCGGCGGGGGTCGCGGCCGGTACTTTCTCCGCCTTCACGCCGCTGCTCGGCTTCCATGTCATCCTGGCCCTTGCGCTCGCCTACCTGACGGCCGGCAATCTTGTCGCCGCGGCGCTCGCCACGACCATCGCCAATCCGCTGACCATCCCGCTCATCGCCCTTGCGACCTTCCGCGTCGGCGAGGTGCTGCTCGGCATCCGTTCGGGCGAGGCGATCAGCGCGGCCGACCTCTTCCACCGCATGGAACATCTGCAATTTTCCGAGCTCTGGCATCCTGTGCTTGAGCCGATGCTCGTCGGCGCGCTCGTCCTCGGCGGCAGCGCGGCTTTCCTCGCCTATGGCGCAACCCGCCTTGCGGCGCGTTCGGTGGCGGCGCGGCGCCATGCCCGCCTCGTGAAGCGCGTGCCCGTCCTTTCCCATGGAGACACTCCCCTATGATCATCGGCATCGGCAGCGACCTCATCGACATCCGCCGGGTGGAGAAGTCGCTGGAGCGCTTCGGCGAACGCTTCACGGAGCGCTGCTTCACCGAGATCGAGCGGGCGAAGTCCGATGGGCGGCGCAACCGCGCGGCCTCCTACGCCAAGCGTTTCGCCGCCAAGGAGGCCTGTTCCAAGGCGCTCGGCACGGGGCTGGCGCAGGGCGTGTTCTGGAAGGACATGGGCGTCGTCAACCTTCCGGGCGGCAAGCCGACCATGCGGCTGACCGGCGGCGCGCTCGAAAAGCTGAAGCAGCTCCTGCCCGAGGGGCACGAGGCGCGCATCCACATCACCATTACCGACGACTTCCCGCTGGCGCAGGCATTCGTGATCATCGAGGCGCTGCCGGCCGGAACGTCCGGCTAGCCGGTGTTTCGCCATGTGTCTTTTTGACCGACACGATTTCCAACAGGCAACCTTTCCTCTATAGAGGGCCCCATGTTTGCAAATAAGGACAAGTCCGGCGTGGCAGAGAAGACTGATAAGGCTGAGAGCGGCCTGTGGGAAAACGTCAAGGTCATCATCCAGGCGCTGCTGCTCGCCGTGGTGATCCGCACGGTGCTTTTCCAGCCCTTCACCATCCCCTCGGGCTCGATGATGCCGACGCTGCTCGTCGGCGACTATCTCTTCGTCAACAAGTTCTCCTACGGCTATTCGAAGTATTCGCTGCCGTTCTCGCCGAACCTGTTCTCGGGCCGCATCTTCGCCAGCGAGCCGAAGCGCGGCGACATCGTCGTCTTCCGCTTCCCGCCGAACCCCGACATCGACTACATCAAGCGCCTCGTCGGCCTGCCGGGCGACCATGTGCAGGTCAAGGACAGCGTCCTCTACGTCAACGGCCAGCCCGTGCCGCGCGAGCATAACGGCTTCTTCCGTGCCGACGACCAGTACGACACCGGCGAGGACGTGCCGGTCTTCCGCGAGACCATGGACAACGGCGTTTCCTACGATACGCTGGATACCCGTCCGGGTACCGTCGGCGACAACACGCGCGAGTTCATCGTGCCGGAAGGCCATTATTTCATGATGGGCGACAACCGCGACAACTCGGCCGACAGCCGCTTCGACGTGGGCTTCGTGCCGGCCGAGAACCTGATCGGCCGCGCAAGCCTCATCTTCTTCTCGCTGGGGCATGACACCTCGTTCAGCGAAGTCTGGAAGTGGCCGACCAACCTGCGCTGGGACCGCCTCTTCAAGGTCGTTGAATGAAGGGCGCCATACCGCTGAACGACGCGAACCGGAAAGCCCTCGAAGAGCTGATCGGCTACGTCTTCACCGACAAGGACCGTCTCGACCGGGCGATCACCCATGCCAGCGCCCGGCCCGGCAAGGGCAGCAACTACGAGCGGCTGGAATTCCTCGGCGACCGGGTCCTCGGGCTCTGCGTCGCCGAGATGCTGTTCCGCACCTTCCGAGAGGCGAAGGAGGGCGAGCTTTCCGTCCGCCTCAACCAGCTCGTCAGCGCCGAGAGCTGCGCGGCGGTCTCGGACGACCTCGCCCTTCACCGCTTCATCCGCACCGGCGCGGACGTCAAGAAGCTCACCGGAAAAGCCATGATGAACGTCAGGGCCGATGTGGTAGAGTCGCTGATCGCCGCGATCTATCTCGATGGCGGGCTGGAGGCGGCGCGCGGCTTCATCCTCGCCAACTGGGAGGGCAGGGCCGCCCGGGCGGAAGGCGCGCGGCGCGACGCCAAGACGGAATTGCAGGAATGGGCGCATGCCCGGTTCGGCGTGACGCCGAACTACCGGGTGGACGAGCGCTCCGGACCGGACCACGACCCGCGCTTCACCGTGACGGTGGAGATCAGGGGCGTGAAGCCGGAAACGGGCACCGACCGCTCGAAACGGGCCGCTGAGCAGGTGGCCGCGACGAAGATTCTGGAACGCGAAGGCGTCTGGCCCAAGGGCGGCGCCTGAGGCGATTCCGGCAGGAGCCGTAGGGCTTTGCGCCGGAAGTTGCCTGAAAACACAAGATTGACGGACACCATGACCGAAGAAAACCAGACCCCCGCCGAGACCGGAACGACCGGTGAGGGCGCGACCCACTCGGGCTTCGTGGCGCTGATCGGCGCGACCAATGCCGGCAAGTCGACCCTCGTCAACCGCCTCGTCGGCGCGAAGGTGTCGATCGTCAGCCACAAGGTGCAGACGACGCGCGCCATCGTGCGCGGCATCGCGATCCACGATAACGCCCAGATCGTCTTCATGGACACGCCCGGTATCTTCAAGCCGCGCCGCCGGCTCGACCGCGCCATGGTCACGACCGCCTGGGGCGGCGCCAAGGATGCCGATTTCATCATGTTCCTGATCGACAGCGAGCGTGGCCTCAAGGGCGATGCCGAGACCATCCTGGAAGGCCTGAAGGAGGTCCATCAGCCGAAGATCCTCGTCCTCAACAAGGTCGACCGGGTGAAGCCGGAGGACCTGCTGAAGCTGACGGCGGCGGTGAACGAGGTCGTCAAGTTCGAGCGCACCTTCATGATCTCGGCCCTCAACGGCTCGGGCTGCGAGGACGTGATGAACTATCTCGCCGCCGCGCTGCCGGAAGGCCCCTGGTACTATCCGGAAGACCAGATCTCCGACCTGCCCATGCGCCAGCTCGCCGCCGAGATCACCCGCGAAAAGCTGTTCCTGCGCCTGCACCAGGAGCTCCCCTATTCCTCGCATGTCGAGACGGAGAAGTGGGAGGAGCGCAAGGACGGCTCGGTGCGCATCGAGCAGGTCATCTATGTCGAGCGCGACAGCCAGAAGAAGATCGCGCTCGGCAAGAACGGCGAGGCGATCAAGGCGATCTCCATGGCCTCGCGCAAGGAGCTGTCGGATATCCTCGAACAGCCCGTGCACCTCTTCCTCTTCGTGAAGGTGCGCGAGAACTGGGGCGACGACCCGGCCCGCTTCCGCGAAATGGGCCTGGATTTCCCGACGTCCTGATCGGAGCGCATATTGCGGATTTGCCCCTCACCCTAACCCTCTCCCCGCAAGCGGGGAGAGGGGACTTGCCCCATGGGTGGGTAATGAGTCGGGAAACCGGTGCGGCATATCCCTTCTCCCCGCCCGCGGGGAGAAGGTCCCGGCAGGGGGATGAGGGGCAGCCCCCCTCGTCATTTTCTAAGAGACCTCACGCCCGAGCGCGCCGTTCCGGCTTCTGCGCGCCCTCGCGCGCCTTGTCGATGAGCCGCTGCATGGCCCAGATGCCGAGATCTTCCAGGGTGAGGGGGCGGCTGATCAGGTAGCCCTGGTAGAGGTCGCAGCCCGCCGCGGCGAGCAGCGTCATCTTCTCGGTCGTATCGATGCCCTCGGCGATCACCGACATGTCCTGCGCGTGGCAGAGCGCGACGAGCGCCCGCAGCGTCGGCAGGGCCGCCGAGCGGGTGAGGCTTTCGACGAGCGCGCGGTCGAGCTTGATGGTCTCGGCCGGATATTCGATGATCTGCTGCACCGAGGTATAGCCCGCCCCGAAATCGTCGATGGAGATGCGGAAGCCGCGGCTGCGCAGGATCTCGATATTGCGGCGCGACTGCTCGCCGAGCTTCACCGCGAAGGTTTCCGTCAGCTCGATCTCGATGAGGCGCGTGTCGACGCCGTGCCGGTCGGCACACTCGCAGAAATGGTCGCTGATCGACTTCGTGTAGAGTTCCGCCGACGAGATGTTGATGCAGAGGATCGTCTCGGCGCCGAAGAGCTTGCGGATCCGGCCATGGTCGGCCATGGCCCGGTCGATCACCCACCAGTCGATCTTGCTGAAGAGGCCGGTGGTCTCCGCGATCGGGATGAACTCGTCCGGCGTCACGCTGCCGAGTGCGGGAGAGGTCCAGCGCAGCAGCGCCTCGCAGCCCGTCACGCGGCCGTGGCCGTCGACGATGGGCATGTAGACGAGATGGAATTCCTCGTCGGGATCGAGGACGCGCAACTCCTCCTCGATGCGGCGCTGGCGGGTGCGCTTTTCGTGCAGCGAGCGCGAATAGCGGGCCGAGCCGTTCTTGCCCTGCGATTTCGCCTGATACATGGCCGCATCGGCATTGGCGATCAGCTCCGGCAGGGTACGGGCATCTTCCGGATAGACGGCGATGCCGATGCTCGCCGTCACCGGATAGGCCTTGTCCAGAACCTCGAAGCCTTCCGCAAAGAGCGAGAGGATGTTGTTTGCCATTTCGGTAATCGTGCCGCCGCCCGGCTGACAGCGCAGCATGATGGCGAATTCGTCGCCGGAAAGGCGGGCGAAGAGGCCGTCCGGCAGGCCGCGATCCGCGACGATGCGGGCGACGATGGCCGAGATGCGGTCGGCAAGCGTCTTCAGGAGCTCGTCGCCGATCTTGTGGCCGTGCTTGTCGTTGACGAACTTGAAGTTGTCGACGTCGATGAAGAGCAGCGTGCAGCCGAGGCCGGCTTCCTCGGCCTCTTCCAGAAGCTGCGTGGAGCGGATGTTGAAATATTCGCGGTTGGAAATGCCCGTCAGCGTATCCGTCCAGGAAGCGTTCTGCACGAGGTCGAAGGACTGCATGGAATGGTCGTGCAGCCGTTTGACATTGGCCGAAAGACGGCCGATCTCGCCCACTTCGTCCATTGCCAGGATGCCGCTGCGGCTGCCGGTCATGACGTCTGTAAGCTGGCGGTCGAGCCGCGCGATGGGATTGGTGATGTAGCGCCGCACGAGCAGCAGAACGAGGCCGATGGTGCAGAGGCTGAGCGCGATGGCGCCGAGCGCGAGCAGGCTCTTCAGCGTCCCCAGCCGGCTTTCGAGGAAGGCGGCGTCGGGCGTCAGGCGCGCGAAGAGCGAGGGGCCGAGCGTCGCGGTGGCCGAGAGCGCACCTTGCGCCAGGAACTGGTGCTGCCCGATCTCGATCGCCGCGCCATATTCCTTTTCGAGCGTGCGCTTCATCTCGAGGAAGGCATTGGGCCGCACGGCGGTCTGCACGAGGATCGCGCTGTCCTTGGCGCTGGCGACCGGCCGGTTGAAGGTCAGCGGATCGATGAATTCGGAATGCACGATCAGCGGCTCGATGCCGGCCGTGTCGAGATAGGCCCAGGACGAAAGGCGCGGGCTCGCGATGACCTGCCGGGCATGGGCGAGCTGCTGCGGCGTGATCTCGGCGAACGGATCGGCGCTGTCCTCGTAATAATAGTCGACCGTCAGCGGCGGGCGGATGATCGCGACCGAGATGAACTTCTTGCGGTCGTCGGAAAGCGAGGTGATGCTCTGCTGCAGGCGCACGCCGAGCGCCGTGCTGCGATAGCCCGCATCCGGCTCGTTGACGAAGAGGCGCACCGTATCGCCGGCGACCAGCGAATAGATGAGGCTGCGGTTCTGTGTCACCTCGTTCTGGAAGAGGGCGGTGAGCAGGCCCATCTGCTGCCACAGGCGCGCGCGCTCCAGCCCGAGGATCGCGGAGCCCTGGACATAGTAGATGAGGGAGGCCGCGAGCACGTAGCCCGCCAGCACGACCGGGAAGATGAGGGCGAGGGCGCGTTTACCGAGCGTCACTGAGTTGGGCCAGACTGCTGATGATGCGGCGGCGGGCCTGGACCGATTGGACGGTCAGTTCCTCCTGAAGCTGGCTTCTGGCCAGGATTTCCGGTGCGGCATAGATTTCGGGATTGGAGCGGATGTCTTGCGGCAGCAGCGCGAGCGCTGCGGTGCTTGCGGTGGGCATGTTGAGCTTGAGGGCGTTGCGCGCGCCGTTCTTCGCATTGCTGATATAGTCGACCAGCCGCAGCGCGTTCGCCTTGTCCCGCGAGCGCTCGCTGACGGTGATGCAGTCGAGCCAGGAGAGCGTGCCTTCCTTCGGCACGGCATAGCGCCAGAGGCCCGGCGCGTTGACCTTGCCGTTCAGCGTGTACTGGTCGCCGCTATAGCCGAGCGCCATGTAGATATTCGGCCCCTTGTCGGCGCTCTGGATCGAGGTGATGACGTAGTCGTAGGTCAGCACATAGGGAAGCTGCACCTTCATCAGCTCGAACGCCGCCTTCAACGTTTCGTTGTCGTTGGCATTGACCGACTTGCCGAGCAGCACGAGCGGCGCGACGAAGGCCTCCGCATGGTCGTCGTACATGGCGATGTGGCCGCGCAGGCTTTCCGCCGGCTTCATCAGGTCCGCCCAGGAGGAGGGCGCCTCGGTGATCTTGTCGGAACGGTAGAGGATGCCCATCGTGCCCCAGAGATAGGGCACGCCATAGCCGCCGCAACGCTTCGTCCAGCCTTCCTCGAAGTCCTTCAGCGCGGGCACGTTCTTGCGGTCGAGCGCCATGATGATGCCGCGGTTGCCGTAGAGCTTCGCGCCGTTCTCGTTGGTGACGACCACGTCGATATTGCTGTTCGGATCAGCGAGGATCTCGTCGCGGGCATCGCCGCTGTCGTAGAAGATCTGGCGCACCTCGATGCCGGTCTCGACCGTGAAATCGGCGAGGATCTGCTCGTCGATATAGGTTTCCCAGATGAGGAGGTTGAGCGTCGCCGCGTGGGCTGGAGCGGCCGCGGCGATGGCCGTCAGAGAGACTGCTGCAAGAAATGCGCCGCGCATGCCGAAGGCCCCGTTGCCGTTACGCAAGGCAGGATAGTCGGCAAGGCTTTATGAAGGGTTACAACCACCAAGCCCCCTTTTTTGTCCATTCAACCCTGATGCGGCGGCGCAAGGCTGCGCGGCCGGTGATATATTGTGGACGTGGCCCGCCGCGGCAGGCCCGGTGGTTGGCCTGTCGCCATGCGCTCACTATGGTCGCCGCCCGCACCATCACGAGGAGTTCGACATGGCCCCGACACCGCTCAAGATCGCCAACCTGATCGCCGCCGAGATCAAGGCGACCTCCGTGCAGGTCTCCGCCGCCGTGGAGCTGCTGGACGAGGGTGCGACCGTGCCCTTCATCGCGCGCTACCGCAAGGAGGTGACGGGCGGCCTCGACGATACGCAGCTGCGCACGCTCGCCGAGCGGCTGACCTATCTGCGCGAGCTGGAGGCCCGCCGCGCCTCGATCCTCGATTCCATCGCGGGGCAGGGCAAGCTGACGGATGAATTGGCCGCCAAGATCGCCACGGTCACCACCAAGGCCGAGCTCGAGGACATCTACCTGCCCTACAAGCCCAAGCGCCGCACCAAGGCGGAGATCGCCCGCGAGCGCGGCCTCGGCCCGCTGGCCGAGCAAATCCTTGCCGACCGCGCGCTGGTGCCGGCCGAACTGGCGGAAAAGTTCCTTTCCGCCGAGGTGCCGGACGTGAAGGCCGCGCTGGAAGGCGCGCGCGACATCGTCGCCGAGCAGTTGACGGAAAATGCCGACCTCCTCAAGCGCCTGCGCGAATACATGAAGGACAACGCCTTCCTGCGTTCCCGCGTCGTGGAGGGCAAGCAGGAGGCCGGCGCCAAGTTTTCCGACTATTTCGACCACACCGAACGCTGGGCGACCGTTCCGGGCCACCGCGCGCTCGCCATGCTGCGCGGCTGGAACGAGGAGTTCCTGTCGGTCGATATCGTCGTCGACCAGGACAGCACCGAGCCGGTCAAGCCCGTCGAGCGCATCATCGCCTCGTTCTATGCCGTCGGCACGAAGCCGGGCGACAAGTGGCTGGCCGAGGTGATCGGCTGGACCTGGCGCGTGAAGCTTTCCATGTCGCTCTCTCTCGACCTGATGCGCGAGATGCGCGAGCGCTCGGAAGAGGAGGCGATCCGCGTCTTCGCCCGCAATCTCAAGGACCTGCTGCTCGCCGCGCCCGCCGGCACGCGCGCCACGATGGGGCTCGATCCGGGCATCCGCACCGGCGTCAAGGTCGCCGTGGTCGACAATACCGGCAAGGTGGTCGAGACGACGACGGTCTATCCCTTCCCGCCGAAGAACGACGTGCGCGGCACGCAGGCCGAGCTTGCCTCGCTGATCCGCAAGCACAAGGTCGAGCTGATCGCCATCGGCAACGGCACGGGCAGCCGCGAGACGGAAAAGCTGGTGGCCGACATGCTCGCCCAGCTTCCCGCGCCCAAGCCCACCAAGGTCATCGTCTCGGAGGCCGGCGCCTCGGTCTATTCCGCGTCTGAAACGGCGGCCGCGGAATTCCCGAATCTCGACGTCTCGCTGCGCGGGGCCGTCTCCATCGCCCGCCGCCTGCAGGATCCGCTGGCGGAGCTGGTGAAGATCGAGCCGAAATCGATCGGCGTCGGCCAGTATCAGCACGACGTCGACCAGGGCAAGCTTTCGCGCTCGCTGGACGCGGTGGTGGAAGACGCGGTGAACGCCGTCGGCGTCGATCTCAACACGGCCTCCGCGCCGCTGCTCGCCCGCGTTTCCGGCCTGGGGAAATCTTCGGCGGAGGCCATCGTCGCGCATCGCGATGCGAACGGCCCCTTCGAGAGCCGCAAGGAGCTGATGAAGGTCTCGCGCCTCGGCGCGCGCACCTTCGAGCAATGCGCCGGCTTTCTGCGCATCCCGAACGGTAAGGAGCCGCTCGATGCCTCCTCCGTGCACCCGGAAGCCTATGGCGTCGCCAAGAAGATCGTCGCCGCCTGCGGGCGAGACCTGCGCGCCCTGATGGGCGACAGCGCGGCGCTGAAGGCGCTCGACCCGAAGGTCTTCGTCGACGAGCGCTTCGGCCTTCCGACCGTCAGGGACATTCTCGCCGAACTCGAAAAGCCCGGCCGCGACCCGCGCCCGGAATTCAAGACCGCGACCTTCGCCGACGGCGTCGACGACATCAAGGACCTCAAGGTCGGCATGCTGCTGGAAGGCACGGTGACGAACGTCGCGGCCTTCGGCGCCTTCGTCGATATCGGCGTGCATCAGGATGGCCTCGTGCACGTCTCGCAGCTCGCCGACCGCTTCGTCAAGGATCCGCATGAGGTGGTGAAGGCTGGCGATGTGGTGAAGGTGCGGGTGACGGAGGTGGACGTGCCGCGCAAGCGCATCGGCCTTACCATGCGCAAGGACGGCGGCGCGCCGGCCGCCCGCGACAATGCGCCCCGGAATGACCGCACTGCCGGCATGAAGCCGAAGTTCAGCCAGGCCGCGCCGAAGCAGCAGGCGCCCGCGCAGGGTGCTTTCGGGGCCGCGCTCGCCGAGGCGATGAAACGGAAATAGGGGCATGAGCCCAAATTTTCCTAATGGCTGGCGGCAGAAATCGTCGTTTGCCTTGTCCCTTATGCTCGCCCATAGTCGCGGTGTGGGCGGGCTGAACGGGCTGGGGCAAGGCGCACCGGTGCCCGAAAGACAGGAAAATACACGATGACGATCACGATTTCACGCCGGCAGGCGATTGCCGGCGCTTTCCTTGCCGTTCCCGCGGTCTCCGCGTTTGCCGGCACCGCGGTGGCGGCCGGGGAGGGCAACCTGGAAAAGCGGCTTGCGGAACTCGAAGCGCGGCACAAGGGCCGCATCGGCGTTGCCATACATAATCTCGCGACGGGCGCCCGGCTCGGCCACCGTGCCGACGAACGCTTCCTGATGTGCAGCACCTTCAAGGCGCTGCTGGCAGGCCATATCCTCGCCCGCGTCGACCGCAAGGAGGAAGACCTCGATCGCCGTATCGTCGTGAAGAAATCCGACCTCGTGGACTGGTCCCCGGTAGTGGAGAAGCGCGTTGGCGGCGACGGGATCTCGATTGCCGAACTCTGCGCGGCGACGATCACGCTCAGCGACAATGCCGCTGCCAATCTCCTGCTTGCGGCCTCCGGCGGACCGAAGGCGGTGACGCAGTTCCTGCGCGGCTTCGGCGACGAGGTGACCCGCCTCGACCGCACCGAGCCCAAGCTCAACTACCACGATGCGCCGGACGACGAGCGCGACACGACGACTCCGCTCGCCATGACCGAAACGCTGCGCCGGCTGGTCTTCTCCGACGTGCTTTCGCCATCGTCGAAGGCGCAGCTTGCCGCCTGGCTGGTGATGAACAAGACCGGCGACACGCGGCTGCGCGCCGGCTTCCCGGCGGACTGGATGACCGGCGACAAGACCGGCACGAACGGCGACAAGCAGGGTAATGCCAATGACGTGGCCGTCGCCTGGTCGCCGGATCGCGGCGCGATCGTCATCACGGCCTTCTGCGAGATCCCCGGCATTTCCGGCGACGAGCGCAATGCCGTCATTGCCGAGATCGGCCGCATCGCCGCCGAGGTCTGATCCTTGGGGGCGCTGCCGAAGGGCGGCGCCTTTACCCTTCGAGGTCGGCTTGCAGCGCCGAAAGCACGGTCATCGCATGGCCGGCATATTGGCTGATCCAGCGGTCGTGGATCGCCTGGATCGGCAGGGCGTTGAGATGGTTCCAGCGCTCGCGGCCCTCGCGGCGAGGAATGATCAGCTCGGCCTCTTCCAGCACCTTCAGGTGCTGCATGACCGTGCAGCGGTCCATCTCCGGAAACCTTTCGCAGAGCGCGCCCGTTGTCAGCGGCGCATCCCTGATCGCATCCAGCATCTGCCGCCTTTTGCCGTTGGCGAGCGCCTTGAAAACGGCGTCCTCTTTCGATTCGCTTGACATGTTATGTTTTTATAACATATTTTGACCGGGTACAAGATCGAGAAGAGGGCGGGGTAGCGCCCAAGGAGGACGGCATGACGCTGGAATTTCGCGTGAACGGCCGGATCGGCAAGCCGGTCGCCGAGGTTTTCGATGCTGTGGTCAATCCGAAGAAGCTGAGCGGCTATTTCACCACGATCGGTGGGGCGAGTGCACCGCTGGTCGAAGGCACGACGGTGACATGGTGGGGCATGGCCCCGGTCATCGTCGACAAGGTGGAGAAGGACGCGCTCATCGTCTTCCGCTGGGACGCCATGGTCGACAAGGACGAGGAGCCCTACAAGACGCGCGTCGAGATGCGCTTCAAGCCGCTTGAGGACGGCGGCACGATGGTCACCATCGCCGAGACCGGCTGGCGGGAGAACGACCGCGGCCAGAAATCCTCCTACATGAATTGCGAGGGCTGGTCGCAGATGCTCGCCTGCATGAAGGCCTATGTCGAATATGGCATCAACCTGCGCGAGGGCTATTACCCGAGCGAGATGAAGGGCGTCGTCACATCCGAGCAGCAGGATTTCACCTGATGCGGAAAGGCCGCTATCGCTGTGAAGCGATAGCGCCCTTTGAAAGCCGGATTTGACGGTCCCTAGATGGCGGCCGGCGGCACGAAGCCGTTGGCCGCCGCCACCGGCGTTGTCTCCTCCGCAGGGGTCTGATGCTGCAGCACGACGACGCGGCTGCCGCTCGGCACGCGGCCGTAGAGGTCGATGATGTCCTGGTTGAAGAGGCGGATGCAGCCGCTCGAAACGGCCTTGCCGATCGACCACGGCTCGGACGTGCCGTGGATGCGGAACAGCGTGTCCTTGCCGTCCTTGTAGAGATAGAGCGCGCGCGGCCCGAGCGGATTGGTCAGGCCCGGCTCCATGCCGTTCGCCCATTTGAGGTTCCGTTCCGGCTCGCGCTTGATCATGCTCGGTGTCGGCGTCCAGCGCGGCCATTCCGCCTTGCGGCCGATGCGCGCCGCGCCCTCGAATTCCAGTCCCGCCTTGCCGACGCCGATGCCGTAGCGCATCGCCATGCCTTCACCCTGCACGAGGTAGAGGAAGCGGTTCTGCGTATCGATGACGATCGTGCCGGCCGGCTCCATCGTCTGGTAGGCCACCTGCTGGCGGAAATATCTCGGGTTCACCCGGCTGATGTCCATCGCCGGCAGCGGGAAGCGCTCTTCCGGCTGCGGCCCGTACATGGCGACATGCATCGGATCCGGCCCCTTCCTCACCGGCTTTGCGGTGGTGACGCAGCCGGCAAGCGTTGCGGCGACGGCGAGAAGGGCGAGGGCGCGGGACACACACATGAAAGGGCACCTGTATCTGGAACTGCAATGCGGCCTCTTGGCCTTGGCCGGGGTCTATAAAGCCAAAGGCGGCGCCGGCAGGGCGAGAAGAAAGCGAAACTGTGGCAAGGGGTTAGGTGTGGCGATATGGCCACGCACCCATGCTTGGGATTGCCCCTCATCCGCCTGCCGGCCGTTCTCCTCGGCTGCGGGGAGACGGTGAGGGGCAAGGCAGCATGCGCTGCGCTTGCTCCCGCCCCATCGAGGGCGTAAGGCTTTGCCATGCAATGGAGTGACGAAGCCATCGTTCTGGGCGTGCGGCGCCACGGCGAGACGTCGGTGATCGCCGAGGTGATGACGCGTGGCCGCGGCCGGCATCTCGGCATGGTGCGCGGCGGCCGGTCGCGGACAATGCAGCCGGTGCTTCAGCCCGGCAATTCCGTTGAAGTGACATGGCGCGCGCGGCTCGACGAGCATCTCGGCGAGTTCCGCCTCGAGCCGCTGGAGCTTCGCGCCGGCCGCCTCATGGAGACCGCGACGGCCGTCTACGGCGTGCAGGCCATGGCGGCGCTGCTGCGTTTCCTGCCGGAGCGCGATCCCCATCCCCATCTCTACGAGGCGCTGTCGGTCATCCTCGACCATCTGCACGAGCCGGCCGATGCCGGCGAGCTCTTTATCCGCTTCGAGCTCGCCGTGCTGAACGACCTCGGCTTCGGCCTCGATCTCCTCGAATGCGTGGCGACCGGCAGCCGCGACGACCTCTGCTACGTCTCGCCGAAATCCGGCCGCGCCGTCTCGCGCGCGGCGGGCGCGCCCTGGGCGGACAAGATGCTGGCGCTCCCTGCCTTCCTCGGCGACGAGAGCCGGCACGCCGCCGATGCCGCCGCGCTCGCCGACGGTTTTCGCCTGACCGCCTTCTTCCTCAACCGCCATGTCTGCGAGCCGCGCGGGCTGGAGCTTGCGAGCGCCCGCGAAGGCTTCGTGCAGGCGGCCTTGAAGGCGCTCGGCCGGCAGGACGGGGAACGCAGGGAGGCGCATGCATGACGGTCGAAATCTATCCGGGGATGACGGTTGCGGGTGTCGGCACGCTGCCGCTCGACGTGGTGGCGCGCGACGGCGGCCTCAAGGTGCTGCGGGCGATGCTTGGCGGCGATCTGCCCGCGCCGCCGATGGCAAGGACCCTCGCCTTCAGTATGACCGAGGTGGAGGAGGGGCGTGTCGTCTTCGCCGGCATGCCGTCCGCCGACCATCTCAACCCGCTCGGCACGGTGCATGGCGGCTGGACCGCCACGGTGATGGATTCGGCGCTCGGCTGCGCCGTCTTCTCGACGGTCAGGCCGGGCGAGGCCTATACGACCATCGAGTTCAAGCTGAATCTCGTGCGCCCCGTTCTGCCCGGCATGGGCGAGGTGTTCTGCGAGGGAAGGATCGTCCATCGCGGCCGCACCATCGCCACGTCGGAAGCGTGGCTGCGCGACGGCAAGGGCAAGCTGCTCGCCCACGGCACGGAGACCTGCGCCATCTTCCCCATCGAAAATCTGATGCGCTGAGCGGCGAAGAGATCGCCTGCCTGAAACGTAACTACGTTTGGCGTTTGAGAAAAACCGGGTAGTGTTCCGCCCGGACAGTGCCGCTCTGGAGTCGCAATGCTTGAAATACTCGGCCTCGTCGCCTTTGGCCTGGCGCTCTATACCCTCAATGCCTCGCGCAACAGCGCGCAGAAGCTCGGCGATGAGGTGATGCGCCTCCGACAGGAGGTCGAGGCCCTGAAGGCGGGCGGCGTGCCCCTTGCAGCGGCGGCCCCCGCCGAAGAGACGGCCGAAGCCGCGACGGAAGAGCTGCCCGAGCCGCCGGCGGAGGAGGAGGGTTTCTCCAGCCCCTGGGCGGCGGCGCAGGCGGACGAGGCCGGCAAGGGCCGCTCCATCTTCGGCGGCGACACGCCCGCCGTGCCGGCCGATGCCGTGGCCGCAAGCGAGACGGCGGAAGAGACCGTCGCCGTGCCGCCCGCCGCCGCGCCGGCAAGGCCGAAGGAAAGCTTCGAGAGCCGCATCGGCGCGCGCTGGGCCGTCTGGGTCGGCGGCATCGCGCTCGCGCTCGGCGGCATCTTCATGGTCAAGTATTCCATCGAGGCGGGACTTCTCAGCCCCGCCGTGCGGCTGTCGCTCGCGGCGCTCTTTGGCCTCGTGCTGATGGCGGCCGGCGAATTCGTGCGCCGCCGCACCCAGCCGCTCATCGCCAACGCCTTCCAGAACGCCATGATCCCCGGCGTGCTGACGGCGGCGGGCGCCATCACGCTCTTCGCCGTGACCTATGTCGCCTATGCCTTCTACGCCTATCTCGGCGCGCCGGCCGCCTTCGTGCTGCTCGCCGTCGTCGCCTTCGCCACCATCGGCCTTTCGCTGCTGCACGGGCAGGCGCTGGCCGGCCTCGGCCTGCTCGCCTCGCTGCTGACGCCCGCGCTGGTCTCGACCAGCGAGCCGAACCCGTGGGGCCTCTTCGGCTTCCTCGGCATCGCCTGGCTTGCCACCTTCGCCGCCTCGCGCATCCGCCGCTGGCAGGTCGTGCCGGCGCTCGCCAATGTCGGCATGGCCCTCTGGGCCTTGCTCTATCTCTCGCAGGCCGACACGGTCGAGGTGATGCCGGTGCTGCTGGCCATGCTCGTGCTCGCCCTCGGCCATGGCCTGCTCTGGCCGGGCGGCATCACCGCCGAGGAGATGCCCGCGCCAACGGGCGCTGCCTCCGCCGATCCGCTCGACCGTCTCTTCGCCCCACCGGCCGTCGCGGTGTCGCTGACCGGCGCGCTCGCCATGCTCTTCCCGGCGCTGATGCTCGCCGGCAAGGTGCCCGTGGTCGCCTCCGCCGATTACGGCTTCGTCGCCGTCGTCCTCGCGCTCGCGCTGCTCGGCGCGCTACGCTGCTGGGCGATCTATCCGGCCGTCATCTCCGCCGTCGGTGCGGTGGCCGGCACCGTGGCGATGTCCGCCATGCCGGTCGGCCTGTTCATCGATACGCTTGGCGTGGTCGCCCCGCCGACGCTCGACGGGACGACCCTGCCGGTTCCCGTCCTCGGGCCGGCTCCCGTCCTCGGCTCGGTGCCGGTCGGTCTGCTGCTGGCGCTTGCCGTCGCCTATGCGGCCGTCGGCCTTGCGGCGGTACGCCTGCGCCTTGCCGGCTCCGGCCTCTTCGCCGCGATCTGGAGCCTGCTGGCGCCGGCCGTGCCGCTGGCGATCCTCGCGATCAGCTTCCTCACCTTCGGCAATCTCTCCTTCGACCTGAAGCACGGCCTTCTCGCCGTCGTCCTCGGCCTCGTCTTCCTCGGCGCGGCCGAGGCGTTCTCGCGCGGAAGGCAGGAGACGGACGGCGTCTTCGTCCCGCAATGGGCGCTCGCCGCCGGAGGCTTCGCCTTCCTCGTCCTGGCGCTGCACGCGCTGACGGACGGCCTTGCCACCACGCTCGGCATCGCGCTTCTCGGCGCCGCCGCCGTCTTCGCCACGCGCCTTCGCCGCTGGCCGGTGCTGCCCTGGCTGATGGTGGGCACGGCCCTCGTGGTCGCCGGCCGCATCGCCTGGGAGCCGACCATCGTCGGCGCCGCGAACCTTTCGAAGGTGCCGGTCTTCAACCAGCTTCTCGCCGGCTACGGCATTCCGGCCGTGCTGCTCGCGCTGTCGGCCTTCGAGCTGCGCCGCTGGCCGGATCTGCGCATCCGCAATCTCCTCCAGGCGCTCGCCAGCCTCTTCCTGCTGCTGACCGCCGCCATCCTCGTGCGCCACGGCATGAACGGCGGCGTGCTCGACAGCTCCGTGCCGACGCTCGGCGAGCAGGCGATCTACACGCTGCTGGTCATCGGCGCCTCGGCGACCATGATGTCGCTCGATCTCAAGTCGCCGAGCCCGGTCTTCCGCTATGGCTCCATGGCGGTCGGCGGGCTTTCTGTCCTTTCGGTGCTGAGCGCCCATTTCATCGGGCTCAATCCCTATTTCACCGGCGAGCTGCTCGGCAGGTGGCCGTTCTTCGACCTCTTGCTGATCGGCTATCTCATTCCCGGCATCGCCTATGGCGGGCTTGCCTGGTATGCGCAGAACCGCCGGCCGCTGCCCTATGTCATCATGCTGGCGCTCACCGGCGTCGCGCTCGCCTTCGCCTGGGTCACGCTCTCCGTTCGCCGCTACTGGCATGGCGAGGGCATCGCCGACTGGAAGGGTTTCCTCCAGCCGGAGACCTATACCTATTCGGTCGTCTGGCTGCTGCTCGGCGTGGCGCTGCTCGCCGTCGGCTCGAAGTTCGATTCCAAGAGCATCCGCCTTGCCTCCGCCGGCCTCGTGCTGATCGCCGTCGTCAAGGTCTTCCTCATCGACATGTCGAACCTCGAAGGCATCCTGCGGGCGCTCTCCTTCATCGGCCTCGGCGCGGTGCTGATCGGCATCGGCCTGTTCTACCAGAAGATCCTCTCGGGAAAGGCCGGGACGGAGGAAAAGGTGGAATTGAACGCACCGTCCTGACGGGATAGGTCTCGGGCAGTCTTTTTCGGGGTGCCCATGTCCTTCACCTGCCTCGCCGCCGCCTTCTCGCCCCTCGGGGACCTTGCCGGACGCCTGCTGCCGCAGGCCTTCGCCGCCGATGACGGCTCGCACGACGCCGCCCATCTCATCCGCGTGTGGAAGAGCGCCCGGCGCATCCAGGCGGAGGAGGGCGGGGACCTCCGGCTCCTCGCCGCCGCCGTGCTGCTGCATGATTGCGTGGCGGTGGAGAAGAATTCGCCGCTGCGCCGGCAGGCCTCGCGCCTTGCCGCCGAAAAGGCCGCGGGCCTTCTTGCCGCCGAAGGCTGGAGCGAGGCGGACATCGCCGCCGTCGCCCATGCCATCCTCACGCACAGCTTCTCCGCCGATATCCCGCCGGAAACGCTGGAGGCGAAAATCCTGCAGGACGCCGACCGGCTGGACGCCATCGGCATGGTCGGCGCGGCGCGCTGCTTCTATATCGCGGGCCGCATGGGCAGCGGCCTCTACGATCCGCTGGATCCGCTCGCCGAGCACCGCCCCCTCGACGACAAGGCCTTCGCCATCGACCATTTCGAGGTGAAGCTCTTCCGGCTGGCAGATGGGTTCCGCACGAAGGCGGGCGCGCGCATGGCCAAGGCCCGCACGGAGCGCCTGCGCGCCATCCGCGACATGCTTCTGGATGAAATCTGAGCGAAAACATGCTTTTGTGCCGCCGGATTGAATCGATCCGGCAAGGCGTTGAATCGAAGTTTCAGGAAAGGTCGTCCCATGAAGGTCGAGGCTCTCAATATCTATCCGCTGAAGAGCGGCCGGGCCATTCCCGTCGAGAGCGCGTCCGTGCGCCGCGATGGCCTTGCCGGCGACCGGCGCTTCATGATCGTCGAGCCGGACGGCCGCTGCATCACCCAGCGCGAGTTGCAGGCGTTGGCGCGTGTCGAGGCGACGCCGGTCGGCGAGAGCCTGCATCTGGAGATGGAGGGCCGCCAGCTCTTCGCGAGCTTCGAGCCGGAAGACCGCCTCGACGTGACGATATGGGATACGCCCGTCAATGCCGCGGTGGCCGACGAGGCGGTGAACGAGGCGCTGTCGGACTGGTTCGCCCGGCCCGTGAAGCTGGTGCACATGGATTCGGCGGCCCACCGCGCCGAGGGCGAGGAGTGGGCCGGAAAGCCGGTGCCGGTGCGTTTTGCGGACGGTTTTCCCGTTCTCGTCACCACGACGGGGTCGCTGGCCGACCTCAACCGCACGCTCGTCGCCAAGGGGCAGGAGCCGGTCGGCATGGACCGCTTCCGCACCAATATCCTCGTCACCTGCGAGGAGCCCTGGCAGGAGGATTTCTGGCAAACCATCGAGATCGGCGGCGTCACCTTCGACCTCGTCAAACCCTGCGCCCGCTGCATCATGACCACGCAGGACCAGATGACCGGCGAGCGCATCGGCGGCAACCCGATCCAGGGCCTTGCGGAAAAGCGCATGTCGGCCGACCGCCGCGTGCCCGGCGTCCTCTTCGGCTGGAACGCGGTGCCGCGCGGCGAGGGTGACATCCGCCTCGGTGACGTGGTGGAGGTGAAGGGCACGCGCGCCGATCGCTGGCCGCTCAAGGTGCGGGCGTGAATCTCGCCCGCTCTTCCATCAACCCGGTTGATCGTCCGCTCAATTAAATTCGCTTTCGTTCATCGATGGCGGCGCGTAGGTTCCGTGTCCCTGGAGCAATTCCAGCAAAAGCGTGAAGCGGTTTTGCGTCCTGGAATTGCGTGAAGAAAAAGAATTAGAGCGTTTTCGCGATTCGAAGAAAAGCGGAAATGCTCTAATGGAGACCACCATGTCCGCCACCACCGTTACGGCTCCGGCCGCGAGCCGGCCGATGCCCTGGCTCATCATCGTCGCCGGTTCGCTGATCGCCGTGCTGACCTTCGGCCCGCGCTCGGCGATGGGTTTCTTCCAGCTTCCGATGCTGCAGGATACCGGCTGGGACCGCACGACCTTCGGCCTCGCCATGGCCCTGCAGAACCTCGCCTGGGGCGTCAGCCAGCCCTTTTTCGGCGCCATCGCCGACAAGTTCGGCACATGGCGCGTGCTGCTCGTCTCGGGCCTCGTCTATGCGCTCGGCCTGTTCCTGATGTCGCTCGGCACATCGCCGCTCTGGCTGCATGTCGGCGGCGGCGTGCTGGTCGGGCTCGGCGTCGGGGCCGGCTCCTTCGGCATCCTGCTCTCCGCCTTCGCGCGCAACGTCACGCCGGACCAGCGTTCCATGGCCTTCGGCATCTGCACGGCCGCCGGCTCGGCCGGCATGTTCCTCTTCGCGCCGCTCTCGCAGGGGCTGATCAGCGCCTTCGGCTGGTCCGACAGCCTCGTCTGGCTCGGCGTCATGATGCTTCTCGTGCCGCTCCTCGGCATTCCGCTGCGCGGCAATTCCTCCTCCGGCATCACCGCCGCCAGCGAATACAAGCAGACCATCGGCGAGGCGCTGAAGGAGGCGCTCGGCCACCGCAGCTACCTGCTGCTCACCGCCGGCTTCTTCGTCTGCGGCTATCAGGTCGCCTTCATCACCGCGCATTTCCCGGCCTATCTCGGCGATATCGGCATCGATGCGCGCTATGCGGTGATCGCGCTGGCGCTGATCGGTTTCTTCAACGTCATCGGCTCGCTCGCCGCCGGCTTCATCGGCCAGCGTTACTCGAAGCCCTATTTCCTCGCCTATATCTACCTTGCCCGCTCGGTCGCGGTCTCGGCTTTCATCCTCCTGCCGAAGTCGCCGGCCTCCGTCATCATTTTTGCCGTGGTGATGGGCCTGCTCTGGCTCTCCACCGTGCCGCCGACCAACGGCCTCGTCGCCATCATGTTCGGCACCAAGCATCTCGGCCTGCTCGGCGGCATCGTCTTCCTGTCGCACCAGATCGGCTCGTTCCTCGGCGTGTGGATGGGCGGCTATCTCTACGACCATTTCGGCACCTACGATCCGGTCTGGTGGCTGGGCGTCGTGCTCGGCCTCTTCGCGGCGATCGTGCACTGGCCGATCGAGGAGAAGGGCGTCGCCCGCCCGGCGATGGCCTGATTCGAAACGGTATCGCCGCCCGAAGGAATTCGGGCGGCGCCGCCTTGCAAAGCGTCATAAAAGTTTCTAAATCTGAACCACCGGCAATGCCGGTTTTGTTTTACAGCCATTATGCTCAATATGAGCAAAATGGCGAAGCCGCCGGAAACGGCGGAGGAGGAGGGTTCCATGACCGTTCTGGCCCAGCATGCAGTGGAGGCCGAAGCCGCACGTCCGCTGACCGCCGCGGAGCGCTTCGGCGTCGCCGAAAAACCGGACCTTGCCTTCACGCCGGAGATCGCCCGCGAGACCGAGCACCTCTACGAGAAGGTCAAACAGTTCATTCCCGCCTTCGAATGGCCGGTCTACGCGCCCTATGTCGCAGCCATCAACCGGCTGAAGAAGGAGCGCGGCGCGGTCATCCTCGCGCATAATTACCAGACGCCGGAAATCTTCCACTGCGTCGCCGACATCGTCGGCGATTCGCTGCAGCTTGCCCGCGACGCCACCCGGGTCGATGCCGAGATCATCATCCAGTGCGGCGTGCACTTCATGGCCGAGACCTCCAAGCTGCTGAACCCGGAAAAGACCGTCCTCATCCCGGATGCGCGCGCCGGCTGCTCGCTGTCGGAATCGATCACCGGCGCGGACGTGCGCCTGCTCAAGCAGCGCTATCCCGGCGTACCGGTCGTCACCTATGTCAACACGTCCGCGGACGTGAAGGCGGAGACGGATATCTGCTGCACCTCCTCCAACGTGCTCGCCGTCATCGAGAGCCTTGAGAGCGACACCGTCCTCTGTATCCCGGACGAGTATCTGGCGATGAACGTCGCCAAGCAGACCAACAAGAAGATCCTCACCTGGAAGGGCCATTGCGAGGTGCACGAGCGCTTCACCCCGCAGGAACTGCTCGCCTACAAGGAAGCCCATCCCGGCATTGAGATCATCGGCCACCCGGAATGCCACCCGGACGTCATCGCCGTCTGCGACTTCGCCGGCTCGACGGCGGGCATGATCAACTATGTGAAGGACAACCGTCCCGCGCGCGTGCTGCTCGTCACCGAATGCTCCATGGCCTCCAATATCCAGGCCGAGCTTCCCGGCGTCGATTTCGTCAAGCCGTGCAACCTCTGTCCGCACATGAAGCGCATCACGCTGCCGAAGATCCTCGACAGCCTTGTGAACATGACGGAGGAGGTTCTGGTCGATCCGGCGATCGCCGATCGGGCGCGCCTTGCCGTCGAGCGGATGGTGAACTTGAAGCAGTAACGTGGCTGGCTTTCTGATCGCGGAAGGCAGAGCGCGGACGGTGCGGTTTTCGATCTCCCCCCTTGTGGGGGAGATGCCCGGCAGGGCAGAGGGGGGTGAGCCTCCTCGTCAGTGCGGGCCGCCACCCCCCTCTGTCACTTCGTGACATCTCCCCCACAAGGGGGGAGAACAGTCTGGTGCACGTCGGAGGAAAGACAAATGCCCATGGAAAGTTTCCGCCCGCAATCGTGGAACGGCATCGACGATATCGTCATCGTCGGCGGCGGGCTTGCGGGCCTGTTCTGCGCGCTGAAGCTCGCGCCACGCCCCGTCACCATCCTTGCCGCCGCGCCCATCGGGCAGGGCGCGTCCTCCGCCTGGGCGCAGGGCGGCATCGCGGCGGCGATGAGCCCCGGCGACACCTTCGACAAGCATGTCGCCGACACGCTGGAGGCGGGCGCCGGCATCGTCGACGAGAAGATGGCGCGCTTCATGGTCTCCGAAGGCCCGGCGCGCATCCATGACCTGCTCGAATACGGCGTGCCCTTCGACCGCGACCTCGAAGGCAAGCTCCTGCTCTCCCGCGAAGCCGCCCATTCCGAGCGCCGCATCGTGCGCGTCAAGGGCGACATGGCCGGCAAGGCCATCATGGAGGCGCTGATCGCGGCCGTGCGCAACACGCCGTCGATCCGCGTGCTGGAAGGCTATGTCGTCGAGGAGCTGGTGCGCGAGGGCCGCTTCATCTCCGGCGTCGTCGCCCGGCCAGATGCCGGCCAGTCGAAGAACCGCGTGCATTTCCCCGCCCGCGCCGTCGTGCTCTGCTCGGGCGGCGTCGGCCATCTCTTCGCCGTCACCACCAATCCGTGGGAGGCCTGCGGACAGGGCGTCGGTATGGCCGCCCGCGCCGGCGCGATCATCGCTGATCCGGAATTCGTGCAGTTCCACCCGACCGCCATCAATATCGGCCGCGATCCCGCGCCGCTCGCCACCGAGGCGCTGCGCGGCGACGGCGCGCATCTCGTCAATTCCGCCGGCCATCGCTTCATGCTGGATATCCACCCGGATGGCGAGCTTGCCCCGCGCGACATCGTCTCGCGCGGCGTCTTTGCCGAGGTGCAGGCCGGCCGCGGTGCCTTTCTCGATTGCACCAAGGCCGTCGGCGCGCATTTCCCCGACATGTTCCCGACGGTCTATGCCTCCTGTAAGGCCGCCGGCATCGACCCGGTCACCCAGCCGATTCCCGTCGTGCCCGCCGTGCATTATCACATGGGCGGCGTGCTGACGGATGCCGAGGGCCGCACCTCCATCGACGGCCTGTGGGCCGCCGGCGAGGTCACCTCCACCGGCGTCCACGGCGCGAACCGCCTTGCCTCCAACTCGCTGCTCGAGGCCGTCGTCTTCGCCGCCCGAATCGCCGAGAACATCAAGGGCATGCTGCCCGAGCCGAAGATCAACGACTGGGGCAAGAATGCCGGCGAGAGCGACGACCTCGTCACCATCGAGGACAGCCCCGCGCTCACGCGCCTGCGCCATGTCATGAGCGACCAGGCCGGCGTCATCCGCGATCGCGACGGCCTTGCGGCCGCCATCCGCGAGATCGCCACGCTGGAGCGCGAGAACAGCCGCATGCGCTTCCACAATATCGTCACCACGGCAAAGCTCATCGCCGTCGGCGCCTGGCTGCGCGAGGAAAGCCGCGGCGGCCATTTCCGCTCGGATTTCCCCGAGCAGAAGGCGAACTGGAAGCACCGCACCTTCCTCACGCTCGCCGAGACCGACAAGGTGGTCGCCGAGCTTTCGGAAACGGCGGCGGCCTGACGCCGCCGCTTGAGACACAGTGAAACGGGACAAGCAGCCATGACCACCCCCTATCTCCCCGTCCTTTCGCCGCTGATGGTGGAGGAGCAGGTGCGCGCGGCGCTTGGCGAGGATCTCGGCCGGGCCGGCGACATCACCAGCCAGGCGACCATTGCGCCCGACATGACGGCGGCCGCCGAACTGAACATCCGCGAGGACGGCGTCGTCGCCGGCCTCGATCTCGCCCGCGCCGCCTTCCGCCTGATGGATCCCGCCATCCGCTTCGAGACCTTCGTGAAGGACGGCGACACGCTTTCGCCGGGCACGGTGATCGCCAGGGTCTCTGGCCCGGCCCGCGCCGTGCTGTCCGCCGAGCGCGTGGCACTCAACTTCCTCATGCATCTGAGCGGCGTCGCCTCCTACACGGCGCGCTTCGCCCGCGAGATCGCCCACACGCCGGCCAGGGTCTGCTGCACGCGCAAGACCATTCCCGGCCTCCGGGCGCTTGAAAAATACGCCGTGCGCATGGGCGGCGGCTCCTCGCACCGCTACGGGCTCGACGACGCGATCCTCATCAAGGACAACCACATCGCCGTCGCCGGCGGCGTTGCCGGGGCTATTCGTGCCGCGCGGGCCTTCGCCGGCCATCTCGTCAAGGTCGAGGTGGAGGTGACGAGCCTTGCGGAGCTGGAGGAGGCGCTTGAAGCGCAGCCCGACGTGATCCTCCTCGACAATATGGGGCCGGAGCTCCTGCGCCGCGCCGTCGAGATCAACCGTGACAATGCCGGCCTTGCCGATGCCGTCTATGCGGCAGACCCGCGCCGCGTGAAGCTCGAAGCCTCCGGCAACGTGAACCTTTCGACGATCCGCGCCATCGCCGAGACCGGCGTCGACTATATCTCGACGTCCAAGATCACCATGGCCGCCCCGACGCTCGACATCGGCCTCGACGTCGTGCTGCGCTGAGCGCGGGAACACCCCAACGCAGGATGCGTTCCGGTTTCAGGTGAAAACCAACCGGAAGGACGCATCATGAACAAGATCCTTGGGCTCGCCGTCGCGGCGGGCACGCTCGCAGCGTTCGGCGCCCCGGCGCTCGCGCAGCAGGGGAAGAGCACGGCCGAGGCCAATTTCCTCAACCGCGCCGGCACGGAAACCGGCCGCGCGCACCTGACGGCCGGAAACGACGGCGTGCTGTTCGAGGTGGAGATCTCGGGTCTGACGCCGCGCAAATGGGTGGCGCTGCATATCCACGAGACCGGCGCCTGCGACCCGAGCGGCGGCCACGAATCGGCGGGCGGCCACTTCAACCCGGATGGGAAGGAGCACGGCTTCCTTGCCGCCGACGGCCCGCATGCCGGCGACCTTCCCAACCAGTATGTCGCCGACGACGGTGTGCTGCGCGCGCAGGTCTATTCAACGATGGTGCGCCTCGACGATGCCGAGCGCGGCATTCGCGGCCGCGCGCTGGTCGTCCATGCCGGCTCTGACGATTACCGCAACGGCCCGGCCGGCGGGGCCGGAGACCGGCTCGCCTGCGCCGTCATCAAGTAGCTATTCGGCCGGGGCCGCCTCTGCGGGCGGCTCCGGCAGGCTCTGCCCGAAGGCGATGCGCACGCGGCGGTTCATCTCCCGCGTCGTCCTGAACCATTGCGGCGTCGGCACCCAGTAGCGCAGCGTCAGCGTGGCGGCATTTTCCGCGAGGCTGTCGACGAAGACCTGTGGCGGCGGCGCCGATTCGATGGCGGGCTCCTCGCGCGCGATGGTCAGCAGGCGGTCGATCTCATTGTCGATATCCCGGTCGCTCGGGATGGTCACCTGGAGGTCGTGCTTGCGGGTGCGCTCGCGGCTGAAATTGGTGACCGGCGTGTTCCAGAGCGTGGAATTGGGCGCGAGGCGATAGAGACCGTCGCTCGTCCTCAGCTCCGTGGCGAAGAGGCCGATTTCGGTAATCGTGCCGGTGACGTCCTTGGTCTCGATATATTCACCGACCCGGAACGGGCGCAGCACCAGCAGCATGATGCCGGCCGCGATGTTCTGCAGCGTGCCCTGCAGCGCAAGGCCGATGGCGAGGCCCGCCGCGCCGAGCGCCGCGATGATCGAGGCCGTCTGCACGCCGAACTGGCCGAGCGCCATCACGAAGACGAGGATGAGCACCGCATAGCGCAGCACATTGGCGAAGAAATGCGCGAGCGTCATGTCGATGCCCCGCACACGCGAGAGCGCGGAAAGCGCCCAGCGGTGCAGCAGCCGCGACAGGAACCAGCCGAGCAGCAGCAGCAACAGCGCGCCGAGAATGGAGAAGGAATATTGCACGGCGAGCGCGCTCGCCTGCGTCAGCGCTGCTCGCGTCGCGACGATGACGTCGGTTGCCTGTCGTTCCATGAAACCCTTTTCCACCGTTGATATCGATGGCGAAATGGCAGGGAGGGAAAGAAGTTCCGATTTAGCGCATTCCGACCTTGAGGCCGGGTGCTGGGCGCTCCTCGAAGATGCGGCGGCGGAAGCGGAAGAGGGCGGCGGGCCGGCCGCCCGTCGCGCTGGTGGAAGAGCCGGTCGGCTCCACCAGCTCGGCCCCTTCGACGAGCCGGCGGAAGTTCTGCTTGTGCAGGTGCCGGCCCGAGATCGCCTCGACGGTCGCCTGAAGCTCGGTCAGCGTGAATTCCGGCGCCATCAGCTCGAAGATGACCGGGCGGTACTTGATCTTGCCACGCAGCCGCGCCATGGCCGTCGCGAGGATGCGGCGATGGTCGTGGCGCATGGCGATGCCGGGCGAGGGCTGGCCGGCGCGCGCCCAGCCGTCCGTCACCGCCTCCTCGGCAAGGCCGGCCTCGTAGAGAAGCTCGTAGCGCTCCAGCACGCGCTCCTCGTCCCACGGGAAATCGTCGAGGCCGAAGGCGAGGCGGATACGCGTGCGCGGCGTCGGCATCGGGGTCGCGCGGTCGGCATTGGCCGCCTCGCTGCCCCAGTGCTTCAGGGCGGGCAGGATCAGCTGGTCGATCACGGCCGGCCGGCCCTGCCGCCAGTCCTCCCAGGGAAGATAGGCATACCAGTCGCGCCAGGCGGCGCCGGCTTCCGCCAGCTGCTCGTTCGCCTCGGCGTCCGTGCGCGTCAGCGCGAGATAGCCGACCGAGACCATGTGCGTGCCGGCCTCGTCGGGGGCTTTCTGCCGGCCGCGGTCGCCGAAGGTGTAGAGCTGCTCGATATAGCCGAGTTTCAGCGCGGTCTGCGCCTCCACGCTGGCGCGCAGGCTCGTCTCGAAGGTGCGATGCTGGTGCGGGTCGAAGGGGCCGAAGGGCAGGGCGTCGCGCTTGTGCGCGCCCTCGCCGCCGATGGCGAGGATGGAGGGGCTGCGCCCGGAAATCGCGACGACCGCCGCGTTGAGGCCGATCTCGACCGGGGGGCGGGCGCCGCTTTCCGTCATGGTTCTGCGCTCTCGGGAAGGGCGGAGAAGGAGAACGGGCTCTCGCCGACATAGTCCGCGCCGCGGCCGATGGCCTTCACCGCCGCGACGAGCTTTCCGCCCCGCCCGAGCACATGGTCGCCGATCGCCACCAGCCGCACATTCGGCGTCGCCTGCGCGGAGGCGCGGCGCAGGCGCTGCGCGAGGTCATGGTCGTCCTGGTCCGGCGCCACCGCGAGCGCGGCGATAAGCGCGGCGGCCGGCGAGCGCGAGACGCCCATCATGCAATGGACGAGCAGCGGCGCCTGCCGGTCCCAGCCGCGCGCGAAGCCGACGATCGCCGCCACATGCTCCTCGCCGGGCGCGACGAGATTGCCGGTGCCGGCAAAGGCGATGTCGTTGACGCCGAGGATCAGGTGACGCCCGGCGGAGATCACCGCCGGTCGGTGGAAATCCTGCTTCGGCGCGACGAGGCTCAGCATCTCGCGGCAGCGGTGGCGGACGGCGAGCTCCGCGATCCGGCCGAGCGGGGCGACGACGATCGTGCCCATGCTCACACCGCCGCGGCGAGGGGGCCGCGCTCGCGTTCCAGCGCCTCGAAGCGCTCGCAAAAGCGCCTTTGCGCCTCCACGGCGGGCACCGGCGCGATCTCGATCATGTCGAGCGTGATGCCGCGCGGCGCGCCGAAGAATTTCACGGCCTCGGCATGGGAGAAGCCGGCAAGCTCGGTCGCCTCGAAGAAGGCGGCGACCTGGTCGGCCTTCTTGATCTTCGCCTTCAGGCTGGCAGGCGTTGCCGCCGGCAGGCCGAAGCGCAGGTGCACGGCGGCTTCCAGCCGCTTCTCGACCGTCTTGTAGCCGCCGCCGACCACGGCCTTGAAGGGCGAGATCATGTCGCCGATCACATATTCCGGCGCATCGTGCAGCAGCGCCATCAGGCACTCGCCGGCGTCGCAGCGGTTCTGGCGGCGGAAGATTGCCTCGACGGCCAGCGAATGCTGCGCCACCGAGAAGGCATGGTCGCCGTTGGTCTGGCCGTTCCAGCGGGCGACGCGGGCAAGGCCGTGGGCGATGTCGGACAGCTCGATATCGAGCGGCGAGGGGTTGAGGAGGTCGAGGCGGCGGCCGGACAGCATGCGCTGCCAGGCGCGCGGCTCCGTCTTCGGGCGTGCCGCGCCGCTCATTGCGCCGGCACCTCGGGTGCCTGCTCGGGGAAGGTGAGGCCGGTCCATGCCGGGAGCGTGAGGGTGACGGGCGCGCCGTCCGCCGTGATCGGCGTGCCGGCGGCGATGGCGTCGGCCACGCGGTCGATGCGCGCGATGGCAAGGCCGAGCGCACCGGAGACACTGCCGAGCGTGCCGACCGGCTTGCCGCCGGCCAGAAGCTCGGTGCCCGTCGCCGGAAGCGGCGCCTCGCCCGTGACGATGACGGGCCGGCGGCGGGCGGTGCCGCGATGCTGCATGCGGGAGACGACCTCCTGCCCGACATAGCATCCCGTGCGGAAGGAAAGCCCGCCGCTGAGATCGAGCAGAACGTCATGCGGGAAGACGTCGGAAAGCGCATAGTCGCTGCCGGCCTCGGGAAGTCCCGCGGCGATGCGCAGCGCATCGTAGAGTGCGGTATCGTCGCTGCCTCCGTCGCTCGCGCGGCGGGAAACGTCGATCCCCGCCTTGGCGAAGCGCACGTCGCGCGGCGCGCCGGCCTCCGCCTCGTCCCAGGAGATCGTCACCGCGCCGCACTCGGCGGCCGCAAGGTCGACGGCGGCGCGCAGCTTGTACATGGTCAGCCGCTTGAGGAGGCCGTCGCGCTGGTCCTCCGTCGTCTCGATGAGGAAGGCATCCGGGCCGTCGCGGCGGATCAGGAAGTCGAAGAGGATCTTGCCCTGCGGCGTCAGCAGCGCGCCGGGGCGGATTTCATCCTCCCTGAGATCGGGCAGGTTGGTGGTGATCAGGTTCTGCAGGAAGGTTTCGGCATCCTTGCCGGAAATGCGGAGGAAGGCGCGGCCGGAAAGCGTGACGGAAGGCATGGTCGGATCCAGATTTATCGTGCGCCGGACGAAGCCGGCGTCTGCGGTGCACCATCGCACCCGTTGATGCAGAGGTAGAACGGCTGGGCCGCTTTCGCAAGGTCGCGGCTCTTGCCCGCCGGCGCGATAGCGGTATGAAAGGCGCCCAAGGAGAGACCCGACGATGACCGCCCCGACAACGCCGCTTGCCCATGATGCATGGTCCGCCTGGCATCCGGCCGAGCTCGCCCGCCGGCTTGCCGGCGTCCCGCGGCCCTGGTGCGTCGTCGGCGGCTGGGCGCTCGATCTCTGGCACGGCGCCGGGACGCGCCCGCACGAGGATCTGGAATTCACCCTGCTGCGGCCCGATTTTCCGCTCTTCCGCGCGGCCTTGCCGGATGTCCGCCTTCATTTGGTGGGCGACGGCAAGGTGCGGCCGCTCGCGGAGGGCGAAGCGCCGCCGGCCGATATAGCGCAGGTCTGGTGCGAGGACAGGGCGGCACGCCGCTGGCGGGTGGACATGATGCTGGAGGACGGCACGCCGGAGACCTGGGTCTACAAACGCGATCCGTCGATCCGCCGCCCGCGCCGCGAGGCCGTCCGGCTGGGCGCAGGAGGCATCCCCCATCTCGCGCCGGAGATCGTCCTGCTTTTCAAGGCGAAGTACCGACGCGACAAGGACGAGGCCGATTTCGTCCGGGCGCTGCCGAAGCTGGACGCTCCGGCGCGAGACTGGCTGCGGGAATGTCTTGCCGGAGGGCATCCCGGACACGCGTGGCTGGACGCGCTGGAGACTATTCGCCGGTGACGAAGAACTTCCACTGGCCGTCCGGCGTAATGCCGACGCGGTAGAAGTTGTAGCTGCCGAATTCCTGCATGTCGGAATAGTCGCCGGCCGTGACGATGCGCAGCAGCTCCACCTTTTCCGGCGGCGTCAGGCTCGTGAGCGGCTTTTCGGCGAAATAGGGCCAGACATACATCTCGTCCGCCGTGCCCTGGCCGACATGGGCGAAGCCCGTCGCCAGCACGTCGAGCAGGATCGCGAGAATCTCGATGCCGTCGGGATCGCCGGACTGGCCCTTCAGCGTCTCGACCGGGCCGTCCTCGCTTTCGACCATGGAGACCTGCGTCTCGGTCATGCCCTTGCCGAGCAGGGGGCGCAGGCGCTCGATATCGCCGGAAGCGGCGGCCTCGACGATGAGCTGGCGCATGCGGCGCACCGGCTCGGGCGCCTTGTCGATGTCGTAGAGCACCTCGACGGGCGCCTGCGGCTCTTCCGCAGGCTTGTCGGTGGTCGCCGGCGTTTCCTCGGCCGGTTCCGTCACCGCCTTGTCGTTGCGGATCAGCGGGTCCGGCCGCGGCAGTTCGACCGGGGCGGCTTCCTCTTCCTTGACCGCCGGCGCGGACTTTTCGGCCTCGGCCGGCTTTTCGCCGTCGGCGGGTTTTTGCGGCACCTCGCCCGGCTCGTGCTTCAATTCGCTGAGGGCGAAGGCCGGGCGCACGGGCGCAAGGAGCGTCGTCGTTGCGAAGAGCACCGACAAGGCGATGACGCTGCTGGAAAGCAGCTTGTTGCCGTCAGCCGACATCTGCATGACCTGTCTTTCCAGCCTATTGCAGGATGCGCTCGGGGGAGAATTCTCCAGCCAGCAGGCGCTCGCGAAGCGAATCGAGCAGCGCTTCCGCGCCCCGCTCGCCATGGACGCGGACCGTCTCGCGCAGGGCGAGCGCAATGGCCGCATCGGCGATGATTTCCGGTTCGATACCATCAGCCATGCCATCGGCCCAGGCTTCGTTCTGGTGTTCCAGAGCGGCCTGCATCTTCTCGTGCACGATCATCTCGTCGATATCGTTGAGAGTAGGTTCCATAGATCGGTCCATGCGAGGCATTCAGTTCTTACTGCACTGTTAACGACCTTAGCAGCCTTTTCCCAAAACGGCACTGGCTGCTGCGAAAACAGGTTAATTAATCCCTAATTTCCGAACCTTGCGGTAATTTCCGTGGCAAGTGTTGCACCTTCGTTACGGTATCTCTCTTCTGCGACAACTGCCGAGTCGGTGCAAGCGGTATAGATGGCGGCAAAGGAGCGGTATCCACGGTTGAATGCGGCGGTCAGCTTTTCCTGCCGCTTCGGCTCCTTGGCCGCTTCCAGCTCGATAATGCGCTGCATGGCGGCGCGCCAGTTGTCCTCCGCCTTGCCGGCGCAAAGATTGCGCAGGTAGTGCACCGCGCCGAGGATTTCCGAAAGCCGCTCCAGCCGCTCGTCATAAGGTGCGGGTTTTTCCTCGATGGGAGCGGCGGCCGGCGTTTCCGTGCCGGCGGCCTGCTTCGCCTTCTGGGCGAGGGCAGGGCCGGCAAGGGCAAGGCTTGCGATCAGGGCGAGGCGAATCACCTTCATGCGGCAGGCCCCAGCCGTTCGGCTTCCAGCCGCGCGATGCATTCGCGCACGCTGTCGGGCGCGGGAAGGCCCGCAATCTCCTCGGCCGTGTACCAGCCGACGCTCGCCGCATCGTCGGCGGCGACGGCAACCGCGCTCCGGTCGGCCTTCACCTTGAAGACGGAAAGGAAGAAGGAGGGGCTGCCGGGGCCGTCCTCGCGGCCCGGCAGGTCGTAGGTCGCGAAAAGCATCGGCTTTTCCGCCTTTATGCCGGTTTCCTCGAAGAGTTCGCGCAGCGCCGTCTCGGCCGGCGTCTCGCCGTCCTCGCCGCGCCCGCCCGGAAAGGCATACATGGCATCCGACGGCGGCTTGCTGCGCAGCACGAGCAGGTAGCGCCCGTCGCGCTCAATGATGGCGGAGGAGGCGGGCTGGGGCGTCTTCGACTTCTTCATCGCTGTCCGGTTCGGTTGCGCTTCATTGACCCCTTATAGGCAAAGTGCGATGACGATGCCATGTGTGGACGATATGCATTGCTCGCCAGGACGGACCTCTTGCGGGAATTCCTCGGCATCGTGGATGTGGAGGATCCGCCGGCGCGCTACAACATCGCCCCGACGCAGCCGATCCTCGTCGTCATCGCGGGCGAAAGGCAGGAGCCCGGCAGCAACCTGCCGGAGCGCCGGGCGGTGCTCGTGCGCTGGGGCTTCATGCCCGGCTGGGTGAAGGATCCGCGCGATTTTCCGCTGCTGATCAATGCGCGCTCCGAGACGGCGGTGGGCAAGGCCTCGTTCAAGGCCGCCATGCGCCATCGCCGCATCCTCGTGCCGGCCTCAGGCTTCTTCGAATGGCGGCGGCCGGAGGAGAAGGGCGCGAAGGCGCAGGCCTATTTCATCCGCCCGAGGAAGGGCGAGATCGTCGCCTTCGCCGGCCTGATGGAGACCTGGTCTTCCGCCGATGGCTCGGAGGTCGATACCGGCGCGATCCTGACGACGGCGGCCAACAACGACATTTCCCGCATCCACGACCGCATGCCGGTCGTCATCCGCCCGGAAGATTTTTCCCGCTGGCTCGACTGCAAAGCACAGGAGCCGCGCGACGTCGCCGACCTCATGAAGCCGATCGACGACGGCTTCTTCGAGGCCATTGCGATTTCCGACAAGGTGAACAAGGTCGCTAATATGGGACCGGACATCCTCGAGCCCGTCGAGGAGAAAGCGCCGATGCCGCAAAAGAACAAGGGCGCACAAGCGCCCCCATCGTCGGATCAGCTATCGCTCTTTTGACTTGGAGCCGCCTATTCGTAGAGCGACTGGAGCACCGGCGGCAAGTCGCGGTCGCGGCGCGCCTCAGTGGCCTTCACCTCCGGCTTGCACTGCGTGGCGGCAACCACGGCGCGCAGGCCGAGCGGCTTGTAGCGCTCCTGCAGGTTGGCATTGGCGGCGGCGGGTTGCGCCGGTTTCTTCTTGGCGATCGACATTCTCACTCTCCTGAAGTTGTCATCAGGCAGCCCCGTCTGGTTCCCCCGGTCGCTACCCCCGATGACCTATGCATTTACCGGACCCTTTCGGCCAAATTCTGCTCAAATCTTGATCGCTCTGCGGCGGAAGGCCCAAATCCGCGGTTTCGGCGATCAATAAATATGACCGGCGGACATATCGCACGACGCGCCGGACGCCGGCTGTCACGCGGGTAACAGCTTGGGATAACAGGCCGAACGGGCAGGATTTTCGCGGCCCGGCCTTCACGCCGCTTGACCGCGGGCGCGCACGGCGCGATAAAGCAGGCCATGAAAACGGTACTCTGCATTCGCCGGAGCATTATTCGCTAGCGCACGCGCTGGCCTGGCCGTTTTCGTCCCCCAAAATCCCCGGATGACAACGACCCGGCCAGCCGGGTGCACGCATTTTGGGAGATTTCCATGGCCGAAAAGCCGGTCCTGTCGCTATACAACACGCTCACGCGCTCGAAGGAGCCCTTCGCTCCCATCGATCCCGACAACGTGCGCATGTATGTCTGCGGCCCGACGGTCTATGACTTCGCCCATATCGGCAATGCGCGGCCGGTCATCGTCTTCGACGTGCTCTACCGCCTGCTGCGCCATGTCTATGGCGAAGCCCACGTCACCTATGCCCGCAACATCACGGACGTCGATGACAAGATCAATGCCCGGGCGCTGCGCGATTTCGGCGGCGAGATCGAAAGCGGCGCCCTCTCGCTGAACGAGGCGATCCGCCGGGTGACGGAGAAGACGGCGAACCAGTTCCATTCCGATGTCGCCACGCTCGGTGCCATGCCGCCGACGCACGAGCCGCGCGCCACCGAATTCGTGCAGCCGCGCGAGGATGGCAAGGCGGACATGATCACCCTGATTCAACGTCTCATCGAACGCGGCCATGCCTATGAAACCAATGGTGAAGTGCTGTTCGACACCGGATCGATGGCCGATTACGGCCAGCTTTCGAAGCGCAATCTCGACGAGCAGCAGGCCGGCGCCCGCGTCGCCGTCGACGTGCACAAGAAGAATCCCGGCGACTTCGTGCTTTGGAAGCTCTCCTCGCCGGAGGAGCCCGGCTGGGAGAGCCCGTGGGGCCAAGAGGCATGGAAGGCCGCTGGCCTGACAGGGAAACCAAAGGGCCGCCCCGGCTGGCATATCGAGTGCTCGGCCATGTCGGCGGCCTATCTCGGCGAGGTCTTCGATATCCATGGCGGCGGGCTCGACCTGATCTTCCCGCACCACGAGAACGAGATCGCCCAGTCACGCTGCGCCCATGGCACGAAGGTCATGGCGAATGTCTGGATGCACAACGGCTTCGTGCAGGTCGAAGGCCGCAAGATGTCGAAATCCGAAGGCAACTTCGTCACGATCTACGAGCTGCTGCACGAGGAAAAGTTTGGCGGCCGCAAATGGCCGGGCGAGGTGCTGCGCCTCGCCATGCTGATGACGCATTATCGCGAGCCGATCGACTTCTCCGTCAAGCGGCTGGAGGAGGCCGAGCGCCTGCTCTCAAAATGGCCGGCCGGCGGTAACCCGGCGGAAGGCCGGGTGGACCAGACGGTGCTCGCCCCGCTCCTCGACGACCTCAACACGGTCGGCGCCGTACAGGCCCTGCATGCGCTGGCCCAATGCGCCAACAGCGACCCGCTGATGCTGCCCGTCTTCGCCGCCAGCGCCCGGCTTCTCGGCGTGGAGCCGAAGAAGGCCGAGGTCTCCAAGGCGCTGGAGGAGAGCATCGACTCGATCATCCAGCTCCGCCTCGAAATGCTGAAGGCGAAGAACTTCACTGAAGCCGACAGGATTCGCGACGACCTCTCCGCCAAGGGCATCCAGCTGAAAGACGGCAAGGACCCGGCGACGGGCGAGCGCGTGACGACGTGGGAGGTGAAGCGTTGAGACAAGCCACCCCCCTCTGTCACTTCGTGACATCTCCCCCACAAGGGGGGAGATCGGGGACTCGTGGCTTCCGCTTCGAAAATCAATTACTGGTTGAGTTCGCGATGAGCGATTATGCTGGCACCCAATCTCCCCCCTTGTGGGGGAGATGTCACGAAGTGACAGAGGGGGGTGCCATGCCGCACGGGAAGGTTTCGAGGCTCAATCGCCTTCGCGCGCGCCGGATGCGCAAGATCCTGACGGATGCCGAGCTCGCCCTCTGGAACGAACTGCGTGCCCATCGTCTCATGGGGCTGAGTTTTCGGCGCCAGATGCCGGTAGCCGGATACATCGTCGATTTCGCCTGCCCAGCCCATCGCATCGTTGTCGAGCTCGATGGATCGCAGCACGCGACGGACACGTCACTGCGATATGATGCCGACCGGACACGGCGTCTCGAAGCGGATGGCTGGACAGTTTTGCGGTTCTGGAATGACGACGTGCTGAAGGATATGGACAATGTTTGCCGCCATATCCTTGCCGTCGTCGAAGAGCGCCGGAACAGGGAGCCCGCGCCATGACCACCCCCTTCTACACCGGCGGATGCCAGTGCGGCGCCGTGCGCTTTCATGTCGAGGGCGCGCTGGGCGATGCGTCGGTCTGTCATTGCCGGATGTGCCAGAAGGCGAGCGGGAACTTTTATCTGCCGCTGGTTTCGGTCAGCGGCGCGAAGCTGACATGGACGCGCGGCGAGCCGAAGCGCTTCCGCTCCTCCAACCACGGCTATCGCGGCTTCTGCGCGGAATGCGGTACGCCGTTGACCTATGAGGCGCCGGACGGCGTGGCGCTGACCATCGCCGCTTTCGACGACCCAGCCGAGATCGCCCCGCGCATCCAGTGGGGCATCGAGGCAAAGCTGCCCTATGTCGACACGATCCGCGACCTGCCGGGCGAGGATACGATGGCCGACCAGGGGGCCGCCGCCTTCCTCGCCGACCTCGTCTCCTACCAGCATCCCGACCACGATACCGACGAATGGCCGCCGGAGCGCGCGCCATGAGCATCTCGCGCATCTATACCGGCGGCTGCCAGTGCGGCGCGGTGCGCTACCGCGTCGAGGGCACGCTCGGCGATCCGCATCTGTGTCATTGCCGCATGTGCCAGAAGGCGGCGGGCAACTATTTCCTGCCGCTCGCCAATGCCCCGCGCGAGCGCTTTTCCATCACCCGCGGCGAGCCGGGCTGGTTCCGGTCGTCGGAAATCGTGCGCCGCGGCTTCTGCCGGGATTGCGGCACGCCGCTCTTCTATGACGGCCTCGCCTCGGCCCATATCAACGTGACGCTGGGTTCGCTCGACGATCCGGACGACGTGCGCCCCATCGCCCAATCCGGCGTCGAATCGCGCGTCGTCTGGTTTCCGCAACTGGCCAGATTGCCGGAGCACGAAAGCAACGAGGGGGAGGGCGGCGAGGCGCGGCATGTGGCGATCCGCGATTCGAACCGCCAGCATCCCGACTACGACACCGACCACTGGCCGCCGGAGGATGCCCCATGAGCGATCCCAGGCCCGAGCTCGGCTTTCCCCGCAAGTGGCTCTATCTCATCGCCGGAAAGCTGATCCTCATCACGGCCGTCGTGATCGCCGTCGTCGTCTATTCCTCTTATCGCTGAAGGAGCCTGCCATGACCACGGAACAGGAAAAGACAAGGACCGGCGGCTGCCAGTGCGGCGCGGTGCGCTTCCGCATCCACGGCGCGCTCGGCCGCCCGTCGATCTGCCATTGCCGCATGTGCCAGAAGCAGTTCGGCGGCTTCTTCGGCCCGCTCGTCACCGTCGAGGGCGAGGCCGAATGGACACGCGAGGAGCCGAGCTACTTCCAGTCCTCGGTCAACATTGCCCGCGGCTTCTGCAAGCGCTGCGGCACGCCGCTGACCTACAGGCATCCGGGCGGGCTGGAGATCGCCATCGGCGCTTTCGACGACCGCAGCGACCTCGCTCCGCAGATCCAGGTCAATTACGGTTCGCGCCTGCCTTGGGTGGAGACGATCTTCTCCGCTCCGGTGCATGACGACCCGGATTACTACAGCCGGCAGGAGACGATCATCTCCTTCCAGCATCCCGATCACGAAACCGAAAACTGGCCTGCCCACGGAATGAAACTATGAGTGAAGCCTTGCGTACCCTCTATCCCGAGATCGAGCCCTATGCCTGCGGCCATCTCGATGTCGGCGACGGGCATGTCATCTACTGGGAACGGGCCGGCACGCCGGGTGCCAAGCCCGCCGTCTTCCTGCATGGCGGTCCGGGCGGCACGATCTCGCCGAGCCACCGCCGGCTGTTCGATCCGAAGCTCTACGACGTGACGCTGTTCGACCAGCGCGGCTGCGGCCGCTCCACGCCCCATGCGGGACTGGAGGCCAACACCACCTGGCATCTCGTTTCCGACATGGAGCGGCTGCGCGAGATGGCCGGGGCGGAAAAGTGGCTGGTCTTCGGCGGCTCCTGGGGCTCGACGCTGGCGCTCGCCTATGCCGAGAAGCATCCCGAACGCGTGTCCGAACTCGTGCTGCGCGGCATCTACATGCTCACCAAGGCCGAGCTCGACTGGTACTACCAGTTCGGCGTCTCGGAAATGTTCCCCGACAAATGGGAGCGCTTCCTCGCGCCCATCCCGCCGGAAGAGCGCCATGAGATGATGCAGGCCTATTACCGCCGCCTGACGGGCGCGGACAAGGCGGTGCGCATCGCCGCCGCCAAGGCCTGGAGCCTCTGGGAAGGCGAGACGATCACGCTTCTGCCGGAACCGTCGACGAGCGATCATTTCGGCGAGGACGAATTCGCCGATGCCTTCGCCCGGCTGGAGACGCATTTCTTCGTCAATGCCGGCTGGCTGGAAGAGGGGCAGCTGCTCCGCGATGCCCGCAGGCTGCACGGCATTCCCGGCGTCATCGCCCACGGCCGCTACGACATGCCGTGCCCGGCGAAGAACGCCTGGGCGCTGCACAAGGCCTGGCCGGAATCGGAATTCTACCTCGTCGAAGGAGCGGGCCATGCCTATTCCGAACCCGGTATCCTCGACCGCCTGATTTATGCGACCGACAAGTTTGCCGGCAAAGTTTGAGAGCTTGCCCCTCACCCTAACCCTCTCCCCGCAGGCGGGGAGAGGGGACACGCCCCACCAACAGTGAAGGTTTGGGGAAAACGGCGCGGCATAGTCCTTCTCCCCGCTTGCGGGGAGAAGGTGGCGGCAGCCGGATGAGGGGCAGATTTGAAGTACCAGGACCGTTCCCAGGGAGGGAACCGATGAAAGACCGTATCTACCTTTTCGACACCACGCTTCGCGACGGCCAGCAGACGCCCGGCATCGACTTTTCCGTCGAGGACAAGATCGCTATTGCCGGCATGCTGGACGAGTTCGGCCTGGACTATGTCGAGGGCGGTTATCCGGGCGCCAACCCGACCGATACGGCCTTCTTCGCGAAGAAACGCACCGGCCGCGCCAAGTTCGTCGCTTTCGGCATGACGAAGCGCGCCGGCGTGTCCGCCTCCAACGATCCCGGCCTTGCCGCGCTCCTCGATTCGCGGAGCGACGCGATCTGTCTCGTCGCCAAGAGCTGGGACTATCATGTGCGCGTCGCGCTCGGCTGCACCAATGAGGAGAACCTCGAGAGCATCGCCGAATCCGTGAAGGCGGTCGTCGCCTCCGGCCGCGAATCCATGATCGACTGCGAGCATTTCTTCGACGGCTACAAGGCGAATCCCGAATACGCATTGGCCTGCGCGAAGACCGCCTTCGCCTCCGGTGCGCGCTGGGTCGTGCTCTGCGACACCAATGGCGGCACGCAGCCCTCCGAAGTGCAGACCATCGTGAAGGCGGTGATCGCCGCCGGCGTGCCGGGCGAAAACCTCGGCATCCACGCCCATAACGATACGGGGCAGGCCGTCGCCAATTCGCTGGCCGCCGTCGAGGCGGGCGTGCGGCAGGTGCAGGGCACGCTCAACGGCATCGGCGAGCGCTGCGGCAATGCCAATCTCGTGACGCTCGTGCCGACGCTCGCGCTGAAGGAAGCCTATAGCGGGCGCTTCGAGATCGGCATCGACACGGAGGAGCTGACCGGCCTCACCAAGCTCGCCCATACCTTCGACGAGCTGCTGAACCGCTCGCCCGATCACCAGGCGCCCTATGTCGGCGCCTCCGCCTTCGCCACCAAGGCCGGCATCCATGCCTCCGCGCTCCTCAAGGACCCGCGCACCTACGAGCATGTCACGCCGGAAAGCGTCGGCAACCTGCGCAAGGTCATGGTGTCGGACCAGGGCGGCAAGGCGAACTTCATCAACGCCCTGAAGCTGCGCGGCATTTCGGTCGCCAAGGACGATCCGAAGCTCGACCGGCTCATCCAGATCGTCAAGGAGCGCGAGGCGACGGGCTATGCCTATGAGGGCGCGGATGCGAGCTTCGCGCTGCTCGCCTACCGCACGCTCGGCACGGTGCCGGATTTCTTCCATGTCGAGAGCTTTCGCGTGATGGTCGAACGGCGCTATGACGCCAACGGCCAGCTCAAGACCGTGTCGGAAGCGGTGGTGCGGGTGATCGTCGACGGCGAGACCATGATGTCCGTCGCCGAGGGCCACGGCCCGGTCAACGCGCTCGACCTTGCGCTGCGCAAGGACCTCGGCAAGTACCAGGGCGAGATCGCCGACCTGGAGCTGGCGGATTACAAGGTCCGTATCCTCAACGGCGGTACCGGGGCCATCACCCGCGTCCTGATCGAATCGACCGACGCTTCCGGCGCCCGCTGGTGGACGGTCGGCGTCTCCGACAACATCATCGATGCCTCCTTCCAGGCGCTGATGGATTCCATCGTCTACAAGCTGCTGAAGAACCGCGGCGAAGCGGGGCGCGTGGCGGCGGAGTAGTCTTTCCAGCGCATGGCGCCTGCGAAGGCAGGCCGCCATGCGCGCGAGCTTCAGCGCCGCTCATCGTCCCTTCACCGGAATGAATTGGTACATTCGCCGGCATTGGAGTAGGACGTCGGGAAATCCGAAAAATCGACGGGAAACGACACCATGGCCGACGCAAACTCCTCCAGCGGCCCCCAGACGGGCGATTCGCCGCGCGGTTTTGCCTTTGCGCTGATAGCCTATGTGCTGTGGGGCTTCCTGCCCTTCTTCATGAAGGCCGTGTCCCATATCCCCGCGCCCGAAGTGGTGGCGCACCGCATCGTCTGGTCTGTGCCGCTCGCCGGCCTCGTTCTGGTCTGGCTCGGCCGCACGGCCGATATCAAGGCGGCGCTGCGCTCGCCGCGCATGCTCGCCATGGCAACGCTGACGGCGGTGCTGATCACCATCAACTGGGGCATCTATGTCTGGGCGATCAGCGTCGGCCGCACCATCGAGACGGCGCTCGGCTACTATATCAACCCGCTCTTTTCGATCTTCCTCGGCGCGGTGCTTCTGAAGGAAAAGCCGAGCCCGGCGCAGATGGTGGCGATCGGCCTTGCCGCTTGCGCGGTGGCTATCCTCGCCTTCGATGCCGGCGGGCTGCCCTGGGTGTCGCTCGGCCTCTGCTTCTCCTGGGGCTTCTACGCCTTCTTCCGCAAGACCCTGCCGATCGGCCCGAATCAGGGCTTCTTCCTCGAAGTGCTGCTGCTCAGCGTGCCGGCGCTCGCCTATGTGATCTGGCTGGAAGCGAGCGGCGGGGGCCATTTCGGCGATACCGGCATGGCCGACGTCCTCTGGCTGCTCGCCTGCGGCATCGTCACGGCGATCCCGCTGATGATCTATGCCAACGGCGCGAAGCTCCTGCGCCTGTCGACCATCGGCATCATGCAGTACATCGCCCCGACGATGATCTTCCTCATCGCCGTCTTCGCCTTCGGCGAGCCCTTCGGCACCACCAAGCTCATCGCCTTCGGCTTCATCTGGGCCGCGCTCTTCATCTATTCCGGCGCGATGCTGCGCGGCGCCCGCGCGAAACGCCTCGCGGCGACGGAATTGAAGCCGGCGGAATGAACGAAAAAAGCCGGAGGTGAGACCTCCGGCTTTTTGTTTCCGTCGCTCCCGGCGTCAGAGCTTTGCGATGATCTCGGCTTCGCCCTCGCGGTCGATCTGGCCGGCCCAGTGCTCGACAAGGGCGGAGACGATTTCTTCCGGGTCGTCGATGACGAGCGGCTGGACGAGATGGGCGGTGTGGATGAAGCCCTCGTCGGCCATGTGGCGGATGAGCTTCAGCATCGGGTCCCAGAAGCCGCCGATATTGGCGAAGACCATCGGCTTCCTGTGCCGGCCGAGCTGCGCCCAGGTCATCACCTCGACGATCTCCTCCAGCGTGCCGATGCCGCCCGGCAGGGCGACGAAGGCGTCGGCGCGGTCGAACATCTTGTGCTTGCGCTCGTGCATGTCGGGCGTGACGATCAGTTCGCTGAGCTGGCCCAGCGAATGGCGCGTGGCCTCCATATCCACGAGGAATTGCGGTATGATGCCGGTGACGCGCCCGCCATGCGAGAGTACGCCGCTGGCGACGGCTCCCATGATGCCCTTGGTCCCGCCGCCATAGACGAGCTGGAGGTGGTTTTCCGCCATCGCCTTGCCCAGCAGCCTTCCGGCGGTGACATAGGCAGAATCACGGCCCGGCTGGGAGCCGCAGTAAACGCAGACGGATCGAATCGGCATGTTTTGCTCACTCATGCCCCGATTCAGACACCCGCCCGGCGGCCCGTCAAGGATATTGACCGAAAAAGCGTGGGGGCAAGGCCGCCAAAGCCCCCGAAACCTTGTGCAAGGCACTGGGAACCGATAGCAATTTCGGCAGGGGACGCCCCGGGAAACCGGGACAGAGAGAGAGTTGATGATGAAGAACAAGACCGGCCTGGTGGCCTTGATCGTGCTGGCGGCGGCAACGCTGCTCATGGTTTTCTTCGTGCTGCCCAACATGAACAAGGAAAAGCCCGCGCAAACGCCGGTCGCATCGCTTGCCGAAAAGCCGGTCGAGGGCGGCGGCGATACCAGGACGACGGACGGCAAGCAGGCCCGCGCGACGGGTGAGCAGCCCGCGGCCGGCACGGCTTCCAGCGGCGATGCCACTGCCACGGCCGCCGCGACGCAGGAAACCGCCAAGGCCGACGCCACCCCCGCCGAGTCTTCGGCCGATCCCACGGCCGGCTGGGTCACGCCTGCCTTCGATCTCCTGCGTGTCGAGCCGGACGGCTCCACGGTGATCGCCGGCCGCGGCCAGCCGAACACCAGGCTGGAGATCCGCAACGGCGAGACGGTCGTCGCCACGACCGATATCGGTCCCTCGGGCGATTTCGCCGCCGTGTTCGACCATCCGCTCGCCGCCGGCGACTACCAGCTCACGCTGAACACCAAGGACGACAAGGGCGATACGAAGACCTCCGAGGAGGTCGCGACTGTTTCCGTGCCGAAGGACGGCAGCGGCGAGCTGCTCGCCATGGTCTCGAAGCCCGGCGAGGCGAGCCGGCTGATCACGATGCCGGAAGCCGCGCAGAAGGCGACCGGCGAAGTCGCATCCGCCACGGGCGAGGTGCCGCTGGCCACCGGCGGGCAGACCGTGACCGGAGGCGAAGCCGCCAGCGCGCAGCCGACGGGCGAGGGCACCCAGCCCGCCGCCGATACGGCGGATGCCGCCGCGAAGGCGCAGGCGCGCGTTTCGGCCGTGGAACTGGAAGGCGAGCGTATGTTCGTCGCCGGGACGGCCAAGCCGAACGCACTGGTCCGCATTTATGCCGACGACAAGCTCGTCGGCGAGGCCAAGGCCGATGAAGCGGGCCGCTATGTCATCGATGGCAAGATCGTTCTCTCTGTCGGCCGCCATACGGTTCGCGCCGATGTCATGAATGCCGACGGCAGCAAGGTCGATTTCCGCGCCTCCGTTCCGTTCGACCGGCCGGAAGGCGAGCAGGTCGCAGTGGTCGCGCAGGAAAATGCCGCGACCGATGCCGGCCCGGGCCTCGGCCTCATCGGCGGCGGCACCTTCGACAAGCTGCGCACCGAGGCGGACAAGGCGCTTGCGCTCCTCAAGGGCCTTTACGCCGACGGCCGCGTGCCGAGTGCCGAGGAACTGGCGGCGGCCCGCTCCGCGACGGAGATCGCGCTGAAGTCGCTGGCCGAGTTCAAGCCCGGCGAGGAGGAAGGGGAGGCGGCCCGCCAGATGGCGGCCAAGGCCTCCGCCGCTGCCGCCTCCGCGTTGACCCGCCTTCATGCGTTGCCGCCGGATGCTGCCGCTGTCGGCGAGGCGCTCGGCTCGATCGAGACCGCCGTTGCCGATGCGCTCGCCCCGGCGATCGAGAAGGCCCATGACGCGGCCGGCAACGTGACGGCCGCCGCGGACAACTCCATCGAGGCGCTGGCCGGTCAGGCGACCGCCCTGCAGCAGCAGTTCGTCGCACTCTTCGCCGATGGCAGGAATGCCACGGCGGCGGAGATACAGACGGGCCGCACGGCGCTCGAAAGCGCGCTGATGCGCCTCACCGGCTTCGTGCCGCCGGCCGATACCGCCGCCGACGTCAAGGCCGCCATCGAGGAGCTGAAGGGCTGGGCCGCGACCGCGCTCGACCGCCTTGCCGCCGTGCCTGCCGGCGCGGGCAAGGAAGCCTACCAGCAGGCGCTCGTCGCGCTCGAGGGCATGCCCTCGCTGACCGCCGCGGCCAATGCCGTTGCAACCGCGACGCAGGGCGCCGCCGCCGCGACGGACGGCTCTGCTGCGACCAACGGTGCTACGGCAACCGATGGCGCGGCTGCAGGCGAGGGCGCTTCCACCGCTGCAGGCACCGAAAGCGGTGCGGCATCGGGCGGCCAGCCCGCGGCCTCCGCGGGCGGCGAGGCTGTCGCTGGGGAGCCGGAAACGGTCGAGCAGGCGCCGCTCAAGGAGAGCAAGACTTCGGTCATTATCCGCCGCGGCGATACGCTGTGGCAGATCTCCCGCCGCATCTACGGCAAGGGCGTGCGCTACACCACGATCTACCTCGCCAACGAGGACCAGATCGCCAACCCGGACCGCATCATCCCCGGCCAGGTCTTCGGCGTGCCGGACAAGACCATGGAGACCGACGCCGAGGCCGAGAAGATGCACCGCAAGCATATGCGCGGGAATTGACGGCCGTTATTTCCTGCCGGCCGTTGCGAAACGGCCGGCAAGGTCCTATCTCCGCTATGCGGCGCCCCACCGGGCGCCGTATTTCATTCCATGCGCGATTGCGTGAAGACGAAGGCTGAAAGGCGTCGAACGACGCTTTTCACGGGCAGCAAGACGAGAGCGGGCGTTTGGCGTCCGGCGGAGGCCAGCGTGGCGACGACGACGAAAAAGACGGTTTCGGCCGACCACAGCAATCTCCTCCAGACGCTGATGAACCTCTGGCCCTATATGTGGCCCTCGGATCGGCCGGACCTGAAGATGCGCGTGGTCTGGGCATCGGTCTTCCTTCTCGCCTCCAAGATCGTGCTGCTGCTCGTTCCCTATTTCTTCAAATGGGCGACGGATGCACTGAACAACAAGCCCGACGCCGTCGGCCTGCTGCCCGCCTTCCTGCTCGGCGCCGTCATGCTGGTGCTCGCCTATAACGGCGCGCGCATCGTGCAGGCCGGCCTCAACCAGCTTCGCGACGCGCTCTTTGCCAGCGTCGGGCAATATGCCGTGCGCCAGCTCGCCTACCGCACCTTCGTGCACCTGCATCGCCTGTCGCTGCGCTTCCATCTGGAGCGGCGCACCGGCGGCCTGTCGCGCGTCATCGAGCGCGGCACCAAGGGCATCGAGACGATCGTGCGCTTCACGATCCTCAATAGCGTGCCGACCTTCATCGAGTTCCTTTTGACAGCCGCCGTCTTCTGGCGCGGTTATGGCCTGCAATACCTGCTCGTCACCGCCGTCACGGTCTGTCTCTACATCTGGTTCACCGTCCGGGCGAGCGACTGGCGCATTTCCATCCGCCGCGCGATGAACGACAGCGACACGGAGGCCAACACCAAGGCCATCGATTCGCTCCTCAACTTCGAGACGGTGAAGTATTTCGGCAACGAGGAGATGGAGGCCCGCCGCTTCGACCAGTCCATGGAGCGGTACGAGAAATCCGCCACCCAGGTTTGGACCTCGCTCGGCTGGCTCAACTTCGGCCAGGCGCTGATCTTCGGCGTCGGCATGGCGGTGATGATGGCGATGTCCGCGCTTGCCGTGCAGCGCGGCGAGCAGACGGTCGGCGACTTCGTCTTCATCAACGCGATGCTGATCCAGCTCGCCATCCCGCTCAACTTCATCGGCTTCGTCTACCGCGAGATCCGCCAGGGCCTCACCGATATCGAGCAGATGTTCGATCTGCTGGAGGTCGAGGAAGAGGTGCAGGACAGGCCGGGCGCGACGGCGCTTGCCGTCACGGACGGCGCGATCTCCTTCAGGGACGTGCATTTCGCCTACGATCCGGCGCGGCCGATCCTCAAGGGCATCTCCTTCGACGTGCCGGCCGGCAAGACGGTCGCCGTCGTCGGCCCATCGGGTGCCGGCAAGTCGACGCTCTCGCGCCTGCTCTACCGTTTCTACGACGTGCAGGAGGGGGCGATCACCATCGACGGTCAGGATGTGCGCGAGGTCACGCAGAAGAGCCTGCGCAAGGTCATCGGCATGGTGCCGCAGGACACCGTGCTCTTCAACGACACCATCGCCTACAACATCCGCTACGGCCGCCCCGAAGCCTCCGACGAGGAGGTCACCGCCGCCGCCGAAGCCGCGCAGATCGGCCCCTTCATCCGCCACCTGCCGGGCGGCTTCAAGGCGATGGTCGGCGAGCGCGGCCTGAAGCTCTCCGGCGGTGAGAAGCAGCGCGTCGCCATCGCCCGCACGATCCTGAAGAGCCCGCCGATCCTCATCCTCGACGAGGCGACCTCGGCGCTCGACACCCGCACCGAGCAGGAAATCCAGGCGGCGCTCGATGTGGTCTCGAAGAACCGTACCACGCTGGTCATCGCCCACCGCCTCTCCACCGTCATCTCGGCCGATGAGATCATCGTGCTCAAGGACGGCGCGATCGCCGAGCGCGGCACGCATGGCGAGCTGATGCAGCGCGACGATGGCCTCTATGCCTCGATGTGGAACCGCCAGCGCGAGGCCGTGCAGGCCGAGGAGCGACTGAAGCAGGTGCGCGAGAGCGACGACCTTGGCATCGTCACGCGCGGCGTGCCGGCGGCGGAGTGATCAGTCGCCGGGGGCTGCAAAGAGGATCAGGTTGCCGTCCGGATCGCGGACGATGACGTTCCTCGCGCCCCACGGCTGCGTCGTCAGCGTCAGGTGAAAGGGCACGCCCGCCGCCTGATAGTCGAGAAAGAGCCGCTCGATGGCCGTCGCGCTGTCGAGCGTGATCGATGCCGACAACAGTTCCTCTCGCTCCCGCACGTCTCCGGCAAAGACCGGCCCTTCCACGAGCCGCAGGCAGAGCCGCGCCCGGTCCCGCTGCACGACGCCGTAAAAGGGCGGGTCGCCATAGATGAAGTCCACGGCAAAGCCGAGCTTCTGCGTGTAGAAGGCGAGGGCGGCGGGAAAGTCGGTCACGTAGAGGACCGGTTCTGCGCCGCTGAGAAGCGATTGCTTTTCCGTCTCTGCGCTCATGGCTTTGCCTCCCGCAATGATGACGAGTGTCCACTTCCGTCAGCTGCTCTGTCAATGCGGGATACCCCCCTCTGCCCTGCCGGGCATCTCCCCACAAGGGGGGAGATCGGCAAGAGGCGAGCACTTTGCTCAAATTGCAACGCTGATGGTGGCTTGAAACGGTGCCCCATCCAATCTCCCCCCTTGTGGGGGAGATGCCCGGCAGGGCAGAGGGGGTGTCCCGCCCGGTTTCCCATCGAAACCACATACGCCAGGCCTCGCGTCCGGGGTCTATCCACTGCGCCGCATTGCCCCGGCGGGCTTTTCACGCTAGGTCGATGGCGTGAAATTATCAGGAGACGTCGGAAGATGAGTTTGGTCGATACGATACGCAGCACCCTGGTGCCGATTCATCGGGAGGGCTGGAAGTTCGTGGCGGCCTTCTTCGTCGTGTCGCTGCTTCTCGGTCTCCTCTGGGAGCCGCTGATGTGGATCGGCTTCATCCTGACGGCCTGGTGCGCCTATTTCTTCCGCGATCCCGAGCGCATGACGCCGCAGGACGACGACCTCGTCATCTCCCCGGCAGACGGCCGCGTCTCGGCCATCGCCATGGTGACGCCGCCGGCCGAGCTGGAGCTCGGCGATCAGCCGATGATGCGTATCTCGGTCTTCATGAACGTCTTCAACTGCCATGTGAACCGCGCGCCGATGCGCGGCCGCGTCTCGCGGGTCGCCTATCGCGCCGGCAAGTTCCTCAATGCCGACCTCGACAAGGCGAGCCAGGAGAACGAGCGCAACGGTCTCGTCATCGAAAGCGCCCATGGCCGGATCGGCGTCGTGCAGATCGCCGGCCTCGTCGCCCGCCGCATCCTCTGCTGGACCGCGATGAACGACAGCCTGGAGGCCGGTGAGCGCTTCGGCCTCATCCGCTTCGGCTCGCGCCTCGACGTCTTCCTGCCGGCCGGCGCCGAGCCGCGCGTCAGCGTCGGCCAGACGGCGATCGCCGGGGAGACGGTGCTTGCCGAATTCGGCTCGGCCAAGGGTCCGGTCATCAGCCGTCGAGGATAGGCGATAGGAATTAGCCAATAGGCAGTAGGAACAATGAAATAGCCGGTACGGTTTCGATCAGGCATCTTCCTACTTCCTACTGGCTACTGCCTCACAACAACGAAGCGATAAGCGATGGACACTCCGTTTCCGCCCTATGAGCCCAATGGCCCGAACGACGAGGCCAGAGGCCCGCGCCTGCGCGAAATCCCGCTGCGCATCATCATCCCGAACGTCATCACGGTTCTCGCCATCTGTGCGGGCCTCACCGGTATCCGGCTCGCCTTCGAGAACCGTTACGAACTCGCCGTCGGCATGGTGCTGCTCGCCGCCTTTCTCGACGGCATCGATGGCCGCGTCGCGCGCCTGCTGAAGGCGACGTCCAAGTTCGGCGGGCAGATGGATTCGCTCGCCGACATCGTCAATTTCGGCGTGGCGCCCGCGCTTGTGCTCTACGTCTTCATTCTCGATCAGGCGCGCTCCTTCGGCTGGATCGCCGCGCTGATCTACGCCATCGCCGCGGGCCTTCGCCTCGCGCGCTTCAATGTCATGGCGGAGCGCGAGACCAAGGCGAAGTGGCAGTCGGAATATTTCGTCGGCGTGCCGGCGCCCGCCGGCGCCATGCTCGTGCTGCTGCCCGTCTATCTCGGCTTCCTCGGCATCGCGCCGAGCCCGCTCTTCGCCTTCCTCGCCTCCGGCTATACGGTACTGATCGGCTTCCTTCTGGTCAGCCGCCTGCCGGTCTGGTCCGGCAAGTCCGAGGGCAGCCGCATCCGCCGCGATCTCGTCCTGCCGGCGATCCTGCTCGTCGTCATCTATGTCGCGACGCTGATGAGCTTCACCTGGGAGACCATGGTTGTGACGGTCGTCGCCTATCTCGCGACCCTGCCGTTCGGCGCCCGCTCCTGGCAGCGCAAGTACGGCGGCTGGACGACGCCTTCGACCCATGGCGCAAGCGAATTCCCCGAGGAGGCCGACGGCCCCTGAGCCGGCTCCCGCCATCACATCCGCGTGAATCCCTTGAAGCCCTGTCCACACCCCGTGGGCAGGGCTTGATTTTTGCCAGGCGGTCGGGTAGATAGCTATCAAATAGATAGTGAGCTAATAATATTGAGACTAGCAATGAGACTGGCAAGATGAGCACGACCGATCCGCGCGAACGCCTCCTCGACGATCTCTCCCGTGTCCAGCGCAAGATGCGCGCGCTGTTCGACGCCCGCGTGAAGGAGAGGGGGCTGACGCTGCCGCGCGCCCGCGCGCTGCTCATTCTCGGCCGCGGCGTGCAGCTCAACCAGCGGGAACTTGCCGACGAGCTCGATATCGAGACGCCGACCCTCGTTCGCCTGCTCGACGGCATGGAAAAGCAGGGCTTCATCGAGCGGCAGGCCGTCGAAGGCGACCGCCGCGCCAAGCAGATCGCCATGACGCCCTATGGCGCCCAGGTGGCCGAGGAGGTGCTGGACCTTGCCAGATCGCTGCGCGCCGACGTGCTGAAGAGCATCCCGGCCGGCGACATGTCCACCACCGTCAAGGTCTTCGCCACCATGGCCGAGAACATCGCAAAGAGCTGTCGGGAGAGCGTCGACGCATGAGCACTGCGCCCGACAACGGGGATCGCGGCGCGGAGGGCGAGCCACCGGAGCCGGTGGAGGCGCCGCCGGCCGCCCCGCCGCCAGCTCCCCCGCCGATGCTGCCCGCGCGCGCCGCCGCCTACATGGCCGCCTCGACGCTGCTGGCCCTCACGCAGGGCTTCGGCATGAACCTCGTGGCCGCCAATATTCCCCAGCTTCAGGGCCCGTTCGGCGCTACCAGCGCCGAGGCGGTCTGGCTGATGGCGGCCTATATGGCGCCCAACGCCTCGCTGTCGATCGCCCTCATCAAGATCCGCAACCAGTATGGCCTGCGCCATTTCGCCGAGCTCGGCATTGCCGTCTTCCTCGTCGTCGCGGCGCTGCATATCTTCATCACGGACCTGCGCTCGGCGATCGTGCTGCGCTTCTTCGCCGGCATCGCCGCCGCGCCGCTTTCCTCGCTCGGCTTCCTCTATATGCTGGAGGCCTTTCCGCCGGCCCGCAAGCTGACGGTCGGCATTTCGCTGGCGCTCACCAATATCAGCCTTGCCCCGCCGCTGACCCGCTTCATCTCGCCGACACTGATCGACCTCGGCGGCGTGCGGGCGCTGCTCCAGCTCGAACTGGCGCTCGCCATGCTCGCCTTCGCGGCGATCTACCTCCTGCCGCTGACGCCGATCCCGCGCGCCAAGGTCATCGAGAAGCGCGACATCGTCAGCTATATCTTCATCGCCATCGGCTTTGGCTCGGGCGCCGTCGTGCTCGTCACCGGACGGATCTATTGGTGGCTGGAGGCGCGGTGGCTCGGCGAGCTGCTGGTGGTCATGATCGCCGCGCTCACCATCGCCGCCGTGCTGGAGCTGAACCGAGAGAAGCCGCTGATCGACCTGCGCTGGCTCGCCAGCCGCGAGGTGCTGCATGTCGGCGCGGTGCTGGTGCTGTTCCGGCTGATGCTGGCCGAGCAGACCGCCGTCGCCAGCAATTTCTTCCAGATCATCGGCCTGCAGAACGACCAGCTGACCGGCCTCTACGGCATCGTGGCGCTCGCCACCGTCGCGGGCGGGCTTTCCTGCGCGGCGATTCTCAAGCCCGGGCGGGAGCCCGGCATCCACATGGCCGCGCTGCTCTTCATCGGCATCGGCGCCTTCCTCGACAGCCATGCGACGAACCTCACGCGGCCCGGGCAGATGTATCTGAGCCAGTCGATGATCGCCGTCGGCGGCAGCCTCTTCATGCCGCCGGCCATCGCCGCCGGCTTCACCATGGCGCTGCGCAAGGGCCCGCAATACATCCTGAGCTTCATCGTCGTCTTCCTGGTGACGCAGAGCCTCGGAGGGCTGGCCGGCTCGGCGCTGTTCGGCTCCTTCATCACGCTGCGCGAGAAGTTCCATTCCAACATGCTCGCCCAGTCGATGACGCTCGCCGACCCGCTGGTCGCAGCCCGCGTCTCGCAGCTTTCCGCCGCCTATGGCCGCATCATCACCGACCCCGCCGTGCTCAAGGCGGAGGGCGTCGCGCTGCTCAGCCAGCAGGTGACGCGCGAGGCCAACGTGCTGGCCCACAACGACGCATTCCTCATCATCGCGCTTCTGGCGGTCGGCGCCGCCGTCGCGCTCGTCATTCACTGGCTTTACATCCGCATCAAGGAGGCCGCCGCCCGCCCCGAAGGGCAGGCGGCCGTTGAAGGTTGACCCCGCAATGAAGACATATATCCGCAACACGGCGACCGGCGTCGCCATCCTCCTCGGCATCGCCGGCATCGGCGCCGTGCTCTACGCCTGGCAATTGCCGCCCTTCTCCAGCGATGTCCAGACGACCGACAACGCCTATGTGCGCGGCTACGTCACGCTGATCAGCCCGCAGCTCGCCGGCTATGTCACCGACGTCACGGTCAAGGACTACGAGCCCGTGAAGGCCGGTGCCGTGCTCGCCCGCCTCGACGACCGCATCTACCGCCAGAAGGTGGCGCAGGCCGAGGCGACGCTCGCCAGCCAGAAGGCGGCGCTCGCCAATTCCGAGCAGCAGGAGAACGCCGCCAAGGCGCGCATCGGCGCCAGCGATGCGGCGCTCGCCAGCGCCAGCGCCGCAAAGCGCCGCGCGCAGGAGAACTGGAACCGCATCGAGGAACTGTCCGACAAGGGCATCGCCACCCAGAGCGACCGCGAGCAGAGCCGCACCCAGTTCGATCAGGCCGAGGCCGCCGTCGTGCAGGCCGAAGCCAATCTCGAAGTCACCCGGCAGGACCTCCAGACGATCATCGTCGGCCGCGATTCGCTGCGCGCCGCGGTGGCGGGCGCGGAGGCTTCGGTCGAGCTTGCCAAGATCGATCTTTCCAACACCGTCATCACCGCGCCGCGTGACGGCGCCGTCGGCGAGGTGGGCGTGAAGCTCGGCCAATATGTCGCCGCCGGCACGCAGCTCATGGCCGTTGTGCCGCAGGACACCTGGGTCATCGCCAATTTCAAGGAAACGCAGCTTGCCTATATCAAGCCCGGCCAGAAAGTGAAGGTCAGCGTCGACGCGCTGAAGCACGCCACCCTGACTGGCCATGTCGAGCGCTTCTCGCCGGCCGCCGGTTCGGAATTCAGCGTCATCAAGCCGGATAACGCCACCGGCAACTTCACCAAGATCGCCCAGCGCATCCCCGTCCGCATCGCCATCGACGAGGGGCAGGACCTTGCGAAATATCTCGCGCCGGGGCTTTCGGTGGAGGCGACGACGGTGGTCGGGGAGTAGGCAGTAGGCAGTAGAGAATAGGCAGTAGGCAGTAGGCAGTAGGCAGTAGGTTTGCCCCTCATCCGCCTGCCGGCACCTTTGTAACTTCCCTTTATCCGCGAAAGCCGGTGTATTTGGCATTGCGGTGGCGGATGGCATCCCGCAGCACTTTTGGGACACCAAGCCCGCGGGAGAGCCCGGGTCTCCATCCGCCGTTCCATCGAACCCGAACAGTCGCCAGGGCCGCTCGACATTGCGAAGCCCGCTTAGGCAAGGATGGGATCGGATGGACAAGGTTGTCGTCGGTATCGACGTATCGAAGGACTGGCTCGACGTGCATGTCGCACCGTCGGGTGAACATTTCCGGGTCGGCAACGATCATGCCGGCGTGGAGGCGCTGATAGCCCGGCTGTCGTCGCACGGCCCCGCTCTGGTGGCGCTGGAGGCGACGGGCGGCTACGAGCATGTGGCGGTGGCGGCGCTTTCGGCGGCGGGGCTTGCCGTGGTGGTCGTCAATCCGGCACAGGTTCGCGCCTATGCGAATGCTCTGGGCAAACATGCCAAGACCGATCCGATCGACGCGGCAGTGATCGCGGCCTTCGTCGAAGCGGCCAAGCCCGACATACGTCCCTTGAAGGACGAGGCGGCGCGGGCCTTCGGCGAACTGGTGACACGGCGGCGCCAGATCGTGCAGATGATGGTGGCGGAAGAGAACCGCGAGCGGATGGCCGCATCCCCGCCCGCCCGCAAGAGCATCCGGCGCGTCCTGACGGCGCTGCGGCGCGAGCTGGAGAGCCTTGATGCCGATATGGACGACCGGATCCGCAAATCACCGTTGTGGCGGGTGCGCGAGAGGCTGTTGACCTCGGTGCCGGGCGTGGGACCGGCGGTGGCGCGCACGCTTTTGGCACATATGCCGGAACTGGGCAGCCTCGACCGGCGACAGATCGCGGCGCTGGCCGGGCTTGCACCGTGGACGCGGCAATCGGGCAAGTGGAAGGGCAGGAGCTTCATCGGCGGAGGCCGGAGCAACGTGCGGTCCGTGCTGTTCATGGCAGCCCTCGTGGCCAGTCGCCACAATGCGGTGCTCAAGGCCTTCCGCGATCATCTCGTGGCGGCCGGCAAGCCGAAGATCGTCGCCATCGTCGCAACCATGCGGAAGCTGCTGACCATGCTCAACGCCATCATCAGGGACCAAAGGCCATGGCAAAACACTTGACAACAAAGACAGTCGCTCTCCCCGCAAGCGGGGAGAAGGATTGTCGTGGCACGGCTCTGCCATCCACCATGGTTGCGAGTTACTGGAAGCCGGATCGGCATAAGCCTTCTCCCCGCTTGCGGGGAGGAGGTGCCGGCAGGCGGATGAGGGGCTATGCCCGTGCTCGCCTCAATCCGGCAGCCGGTAATCCAGCAAACGCCCCTTGCGCATCTCGAAGAGCTTGCCCGTCTCGGTGAAACCCGGCGAGACCAGCGACAGGATGGCCTTCGCCACCTCGGAAGGATGCTGCACCGTCGACGGATCCTCGCCCGGCACGGCCTGCGCGCGCATGGCGGTGCGGGTAGCACCGGGGTCGAGCGAGGTGATGCGCAGGGCCGTGCGCTGCGTCTCGCCGGCCCAGGTACGGGCAAGGGCTTCCACGGCCGCCTTGGAGGCGGAGTAGGGCCCCCAGAAGGGCTTGCACTTGTGCGCGGCGCTGGAAGAGAGGATGACGGCGCGGCCGGCGTCCGACTTCAGCAGCAGCGGCTCGAGCGAGCGGATGAGGCGCCATGTCGCTGTGACGTTGATGGTCATCACCTTCTCGAAGACCTTCGCCTCGACATGGCCGATGGGCGAGATGGTGCCGAGCACGCCGGCATTGGCCACGAGGATGTCGAGCTTGCCCCAGCGCTCGAAGATCGAGCCGCCGAGCTTGTCGATGGCCGCCATGTCGGCAAGGTCGAAGGGCACCAGCGTCGCGCTGCCGCCGGCCTGCTTGATCGCGTCGTCCAGCTCTTCCAGCCCCCCGACGGTGCGGGCGCAGGCGATGACATGCGCGCCCGCCTTCGCAAGTTCGAGGGCGGTGAAATAGCCGATGCCGCGCGAGGCGCCGGTGACCAGCGCGAGGCGGCCCTTCAGGTCGATGCTCATGATGTCTTCAATTATCCGTTGCTTGCCAGAACCGAGACCTTCCGTCCCATCGTCTCGCCTTCCTTGTCAAGGAGGCGCGTCGGATAGTCGCCGGTGAAGTAATGGTCGGTGAACTGCGGACGGGCCGGGTTGCGGTCCTCGCCGCCGACGGCGCGGTAGAGGCCGTCGATGGAGATGAACTCAAGCGAATCCGCACCGATATACTCCGCCATCGCCTTGACGTCCGTGTACTGGTTGGCGAGCAGCTTGTCGCGATCCGGCGTGTCGATGCCGTAGAAGTCCGGATAGAAGATCATCGGGCTGGCGACGCGGATATGCACTTCCTTTGCGCCGGCATCGCGGATCATCTGCACGATCTTCAGCGACGTCGTGCCGCGCACGATCGAATCGTCGACGAGGATGACGCGCTTGCCGGCGATCATCGCGCGGTTGGCCGAATGCTTCAGCTTCACGCCGAAGGCGCGGATCTGCTGCGTCGGCTCGATGAAGGTGCGCCCGACATAATGGTTGCGGATGATGCCGTATTCGAACGGAATGCCGCTCTCCTGCGCATAGCCGAGTGCCGCTGGCGTGCCGCCGTCCGGCACCGGCACGACGACGTCGCCCTCGACCGGGTGCTCCTTGGCGAGGTTGATGCCCATGTTCTTGCGCGCCACATAGACGCTGCGGCCGCCGACGACGGAATCGGGGCGGGCGAAATAGACATATTCGAAGAGGCAGAGGCGTTCCGGCTGGGCGTTGCCCGACTTCTTCGCCTCGATGCTGATCGAGCCGTCCGGCTGGATCTCGCAGACGACGATCTCGCCGTTCTCCACGTCGCGGATGTATTTCGCGCCGATGATGTCGAGCGCGCAGGTCTCGGAGGCGAAGATCGGCTTGCCGTCGAGCTCGCCCATGACGAGCGGGCGGATGCCGGTGGGGTCGCGTGCGGCGATCAGCTTGGTGCGGGTGATGCCGAGCATCGAATAACCGCCTTCCATCTGGCGGATGGCGTCGATGAAGCGGTCGGTGGTGTTGGTGTAGCGCGAGCGGGCGATGAGGTGCAGCACGACTTCCGTGTCGGATGTCGACTGACAGATCGCGCCGCCGGCGATGAGCTGCCGGCGCAGCGTCAGGCCGTTGGTGAAGTTGCCGTTATGGGCGACGGCGATGCCGCCGACTTCCAGCTCCGCGAAGAGCGGCTGCACGTTGCGCAGCGCCACTTCCCCGGTGGTGGAATAGCGCGTGTGGCCGACGGCGATGTTGCCGGGGAGCTTGGCCAGCGTCACCGGGTTCGTATAGTGGTCGCCCACGAGACCCATGTGCTTTTCGGTGTGGAACTGCTTGCCGTCGAAGGAGACGATGCCCGCCGCTTCCTGGCCGCGATGCTGGAGCGCGTGCAGGCCCAGCGCCGTCAGCGTGGCCGCCTCGGGATGGCCGAGAATGCCGAAGACGCCGCATTCCTCATGAAGCGTATCGCCGTCGAGATCGTCGTCGTGGCGGCCGGGGAACTCAAAATCGCTCATTGCTGCAAGCCTTTGCTCGGGACCGTAGGAGGTTGCGCTGGTACTCGGTGGTTCATCGCCCCGGCGAGGCCCATATGGGTATCGCCGAAAGCATTTGCCACCGAGGCCCGGAAGCGTCAGTGGCGATTGTCTATCCTACCAAAAAATCGGGGAGCCTGCCTTCATCAATTCTCGCGAGCGGCGGCTCCCCTGGTGTTTATCCGTTCGTGGCGGGCGTGTCTTCGGCGGGTGCCGGGCTGGTGCCGCCGCCCGTCGTGCCGTCCGGCTCTTCCGCGCCGCCTTCGCCCTCGGTCTTCTTGCCGCGCAGGCGGTCGAGGATCGTCGCGTCGGCGTCTTCCGGCAGCAGCGCCACGAGGCGCGAGCCGAGATTGTCGAGCAGCGGCTTCGACTTGGCGGTGGTGACCCAGACCGGCTGCTGCTGCGGCGCGACCAGCCAATTGAAGAACAGCATGGCGACGACGACGAGCAGGATGCCGCGGGCCGCGCCGAACAGGAAGCCGAGCGTGCGGTCCAGCGCGCCGATGCGGCTGTCGATGATGAAGTCGGCGATGCGCATGGTGATGAAGGAGATCACGATGAGCGCGACGAGGAAGACGGCGCCGGCCGAGCCCGCCAGCGCGACCGTGTCGCTCGTCGTGTAGTTCTTCGCATAGGGAACCAGCACCGGATAGAGGAAGTAGGCGGCCGCGGCGGCGCCCACCCAGCTTGCGACGGAGAGCACTTCGCGCGAGAAGCCGCGCACCATCGCCAGAACGGCGGAGAACAGGGCAACGCCGATGACGATACCGTCGAGAATTGTGATGGGCATGTTCGTCCTACTCCAAACCCGAAATGTCGCCGGGCCCCATGCCCCCATGCGGGGCCAACTTATATGCCCCATGCGGGGCTAGCTTACATGTCCCCGTGCGGGGCTAACTTAGCGGAAGGCGCCGTCGCCGTCCCGGTTCGACACATATGAAGCCATGTTTCCCACAGGGCTTTCTCTTTCGCCGGAGGGCGTCAGACGTCCTCGTCTTCCCGCTTGAGGGCGTTCTTCGATCCGGCAATGCGCGCCACCAGATCCGGCAGGCTTTCGATCTCGCTCCAGCGGCCACCGGCCCCCTTGGGCAGATCGGCGGAACCGGCGGGCAGCACGGCCTGCGAAAAACCCAGCTTTTCGGCTTCTTTAAGGCGCTGGGCGGTGTGCGCAACCGGACGAATGGCGCCCGACAGGCTGACTTCGCCGAAATAGACGCAATCGGCGGGAAGGGCAAGTCCGGCGAGCGAGGAAACCAGCGCCGAGGCGACGGCAAGGTCCGCCGCCGGTTCCGAGATGCGGTAGCCGCCGGCGACGTTGAGATAAACGTCGTGCTGGCCGAGCCTGACGCCGCAATGGGCCTCCAGCACTGCAAGGATCATCGAGAGTCGCGCCGAATCCCAGCCGACGACGGCCCGGCGCGGCGTGCCGAGCGAGGTGGGCGCGACCAGCGCCTGCACCTCGACCAGCACCGGCCGCGTGCCCTCCATGCCGGCGAAGACGGCCGCACCCGGCGATTTGGCATTGCGCTCGCCGAGGAAGAGTTCGGACGGGTTGGAGACTTCGCGCAGCCCCCGGTCGGACATTTCGAAGACGCCGATCTCGTCGGTCGGGCCGAAGCGGTTCTTCACCGTGCGCAGGATGCGGTAGTGGTGGCCACGGTCGCCCTCGAAATAGAGCACCGCGTCGACCATGTGCTCGACGACGCGGGGACCGGCGATCTGGCCTTCCTTGGTGACATGGCCGACGAGGACCATAGCGGCGCCCGTCTGCTTGGCGAAGCGGATCATCGCCTGCACGCCGGTCCTCACCTGCGTCACCGTGCCGGGCGCGGCCTCGGCCGTGTCGCTCCACAGCGTCTGGATCGAATCGATGATGACGAGGTCCGGCCGCTTGCCCTCGCCGACGGTGGCGAGGATGTCCTCCACATTGGTCTCGGCGGCGAGCAGCACGTCCGTCTCGTGCGCATGCAGGCGCTGGGCGCGAAGGCGCACCTGCGCGACGGCCTCTTCCCCGGAGACATAGATGATGCGGTGTCCCTGCCGGGAGAGGGCGGCGGCCGACTGCATCAGCAACGTCGACTTGCCGATGCCGGGATCGCCGCCGATCAGCACCGCCGAGCCGCGCACGAAGCCGCCGCCGGTCGCCCGGTCGAGTTCCGCGATGCCGGTGTGGATGCGCGGCGCCTCCTCCGTCTCGCCGGAAAGCGTGGTGAGCGCGACGGGGCGGCCCTTCTTCGGCACCTTGCCGGGGCCGGCGCCGATGCCGCCCATCGGGTCTTCCTCGACCACGGTGTTCCATTCGCCGCAGCCCTCGCATTTTCCGACCCAGCGGGAATGCGCGGTGCCGCAGTTCTGGCAGACGAATTGGGTGCGGGCTTTCGCCATCGGATCTCGCTTCTGGTGCTGACGTTGGAATCGCCAGCAAGCCCATAGCACAAAACAGGAACGTGTCCTATTTTTTCACCGTCTCGTAGCGTCGTTCGTAGCGGTTGCCGAGGCTGGTGAGGAGCTCGTAGTCGACGGTACCCGCGGCGCGCGCGACGTCCTGGATCGGCATGGCGCGGCCGAAGAGCTCGATGAAGTCGCCGGCCCGTACGCTGCCGGGCGGCAGGTCGGTGACGTCGAAATGGGTGAGGTCCATGGTGACGCGGCCGATCAGCGGCACGGTGCGCCCGTGCAGCACGCCGTTCGCTCCGGGAATGCCGGCCGCGCGCAGCGGAACGCCGGCGCCGAGCGTGCGCATGTAGCCATCCGCATAGCCGATGGCGGCGATGGCGATGCGGCTGTCGCGGGCAAGCGGCGTCGCGCCGTAGCTGACGCTCTCGCCGGCCTTCGCCTCGCGCACCTGGAGGATGCGCGCCTCGGCGGTGACGACCGGTTTCATCGGGTTGTCGACGCCGTTGACGGCGCTGCCGCCATAGAGCGCGATGCCGGGGCGGGTGAGGGTGAAGTGATAGTCCTCGCCGAGGAAGATGCCCGCCGAATTGGCAAGGCTGGCGTCGATGTCGTCGAAGGCCGCGACGACGCTGCGGAACCTTTGCAGCTGCTGGCGGTTGAGCGGATGGGCTGGCTCGTCGGCGCAGGCAAGGTGGCTCAGCAGCATGATCGGCGCGAAGCTCGCCGGCCGCGCGGCGTCGCCCGCCAGCGCCAGCGCGTCCTCGACCCGAAGGCCGAGCCGGTTCATGCCGGTATCGACATGCAGCACGCAAGGATGGTCACGCCCTTCGGAAACCGCCGCCATGAAGACGACGAGCTGTTCTTCCGAGACGATGACGGGCACGAGGTCGAATTCGAAGAAGAGGCGTTCCGAGCCGGCCCACATGCCGGAGAGGACGTAGATGCGGACATCCGGCAGGATGGCGCGCAGCGTCGCGCCCTCCGCCGGAGTGGCGACGAAGAAGTCGCGGGCGCCGGCGTGATGGAAGGTCCGGCCGGCATGCTCCAGCCCGATGCCGTAGCCATCAGCCTTCAGCACGGCCGCCGTGCGCGCCGCGCCGGAGCGCCGCGCCATGGCGCGCCAGTTATCGGCGAGCGCCGAAAGGTCGATCGTCAGGCGGGCATGATCCTCACCGGCGACGGGCAGGGTGGAACGCGCGTGGGAATGGTGTGGGCTCATGGTTCTGAATACAGCCTGTTGACCATGGCGGCAATATGCCGGAGCGCGCCATTGCCGGTGCAAAAGGCGCTCTTTATGGTGCGCCACCAAAAGGGGAAACAGCATGTGGCGCAGAGTGGCAACGACCTTGGGGGCGATCACCTTTGCCTTTCCGGCGTCGGTCGCCGCGGCGCCCCCGCCGACCGACGCTGAAATGCGCGAGGCGCATGCCGTGCTGCTCGGCCTTGCCCAGGACGGCGCGGAACCCGAGCGCGACAAGGGCGCCGATGTCTATTACTCGATCGTCGAAAATCCCGATGCGCCGCGGCTCGTGACGCGGCTTGAAGTCTCCGGCGCGCCCTGCCGGGCGCGGACGATCTCCGCCCTGCAGTTTCCCGACAAATGGGCGACGCTGACCCTCGGCCTCGTCGATCTCGGTCGCGTCACCGCCGTCACGGCCTATGCCTCGGTCGACGACATGATCGCGGAGACCAACCCGCTTCCCCTCGATGCTCCGGGGGCCGAGCAGGTCGTGCTGACGGGCGAGGGGCTCTACTGTTCGAGCCGGATGTCGCTTTCCGGAGACAGTACCGCCGCGGACGAGACCTGCGCCGACCGCCTCGACCTGCCGATGACGGACGCGGACCAGAAGGCGCGCGGCAAACGCGCCCTGGCCATCGTCGCGGACTATTGCAAGGCGCCGGCCTTTCAGAAGAAGTGAGGCGGCGAAGGCCTCACGATTTCCCTCAGTGCTCGTACTGGGTGAAGGACGGATCGGCGAGATCGGTGAAGCGGGTGTATTCCGACTGGAAGGCGAGCTTCACCGTGCCGGTGGGGCCGTGACGCTGCTTGGCGATGATGACGTCCGCGGTGCCCTTCACCGCTTCGAACTTCATCTTCCATTCCTCGTATTTCGGGTCGAACTCGTCGCGCGGCTCGAGGTTCTTCACATAGTATTCCTCGCGAAACACGAAGAGCACCACGTCGGCGTCCTGCTCGATGGAGCCCGATTCGCGAAGGTCGGAGAGCTGCGGGCGCTTGTCCTCGCGGCTCTCCACCTGACGGGAGAGCTGGGAGAGGGCGATGATCGGAACATTCAGCTCCTTGCCGAGCGCCTTCAGGCCTGTGGTGATCTGGGTGATCTCCTGCACGCGATTGTCGCTGGATTTTCCCGAGCCGGTCATGAGCTGGATATAGTCCACCACGAGGCAATCGAGGCCGCGCTGGCGCTTCAGGCGGCGGGCGCGGGCGGAAAGCTGGGCAATCGAGATGCCGCCCGTCTGGTCGATATAGAGCGGCACCTTCTGCATCATCTGCGAGCAGGCGACGAGCTTTTCGAAATCGGCCTCGGAAATGTCGCCGCGGCGGATCTTCGAGGAGGAGACTTCCGTCTGTTCCGAAATGATACGGGTGGCGAGCTGTTCGGAGGACATTTCCAGCGAGTAGAAGCCGACGACGCCGCCGTTCCTCGCCTTGAACGAGCCGTCCGCCTGCACTTCCGGCTCATAGGAGGCGGCGATATTGTAGGCGATGTTGGTGGCAAGCGAGGTCTTGCCCATGCCGGGACGACCGGCAAGCACGATAAGGTCCGAGCGCTGCAGGCCGCCCATGCGGCCGTCGAGCGAGTGGATGCCGGTGGAAATGCCCGAGAGCGAGCCGTCGCGCTCGAAGGCCTGGCCGGCCATGTCGATCGCCTGCGCCACCGCGTCGTTGAACGACTGGAAGCCGCCGTCGTAGCGGCCGGTCTCGGCCAGCTCGAAGAGGCGGCGCTCGGCGTCCTCGATCTGGTTCTGCGGCGGCATGTCGAGCGGCGCGTCATAGGCGATGTTGACCATGTCTTCGCCGATGGTGATCAGCGAGCGGCGCAGCGCCAGGTCATAGATCGCCCGGCCATAGTCTTCCGCGTTGATGATCGTCACGGCCTCGGCGGCAAGACGGGCGAGATATTGCGGGATCGTCAGGTCGCCGACCTTGCCGTCCGCCGGAAGATGGGTCTTCAGCGTGATCGTTGTCGCGATCTTGCCCATGCGGATCGTGTCGCCGGCAAGCTCGTAGATCTTGCGGTGCAGGGGCTCGTGGAAATGGATCGGCTTGAGGAAGTCCGAGACGCGATAATAGGCGTCGTTGTTGACGAGGATCGCGCCGAGCAGCGCCTGTTCCGCCTCGACGTTGTTCGGCGCCTCGCGGTGATGCGCCTCCGGTGCTTCGCGACCGGCCCCGCTCAACTTGCGCACGGCATCGTTCATCGTCCCGAATCTCCCGTCCCTGTTGCCTGAAGCCCCGTGGTTTGGGTCCTTTGCGCCCGAGGGTCAAGCGGTTCCGGCCGCATGCGCGCCTGCCGCGTCCTTTAGGCCCGGTGTTAGACTTTTCCACAGGCGCGCCAAAGGCGGCAAGCCGGAATCTTCCGGGCCCGCCACCTTCCGGTTTGACTGGGGCGAATCTACAACGATGCCTCCTGCGGAAACTGCCGGGCGCCGCGGCGCTCGCCCTTCGGGTTTGCCTCATGCGCCTTCAGGCAATCCTCGCCGCGCCCGATATATTCGCGGGTCAGCGGCACGGCCTGCTGGTCATGCGCGAGCTGGAGCTGGAAGACCACGAGGTTCTGCCAGCGGAACGCGCTTTCCGAGGCGGCGAGATAGAACTCCCAGATGCGGCAGAACTTCTCGTCGTAGATCGCCTTGGCCTCCTCGCGCCGCGCCATGAAACGCTCGCGCCAGTGCCGCAGCGTTTCGGCATAGTGCAGCCGCAGGATCTCGACATCCGTCACGGCAAGCCCGCTCTTCTCTACCGCCTGCATCACCTCGGAAAGCGCGGGGATATAGCCGCCGGGGAAGATGTACTTCTCGATGAACGGGTTGTTGGCGGTCGGCTGGTCCGTGCGGCCGATCGTGTGCAGCAGCATCACCCCGTCGCGCTTGAGGAGCGAGGCGCTCTTCCTGAAGAAGGTGAGGTAGTTCGGCCGGCCGACATGCTCGAACATGCCGACGGAGACGATGCGGTCGAAGGGCCCTTCCGTGTTGCGATAGTCCTGCAGCAGGAACTTCACCTCGTCGGAAAGGCCAGCGTCGCTCGCGCGCTTGACGGCGATGGCATGTTGCTCGTCGGAGAGCGTGACGCCCGTGACCTTCGCGCCGACCTGGCGGGCGAGATAGAGCGCCATGCCGCCCCAGCCGCAGCCGATGTCGAGCACGTTCTGTCCCGGCCGGTTGATGTTGAGCTTGGCGGAGATGTGGCGCTTCTTGGCGAGTTGCGCATCATCCAGCGTCTGGTCCGGCCGCTCGAAATAGGCGCAGGAATATTGCCGGTCCTGATCGAGGAAGAGGTCGTAGAGCGCGCCGGTGAGATCGTAATGGTGCTGCACGTTCTTGCGCGAGCGCACGATGCTGTTCTTCTCCCGCGCCCAGCGGAAGAGGTAGCGGAAGCGCTCCAGGAAGCGGTTCCAGCCGGTGTCGTAATACTTGAAGTCCGGATTGCCGGTGAAGACCGCCTTGAGCAGCCCGTACATGTCGCCCTGGAGAAGATCGATCTCCCCCGTGCCGTAACAATGGCCGAGGTAATAGGCGGGATCGATGCCGAGCCCCCAGAGGGCCTTCCTGGTATTGATGCGCATGTGGACGGGATTGCCGGTGCCGTCGCCATAGGTCTGGCTGGTTCCGTCGGGGTATGTGATCGTCAGGTTTCCGGTCTCGATAAGGCGGGAAACGAGAGCCTGTACAATGAATTTCATTCGCTAAACTCCGTCACGCTTAAAATATCTGGCGGAACGGGTCTGGTCGGAAACCGGCCTGGGGAGCGGCCCGACCGCCAATCCAGTCTAACGGAATATAAATATTGATGGAAAAGACGGGATTTCAACCCGTATTTTTTTGCCTCTTTGCAAATAAGACGGGCCGGCAATGCCGGCCCGTCGGAAAAGCGTATCCGCTCGAAACAAATGAGCCGGCGGAAGCCGGCTCATTCGCTGATTATTCTTCGTCGCCGTCCTGGTCGGCTTCCGGATCGAAGAAGTCTTCCGGCTTCAGGGCGTCTTCGTCGACGCCGTAGATGGCGTCGGCCGAGGTGAGGCTTTCGCCCTTGGCCTGGCGCTCGGCTTCGTCGGCCGAACGGGCGACGTTGAGCTCGATGGCGATCTCGACTTCGGCGTGCAGGTGCAGGACGACCTTGTGCAGGCCGATCGCCTTGATCGGGGTGTTGAGCTCGACCTGGTTGCGGCCGATGTTGAAGCCTTCGGCGGAGAGGGCTTCGATGATGTCACGGGCAGCGACCGAACCGTAGAGCTGGCCGGTTTCGCCGGCGGAGCGGACCATGACGAAGGACTTGCCGTCGAGCTGTTCGGCAACCTTCTGGGCTTCCGACTTGCGCTCGAGGTTGCGGGCTTCGAGCGTCGAACGCTCGGCTTCGAAGCGCTTCTTGTTGGCTTCGTTGGCGCGCAGCGCCTTGCCGAGCGGCAGCAGGTAGTTGCGGGCAAAGCCGTCGCGGACCTTTACGGTCTCGCCCATCTGGCCGAGCTTGGCGATGCGTTCGAGGAGAATGACGTCCATTTCGAGTTCCTTTCTTGAGTTCAGGTATTCTGGTTTTTCTGGCCCGCCGGGCTGGTGGGCGTCAGCGCTATGGCGCGCCGCGTGTCCATCAGGCCGAGGATCAGGATGGCGAAGACCGGTATCGTGAAGAGCAATACCGAGATATAGGCGAACCACAGGGCAATCAGCCGCCACGGCTTGCCGCGCGTCCTGAAATGCAGGCTCGCGAAGCCGGCGAGCACGAAGCCGGCCCCGAAGGTGCCGCAGACGAGCGCGCCGATGATCGCCGGAACGCCGCCCACGAAGGACAGGACGAGGCCGGCGAGGAAGAGGAAGATCGCATTGCGGTGCATGCGCAGCGTCGAGGGCATGTCCTCGCGCGGGCGCAGGCCCTTGCCGGAAAGGCGAACGATGAAGCTTGCGACATAATAGGCGGCAAAGAGCAGGAACACCCACAGCGCGCCCTGCACCAGCGGCAGCGCCAGCGCGAAGATCGACTTCATCTGCGCGACGGCGGCAGCGTCCGGATTGTAGAGCGGTTCCTGCGCCTTCAGCGTCTCGATGACGATGTCGACCAGCTTGCCGGCCATCTCGCTGTCGTAGCCGACGATCGCGCCGACGGCGATCATGCCGAGCGTCACCATCACGGCGAGATGGGCGAGGATGTTGGAAAGCGGATACCAGGCAAGCGCGTCTTCCGGGCCGCCGAGTTCGGAGGCGGGGCGGGCGAGGTTCGCAAGGTTGCTGAGCCAGCCGGCCGGAATGAGCGTGATGATGACGATCAGCGCGGCGAAATGCGAGGAGACCAGCGCGGAGGCGGTCACGCCGCCGGCGACGACGGCGATGAAGGCGCTGGCATTGCCCCAGCCGAGGCCGGCGATCAGGATGGGAAGGGCGGACGCGGCATAGAGCACGATGGCGAGCGACGACTGCGCATTCGCGCTCAGCGAAAGCAGAGCGGCGGTCACACCGGCAACGAGGCCGGTCGCAATCGAGGCTGGCGTCAGGTTCTTCACGTCGCTGTCCTGTCCGGTCAGACAGTTAGAGGAGTGCCCGAAAGGACCGGCTCCCCAACATGGGATTTGGCCTTGCCCGTTGAGGGCCGAGGCCGGCGGTTCCGATCCGCGCCCATCGCGGAAGGGACTGGGGAAGGCGGCTGGGCCGTCTTCCCCGGTATCGTCTCTCCCGGCGCGGCGAAGGCCGGCCGGGAGGAAAGCATGATTACGCTACGACGTAGGGCAGCAGGCCGAGGAAGCGGGCGCGCTTGATCGCCTTGGCGAGTTCGCGCTGCTTCTTCTGGGAAACGGCCGTGATGCGGGACGGAACGATCTTGCCGCGCTCGGAGATGTAACGCGACAGAAGACGGACGTCCTTGTAGTCGATCTTCGGAGCGTTGGCGCCCGAGAAGGGGCAGGTCTTGCGGCGGCGGTGGAACGGACGGCGTGCCGGAGCGGAAGAAATATCAGCCATTGTCTTAGTCTCCTTCTGCTTCGATTACGCTTCGCGGGCCGGACGGTCGCCGTCGCGGCGCGGCGGGCGGTCGCCGAAGTCGCGGCGCGGACGGTCGCCGAAGTCACGGCGCGGGCCGCGGTCGTCGCCATCGCGGCGCGGACGGTCGTCGCGGTCGCGCTTCTGCATCATCGCGGACGGGCCTTCTTCGTGGGCTTCGACGGCGATGGTCATGTAGCGAAGAACGTCTTCGTTGATGCGCATCTGGCGTTCCATCTCGTGGATGGCGGCGGCCGGGGCATCGATGTCCATCAGGGCGTAGTGGGCCTTGCGGTTCTTCTTGATGCGGTAGGTGAGGGACTTGAGGCCCCAGTTCTCGACACGGCCGACCTTGCCGCCGTGTGCTTCGATCACGCCCTTGTACTGTTCGACGAGAGCGTCGACCTGCTGGGCGGACACGTCCTGGCGGGCCAGGAATACATGTTCGTAAAGAGCCATTTGGCTTTGCCTTTCTTGCGTTAAACTACACCCGAAACCGGCGCCAAGCCTCAACGACAGTTCTCAGGGGCGTATAGCCCGAAGCAAGAAAAGCGTATCATCCAGACGGTCGAGAGCGGAGACACGGGAGGCCGGAGCCCTTGGCCCCAAACGGCAGATCTTGCGATATGCCGGCCCTCCGTTCAGCCACCAGCCGGTGACCCGGGTGTTTTGAACAGCGCGCTTATACGCATTTTTCGCGGGAATGCAAGGCCTGCAGGCGCGCTGTCCCGTTCTGCGACGGCCGGGGGAACAAAAACGGACGTGGCGCGTTGTTCAGCCCGACCCAACCAGATGGAGTGACAGACATGCAGGATCCCAACCTTGTCAATCGTCCCCCGGAAGAGAGCGGCCCGACGGTGGTCAATACAACCAACCGCGGCAGCGGAACCGGCGGCTGGGCCGTGGCGGTGATCATCGCTGTCCTCGTCGCCGTGGGCATATTCTATTTCGTCGGCAGCGGAACACCGGGTGGCGGCGTCGATACGAACGCCAACACCTCGGCCATCGGGACGCAGGAAAGCGCCCCGGCGGGCGGCACGGCGACCGGCGGCGCAACGGGTGGCGCGGAAACCGGCACCCAGCCGCTGAACAGCCAGCCGGCCCAGGGCGGTGGTGCCAATACCACCACCACGCCCTGAGGTCGCCTGTATGGGGCATGAGAAACCCGCCGGAAACGGCGGGTTTCTTTTTGCGCATTACCCCTCGGACCGCACGAAACTCTTTCAGGTTTCCGGATGGGGTTCTTCGCGGCGAACTCGGTTAGCTTCTCCAGCCCGAAGTGGAGGCTTCGGAAAACCCCATCACGCCGGGAGGAGAAGCCATGGCGACCCACCATTACCGTGCCGCGGCACGGTCCTGCGCGCATATGCGCAATGTAATCGGACATTTCATGGGGGGCAGACGATGAACGCCTATACCCATCCCGAAGTGCCGTCGACGCCGGCGGACGACCTGGTCTTCGCGCTGGAGGACAAGCCGAAGCCGGCGATCGCGCTGCTCGCCGCCATCCAGCACCTGCTCGCCATCATCGTGCCGATCGTCACGCCCGGTCTCCTGATCTGTCAGGCCCTCGGCGTTTCCGCGCGCGACACCAACATGATCGTCTCGATGTCGCTGGTCATCTCCGGCATCGCGACCTTCGTGCAGTGCCGCCGCTTCGGTCCGCTCGGCGCGGGCCTGCTGATCGTCCAGGGCACCAGCTTCAACTTCGTCGGCCCGCTGATCGCCGGCGGCGTGCTCATGGTCAAGCAGGGCACGCCCGTCGAGGCCGTCATGGCCGCGATCTTCGGCGTGGTCATCGCCGGCTCCTTCATCGAGATGGGGCTTTCGCGCGTCCTGCCCTTCGTCAAGAAGCTAATCACCCCGCTCGTCACCGGCATCGTCGTGCTGATGATCGGCCTTACGCTCATCAAGGTCGGCCTCATCAGCATGGGCGGCGGTTTCGGCGCCATGCAGTCGGGCACCTTTGCCAATGGCGAGAACCTGCTCCTGTCGGGCACGGTGCTGGGCCTGATCATCGTGCTGAACCGTATCCCGGTCGTCTGGGTGCGCAGCGCCGCCATCATCATTGCGCTCGGCGCTGGCTACGCGCTTGCCGCCGCCGTCGGCCGCCTCGATTTCGCGGGCGTCCACCAGGCCGCCTGGTTCGAAGTGCCGACGCCGCTGCATTTCGGGATCGATTTCTCCTGGACGCTCTTTGCACCCATGGTCGTCATCTATCTCGTGACCTCGCTCGAGGCCATCGGCGACATCACCGCCACCAGCAAGATCTCCCGCGAGCCCGTCGAGGGCCCGGTGTGGATGGAGCGCGTGAAGGGCGGCGTGCTCGTCAACGGCGCGAACTCGCTTCTCGCCGGCATCTTCAACACCTTCCCGAGCTCGGTCTTCGCGCAGAACAACGGCATCATCCAGCTCACCGGCGTCGCCAGCCGCCATGTCGGCGTCTATATCGCCGGCGTGCTGGTGCTGCTCGGCCTGTTCCCGACGATCGCCGGCGTCATCCAGGCGGTGCCTGAGCCGGTTCTGGGCGGCGCGGTCATCGTTATGTTCGGTGCGGTCGCCGCCTCGGGCATCAACATCCTCGCCGGTCTCCAGCTCGACCGTCGCGCGCTGCTGATCATCTCGATTTCTCTGGCGCTCGGCCTCGGCGTGTCGCAGGTGCCGGAATTCGTCTCGCACATGCCGAATTTCGTAAAGAGCGTGCTGGAATCGGGCGTTGCGACCGGTGGCCTCTGCGCGGTCTTCCTGAACTGGCTGCTGCCGGAAACGCAGGAGCCCAAGCCCATCCATTGACGCCAATCTGGGCGGCCGGGGATCGGCCGCCCAGCTTTCCTACATCGGCGCGGGATAGAGCCGGTGGATGCGGCGGATGCCGTTCATCACCTCGGCGGAGAGCGCCACGTCCTTCGCCCCGATATCCGCCTTCAACTGTTCCATGGTCGTCGCGCCGATGATGACGGAGGCCGTGAAGGGCCGCGTCAGGCAGAAGGCGAGGGCCATCTGGGCGGGATCGAGCCCGTGCTCCCGTGCAAGCTCCACATAGGCGCGCACCGCCGGCTCCTGCAGCGGCTGGTAGCGGCCGCCGAGATCGCCGTTCTTCGTCAGGCGCGAGCCTTCCGGCCGCGCGCCGTCGAGATACTTGCCGGTGAGAAGGCCGGCGGCGAGCGGCGAATAGGCGAGCAGCCCGATCTCCTCGTGATGCGAAACCTCCGCAAGGTCGAGATCGTAGGCCCGGTAGAGGAGATTGTATTCGTTCTGGATCGAGGCGACGCGCGGCAGGCCCTTTTCCTCCGCGAGCTTCAGGAGCTGCATCGTGCCCCAGGCCGTATCGTTGGAAAGGCCGAGCGCCCGCACCTTGCCGGCCTTGACGAGTTCGCCGGCCGTTTCGAGGATTTCGAGAAGCTCGGCGGCGACTTTCGCGCGGTCCTGCTTCGAGGGCTCATAGCTCCAGGCGTTGCGGAAATGGTAGTGGCCGCGGTTCGGCCAATGGAGCTGGTAGAGATCGAGATAGTCGGTCTTCAGGCGCGAGAGGCTGTTGTCGATCGCTTCGAGAATGCCCGCACGGCTCATCGGCGCGCCGCCGCGGATATAGGGACGGCCGGGGCCGGCGACCTTGGAGGCAAGCACGATCCTGTCGCGGTTGCCGCGCGCCTTCATCCAGTTGCCGATGAAGCGTTCCGTGTCGCCATAGGTTTCGGGGGAAAGCGGCGTGGTCGGGTAGAGTTCGGCGGTATCGATGAAGTTGACGCCCTGCGAAAAAGCATAATCGAGCTGGTCCACGGCGTCCTGTTCGCTGTTCTGCGAGCCCCAGGTCATCGTGCCGAGGCAGATTTCCGACACGCTGATGCCGGTCCGGCCGAGCGGATTGTATTTCATGGGAGGGAAAATCCTTTGGTGGAAACGGCGCGAATGTAGGCAGCTCATGGCGAAGCGCAAGCCTGAAAGGCGCGATTCCCTGTGTGAAGCGCCCCGGAAAGCCGGGTTGGAGCGGGGCCGCCCGGGCGCCATGCCTTGACTTGCGGGGCCGGAATGTGAATGGAAAAGGAAACATGAGACGGGAGAAACCCCTATGAGCGTAGCATTCACCTTCCCCGGCCAGGGCAGCCAGGCCGTCGGCATGGGCAAGGATCTCGCCGACGCCTTCCCCGAGGCGCGCGCCGTTTTCGCGGAAGTCGACGAGGCCCTCGGCCAGAAGCTTTCCACCATCATGTTCGAAGGGCCCGAGGAAACGCTGACGCTGACCGCCAATGCGCAGCCGGCGCTGATGGCCGTCTCCATCGCTGTCATGCGCGTGCTGGAAGCGCGCGGCCTGTCGCTGAAGGATCAGGTCTCCTATGTCGCCGGCCACTCGCTCGGCGAATATTCGGCGCTCTGTGCCGCCGGCACCTTCTCGCTGGCCGATACCGCGCGCCTGCTGCGCATCCGCGGCAACGCCATGCAGTCGGCCGTTCCGGTCGGCGAGGGCGCCATGGCCGCGATCATCGGCCTTGAGCAGTCCGACGTCGAAGCCATCTGCAAGGAAGCCTCCACCGGCGGCGCCTGCCAGATCGCCAACGACAATGGCGGCGGCCAGCTCGTCATCTCCGGCTCCAAGCCGGCCGTCGAGGTCGCGGCCCGGCTCGCGACGGAGAAGGGCGCCAAGCGCGCGCTGATGCTCTCTGTCTCCGCCCCCTTCCACTCCGCCCTGATGGCGCCCGCCGCCGATGCCATGCGCGAGGCGCTCGCCGCTGTGACGGCCAAGGCCCCCGTCGTGCCGGTCATCGCCAATGTCCGCGCCGCGCCGGTGAGCGACCCTGAGGAAATCGTCAGGCTCCTCGTCGAGCAGGTCACCGGCCAGGTTCGCTGGCGCGAGACGGTCGAATGGTTCGGAAAGAATGACGTGACGACGCTCTACGAAGTCGGCTCCGGCAAGGTGCTGACCGGCCTCGCGCGCCGCATCGACAAGTCCGTCACCGGCATCGCCATCAACACTCCCGCCGATATCGACAGCGCGCTCGCAGCGCTCATCGGCTGATCTCTCTTTAAAGGAACGGAACCATGCTTGATCTTACCGGCCGCAAGGCTCTCGTTACCGGCGCATCCGGCGGCATCGGCGAGGAGATCGCCCGCGTCCTCCACGCCCAGGGCGCCATCGTCGGCCTGCACGGCACCCGCGTCGAGAAGCTGGAAACCCTCGCCAACGATCTCGGCGAACGCGTCCACATCTTCCCGGCCAACCTTTCCGACCGCGCCGAGGTCAAGGCGCTCGGCGAGAAGGCGGAAGCCGAGCTCGGCGGCGTCGACATTCTCGTCAACAATGCCGGCATCACCAAGGACGGCCTCTTCGTGCGCATGAGCGACGAGGACTGGGATGCCGTCCTCGAAGTGAACCTGACGGCCGTCTTCCGCCTGACGCGCGAGCTGACCCATCCGATGATGCGCCGCCGCTACGGCCGCATCATCAACATCACCTCGGTCGTCGGCGTCACCGGCAATCCGGGCCAGGCGAACTACTGCGCCTCCAAGGCCGGCATGATCGGCTTCACCAAGTCGCTGGCCCAGGAGATCGCGACCCGCAACGTCACCGTCAACTGCGTGGCGCCGGGCTTCATCGAAAGCGCGATGACGGGCAAGCTGAACGACAAGCAGAAGGAAGCGATCATGGGGGCGATCCCGATGAAGCGCATGGGCACCGGCGCGGAAGTCGCGTCAGCCGTCGCTTACCTCGCTTCCTCGGAAGCGTCCTACATGACGGGCCAGACGCTGCACGTGAACGGCGGCATGGCGATGATCTGAAGCTGGCCCAAGCGCCCGGCGAAACAGCATAAATTGCATGTTGACCGCTGGCGCACCGGCTATTTTCACACTTTGCGGCAGGCATAAACCGTGTTAATCGGGCCATGACTGCCAGCAGTCGACCGGCAAAAGCCTGAGCGATCGGGCGATACGCAAAAGGATCGTCGATCCCGCATTGCCGGTTGAAGGGTTTGCCGGATGTGTTCTTGAGGCACATCGGGCGTGTTGAGTGTCCGGTGCCGTGAAAGGCGCCGATCAAAAACAAAGGTCGAGGAATCCGACATGAGCGATATCGCAGAACGCGTAAAGAAAATTGTCATTGATCATCTGGGTGTTGACGCCGATAAGGTCAGCGAAGGCGCAAGCTTCATCGATGATCTTGGCGCGGACTCGCTCGACACCGTCGAACTGGTCATGGCGTTCGAAGAAGAATTCGGCGTCGAGATCCCGGACGATGCCGCTGACTCGATCCTGACGGTCGGCGACGCCGTCAAGTTCATCGAGAAGGCCCAGGCCTGATCTGACTGCCGACGGGCCGCCCTGCGGCGGCCCGTCCCGGTCTCCGTCCGGGAGGCCGCACCTCTCCACGAGGCAATGGATTATAAGAATATAAGGGTGGATCACGGACGATGAGGCGTGTCGTTATCACGGGTACCGGCATGGTATCCCCGCTTGGCTGTGGCACCGAAGTGACCTGGAGCCGGCTTCTGGAGGGCCGCAGCGCCGCCGCCAGGGTAACCGCCTTCGAGGTCGAGGACCTTCCCGCGAAGATCGCCTGCTCCATCCCGCTCGGCGACGGTTCCGACGGCACCTACAATGCCGACCAGTGGATGGAACCCAAGGAACAGCGCAAGGTCGATCCGTTCATCACCTATGCCGTCGCAGCCGCCGACATGGCGCTCGAAGATGCCGGCTGGCATCCGAAGACCGACGAGGACCAGATCGCGACCGGCGTGCTCATCGGCTCCGGCATCGGCGGCCTCGAGGGCATCGTCGAGGCCGGCTACACGCTGCGCGACAAGGGCCCGCGCCGCATCTCGCCCTTCTTCATTCCCGGCCGCCTGATCAACCTCGCCTCCGGCCAGGTCTCGATCAAGCACAAGCTGCGCGGCCCGAACCATTCCGTCGTCACGGCCTGTTCGACCGGCGCGCACGCCATCGGCGATGCCAGCCGCCTGATCGCGCTCGGCGATGCCGACGTCATGGTGGCCGGCGGCGCCGAATCGCCGATCTGCCGCATCTCGCTCGCCGGCTTTGCCGCCTGCAAGGCGCTGTCCACCGCCCGCAACGACGATCCGACCGCCGCTTCGCGTCCCTATGACCGCGATCGCGACGGTTTCGTCATGGGCGAGGGCGCCGGCATCGTCGTTCTCGAAGAGCTGGAGCACGCCAAGGCGCGCGGCGCGAAGATCTATGCCGAGGTCGTCGGCTACGGCCTTTCGGGCGACGCATTCCACATCACCGCACCGTCCGAGGACGGCGACGGCGCCTTCCGCTGCATGACCATGGCGCTGAAGCGCGCCGGCATTCCGGCCAGCGAAGTCGACTATATCAACGCGCACGGCACCTCCACCATGGCCGACACGATCGAGCTCGGCGCGGTGGAACGGCTCGTCGGCGATGCGGCCTCCCGTATCTCCATGTCGTCCACCAAGTCCGCCATCGGCCACCTTCTGGGTGCCGCCGGTGCCGTCGAGGCGATCTTCACGGCGCTGGCGATCCGTGACAATATCGCGCCGCCGACGCTCAACCTCGACAATCCTGACGTCGAGACGGCGATCGACCTGGTGCCCCACAAGGCCCGCAAGCGCGAGATCAACGTGGCGCTGTCCAATTCGTTCGGCTTCGGCGGAACGAACGCATCGCTGGTTCTCAAGCGCTACGACGCCTGATCCCGTCCGGGACGCCATGTCGTCCCGGCGCGCCCGCACAACCGAATGAGAAGAGCGGCTTGATCCCGCTTTTGCCGCATTGCTCTGCTGGAAGACGTCGAGCAATGCCCGAACCCATGAGGACAGTCCGTGAGCGACACGAACGATTCCGGCGAGACGCAATTCGGACGCGGCGAGGCCTCCGGCCAGCCCCGCATCATTCCGAAGTCCGCCAATGAGGCCCTGCGCCCCGAGCAGGTGCCCGAACCGCCGAGCCGCCGCCGGTCGCGCAAGGCGCGCAGCCAGGTCGTCATCTTTCTGAATTTCGTCATGACCGTGGTCGTCTTCGCCACGCTCATCGGCGTCGGCATCTTCTATTACGGCATCAAGAGCTATGAGGAAGCCGGTCCCCTGACCGCCAACACGAACTTCATCGTTCGCGGCGGCGCCGGCACCAACGAGATCGCCGCCAATCTCGAACGCAACAACATCATCAGCGACAGCCGCGTCTTCCGCGTGCTCTCGCGCGTCTATCTCGACGGCGAGACGCTGAAGGCCGGTGAATACGAGATCAAGGCCGGCGCCTCCATGCGCGAGATCGTCGAGCTGCTGAAATCCGGCAAGTCGATCCTCTACAGCGTCTCCGTGCCGGAAGGCCTGACGGTCAAGCAGGTGTTCAAGCGCCTCACCGAGGATCCGGTGCTGGAAGGCGACCTGCCGGCCGAGCTGCCGCCGGAAGGCTCGCTGATGACGGACACCTACAAGTTCTCGCGCGGCACGAAGCGCGCCGATATCCTGCACCAGATGCTCGATGCGCAGAAGGCGCTGATCGACCAGATCTGGCAGCGCCGCGACGACAATCTGCCGATCACCACCCGTGAGGAATTCGTCACGCTCGCCTCCATCGTCGAGAAGGAAACCGGCCGGGCCGACGAGCGCTCGCGCGTGGCCTCGGTGTTCCTCAACCGTCTCGAAAAGGGCATGCGCCTGCAGTCGGACCCGACGATCATCTACGGCATGTTCGGCGGCGAGGGTAAGCCCGCCGACCGCCCGATCTTCCAGTCGGACCTCGAGAAGAAGACGCCGTTCAACACCTATATCATCAAGGGCCTGCCGCCGACGCCGATCGCCAATCCCGGCCGCGCGGCGCTGGAAGCCGTCGCCAATCCCTCGCGCACCGCAGACCTCTACTTCGTCGCCGACGGCACCGGCGGCCATGTCTTCGCCGAGACGCTGGACGAGCACAACCAGAATGTCCGGCGCTGGCGTAAGCTGGAAGCGGAGAAGGCGGCCGACGCCGCCAAGGAAACGCAGGGCACGACCACCGCCCAGTAAGGGCGGGATTTCGCAAAAGGCCCCGGTTTTCCGGGGCCTCTTCGTATCTGCGCCACCTTTGATGTGGATCGCTGCCGCTTCCGCCCGCTTGCCGGTTTTCAAGGCCGGGAAACTGTTTCACTTTGGATATCCAATACCGGGCACGCTGCGCGTATCCGGCAGGTCCGCCCGGGCGGGCCGCCACTGGAGGCTGACATGACATTGCAATCGATGACCGGCTTTGCGCGGGTCGAGGGAACCAGCGGACGCACCCGCTGGGCGTGGGAACTGCGTTCGGTGAACGGCAAGGGGCTCGACATGCGCCTGCGCCTGCCGCCCGGCTTCGAGGCGCTGGAAGCGGATGTGCGGCGCCTTGCCGGCGAAGCCTTCTCGCGCGGCAATCTGCAGGTCGGCCTTGCCACCAGCGTCAGCGAAGCGGATATCGAGGCCGTCGTGAACCAGGGCGCGCTGGCCGCCGTCCTTGCCCTGCGCGACCAGCTTGCCGGCACCATCGATCCCGCTCCGATCAAGCTCGATACGCTGCTCTCCGTCCGCGGCATCGTGGACTTCCGCGAGGCGGAGGAGAGCGAGGACGAGCGCGCGGCGCGGGATGGCGACATCCGGGAGGGCTTTGTCGAGGCGGTCCGCCGTCTTGCCGACATGCGGCGCAAGGAAGGAAGCGCGCTCTCCGGCATCCTGCTCGGCCAGGTCGCCCGCATCGAGGCATTGACGGAGGTGGTCGAGGCCGACCCTTCGCGTAGCGTGACGGCAATCGCCGAGCGGCTGGCCGGGCAGGTCGCCATGCTGCTGCAGGGCGCGAGCGCGCTCGACCGAGACCGGCTGCACCAGGAAGCGGCGCTGCTCGCCACCAAGGCGGACCTGCGTGAGGAGATCGACCGGCTGAAGGCCCATGTTGCGGCCGCGCGCGAACTCATCGCCGCAGGCGGCCCCATCGGCCGCAAGCTCGATTTTCTCGCACAGGAATTTAACCGGGAATCGAATACGATCTGTTCCAAGTCGAACGCTGCTGCTGTAACGGCTGCAGGCATCGAGCTGAAGGTGGTCATCGACCAGTTCAGGGAACAGGTCCAGAATTTGGAGTAGGCCATGGCCGAACCGTCGAAAGAGATCCATATCGAGCGCCGCGGGCTCATGCTCGTCATCTCCTCGCCGTCGGGCGCGGGCAAGTCGACCATCGCGCGCAACCTGCTGGAGGCCGATCCCGGCCTCAGCCTGTCGGTCAGCGTGACGACGCGCCAGCGCCGCGCCAGCGAGATCGCCGGCCGGCACTATCACTTCATTTCCAAGCGTGAATTCGAACTTCGCCGCGACTCTGATTCTCTGCTCGAATGGGCCGAGGTGCACGGCAATTTCTACGGCACGCCGCGCGAGCCGGTGGAAGAGGCGATGTCCGCCGGCCGGGACATGCTCTTCGACATCGACTGGCAGGGCGCCCAGCAGCTTCAGGAGAAGATGCCGGCCGACGTCGTCTCGATCTTCATCCTGCCGCCGTCGATGACCGAGCTGCAATCGCGCCTGCACCGCCGCGCGGAGGACACGGAAGAGGTCATCCAGACCCGCCTCGCCAATTCCCGCGCCGAGATCGAGCATTGGCGCGAATATGACTACGTCATCCTCAACGACGACCTCTCCGTCGCCTTCGATGCCGTGCAGAGCATCGTGAAAGCCGAGCGCCTGCGCCGCGACCGGCGGCACGGGCTCTTCGATTTCGTGACGAATCTGGTGACGGAAAAGCCGGTTCTCTAACGGGTCAGTGCCGATCGCACGGTTCCCATTTCGGGATAGCCCCTCACCCTAACCCTCTCCCCGCAAGCGGGGAGAGGGGACTTGTCCCACGGGGCGTCAAAGATCCGGGAAACCAGTGCGGCATATTCCCTTCTCCCCGCTTGCGGGGAGAAGGTGGCCGGCAGGCCGGATGAGGGGCCACGCCCATGCCTCAGAGCGCGTTCGCCAGCCGCACGAACTCTTCCACGCTCAGCGTCTCCGCCCGCCGCTGCGGATCGATCTCCGCCTTTGCCAGCAGCGCTTCGCCCCCAAGCGACTTGACGCTCTGCCGCAGCATCTTGCGGCGCTGGCCGAAGGCCGCATGGGTGACGCGCTCCAAAGCCGCGACATCGCAGGGCAGGGGATTGGCGTTCGGCTCCAGATGCACGACGGAGGACGTTACCTTCGGCGGCGGCGTGAAGGCCTGCGGCGGCACGTCGAAGGCCATGCGGGCATCGGTGCGCCATCCGCAGAGCACACCGAGCCGGCCGTAATGGTCGTCGTTCTCTTCGGCGACGATGCGCAGGCCCACCTCGCGCTGGAACATCAGCGTCAGCGACTCCCAGAACGGCGGCCAGCGCTTCGGCAGCAGCCAGTTGACGAGCAGCTGCGTGCCGACATTGTAGGGCAGGTTGGCAATGATGCGCACCGGCTCGCCGGGCGCCAGCGCCTCGAAATCCGTCTTCAGCGCATCGCCCTCGATCACCGTCAGGCGGCCGGGATAGTGCTCGGAGATTTCCGCCAGCGCCGGCAGGCAGCGCGCATCGCGCTCGATGGCGATGACGCGTTTCGCGCCGAGCGCGAGAATGGCGCGCGTCAGGCCACCGGGGCCGGGACCGACCTCGATCACCGTATGGTTCTCGATGGGGCCGGCAGTGCGGGCGATCTTCTGGGTGAGGTTCAGGTCGAGCAGGAAGTTCTGCCCGAGCGCCTTCTTCGCATCGAGCCCATGCCGCTGGATGACGTCGCGCAGCGGCGGAAGTCCGTCGAGTGCCGCCATCATGCCGTCTCCCCTGCTGCACGCTCATGCGCGGCAAGTGTATTCGCCAGCCGGAGCGCGGCGAGCAGGCTGTCGGGCCTCGCGACGCCCCTGCCGGCCAGCGGGAAGGCCGTGCCATGGTCCGGCGAGGTGCGGATGAAGGGCAGACCCAGCGTCGCGTTGACCGAATCGTCGAAGCCGAGTGCCTTGGCGGGGATCAGCGCCTGGTCGTGATACATGCAGAGCGCCACGTCATAGGTGGCGCGGGCGGCATCGTGGAACATCGTATCGGCCGGCAGCGGGCCGACGGCGTCGATGCCGGCGGTCTTCAGCCGTTCGACCGCGGGGCGCACAATGGCGTCGTCCTCCAGCCCCAGCGCGCCGCCTTCGCCGGCATGGGGGTTGAGGCCGGCAATCGCGAGGCGCGGGCGCTCGATGCCGAAGCGGTGGCGAAGGTCACGCGCGGTGATCGTCGCCGTCTCGACGATGAGGTCCTCGGTGAGGGCGGTGGGGACGTCCTTCAGCGGAATATGGATCGTGACGGGAACGGCGCGCAGCTTCGGGCCTGCCAGGAGCATGACGGGGAGGAGAGCCTCCCGGCCGGTTGCCCTCGCGGCAAGATCGGCAAGGAACTCGGTATGGCCCGGAAAGCCGAAGCCGGCATCGTAGAGAACCGCCTTGGCGATCGGGTTCGTCACGACGGCGGAGGTTCGCCCCGCCATGGTAAGATGGACGGCGGTCTCGATCGAGCCCGTTATGGCCGCGGCGTTGCCGGCATCCGGGGCGCCGGGAACGACGGGCGCCCGGCAGTCGCGGGCAAGAACGGGAATGGCTTTGGGGAAGACGGCAGCTGCCGTTTCCGGCTCCGCCGCGGCGATGGTGACGTCGAGGCCGAGCAGGACGGCCCGCTCACGCAGCACCTTGGCATCGCCGATGAACAGGAAGGCTGGAAGCGAGAGCCGCTCACGGGCGGCCCAAAGGGCGAGGGTGATGTCCGGCCCGATGCCGGCGGGATCGCCCATGGTGAGCGTCAGCGGAGGTGTGTTGGTCTGCGTCATGGGCCCCCGCCGCGAAAGCGCTTCCGGCATGGTGCGCAGCGATTGCCGCCGGAATGCATGGAGAGATAAGACAAGGGCATCGAATGATGCCCTTGCGGGTTCGAGAAGCGTCCCGCAGGAGCGCCGGATCAGCGTTCGGTGATCGTCGCCTTCTTGCGCAGTTCGGCGATGTACTTCTTGCTGTTCTCGTCGTTCTCGTTGTTGCCCTTGGAATTGGCGATGTCCTCCGCGCGGAAGACCATCTCGGCGGCGACGTCGTCGTTGACTTCCCGCTTCTTGCAGATCGCCAGATATTCGACGCCGCGTTCGGTGACGCGCGTGCCGGTCGTCTGGCCGGTCGTCTTCTCGATCAGCGGCTTCCAATCGTCCGGCATCTGGGGTGCGAGGACGCGGCCGAGATCGCGGATCGACACGTCATGCATCGTCGCGGCAAAAGCCTTCGCCTGGTCGCAGCCGGGGAATTTCGAGCGGGAGGCTTCCGCCTCCGCCTTGCGCTTGCCGAGGATCGCGTTGCGGCGCTTTTCAGGTACGACGAAAATCACCTGCTTGAGGAAATATTCCGTCGTCACGGGCTTCTTGCCGCCGTTCTCCTGCATGCGCTCGGCAAGCGTCTTGCCGTTGGTCGAACCGCCGAAGCGGGCATTGACCACGCGCGGCCAGCTCATCTGGACGGCGATGAACTGCTTGAAATGCTCCGGTCCGACCCCGGCCTGGTTCAGGATCTTGCCGAGCTGGTCGGGCGACATCTTGTTCGAGGAGGCAAAGCGCGCATAGGCGGCGTCCACTTCCGAGGTGCTGACGGAGGCGCCCGCACGCAGGACCTCTCCGCGCTTCAGCGCTTCCTCGATGAGTTCCTCGCGGGCCTTGCTGCGAAGGTTGCCCTTCGCGTGCTGCAGCTTCAGGAAGTTGACGCGGCGTTCAAGATCCCCGGAGGTGATCGGCGTGTTGTTGACGACGGCGACGACCGAGGTGGCGGCCTCGGCGGAACCCATCGGGACAGCGATCGTCACAGCCGCTGCAAGCGCAGCGCCCACCATCATGGAACGCACCAGAGATTGTCTGCCCATCATGCCAGTCCCTCTATCCTAATCCATTTCGCCCGCCGGTCCACGCCACGAAAGCGCATGACGGCAACGGTCTATTGTCCCGGATGCATAATACATACGGCCAAACGATGACAAGAGCGGCAAGCGAACGCTATTCGAAGCCGGTGAGCGTGGAATCCCCCACCCGGATGTCACCGAGGGTACGGAACATCAGGCGCGCGCCGATCGACCAGTCGTTCGCCGTGTTGTCGTACTTGTCCCGCTCACGCTCATAGAAGAGCGAGAAGACGGTATCCCGGTCGTCGTAGGAAATGCCGATCCCGTCGCGTGAGATGACATGGTTGCCGATGTCGTAAGTCAGCGAGCCGAAGACGGACCAGTAATCGTGGAACTTGAAGACGGCCTTGCTCTGGAGTTCGCTCGCGCTGTTTTCCAGACCGTAGTCCGGCTGCCCTGCAATGCGCGTATAGACGAATTCCGTCGCGACCTTGACGCCGTCGTAACGCAGGGCGGTATCCGAGCGGCGAAGCGAGAAATCGTCCTTGTCGAGACGTGCGCTGGTGGAGAAGGAGATGCCGTTCGGCAGGTCGAAGCCCGCCATGCCGACATAATCCGAGCTGTCCGTTTCAAGGCCGGAATTCGCGCCGGCATTGACGAGGTCCGGCGTTGCGAAGGAATTCACGCCGCCGAGCTGGAAGGACTGGCCGATGATGCTGCGCAGGAGCACGCCATTGTCGAACGTGCCGGTGTAGCGCAGGCCGATATTGGCCCGGGTGCCGCCCTCGATCCGGTCGAAGCCCGAGAACTTGTCCCGTTCGAAGAGGTTCGTGGCGTCGAAGACGAAGCTCTGGGAATCCTCGTTCGGCAGCCTGCCGGCAAGGTCTTCGTTGGGGCGTGCATAGATCTGCGCGATCGGCTCGAAGAGATGGGTACTGTAATCCGTCGTCGCGAGGATCGGGTAGCGTGCTTCCAGTCCTGCCGTCAGCATCGAACGGGTGGCACTGCTGTCTGACTCGTAGTTTCCAGCATAGCCCGCTGGCGAACGCATATCGAGGCGATGGATATCGCCGCGCGCTGCCAGCAAAGGCGTGAGAACAAGGCCGCCCGGAACCACGAACTGGCGCTTCCATTCCACTTCGCTCGTCAGGCGGGTCATGCCGCCTTCGAGGCCTCGGAAGCGATCCACCCCGCCGAGCGTCGTATAGGTATCGGCGAGATCGCGGTCGATGTTCGTGATGTTCGTCGTCACGCTGAGTTCGCCACCGAGCACGGACTGCGGCACGATATACTCGTGGTCCAGCGTCTGGGCGATCGCCTGGCGGCGCTCGTCTTCGTCGTTCGGATCGGCGTCCTGGACATCGAAATAGAAAGCGCGCAGGTCGAAGCTGTTGCGGCGGCCAAGGCCCGACAGATAGCCCTGGTTGACGTATGTCTTGTCCTTCAGACCGCCTATTTCGTAGGTGCGCGAGAAGTTGTTGTCGGTCTGCGCCATCACGTTCCAGCCGAACGCCCAGCGCGGATTGATCTTGAATTCACCCGTGGAGGCGACCATGCCGCGGAAGCCGTCTTCCAGGCGGTCGCTCGTATTGGCCGTGAAGACGTCCGAGTTCAGCTGCCGGATGCCGGCGGCGCGCAGCGTTATCAGGCCATTATGGAAGCGCTTGCGGAATTCCGCCTCCATCAGGAAGCCCTGATTGGTGAGGACGGTCGGTGACAGCGTCGCGTCCATGTCGGGGGCGATCGCGATATAGTAGGGGGTCGTCACGCCGAAGCCGAGCTTCTGCGCATACTGGAACTTCGGGAAGAGGAAGCCGGTCTTGCGTTTGACGGTATGGTCCGGCACCTCGAGCACCGGAATATAGGCGATCGGCTTGCCGAACATCTCGAAGCGGGCGCGCTCGAGGCGGATCGTTTTGGTGCGGCCGTTCTGCACGATGCGCTCGGCCTTGACCTCCCAGACGCCGCGATGCGTCGGGTCGGTGGCGCAGGGCGTACAGGCGGTATAGACGGCGTGGTTGAGGATCATCTCCTCGTCGTTGACGCGTTCGCCGCTGGTGGCCGCCATCTTGGTGAGGTCGGTGGTCTCGACGCGCAGCGCGTTGACGAAGCCGTTGGCGAAATCGTCCGAAAGGTCCATCTCCTCGCCATAGAGGCGATTGCCGGTCGGTTCGATCAGTTCGATATTGCCGCGGGCTTTCAGCCGGCCCGTCTTCTGGTCGTATTCGACCTCGCGGGCGACGAGATGGTAGCCGCCGTAATTGATCTGTACGGCGCCGCGGGCGACAACCGTCTCGTTGTCCCTGTTGTAGACGAGTTCGTTGGCAGCGAGAACCAGCTTGCTGCCTTCGGGAATCTTCGGCTCCATCGTCCCGATATCGGGCGACTGGGCATATGCGGGCAGGGAGAAGACGGGCATGAGGGCGCACGTGGCCGCACCTGCAAGCAGGGCGGCTTTCAACCACCGATTCTTTTTGCGGTCGCCTGCCGCCACTAGCCGTCCTCCTGATGCAGAAGAATCGTCGCGCCCAAGGACATTGCGACGACCACTGGGAGCCAGGCCGCAACGAACGGAGGAACAACACCGCTGCTTCCGAATGCCTTCACAAGCACGGTGACGACATAAAGCATGAAGCCTGACAGGATTCCACCCAGAATCACCGCACGCGATTGGTTAAACCGACTAAATTTTAACGATACACAGGCCGCGATCAGCGTCATCGCAACCAGGAGAAGCGGCAGCGAAAGCATCGAGTGGAGTTGCGTTTGCATCGCATAGGTCGGGAAGCCGAAGGATCTGGCGGCCTCGATCTTTCGTCCCAGCTCGAAAAACGCAATGTTTTCAGGTTTCTCCAGGCTCTCTTGGACGAATTCCCGTTTCAGGTTGGTACGAAGCTGTACCTCGTCGAGACGAACCGGCAATTCGCCGATGCGAGTCTCGCGGACGTTCTTAAGAAGCCAGTAACCATCTTCCAAAGTGGCCGAGTCGGCGTCCTGCCTGAGGACGATCCCGCCGGCCTGGTCGAAGTGGATGACGGAGACGTTGAGAAGACGCGTGCCGCCGTCGAGCATCGCCTTGGCGCCGATGATCGCCTGGTCCTTGCCGTAGATCTGGCGCAGCCATGGAACGGTGTTTTCGGCCCGTGCATTGGTCGCGCCCCAGGAGGCTTCGAGCTCCTGCGACTTCCTGTTGCCCCAGGCGGCAAGCGGATTGAGCACCAGCACGGCGGCAAGGCCGAACAGGAAGGCGCCGACGATGAAGGGACGCAGGAACTGCCAGACGGAAATGCCCGCCGCGCGCGTCACGACCAGTTCGTAACGGCGGTTGAGCGAGATCAGCGCGGCCATGCCGGAAAACAGCGCGACGAAGGGCACCGTCTGCATGAGGATCGTCGGGATGCGCAGCGCCGTGACGAGGAGGCCGATCGAGACCGTATAATGCGGCAGCGCGCCGGCGCGGTTCGACATCTCGCTGAAATCGATGATGAAGACCAGCGAGAAGACGCCGAGCAGGAACCACACCGTGGTGGTGATGTAGCGGCGGAAGAAATAGAGGCCGAGCGTGCGAATCATGAGCTGGTGCCCCCGCCGACGGAGGGCGTACCCGGGCTGATGAACCGCGAAAGCAGCCTTGCGCGCAACGCCGCCAGCCGTTCGCCGAGCGTGGCCGGAATCTCCAGGCTCTTGTTGCGCGCGAGATAGCGGATCGCGAGCCCCCCGGTGACGAGCGGTATGAGATACATGATCACGGTGAAGGCGATCGAGTTCTCGGCATTGTTCGATGCATAGAAACTCGCCCAGCGAATGAAGAGTGCCGTCAGCAGCGCGGTGACCATAGGATGGATGCGCGCTTCACGGTGTGAGCGCGCGTCGCCGCTGACGACGAGCGCGATCAGGCCGAAGACCGCGGGCAGCAACCACTCGGAGAAGCGGCGGTGCAGCTCGGCGGTGAAAGCGCCCGGATTGCGCTTGAAATAGGGGTCTTCCGGGTCGGGGTCGAGAAGATAGGGCAGGTCCCGGTCCTTCGGCCTTATATTGGCCTGCCCGGCGCTCTGGGTAAGGTCGGCAAGGTCGAAGGCATAGGATTCGAATCGGATGACCGAGACGTTGCCGTCCGGCAGCTTGCGGTGCACCTCGCCGTCCTTCATCACCAGTGCCGAGCTCTTCTCGTCCACGGCGCCCTCGCGGGCGTAATAGACCATCTCGAAGCGCGGATCGCGCGTATCGGCAACGAAGATGCCGCGCAGGACGCCGCCGTTGCGCCGTTCGGCAACCTGTACATAGAGGCCGTCGGTGATCTTGCGGAAGGTGTTTTCCTGCACGACCGCGGAGAGCATGTCGGCATGGGCCGTCGCGATCATCTTGCGAACGGCCATGCGCGAATAGGGCTCGACGAAATTGTCGACGGCGAAGGAGACGAAGCTCATCGCCACGGCGAGGATCATGATCGGCCGGATGATCGTGACGCGTGAGGCACCCGCCGCATTCAGCACCGTCAGTTCCGAATCGCCGTTCATCACGGTCAGCGTCTGCGAAACGCCGATGACGAGCGCGAAGGGCAGGATGATCGGAATGACGGACGGCAGGATCAGCGTCGCGAGCTTCACGAAGGCGAAGATCGACTGGCCGCTGTCGGTGACGAGGTTGATGCTGGTCAACGCCTGCGTGACCCAGACGATGCCGAGCAGGGGCAGGAGCGTGGCGACGAACATGAGCGACGCCCGCCGCAGGATATAGCGCTCGATCAGTTTCATCTTTCAGTCCGCACGTCCGACAAGCGGTTCCGGTCCACGCCCAAGGCGCCCGTCAACGGAACTGCAAATGGGCATATAAGCTTTCTTGAGGCTGACGCCATAGCGAAGAGTGTCCGCCCGGATGGAAAATTTCTGGCGAACAAGCATGCTTAACGATCTCTAAACAAGCGGGCGCGTCTTGCCAAGCGCCGCAAAAGCGACAAGGAATTGATGCGACTGGAGCCGTTCCGGCAGAAGCGCAAGGTGGTTTTGCACGCGGAACGGCAGAAACGAAAGATGGAGCTTCCCGCGATTCGCGGAAAGCTCCGGTGGCCCGCGCGGCTGAAATAAAAGGCCGCAAGGCCATATCGGAGTGAATCATGGCTTTCAAATTCGACATCGGTTTCGCAAAGACGGCGCGCGGGGCGGGTGACCTCGCGATCCTTCTGCAGGTCGCCGGCGGCGAGCCCGCGGCGATCGGCGAGGTCGATCCGGCTGGCGCCGTGGCTCGCGCGGCCGGGGTTGCGAAATTCACCGGCAAGGCGCTGAAGAGCCTCGATGTTCTCGCGCCGCATGGCGCATCGGTCGACCGCATCCTCGTGCTCGGCCTCGGCGAGGCGGAAAAGCTCGTTGCGCATGACTGGCTGAAGCTGGGCGGGGCCGCTGCCGGCAGGATCGGCCGCGCCGAGAAGGTGGCGATCCATCTCGATGCCCCCGGCGTCTCGGTGACGGGGAAGAACGCCGCCGACTTCGTGCTCGGCCTGCAACTCGGCGCCTACAGCTTCGATCTCTACAAGACGAAGAAGAGCGAGGACGACGAGGCGAAGAACGGCAAGGCCGTCAAGGTGACGATCGTCACCGCCGAGGCCGGTGCGGCGAAGAAGGCGAACGACGTCTCCGAAGCCGTTGCCGAAGGCGTCATCCTCGCGCGCAACCTCGTCAACGAGCCGGCCAACGTGCTCGGCCCCGTCGAATTCGCCGACAAGGCCAAGGCGCTGGAGAAGCTCGGCGTCGAGGTGGACATCCTCACCGAGCGCGAAATGAAGAAGCTCGGCATGGCCGCCCTGCTCGGCGTTGCGCAGGGCTCCGTTCGCCCGCCACGCCTCGCGGTCATGCACTGGAAGGGCGGCAAGGAGAAGGACCGGCCGGTTGCCTTCATCGGCAAGGGCGTCGTCTTCGACACCGGCGGCATTTCCATCAAGCCGGCCGCCGGCATGGAGGACATGAAGGGCGACATGGGCGGCGCGGCCGCCGTCATCGGCCTCATGCACACGCTCGCGGCCCGCAAGGCCAAGGCCAATGTCGTCGGCATCCTCGGCCTCGTGGAAAACATGCCCGACGGCAATGCCCAGCGCCCCGGCGATATCGTCAAGTCGATGTCCGGCCAGACCATCGAGGTCATCAATACCGATGCCGAAGGCCGCCTCGTGCTCTGCGATGCGCTCTGGTACTGCAACGAGACCTTCAAGCCGCAATTCATGGTGAACCTCGCGACGCTGACCGGCGCGATCATGGTGGCGCTCGGCAGCCACCATGCCGGCCTGTTCTCCAACGACGACACGCTCGCCGCGCGCCTCACCGCCGCGGGCCTTTCGACGAACGAGCGCCTTTGGCGCATGCCGCTCGGCCGCGAATACGACAAGATGATCGACAGCAAGTTCGCCGACATGAAGAACACCGGCGGCCGCTATGCCGGCTCGATCACCGCCGCGCAGTTCCTCCAGCGCTTCGTCAAGGACACGCCCTGGGCGCACCTCGATATCGCCGGCACCGCCATGGGTTCGCCGACCGACGAGATCAACCAGTCCTGGGCCTCCGGCTTCGGCGTGCGCCTGCTCGACGAACTCGTGCGCGCCCATTACGAAGGGTGAGGGAGAGGTGAGCGAAGTCCTCTTCTATCACCTGACGGAATCCAAACTCGAAGACGCGCTGCCGCCGCTGCTCGACAAGAGTCTGGAGCGCGGCTGGCGCGTCGTCGTGCAGGCGGGCGATGCCGAGCGCCGCGATGCGCTCGACACGCATCTGTGGACCTTCCGCGAGGACAGCTTCCTGCCGCACGGCACCGACGAGCAGGCATTTCCCGAAGAGCAGCCGGTGCTGCTGACGGCAACGCCCGACAACCCGAACGCCGCCACCGTCCGCTTCCTCGTCGCCGGCGCGCCGCCGCCGCCGCTCGACGCCTATGAGCGCGTCATCTTCATGTTCGACGGCTACGACCAGAGCGAGGTGGAAACCGCGCGCGAGCACTGGAAGCGCCTGAAAGGCGAGGGGCACCAGCTAACCTACTGGCAGCAGAACGGTGACGGGCGCTGGATGAAGAAGGCCTGATCCGGCCGCCTTTTCCGAGGCATCGAAGATGGCATCGCGCATCCCCGTGCGATGCGCCTTTCGTCTTGTGCGGATATGATTGTGGGTATATACCCGAGAAATGACCAAGGACATGTGTCACTGCATCGTGTTGCGCAAGGCCTCGCGCCGGGTCTCGTCCTATTACGACGAGGCGCTGGCGCCGCTTGGCGTGAACATCGCGCAGTTCAGCCTGCTCAGGAACATCGACCGCATGGCGCCTGTATCGCTGACCGATCTGGGCATGCGCGTCGAACTCGACCGCTCGACGGTAGGGCGCAACGCCAAGGTGCTGGAGCGCATGGGGCTGGTGGCGATCCGGCCCGGCAAGGACCAGCGCGAGGCGACGCTGGCCGTGACCGACGAGGGACGCGCAATCCTCGGGGCAGGGGCACCGCTATGGGACGGCGTTCAGGCCGATATCGAATCGCGGCTCGGGCCGGGCGGCGCCGAGCAGTTGCGGCAGCTTCTTGCCGCGCTCTGATTTTTTCGACAGGAAATGGGTATCTGCCCGTATTTTTGAGCAGATGCTCCAAACCCGACCGCACCGGCGGCGATCAGGAAAGGGACTTCGACCATGTTCTCCGCAAACCTCGCCAGATGGATGGCCGACCGGAACCTCCATTACGGCTGGGTGGTTGCCGCGACCACCTTCCTCACCATGCTGGCGACCGCCGGGGCCATGGGCTCGGCGGGCGTCATGATCCTGCCCCTGCACGAGGAGTTCGGCTGGGATATCGCCGAGATTTCCTCCGCCATGGCCGTGCGCCTCGTGCTCTTCGGGCTACTCGGTCCCTTCGCCGCCGCCTTCATGAATCATTTCGGCATCCGCCAGGTCGTGACGACCGCACTCGTCCTCATCATGAGCGGCATCGTCGTCTCCTTCTTCATGACCGAGGTCTGGCAGCTTCTGCTGCTCTGGGGCGTGGTGATCGGGGTCGGCACCGGCATGACGGCGCTGGTTCTGGGCGCGACCGTCGCCACCCGCTGGTTCTCGAAGCGCCGGGGCCTCGTCGTCGGCCTGATGACGGCGAGCACAGCGACCGGCCAGCTCGTCTTCCTGCCGCTGCTTGCCGCGCTGACCGAGGCCTATGGCTGGCGCACCGCGCTGACGCTGTCGGTCGCCGTCATCGCCGCCGCCATGTTGTTCGTTCTTCTGCTGATGCGCGACCATCCCGCCGATGTCGGCCTGCCGGCCTATGGCGAGACGGCCATCGTCAAGCCGCCCCGGCAGGATCACAATCTGCGCGCCACCTTGCTTGCCCCGCTCATCACCCTGAAAAGCGTTTCCGCCAATCCGGTCTTCTGGGTTCTCTTCGGCACCTTCTTCGTTTGCGGGCTTTCGACCAACGGCCTCATCCAGACCCATTGGATTTCGATCTGCGGCGATTTCGGCATGGCGGCCGTAACTGCCGCAAGCACGCTCGCCGTCATTGGCGTCTTCGATTTCTTCGGCACGGTTTTCGCCGGCTGGCTGTCGGATCGCTACGACAACCGCTTCCTGCTTTTCTGGTTCTACGGGCTGCGTGGCTTCTCGCTGATCTACCTGTCCTTCTCCGGCTTCAGCATGCTGGAACTGTCGGTCTTCGCCGTCTTCTACGGTCTGGACTGGGTCGCGACGGTGCCGCCGACGGTCAAGCTCGCGGCGGAAAATTTCGGTCGCGAAAAGGCGGGGCTGGTTTTCGGCTGGGTCTTTGCCGGCCATCAGCTCGGCGCGGCGACGGCCGCCTTCGGCGCGGGCTACCTGAAGAGCGACTACAACACCTACATGCCCGCCTTGCAGATCGCCGGCCTCATGTGCGTGCTGGCCGCGCTCTCGGTGCTGCTGCTCAGGCGGCCGGGGGCAAGTCCGGCCGCTGCCGCGGCCTGACGGCCCAACGGAAAGGCCCGCCAGAAGGCGGGCCTTATCTCAATCGTAGAACGAATCGACGAACTTCCGTCGCCCGAGCATGAACGCATCCGCGACGTGGCGAAGCGGCGCGAGGTCGACGTCGGACTTTCCGGCCTTGATGATCTCGGCGAAGCGCTTGTAGAGCATCGGATATTCCTGCTCCGGCTCCTCGTGCACCAGCTTGCCGTCGATGGAGAGCTTGGCGCCGCCTTCCGACAGCACCATTTCGCCGGCATCCGTCCCAGCGACGATGTCCCAGCTCTGCTTGCCCGTCTGGCGCCAGTCGAACTCGGCGGCAAGGTCGAGTCCCTTCGCGTCCGAGAAGGTCATCGAGGCGGCGATGGGCGCGTCGCGGTTTTCCGGGAATTCCAGCGTCGCGGCGGTGATGAAGACCGGGCGCGGCAGGATATGGGTGACGATGGAAAGCGCATTGATGCCCGGATCGAACACGCCGAGGCCGCCCGCCTGCCAGATCCATTCCTGGTTCGGATGCCAGTGGCGCACGTCTTCCTTCCAGATCACCCGCATGGAGCGGATCGTCGTGCCGGCGAGAAATTCCTTCGCGGCCTCGACGGCCGGCGCATAGCGCGAGTGCCAGCTTGCAAAGAGCGAAAGCCCCTTGGCGGCGGCGAGCGCCTCGAGGTCAGCGACCTCGGAAAGCGTCGCGCCCGGCGGCTTTTCGAGGAAGACGTGCTTGCCGGCGCAAAGCGCCTTCTCGGCCGCCTCGTAGCGATATTGCGGCGGCATGCAGAGCGATACGGCGTCGATGGCGGGGACAGCGGCCAGCATCTCGTCGATCGACTTGAAATTATCGATGCCCTCGACCGTGCCGTGGCGGCTCGCCGCGGCGATCAGTCGGTAGTCGCCGTTTTTCGCGACGGCCGGAAGATGCTGGTCGCGCACGATCTTGCCGACGCCGACGATTGCGAGATTGATCGGGGACATGGCTCCGCCCTCATTTGTATGATGATTTGGCGTTGTTGTAGCAGAACCCTCGGCGGGAGCAAGGCCGCAGCGATGCCTCCCGCTGCCTATCCTTTGTGCAACGGCCTTAAAGCCGCATTCGCCTTTCGTCTAAGACGGCGGCTGAGAGCGGGAAAACCGGGCTTTGTGCTTGAAACGGGCTTTGAAATCGGCACTCTGACTCTGTCTGGCACCAAACAAATAACAAGCCGGGCGGGGAGGAATTGATTATGAAGACGCTGCTGGTCCTCAGCCGGCTCATCGACGCGATCACGGAAAATATCGGAAAGGCCGTTGGCTGGCTGATCCTCGTCGCCGTTCTCGTCAGCGCCGGCAACGCCATCGTGCGAAAGGTGTTCAACACATCGTCCAACGCCTGGCTCGAGGCGCAATGGTACCTCTTCGGCGGGGCCTTCATGCTCGCCGCGGCCTATACGCTGGCGCAGAACGAGCATATCCGCATCGACGTCGTCTACGGCAAGTTCTCGCGCCGGGTGCAGCACTGGATCGACCTTCTCGGCCATCTCCTGTTCCTGATGCCCTTCGTGCTGCTGATGGTCTATTACCTCGTTCCCTATGTGCTGATGTCCTTCCGCTCGGGCGAGGGCTCGTCGAGCGCCGGCGGCCTCATCGTCTGGCCGGCCAAGGCCATCCTGCTCGCCGGCTTCGTGCTGCTCGCCTTCCAGGGCGTATCGGAGATCGTCAAGAAGATCGCCATCATGCGCGGCGACATGGACGATCCGACGCCCTACAACCCCACGCACGCCCCCCTCGAAGACGCCGTTGCCGGGGAGAAGGGCGCATGATCGAGTTCATTGCGGAAAATCTCGCGCCGATCATGTTCGTCTCGCTGATCGTGTTCCTGCTGCTCGGCTATCCGGTGGCATTCGCGCTTGCGGCAAACGGCCTGCTCTTCTTCGTCATCGGCGTGGAGCTTGCGCCGCTCTCCGATTCGATCAACCTCTCCTGGCCGCTGCTGAATGCCATGCCGGAGCGGCTCTGGGGGGTGATGTCGAACGACACGTTGCTGGCCATACCCTTCTTCACCTTCATGGGGATCGTGCTCGAACGGTCCGGCATGGCCGAGGACCTGCTCGACACGATCGGCCAGCTCTTCGGGCCGATCCGCGGCGGCCTTGCCTATGCGGTGATCTTCGTCGGCGCGCTGCTGGCGGCCACCACCGGCGTCGTCGCCGCCTCGGTCATCGCTATGGGCCTCATCTCGCTGCCGATCATGCTGCGTTACGGCTACGACCGCTCCATCGCCTCGGGCGTCATCGCGGCTTCGGGCACGCTCGCCCAGATCATCCCGCCCTCGCTCGTGCTGATCGTGCTTGCCGACCAGCTCGGCCGCTCGGTCGGCGACATGTATGCCGGTGCGCTCATCCCGGGCCTCGTTCTCACCGGCCTCTACATGGGCTACATCCTGCTGATGACCTTCCTGAAGCGGGATTCCATGCCGGCATTGCCGCTGGAGGCGCGTTCGCTGGGCTCGGGCGTGACGTCGCTGGCCATCGCGCTCGTGGTTGCAGCCGGCTTTGCCTATGCCGCCCATGTCTACCTCGCCCCGACCCATGGCGAGAATGCCGACATCCTCGGCGCGACCGTCGGCGTGATCTTCATCTATATCGTGGCGCTGGCTGACAAGTCGCTCAACATCAACATGATGTCGCGGCTCGCCCAGCAGGTCATCATCGTGCTGATCCCGCCGCTGGCGCTGATCTTCCTCGTGCTCGGCACCATCTTCCTCGGCATCGCGACGCCGACGGAAGGCGGCGCCATGGGCGCGGTCGGCGCGCTGGCCATGGCGGCGGCCAAGGGGCGGCTCACCATGGAGGTGGTCCGTTCGGCGCTGACCTCCACCACGCGCCTTTCGGCCTTCGTGCTGTTCATCCTCATCGGGGCGCGCGTCTTCTCGCTCACCTTCTACGGTGTCAACGGGCATCTGTGGGTCGAGCACCTGCTGGTCTCGCTGCCGGGCGGCGAGACGGGCTTCCTGATCGGGGTGAACCTGCTGGTCTTCTTCCTGGCGTTCTTCCTCGATTTCTTCGAACTCGCCTTCATCATCGTGCCGCTGCTGGCGCCTGCCGCCGACAAGCTCGGCATCGACCTCATCTGGTTCGGCGTGCTGCTCGGCATCAACATGCAGACGAGCTTCATGCACCCGCCTTTCGGCTTCGCGCTGTTCTACCTGCGCTCGGTCGCGGCGAAGGTGCCCTATCTCGACAAGGTGACGGGCAAGCTGACGCAGCCGGTGACGACGGGGCAGATCTATTGGGGCGCGGTGCCCTTCGTCGGCATTCAGATCCTCATGGTCGCGCTCACCATCCTCTTCCCCGGCATGGTCATGCACTACAAGGGTGAGGGGAGCGGCATCGATCCGGCGACGATCAAGATCGAGGTGCCCGGCTTCGGCACCGGCCTGACGTTGCCCGACAACGGCGGCGGCCTCGGCCTTCCCGGCGGCCTGCAGCTTCCGGCCGGCAATCCGCTGGACGGAAGCGGTGGCGAGAAGCCGGCCGAAGGCGGCCAGCCCGGCACGGAGCAGAAGCCCGCCACGGACCTGTCGAGCCCGCCGTCGTTCAATTGAGGGGCCGGGGGGAGCCTGCCCCTCATCCCGCTGCCGCGACCTTCTCCCCGCAGGCGGGAGAAGGGAGCCGTGGCGATGCTTCGCCTGTAGTTGAAGGAAAACAGCGCGGCAGAGTCCCTTCGCCCCGCTTGCGGGGAGAAGGTGCCGGCAGGCGGATGAGGGGCATGGCAGGGCGCTGCCGTCTCCGGCAATATGGCAACAAACGAAAACCCCGGCGCATCGCTGCCCCGGGGTTTTCCGTCTCTGCTTCCGCCAGCCCTTACAGCTTGTTGCTGCGCTGCTGGATCATCATGAAGGTGTCGTAGTTGTATTCGGCGATCTGGGCGTTGAGGTAGAACTCGCCGCGGAAGGCCTTGATCGAGTCCCAGATCTTCTTGAAGGTCGGGTTCGAGGCTTCCATTTCTGCATAAACCTCATTGGAGGCGTCGAAGCAGGCCGACAGGATTTCCTGGCTGAACGGGCTGAGCTTCGCGCCGGCGGCGACGAGGCGCTTGATGGCGGCCGGGTTCAGGTAGTCGTATTTCTGCAGCATGTCCGCGTCGGTCGCCTGGCAGGCGGTGCGCAGCAGCGACTGGTAGTTCTTCGGCAGGCTCTCGAAGGCCGCCTTGTTGAAGAGGGCATGCACCGTCGGTCCGCCTTCCCACCAGCCGGGATAGTAGTAATAGGGCGCGACCTTGAAGAAGCCGAGCTTCTCGTCGTCATAGGGGCCGACCCATTCGGCCGCGTCGATCGTGCCCTTTTCGAGCGCGGGATAGATGTCGCCGCCGGCGATCTGCTGCGGCACGACGCCGAGCTTTTCGACGACTTTGCCGGCAAAGCCGCCGATGCGCATCTTCAGGCCCTTCATGTCGGCGACGGTCTTGATCTCCTTGCGGAACCAGCCGCCCATCTGCACGCCGGTATTGCCACCTGGAAAGCCGATGAGGCCCTGCGTCGCGAGGAATTCGTTGAAGAGGTCGATGCCGCCGCCATGGTACTGCCAGGCGTTCATGCCGCGCGCGTTGAGCGCGAAGGGCACGGCCGCGCCGAGCGCCCAGACCGGGTCCTTGCCCCAGTAATAGTAGGAAACCGTATGCGCCGCCTCGACCGTTCCGGCCGATGCCGCGTCGGCCGCCTGGAGGCCGGGCACGATTTCACCGGCCGCGAAGACCTGGATCTGAAAGTTGCCGTCCGTCGCCTCGGAGACGTATTTGGAAAGGACCTCCGCGCCGCCATAGATCGTGTCGAGCGACTTGGGGAACGACGAGGCGAGGCGCCAGTTGATCTTGGGGCTGCTCTGGGCGATGGCCGGTGCGGCAAGCATCGTGGCGGCAGCGCCCCCGACGCCGGCGACACCGGCTTTGCGGATGAATGAACGACGATCCATGGTTTTCCTCCCAATGACGAGCGGGTCCCATCCCGCTTTCGTGCCATCGGGCGGAAGCTAACCACGGCGGGTCCGGCGTTTCAACCCGGCGAGGAGGGAAGGCGAAAGCCGCGCGCTACGACTTTCGTCTTAGAGGCAGCCTGCGCAATCTGCCTGTTTTTCAGGCGTTTCCGAGGAAGAAGCCGGGGCGGCCGTCAGCCCGCCATCGCATCCTCGTACTCGGCGGAGAGCTCCAGCCACTGCTCCTCTGCATCATTCAGCCTGTCGACGGCCATGGAGCGCAGCTTGGCCTTCTCGGCGGCCTTGGCGGGGCTCTTCTCGTAGAGCATCGGATCCGCAAGCTCGGTGTCAAGAAGTTGAATCTGCTTCTGCAGCTTTGCCGTCAGGGACTCGATTTCGTTGATCTTTTTCTTCAAGGGTGCAAGCTGCGCGCGCCGGTCGGCATTGGCCTTGCGCAGCTCGGCCTTGTTCGCCTCGCCGCCATTGGCGGTCTTGTCCCGGTCGTCTTTCCTGGCGGATTGAACGATGAGGCTGCGATAATCCTCCATGTCGCCGTCGAAGGATTTGACGGTGCCGTCATTGACCAGCCAGAGCCGGTCGACGGTCGCCTCGATCAGGTGGCGATCGTGCGAGATCAGGATGACGGCGCCCTCGTAGTCGTTCAGCGCCTCGATCAGCGCGCGGCGGCTGTCGATGTCGAGATGGTTCGTCGGCTCGTCGAGGATGAGCAGGTTCGGCGCGTCGAAGGCGGCAAGGCCCATGAGGAGGCGAGCCTTCTCGCCGCCCGAAAGGTCCTTGGCGGCGGTCGACATCTTTTCCGTCGCAAGCCCCATCTGCGCCACGCGGGCGCGGACCTTGGCCTCCGGCGCCTCCGGCATCAGCCGGCGCACATGCTCGACGGGCGACTGGTCGGGAATGAGGTCGTCGAGCTGGTGCTGCGCGAAGAAGCCGATCTTGAGGTTCGGCGCCTTCCTGATGGCTCCGGCCTCGGCGTCGAGACGGCCCGAGATGAACTTGGCGAAGGTCGACTTGCCGTTGCCGTTCGAGCCGAGCAGCGCGATGCGGTCGTCGTTGTCGATCCTGAGATTGATCTGCTTGAGGATCGGCTTGCCCGGCACATAGCCGACCGCGCCGCCCTCGATGGCGACGATGGGTGAGGCGGGCTGCTTTTCCGGCTCGGGGAAGGTGATGGGCTGGACATGCGTCTCGATCACGGCGGCGACCGTGCCCATGCGCTCCAGCGCCTTGATACGGCTCTGTGCCTGCCGGGCCTTGGTCGCCTTGGCGCGGAAGCGGTCGATGAAGCTTTGCAGGTGTTTTCGCGCGGCGTCGTTCTTGGCCTTCGCCTTCATCTGCAATTCGTCGGCCTCGGCCTTCTGGCGCTCGAACTGATCGTAGGAGCCGCGGTAGAAGGTGAGCTTCTGCTGGTCGAGATGGACGATGGAATTGACGGCGGTGTTCAGCAGGTCGCGGTCGTGGCTGATGACGATGACCGTGTGCGGATAGCGCTTCACATAGTCTTCCAGCCAGAGCGTGCCTTCGAGGTCGAGATAGTTGGTCGGCTCGTCGAGCAGCAGCAGGTCCGGCTCGGAGAACAGCACGGCCGCGAGCGCCACGCGCATGCGCCAGCCGCCGGAAAAGCTTTTCGCCGGGCGCTGCTGCGCCTCGTGGTCGAAGCCGAGGCCGGCAAGGATGCTGGCGGCGCGCGATTCGGCCGAATGGGCGCCGATATCGGTGAGCCGCGTCTGGATTTCGGCGATGCGGTGCGGGTCGCTCGCCGTCTCGGCTTCCTTGAGGAGGCTGGCGCGCTCCTTGTCGGCGGCGAGCACGATCTCGATCAGCGCTTCGTCCGTGCCCGGCGCTTCCTGCGCCACCTGGCCGATGCGCGCGTTCTTAGGCAGCGAGATGGTGCCGGCCTCGGGGGCAAGGTCGCCGGTGATGATGCGGAACAGCGTGGACTTGCCGGTGCCGTTGCGCCCGACGAGACCCGCCTTCGTGCCGCTCGGCAGCGAAACGGAGGCATTGTCGATGAGAAGACGCCCGGCGACGCGGGCAGTGAGGCCGGAAATCGTGATCATGCCGGCTCTATAGAGCAATTCCCGCGAAAGTGCGAAGCGCTTTTGGCCGGGAAAACCTCAAAAGGGAAGTGGCTCAGCCTGCGGCGCCCGCCCGGTAGAGCCGGCCCGCCCGCTCGGACACCTCGGCCGAATAGATGCGCAGCGCAATGCCGCTTTCCGCCGCATAGGCGAGCGCCTGTTCCGCCTGCTCGTAGAGCATGGTGGGCGAGCTTGCCGAATCGCTCAGCGAGACCCCGGCCGTCAGCGTCAGGAAGCCGGCCGGCAATTCGCGGTCCATGAAGGGAAACGGCTTTTCGGCGACCCGCACCGCGATGCGCCGGGCGATGGTGACGGCGATCTCGCGGCTGACATCGCTGAGGAGGAGGCAGAAGAGGTCCGGGCCGGTGCGGGCGACGAAATCGTGCTTCTTCACCGACTGGCGGAAGATGGCGGCAAGCCGCTTCAGTGTCTTTTCCGCCGCGCCCGCCGGATGCGTCTCAGCGAATTCCTTCAACTGCTCGACGCGGAAGAGGAGGAGCGCGGAGGTGCTCTCGCCGGCCTCTTTCTGGAAGAAGTCCTTCAGGCGGCCGATCAGGGCGGCGTGATTGGCAAGGCCCGTCACCGGATCGTGCGTCAGTGCCGCGCGGCTGACGGAAAGGCCGGAGCGCAGGCCGTCGAGATGGTTCTGGAGGTCGTCGATGCGCGCAGAGGCGGCCCTGTCGGCGCCGAGGATGTCCTGCACCAGCGAGAGCAGGCGCACCGCGTCGCCCGAAAAATCCGAAATGCCGAGCACCGGGTCGCGGTTCATGCGCGCGGCGATCTCCTCGAGTTCCAGCACGGCGGCGGCGCGCTGGCGCTGGTTTTCCTCCGTCGTCTTCGAGATTTCCGTGAGCAGGCGCACGGCTTCGCCCGCAGCCTGGCCGGCGGCGAGCACATTGTGGCTCGGCAGCGAATGGCGCAGCGCGATGGAATCGAGGGCCGATTGCTCGGGCGCCTTGCCCAGCGCCGCGATCTCGCGCGAAACGCCCGCATTGCCGTTCAGCGCCTCGAAGAGAAGCTCGTAGTTGCGCGGCAGCGCGGCAATGCCGAGGCTGGCCATGACATGGGCGATGCGCGCCATGATCGGCGGTACGGGGGACTGCGCGTCCTTGGGGGCGGGTTGTGCCTTGCTGGTCATGAAACGCCGTAAGGTAGGCGCGGGCGGCGGAGGCCTGCCCGCTGGGATCTGTCGGCGTAACTATCGGATTGCGCGGTTAATTTTGCGTGTGCTGAACCAAGGATTCGACCGCACTTGACGAATGTCAGGGACGTGGCTGTCCGGCGGGCGATGGGCAGGCGCCCCGCCCGCCACAACCTGCGGACGGTCAGGCCGTGCGCCGGGCGAGCGGGATCACCCGCATCATCTGGCTGATCACCGTCGGGCGCCGCGCATTGTTGGCGCGCAACGTCCTGTTTTGCAATTCCCGCATGGCGGCGGCGTAGCCCTCGGCCCGCGCCTCGTCCAGCGCGACGTCGAATGTCTTTTCGATCACCGGATAGCATTCTTCCGGCAGGTAGGCGTTCGGGGCGTCCGTGCCGTAAACGCGGGCCATCTTGCAAAGCGTACTGCCGAGCAGGGCTGCCCACTCTTCGTTCGTTCTTGCCATTGTATTTCCTCTCTCCGGGCGAGGCGCGTGCCGTTCGGCATTGGCCCCAATGGCAGCGACTATCCCATCACCGATCGCCCGTGCCTGTCACCTGGGTGACAGGGCGGTACAGCCCCCAAATCGGTGTCGAGCGCTTCCATACTCCTCGACTGTATCACTACTGTTGCAGGAACAGGAAGATGTCATTCACCCTAAAATTTATAGGAATTCCGTTCCCTCCGTCCGCAGGAAGTAGATGAGGTCGAGCGACAGGCTCGGCCCGCCGAGCGCCGTCAACATGGCGTGGCACTGGCCGCGATGATGGGTCTGGTGGTTGAAGACATGGGTCAGCGCCGCACGCAGAGAATGAGTGACGACCGAAGGATTGGTGATCGGGCTATAGGTGAAATCCGCTGCGATCCGTTCCTCCGTCAGCGAATCGACGAAGGCGGCAAGCCGGGCGTCTTCCGTCTCCCTCGCGGCCGTAAGGCTTGCCAGGTCCTCGTGCAGGATGGCGTCCAGCCGGCTGGGCGCGGCGCCTTCTCCGGTGAAGCGCTTCATCCAGATTCGGTCGGCGGCAAGCAGGTGGTTCAGCGTGCCGTGCAGCGAGCCGAAGAAGGCGCCGAGATTCTTGCGATAGTCGGAATCGTCGAGCTTGGCGGTCTCCGCATAGACGAGGCGGTTGGCCCAGCCATTGTAGGCGGCATACATGCGATAGTGGTCGAGCATCGTTGTCTCCGTGGTTTGCCGGACTATAGACCGGCCTGCGATATCGCGCGTGAATGCCATCCATGAAATTATCTGATTTGCGCCGGGTGCCGCGCTGCGCTCCTATGCGGCCGGATCGATCGAGGAGGTTGCCATGACACGACTGCTCTACGCGCTCGCCGGCGCGGACAAGGCCCGCCAGTTTTCGCCCCATGTCTGGAAGACGGTGATGTCGCTGGCCCACAAGGGGCTCGATTACGAGACGGTGCCGGTGGGCTTCACCGAGATCCCGGCTATCGAGGGCGGCAGCACGACGACGGTGCCGGTGCTGCGCGACGGCGACCGGCTGGTGCGCGACAGCTTCGACATCGCGGTCTATCTGGACGAGGCCTATCCCGACCGGCCGACCCTGTTCGGCGGGGAGGGCGGCCGGGCGATGGCCCGCTTCATCGAGACCTGGTCACAGTCGACCCTGCACATGGCCGTCACCCGTATCGCCATCCTCGATATCCACGACATGCTCGGGCCGGACGATCGGGCCTATTTCCGCCGCAGCCGTGAGGCGCGGCTCGGCGCCTCGCTGGAGGACATCGCCGCCGCCGGCGCGGCGGAGATCGAAGGCTTTGCGAAAAGGCTCCAGCCCCTGCGCAACATGCTGAAGGTGCAGCCCTTCATCGGCGGGGAGGGACCGCTCTTTGCCGACTATATCGTCTTCGGCGCGCTGCAATGGCTGCGCACGACGGCGGGCACGAAGGTGCTGGAGGAGGACGACCCCGTCGCGCTCTGGTTCGCCCGCTGCCTCGACCTTCACGGCGGTGCCGGCCATCGTGTGACGGCTGCATGAAAGTTTGAGGCCCGGACCGGCAAAAGCTGCCACCCTCTTGTTTTGCGGGGCGTTGGCGGCTATGGAACCGCCACTTTCACCGGAAAACCAAGGGAAACGGGAAAATGGCGATTGAACGCACCTTTTCGATGATCAAGCCGGACGCGACGAAGCGCAACCTGACCGGCGCCATCACCAAGATGCTTGAAGATGCGGGCCTCCGCGTCGTTGCTTCCAAGCGCGTCTGGATGAGCCGCCGCGAAGCCGAAGGCTTCTACGCCGTTCACAAGGAACGTCCGTTCTTCGGCGAACTCGTCGAAGGCATGACCTCCGGCCCGACGATCGTCCAGGTTCTCGAAGGCGAGAACGCGATCCTCAAGAACCGCGAAGTCATGGGCGCCACCAACCCGGCCAATGCCGACGAAGGCACCATCCGCAAGACGCACGCCCTGTCGATCGGCGAAAACTCGGTCCACGGCTCGGATGCTCCGGAAACCGCTGCCCAGGAAATCAAGTACTGGTTCTCCGACACCGAAATCGTCGGCTGAATCGGTTTGTCCGGCTCGGGCCGGAAACCTTTGAAATGACTCGGGAACCGGGGCCGCAAGGCTCCGGTTCTTTCGTTTGTGGAGCCCCTTTCCACCCCGAGAGTACGCCCCGCCCACCGGCGTCACCCCCGGCCTTGAGCCGAGAGTCCATGCCACACCAATCGATGGATGCTCGGGTCAAACCCGAGCATGACGGAGAAGAGGTTTCAGGATTCTATCGGCCCTATGGAGCCGTGGCCGAAGGACCGCTTTACTTGGCACACTTCGCCATTTCGAAATGCGCGGGTGCCTTGCCGTCCTTGAAGACCTCGGGATTCTTGTCGTAGCCGGGGCCGACGACGAGGGCCTTTGCCGGCAGGATGCTCTGGTCGGCGCTCGACGTCACCTGCGTTTCGATGGATTGCAGGGTGCCGCCGTCCGGCCCCACCACCGCGATGGTGACCTTGTAAGGCCGCGCCTTCTTCACGCAGGTCACGTCCGGGCTTTCCAGCACCACCTTCGGCAGGTTGGGAAAGATCCTGCGCTCCAGCGTCAGCGCCGCGCCGCCCGCCGGGTTCTCGAATTCCGCCTTGACGACGGTGCCGTCGGGCAGGGGCGTCATTTGCTCCAGTGTGACGAGATAGGTCGCATAGGCGAGGCGGTAGTTGAAGACGAACATCTTGCCCGTCAGCTTCAAGGGATCGCCGCCCGTCTCGCGTTGGCAGGCGGCGAGCGCAAGGGCAAGCGGCAGCAGGATCGCCAGATATTTCCTCATGGCCGCTCCTCCCCGCGATTGCGGCGGTAATGCCGGCTCGCCTTCGCGCGGTTGCCGCAGACCGCCATGTCGCACCAGGCGCGCGAGCGGTTGCGGCTGCGGTCGAGGAAAAGCCACCCGCAGTTCGGGCAGATCTTCAGCCGCTCCGGCTCCGGCCGGGCGATCAGCAGCACGGCCGAGCGCGCCGTCGCGGTATCGAGCGCCTGCGGCCTTTCGCCCGAAAGGCGCAGCGTCGCGGCCGCCGCCTCCAGCAGATCGGCGAGCAGCGCCGGCCTTGTGCCGGTCGCCACCTCGGCGCGAAAATGCCGGTCTATCGCCTCGCGAAGCCTGACCAGCCCCGCGCGCGCCTCCGGGGCAACGGGCTCCAGCGGGCCGAAGAGGGCGCGCTCCGCCCCATGCCGGTTCGCGCCGGCGGCAAAGGCATCCATCACCGCCGGATCGGCGAAACGGTCGATCCGGCGTTCGGGATCGGCGCGCAGGACAACGGAATTGGCGACATCGAGCGCAAGCACGCCACCGGAAAAGCGATGCGGGGTCCAGGAAAAGGTCATGTGATATTCTAACTGGTAAAGGCAATTTTACCAGTTATAATTCTGAAAAATTGCGGGAGCCGCCATGGCCTACTTTCTCCAGCAGATCGCCAATGCCGCGCCCGTGGCCGCGCTCTATGCGGCGCTCGCCTTCGGCTATTCCATCGCCTTCGCGGTCACGCGCCGGGCGGATGTGGCCTATGGCGCACTCTTCGCCTTCGCGGCGCAGATGTTCGTGCTTTTCGCGAGTGTCGGCTGGACGCGGCTCTGGCTGGTCCTGCCAGCCGCGCTCGCCTTCGGCGCGGCCGCCGCGCTGCTCTACGGCGTCGGCGCCGGCATCCTCATCGGGCGCCACGTCATGCGGCCGCTCGCCTTTTCCTCGGACAATACGGTCGTGGTCGCCGCGCTCGGCATCGTGCTGGTGCTGATGGAGACGGCGCGGCTCGCCTCCGATACGAAAAGCCTCTGGCTGCCGCCGCTGCTCGGCACACGCGTCGTCTTCTGGGACAATCCCGGCTTTCCCGTGGTGCTGACCGTCCTGCAGCTCGTCAACACGGCCGCCATGGTGGCCATCGTCGCCGTCGGCCACACCTTCCTCGTCCGCTCGGCCTGGGGCCGGCGCTGGCGAGCGGTGTCGCAGGACCGCGCGGCGGCGGCGCTCTGCGGCGTCGATGCGGGCGCGATCTTCCTGACGGCCTATGCCGCGGCGGCGCTGATCGCCAGCATCACCGGCATCCTCGCCGTCTCCTACTATGGAAACATGGATTTCGGCGCCGCCATGGTCTTCGGCGTCAAGGTGCTCTTCATCGCCGCCATCGGCGGGGCAGGGGCGCCGCTCCGCTCCGCGCTCGGCGGGGCCGCGATGGGCCTGGCCGAAACCGTCTGGAGCGCCTATGGCGCGTTTCTCTGGCGGGATCTGGTGATCTTTTCCGGGCTGGTGCTGCTGCTGGTGATCTTCCGGCGGGAGAGGCTGGTGCCGTAGCGGGCGTGCCGCGGGCTGTGGGTCCTCGGGTCGAGTCCAAGGATGACGGAGGGGGAAGGAAAGGTCGCCCGACCATCGAACGGTGCAGCAAGAGTGAAGAGCCTCGATTGTAGGGTCTTCCTTCTTGCGTCGTCCTCGGGTTTGGTTCGAGGACTCATCCGCCGTCACGACGGCAACCGTCCCGCTAGGACCACTTCCCCCGCGCCCGGTCGTCGCTCTCCTTGGCATCGACCCAGCCGCCTTCGCTTCCGTCGGAAAAGTGCTCCTTCTTCCAGAACGGGGCGGAAGTCTTCAGGTAATCCATGACGAAGGAGGCACCGTCGAAGGCGGCGTGGCGGTGCGGTGCGGCGGCGATGACGAGAACGATGTTTTCGCCAGGCGCGATCCTGCCGACGCGGTGGATGGCGGCGATGCCGAGGAGGGAGAAGCGTTCGACGGCCTCATGGCAGATGCGGCCGATCTCGGCTTCCGCCATGCCCGGATAATGCTCCAGTTCCAGCGCGGAAAGCCGTCCGCCCTCGTCACGGCAGAGGCCCGTGAAGGTCACGATGGCGCCCGCCGCTGCCTGTCCACCCGTCAGGCGTGCCGTCTCGGCCGCGATGTCGAAATCGTCCGTCTGGACGCGCACGGTGACCGGTGCCGGGGCGCGGCCGGTCACGGTTCAGCCTCCCGTCATCGGCGGGAAGAGGGCGATCTCCCGGGCGCCGGCAATCGGCTCGTCGTGCTCGACATGTTCCTGGTTGATCGCGATGCGGATGACCTTGTCGTGCTCAAGCGCATGGGCATAGTCCTCGCCGAGCGTCTTGAGATAGCGCAGGAGTTCGCCGCCGGTGGTCACGGAGGCCGGCAAGTCGATGTCTTCCTCGCCCTTGCCGATCCGTTCGCGCACCCAGGCGAAGTAGACGAGCCGCGTCATCTCACTCGTCCACGATATGCTTCAGGCCGGCGCGGAAATAGTCGTAGCCCGTATACATGGTGATGGCGGCGGCGACCCAGAGCAGCACGATGCCGATCTCGGTCGTATAGGGCAGCACCTTGTCGCCGGCGGGGCCGGCCAGCAGGAAGCCGATGGCGAGCATCTGGATCGTCGTCTTCCACTTGGCGATGCGCGTCACGGGAACGCTCACCTTGAGGTCGGCGAGATATTCGCGCAGGCCCGAAACGAGGATCTCGCGGCACAGGATGATGATCGCCGCCCAGATCGTCCAGCCGGCGATGGTTCCGTCCGCGGCCATCAGCAGCAGCACCGAGGCGACGAGCAGCTTGTCGGCGATCGGGTCCAGCATGCGGCCGATATTGGACGTCTGGTTCCAGATGCGGGCGAGATAGCCGTCGAGATAGTCGGTGATGGATGCCGCGACGAACAGCCAGAAGGCCGTCCACCGCGCAAAGTCCGACGACTCCAGCCGCCCTTCGATGAAGAAGCAGAGGACGATCAGCGGAACGGCCAGGATGCGGCCGTAGGTGAGGAGGTTCGGGATGCTATATGCGCGGGAAGCCATGGATTCTTCGGTCTCGTCAGTTTACGGCTAGATGAGGTCTTTGTGACAGCAAGGTCAACCTTTGTTTCCGGCAATTCTTGGCGAATTTGCGGAGGGCGGCGCAATGCCGCTCCCCGCGGCCCGGTTTCCGGTGAAGAAAACTCCACTTTTCTCCGGATCGGCCCGCCATTTTCGTCGGCACGGGGAAACTGCGCGCCGGCCGTCAGCCGGCCGCGTCGTCGTGGAAATGGTTGTAGACGAGGCGGGCGACGCTTTCCGAAATGCCGCCGACCGCCATCAGGTCCGCCATCGCGGCACGGGAGACGGCCTTGGCGGTGCCGAAATGCTGGAGCAGGGCGCGCTTGCGCGTCGGGCCGATGCCGGCGATCTCGTCGAGCGGGTTCTTGACCATCTCCTTCTTGCGCCGCGCCCGGTGCGAGCCGATGGCGAAGCGGTGCGCCTCGTCGCGCAGGCGCTGCACGAAATAGAGCACCGGATCGCGCGGCGGCAGCGAGAAGTCGGGGATGCCCTTCATGAAGAAGCGCTCGCGCCCCGCCTCGCGGTCCGCGCCCTTGGCGACGCCGATGGCGATCACCTGGTCGGTGATGCCGAGTTCTTCGAGGATGACGCGCACCGCCGTCATCTGGCCCTGGCCGCCGTCTATGAGGATGACGTCGGGCCAGGCGGGGAAGGGCAGGTCCGCCGCATCCGCGCTCTGGTCGGCGTTGCGATCCGGCAGGCCCTCTTCCTTGATGAGACGGGAGAAGCGCCGGGTCATCACTTCCTTCATCATGCCGAAGTCGTCGCCGGGCGTGATGTCGGTCGATTTGATGTTGAACTTGCGGTACTGGCCCTTCACGAAGCCTTCCGGTCCCGCCACCACCATGCCACCCACGGCATTGGTGCCCATGATATGCGAGTTGTCGTAGATCTCGATGCGGCGCGGCACGTAAGGCAGCTTGAAGGTCGCGGCGAAGCCTTCGAGCAGGCGTGACTGCGAGGCCGTCTCGGCGAGCTTGCGCCCGTGGGCCTCGCGGGCATTGGCCACGACATGGTCGACGAGGTCCTTTTTCTCGCCGCGCTGCGGCACGGAGATCGCGACCTTGTGCCCCGAGCGCTCGGAAAGCGCCTGCGAGAGCAGGTCGATCTCCTCGACCGGTTCGGAGAGCAGGATCTGCCGCGGACAGGGCTTGTCGTCGTAGAACTGGGCGAGGAAGGCGTTCAGCACCTCTGCCCCGGTAAGCTGCGGATCGGCCTTGGGAAAATAGGCACGGTTGCCCCAGTTCTGCCCGGTGCGGAAGAAGAAGACCTGGATGCAGGAGACGCCGCCTTCGTGATGGATGGCGAAGACGTCCGCCTCCTCCACGCCGGCCGGGTTGATGCCCTGATGGCTCTGGACGTGGGAAAGCGCCGCCAGCCGGTCGCGATAGACGGCGGCGCGCTCGAAATCGAGGTCCTCGGCGGCCGCGTTCATGGCTTCGGCCATATGGGCCTTCACCTTCTGGCTCTTGCCGGAGAGGAAGTCCTCGGCCTCCTGCACCAGTTCGGCATAGTCCTGGTCGCTGATCTCATGGGTACAGGGACCGGAACAGCGCTTGATCTGGTAGAGCAGGCACGGCCGCGTGCGCGTCTCGAAGACGCTGTCGGTGCAGGTGCGCAAGAGGAAGGCACGCTGCAGCGAGTTGATGGTGCGCCCCACCGCGCCCGCCGAGGCGAAGGGGCCGAAATAATCGCCCTTGCGGCTGCGCGCGCCGCGATGCTTGAAGATGGCCGGCGCGCGGCTGTCGCCCGTCACGAGGATATAGGGGAAGGACTTGTCGTCGCGCAGCAGCACGTTGAAGCGGGGGCGCAGCCGCTTGATGAGGTTCGCCTCCAGCAGCAGCGCCTCGGTCTCGGTGCGCGTGGTGACGAATTCCATGTTCGCCGTCAGGCGAATCATCTGCGTGATGCGGTTGGAATGGCCGCGGCCCTGCGCGTAGTTGGTGACGCGCTTCTTCAGGCTGCGCGCCTTGCCGACATAGAGCACGTCGCCGTCCGCATTGAACATGCGGTAGACGCCGGGGCTGTTCGGCAGGCGCTTGACGAAGGCCTGGATCAGCTCGGCGCCGATGAGGCCCTCCGGCACGTCGCCGCCCTCGTTCCAGTCTATGCCCGGGGTGGCGATGGCGGGCGCGGCGCCGCCTTCGGGCGGGCTTTCCTGAAGCTCGTCTTCCTCGTCGGTCTCGTTTTCGTCATAGAGGATGCCGCCATCCTCCACCTTCCGGCCGTTCATTCCGCTATTCCCCCGACATCGGGTGTTTCCCAGGCGAGATGCTGCCCGCCGTCGAGCGCTATCATTTGCCCCGTAATGGACGGCGTGTCGAACAAAAAGCGAACTGTGCGGCCGAATTCCTCCAGTGAGGGGCCGCGGCGGAGGATCAATCCCTCCACCTGCGCCTGAAAGGCGGCATCGTCCTGGCGCTCGTTCGGCAGGGAGGGGCCGGGGCCGATGGCATTGACCCGCACCCGCGGTGCAAAGCTCTGCGCCATGGTCCGCGTCGCCATCCAGAGAGCGGATTTGGAGAGCGTATAGGAATAGTAACGCGGCGTCGGATTCCAGACGCGCTGGTCGATGATGTTGACGATCGAGCCCGCATGCTCCTCGGGAAGCTGCCGGACGAAATCGCGCGCAAGGATCGACGGCGCCTTAACGTGCACGGCGAAATGCCGGTCCCACAAGTCGTCGTCGAAGGCCTCCACGGTGTCGGGCTTGAACAGCGAGGCATTGTTGACGAGGAGGTCGATCGGGCCGAGAGCGTCGTTGACGCGGTCCATCAGCCGCGCCGTCGCCGCGCCGTTTGCGAGGTCGCATTGCACCGCGGCCGCCCTGATGCCCTGTCCGACGAGCCCGCGGACCATGTCCTCGGCATCCTTCAGAGACCTGTTTGCATGGATGGCGACGGCAAAGCCATGTGCCGCGAGATCGTCCACGATGGCCTTGCCGATACGCTTTGCGCCGCCCGTCACGAGGGCCGTTTTCAAGGGCTGCTTCAAGAAAAGTCCGTCCTGCCGATTCATTTGATTAACCGGCCCAAGATATAGACATCTCTGCGCAGGCTTAAACTCCCCCGGAAAATTGGTTGCGGAAAAATTAACCGCAGAGGTGACTTCAAAGTAATTTGAAGTATATTTTACCGTATTCTTCGCTGATTGAAATCATGGTTAATGAATTTCCTGTTGTTCAAAAGTCACATCCAATTTGTGCCGCGTGTCTGCCACAATAATTTCATATTTTGGCTCTTTCATTTCCTCAATCTTTATTCAATTTCACCTCAACCGGGCGGGACTGAATTGGAAATGACGACGCCCGTCAGCCTCCCAGAGAGGGCGTCGTTTAGTAAAGGAGAATAACATGCGTACACTTATCGCTACCCTCGTCGCTTCGACCGTTTCGATGGTCGCCTTCCAGGCCGCTCACGCTGCCGACGCCATCGACGAAGTTCCGCAGGCTCCGGCCGCCGAATATTCCGAGCCGGTCGTCAAGAACTGGTCGGGCGCCTATCTCGGTGGCACCGCCACCTGGCAGAACGGCAAGTTCAACGGCCAGGGCAAGAACCGCGCGCACGGCTTCGGCGGCGGCGTCTATGGCGGTTACAACATGCAGAGCGGCCAGATGGTCTATGGCGGCGAAGCCGACCTGAACTATTCGGGTGTCGATAACTCGGCCAACGGCTTCAAGGCCAAGCAGGGCGCCAACGGCTCGATTCGCGGCCGCGTCGGCGTCGATCTGAACCCGGTTCTGGTTTACGGCACGGCTGGTGTTGCGGCCTCGAACTTCGAGGTTAAGAGCGCTGCCGGCAAGGACGACGCGACCATGCTCGGCCTGACGGCCGGTGCAGGTGTGGAAGCTTTCGTCACCGACAACGTTACCGCTCGCGTCGAATACCGCTACACCGACTACGGCAAGAAGAATTTCCGTGGCGCCGCTCAGAAGACCGGCTTCGAGGACCACAGCATCCGCGTCGGTATGGGCGTGAAGTTCTAAGCCGTCACGGCTCAGGAAATGCGGAAAGGCCGGGCGAAAGCCCGGCCTTTTTGTATTGTGCCCTCAGCCCTTGAACATCGCATAGTCGGGGAAGACGGCCTCGAAGCGGGTGAGGTAGCGCTTCAGCTTCGGCCGGCCGCGCTGCCATTTTCCGGCGAAGCGCATCTCGATGTAGCGCAGCATGGCGGCGAGAGCGAAGTGGCCGGCATGCGGTTTCTTGCCGAGGCACGGCATGTTGGCTTCGAGGTGATCGAGCGCGCGCTCGACTTTCTGCCACTGGCGGTCGATCCAGGGCTGGTGGACCTTGTCCTCCGGCCGCGTGCGGCGTTCGTAGACGATGGAGAGCAGGCTGTCGCAGATGCCGTCGGCGGTCGCCTCCAGCACGTCGACCTCTGTGCGCTTGGCGGCGTTGCGCGGATAGAGCGTGCCGCGCGTCTGGCGGTCGATATAGTTCATGATCGCCCGGCTGTCATAGACGGCGAGCCCATCGTCGGTGAGAAGCGTCGGAATCTTGCCGAGCGGATTCGCGGCCAGCAGCTCAGCCGGGTTCGCATTGGTGTCGACGACGACCGCATCGACCGGAAGGCCGGCATAATGGGCGGCCATGCGCACCTTGGTAGAATAGGGCGAGGCATCGGAATAGAAGATCTTCATGGGCGTTTCCTGTTCTAGCGGATGGGCGGTTGTTCGATGGACTGGGCGCGGCAGGCGGCACGGTCGACGGCGGGACAGGTACGGAAGGCGAGGTCCGCCGTCATGCAGATGCGGACCTCCTCCAGTCGGCCGTCCTCGCAGGTGACGGCGATGCCCTTGGGGTCGAGCCCGGGATTGGCGGCGATGAAGGCGCTTTCCACCGTGTCGGGCGAAAGACGACGGCCGCCTCGGCCCGCCTCGGCCGGAATGCGAATGCGCTCGAAGGCGGCGCGCACCGTGGCGAAATAATCCTTCTGGGAAAGGCCCGAGCAACTGCCATGCTTGCGCCATTCGTGGCCGACCAGGCCCATGGAGGGAATGATGTCGAGAACGGTGCGCCCGAGGCTTTCCGGCACGCGGTCCGATTCCCGCGTCGAGCAATATTCCGGATAGCCGCGCTCGTTCTGTGGCCAGAGCCCGTGCACGATGAAGCCGTTGTTCTCACCGCGGCGGCACTGCTGCGTCCTGCCGCCGGCATCGTTGTCCGCGCACCAGGTCGGCGACCAGGAGAGCGAGAGGACGTAGAAGTCGAAGCCCTTGCCGAGCGGTGCCTGTGCCCGCTTTTCCGGCGCAGCATGATTCGTCTCGGGCTTGGCCTTCCCGGCCGGCTTTTCCTCGCCGCAGCTGGAAAGCGCGGCCATGCCGGCGAGGAGCAGCGGGACGAGGATGGAGGAGGGCCGCCGCATCATGGCGCGGCCGCGGGCAAGCATGTCATGAAGGTCTCCCGGTTCGGCGCGCGATTGTTGCCGCCGAACGCCAAAGGTCAAGAGGCCTTCGCTTCTCCCGCAAGCCAGAAAGCGCGCGCCGAAGCGAAACGATCCTGCGCCAGCCGCTCCTTGAGGAAGGGCAGCAGCACGTCGAGCTCCTGCTTCAGCGTGAAGGGCGGGTTGACGACGATGAGGCCGGAGCCGGTCAATCCCGTCGTCTCCCGGTCGCTCTTCACGGTAAGCTCGGCGCAGAGCATCTTGGCAATGCCCGTCTCCTTCAGCGCCTTGTGGAAGGCGGCGATCGGCGCGTTCTTCTTCAGCGGATACCACAGGCAATAGACCCCGCCGGCAAAGCGGCGCACGGCCTTTTCCAGCCCCTCGACCATCCGCTCGTATTCGCCCTCGATCTCGAAAGGCGGGTCGACCAGCACGATGCCGCGCTTTTCCTTCGGCGGCAGATGCGCGCCGAGCGAAAGCCAGCCGTCGAGATGGGTGATGCGGCTCTGGAAATCGCCGTCGAAGAGGCGGTGCAGGGTCTCGTAATCGTCCGGATGCAGCTCCATGGCCGAAAGCCGGTCCTGCGGGCGGAGCAGCATGCGGGCAAGTTTTGGCGAGCCGGGATAATGGGTTAGCCCGCCTTGCGGATTCAGTTCCTGAATGACCTTGAGATAAGGTTCAAGGATGGCGGCCACCGCCGGCGGCATGTCGCCTTCCAGCAGCCGGCCGATGCCGTCGCGCCACTCGCCGGTCTTCTGCGCCTCCTCGCTGGAAAGGTCGTAGAGCCCGATGCCGGCATGGGTATCGAGCACGCGGAAGGCCTTGTCCTTGCCCTGCATATAGGTGACGAGGCGGGCGAGCACGGCATGTTTCAGCACGTCTGCGAAATTGCCGGCATGGTAGATGTGGCGGTAGTTCATGGAGCAAGGCCCGGGATCGTCCGCAATGATGCGTCGATGAATTGTTGCGATGGTAGAACGTTTTGCCTTTTGGCCGTTTGCGCTCTGCAATATAGAAAAGCCATGAACGTTGCGACCCCTCATCTCGGAAAACCGCGGATCGGCCATTCGGCTTGCCCGCACGACTGTCCCTCGACCTGCGCCCTCGATATCGAGATCGATGCGGAAGGCCGCATGGGCCGCGTCAGGGGCAGCGCCGACAACAGCTATACGGCCGGCGTCATCTGCGCCAAGGTCGCCCGTTACGCCGAACGTCTCTACCATCCCGACCGGCTGATGAAGCCGCAGGTCCGCAAGGGCGCCAAGGGCAGCGGCGAATGGGCCGACATCTCCTGGGAAGCCGCATTGGACGCCATCGCCGAAGCCTTCGTCAAGGCCGAGCAGGCGCATGGCACGGAGGCGGTCTGGCCCTATTATTACGCCGGCACGATGGGCCTCGTGCAGCGCGATTCCATCGAGCGCCTGCGCCATGCGAAACGCTATTCCGGCTTCTTCGATTCCATCTGCACCAATCCGGCCTGGACGGGCTTCACCATGGGCGCCGGCACGCTGCGCGGCCCCGATCCGCGCGAGATGGCGAAGTCCGACTGCGTGGTGATCTGGGGCACGAACGCCGTCTCCACGCAGGTCAACGTGATGACCCACGCCGTGAAGGCGCGCAAGGAGCGGGGCGCGAAGATCGTCGTCATCGACGTCTATGACAATCCGACGATGAAGCAGGCCGACCTCGCGCTGAAGCTCAAGCCGGGCACCGACGCCGCGCTCGCCTGCGCCGTCATGCATGTCGCGTTCCGTGACGGTTATGCCGACCGCGCCTATATGGAAAAGTTCGCCGACGATCCGGCCGGCCTCGAGGCCCACCTTTTGACCCGCAATCCGCAATGGGCGGCCGACATCACAGGCCTTGCCGTCGAGGAGATCGAGGCTTTCGCCGCGCTCGTCGGGAAGACGAAGAAAAGCTTCTTCCGTCTCGGCTACGGCTTCACCCGCAGCCGCAACGGCGCGGTCTCCATGCATGCCGCGCTTTCCGTCGCCACGGTTCTCGGCTCCTGGCAATATGAGGGCGGCGGCGCGTTCCACAGCAATTCCAGCATCTTCCATCTGCGCAAGGGCGAGCTGACGGGCGCGAAATTCGTCGATCCGGATATCCGCATGCTCGACCAGTCGCAGATCGGCCGCATCCTGACGGGCGATGCCGTCGCGCTGCGCGATCGCGGCCCGGTCACGGCCATGCTGATCCAGAACACCAACCCCGCGAATGTCGCGCCCGAACAGCGCCTCGTGAAGCAGGGCTTTCTGCGCGACGACCTCTTCGTCGCCGTGCACGAGCAGTTCATGACCGATACGGCAAAGCTCGCCGATATCGTGCTGCCCGCCACCATGTTCGTCGAGCATGACGACATCTACCGCGGCGGCGGCCACCAGCACATCCTGCTCGGCCCCAAGCTCGTCGAGCCGCCGGCGACCGTGCGCACCAACCTCTTCGTCATCGAGGAACTGGCAAGGCGCCTCGGCGTCGCCGACCTGCCGGGCTTCGGCCTTTCCGAGCAGCAGCACATCACCCGCATGCTGCCCTATTACGAGATGGATTTCGACGGGCTGAAAGAAGAGAAGTGGCTCGACTGCCAGCCGGATTTCGAGACGGCGCATTTTTCCAAGGGCTTCGGCTTCCCCGACGGCAGGTTCCGCTTCCGCCCGAACTGGACCAACACGCCGGCTCCCAACAAGCCGCCGAAGGTGCTCGGGGCCTTCGGCCCGCACGAGGCGCTGCCGGCCTTCCCGGATTATGTGACCGTGATAGAGACGGCGGATGCCGACCACCCGTTCCGCCTCGCGACATCGCCTGCCCGCACCTTCCTCAACTCTACCTTTTCGGAAGGCAGGAGCTCGCGCGAGCGGGAAGGGCGGCCGGAGGTGATGATCCACCCCGACGACGCGGCAACGCAGGGCATCGAGCCGGGCGACATCGTGCGCCTCGGCAACAGGCGCGGCGACATCCGCCTGCATGCGAAGGTCACGGGGGAGGCCAAGCCCGGCGTGCTCATCGCCGAAGGCATCTGGCCGAATTCCGCCCATCTCGACGGGGAGGGCATCAACGTGCTGACCGGCGCCGATCCCATCGCGCCCTATGGCGGCGCGGCCTTCCACGACAACCATGTCTGGCTGCGCAAGGCCTGACGCCGAAGGGTATTCCATGTCCGCAGAAAAGCAGTCGTCCGTCCGTATCGTCGAGCAGCAGACGGTCTGGAAGCGTTTCATCCATTTGCGCACCCTCGTCCTCGAACAGACCCGCGCCGACGGCCGGGTCGAGTTCCTCGACCGCGAGGTGCACGACCACGGCGCGGCGGCGGCGATCCTCCTCGTCGATCCGGTGCGCCAGACGGTCGTGCTGGTGCGCCAGTTCCGCCCCGGCGCCTTCCTCGGCGGCCACCCAGACGGTTTCCTCCTCGAAATACCTGCCGGCCTTCTTGACGACGACAGCCCGGAAGACGCCATCAGCCGCGAGGCGATGGAGGAAACGGGCTACGCGGTCAGCGACCTGCGCCACGTCTTCGACATGTATCCCAGCCCCGGTACGCTGACGGAGCATGTCTCCTGCTTCGCCGCCCATATCGATAGCGCCAGGCGCGACGGCAAGGGCGGCGGCGTGGACGGCGAGGGCGAGGATATCGAGATCATCGAAATGCCCATCGACGAGGCCTGCGCCCTGATCGCCACCGGCGGCATCGTCGATTCAAAGACGATCATGATGCTGCAATGGCTGATGTTGAATCGCGAGGCGTTCGCCTGAACGGCACGGTGATTCCCTTGCCGCTTGCCCCTCACCCTAACCCTCTCCCCGCAGGCGGGGAGAGGGGACGTGCCCCACGCTACGTCAAAGATTCGGGAAACCGGTGCGGCATATCCCCTTCGCCCCGCTTGCGGGGAGAAGGTGGCCGGCAGGCCGGATGAGGGGCTGGCACCCGGCCTTTCCCCCGCCAAGCCTTGACAAACGGCCGCCACCATGCGCTTTTCCGCGCGATTTTCTTGGGTAGCTGCGCCGGGACCTTCCCGCGCGGCCTGTCAGCATTTCAGGATACCACGATGCACCGTTACCGCAGCCACACCTGCGCCGCTCTCCGCAAGTCCGATGTCGGTGAGACCGTCCGTCTTTCCGGCTGGGTTCACCGCGTCCGAGATCACGGCGGCGTGCTCTTCATCGACCTGCGCGACCATTACGGCATCACGCAGGTCGTCGCCGACCCCGATTCCCCGGCCTTCAAGAAGGCCGAGACGGTGCGCGGCGAATGGGTGATCCGCATCGACGGCCTCGTCAAGGCGCGCACCGAGGATACGGTCAACAAGGGCATGCCGACCGGCGAGATCGAGCTTTACGCGCAGGATATCGAAGTCCTGTCGGCCGCCAAGGAACTGCCGCTGCCGGTCTTCGGCGAGCCGGAGTATCCGGAAGACGTCCGCCTCAAGTACCGCTTCATCGACCTGCGCCGCGAAACGCTGCACCGGAACATCGTCAAGCGCACGCAGATCATCTCCGCCATGCGCAAGGGCATGGGCGAGGCCGGTTTTGCCGAATACACGACGCCGATCCTGACGGCTTCCTCGCCCGAGGGCGCGCGCGACTTCCTCGTGCCGTCGCGCATCCATGAGGGCAAGTTCTTCGCCCTGCCGCAGGCCCCGCAGCAGTACAAGCAGCTGCTGATGGTCGCCGGTTTCGACCGCTACTTCCAGATCGCGCCGTGCTTCCGTGACGAAGACCCGCGCGCCGACCGCCTGCCGGGCGAATTCTACCAACTCGACGTCGAAATGAGCTTCGTCACCCAGGAAGACGTCTGGCAGACGATGGAACCGATGATGACGGCCGTCTTCGAGGAGTTTGCCGAAGGCAAGCCCGTCACGAAGGAGTGGCCGCGCATTCCTTACGATGAAGCGATCCGCAAATACGGCTCCGATAAGCCCGACCTGCGCAATCCCATCGTCATGCAGGCCGTCACCGAGCATTTCGCCGGCTCCGGCTTCAAGGTCTTCGCGAACATGATCGCGTCGAACCCGAAGGTCGAAGTCTGGGCGATCCCGGCCAAGACCGGCGGCAGCCGCGCTTTCTGCGACCGCATGAACGCCTGGGCGCAGTCGACCGGCCAACCCGGCCTCGGCTACATCTTCTGGCGCAAGGAAGCCGACAAGCTGGAGGGCGCAGGCCCGCTCGCCAAGAACATCGGCGAGGAGCGCACGGAAGCCATCCGCACGCAGCTCGGCCTCGATGACGGCGACGCCTGCTTCTTCGTCGCCGGCGACCCGGCCAAGTTCTACAAGTTCGCAGGCGAAGCCCGCACCCGCGCCGGCGAGGAACTGAACCTCGTCGATCGCGACCGCTTCGAAATGTGCTGGATCGTCGACTTCCCGTTCTACGAATACAACGAAGACGAAAAGAAGATCGACTTCGCGCACAACCCCTTCTCCATGCCGCAGGGCGGCCTCGAAGCCTTCGACAGCAAGGATCCGCTGGAACTCAAGGCCTACCAGTACGACGCGGTCTGCAACGGCTTCGAGATCGCCTCGGGCTCGATCCGTAACCAGTCGCCGGAACTGATGGTCAAGGCCTTCGAGAAGGTCGGCCTCAGCCAGGCGGACGTGGAAGAGCGCTTCGGCGGCCTCTACCGCGCCTTCCAGTACGGCGCCCCGCCGCACGGCGGCTGCGCCTTCGGCATCGACCGTGTCGTCATGCTGCTCGTCGGCGCCAAGAACCTGCGCGAAATCTCGCTGTTCCCGATGAACCAGCAGGCGCAGGATCTCCTGATGAACGCTCCGTCGCCGGCAACGCCGACGCAGCTTCGGGAACTGGCGCTGCGCGTGGTTCCGTCCAAGAAGGACTGATATCTGGAGGGCGGGAAGGGCCTTGCCGTTCCCGCCGCCCGGAACAGTCGGGCGCTGACGCCGTTCTTCTCCCGTCAACACAGGAGAACGAACATGCGCAACAGGCTTATCCTTGTCTCCGCGGCGGCGCTTCTGTCGCTGTCCGCCTCGGCCTATGCCCAGGATACTGTGATCGTGCAGGAGTCCGACCCGGTTACGACGGAATCGACCGTCGTCATCCCGGGCGAAGTCCGTACCTACGTTCTGGAGCAGGACATTCCCTCGGTGCCCTATGAAGGCGATATCCTGATCGGGAAGGTCGTTCCCGATGCGGTGGAAATCCACGCCATCGACGGCCAGCCCGACTACGCCTACACCATCGTCAACGAGCACCGGGTGATCGTGAATCCGCAGACGCGGACCGTCATCCAGGTTCTCGAATAACCCTTCCTTCGGCATGGCCGAAAAAGAGAAAGCCCGGAGCGATGCTCCGGGCTTTCGTGTTTCTTGTTCCTGCGCTGTCGCTTACTCGTTGGCCGTAACGGTCACGCCGAGGACCTGCGGGATGGTCTGCGGTGCGCCCATGGCGGCGCCCATGATCATCGGGAACGGCACCGGCTCCTTCGGCTCGGCGCTGATCTTCAGGCTCTTCGGGTCGTCGAGATAGGTGTTGACGGCGGCGGAGATCTGGTTCTGCAGGTCGGGCATGTTGAGCTGCGCGATCATGATCGGAACGAGGCCCTTCAGCGACTGCGCCATCTGGTCGCCCGTCACGCCCTGCTCGCTGCCGGCATAGTCGAGCAGCTTCTTGGTGATCGAGGCGTCGTCGAAGGAGATCGAGGCGCTGTTGAAGGTGAGCTGCTGGACGAGGCCCATCATGGCCATGCCCATAGCGGCGTTCGCTTCGTCCTTGTTCGGGTTGGATTCGGCCGTCTTGAGCGCTTCCTGCATGTTCTTCAGGAAGTCCAGCGTGTAGCCGGAGAAGGCGAGCGTGATGTTGAGGCGGCCGACATCCTTGAAGTCAAAGGCATATTCGTCGACGGCCAGCTTGCCGCTCGCCAGTTCCCAGCTGCCCGACATGCTGACCTTGCCGTCCAGCGAGTGGATGCCGAGCTTGTCGAGCGCGTCCTTGGTCTTGGCGTCCTCGACGCCCGTGAGGTCGGCCTTGAGATCGGACATCGTCGCATCGAATTCGAGGCCGGCGTCATCGTCCATCCGGGTGATGTTCGCTTCCATGCCGGACATGGAGAAGACTTCCTTGCCCTTGGCGGTGACGCTGACCGGGCCGGCCGTCGCCGATTCGTACATCAGCAGCGATTCCAGCGTGCCGGGAACGACCTTGCCGGGAACCGAGACGCCGCTGAGCGCGATGTCCTTGGCCGTGACGATCGTCTCGTCCTCGGTGACGTTGACGTCCTCGAAGGAAACGGTCTCGATCTTGTAGCCGCCGTCGCCGTCTTCCTCGACGCCGTCCATGGTGACGGTGCCGAGCTTGATCGGGGTTTCATTGCCCGTCGCCTTCAGCTCCGCGCCTTCCAGGGTCACGGTGGAGCCGTCGGCGGTCACGTTCGAAGAGCTGATGGATACGCCGCTGGTGGCATAGGTAGCATTCAGCTTGGCCAGCAGGTCCGCACCGTCGAGTGCGAAGGCGGGGCTTGCCAGGGTGGCGAGCGCTGCACCGGCGAGAAGGGCGCGGAAATGGGAGGTGCGCATCATGAATAGGCTCTCTTTCTGATTTCTTGGACGGCTGCCTTGCCGTTACCGCTCCTATACGGGCGGCGTGGCAAATATATTCATGCCGCGAAGAGTTTCCATGGAATTCTCTGTCGCGGGGAGCAGATTTCGAAGAAGCTTTACAAACTGCTATCCACAGCCCGATTGCCCGGATTCCTTGCCGCGAATCGGCCAAGGGGGTAGTCAAGGCCTATGGGACAAAACACTTTGCCGCCCGATGGCGGAGACGACAATATCGTGCCGGTCGACCTCAAGGCGGCGCTGGAAGAGCGCTACCTTGCCTATGCGCTGTCGACCATCACCCAGCGCGCACTGCCGGATGTCCGCGACGGCCTGAAGCCGGTCCATCGCCGCATCATCCACGCCATGAGCGAAATGGGCCTCAGGTCCAACTCCTCGTTCAAGAAATGCGCGCGTATCGTCGGCGACGTCATCGGTAAGTTCCACCCGCACGGCGACCAGTCGGTCTACGATGCGCTGGTGCGCCTCGCACAGGATTTCTCGCAGCGTTATCCCATCGTCGACGGGCAGGGCAATTTCGGCAATATCGACGGCGACAACGCCGCCGCCTACCGATACACCGAAGCGCGCATGACCGAGGTCGCGACGCTGCTGCTCGAAGGCATCGACCAGGACGCCGTCGACTTCCGCCCGACCTACAACGAGGAAGACGAAGAACCCGTCGTCCTGCCGGGCGCCTTCCCGAATCTTCTCGCGAACGGTTCCTCCGGCATCGCCGTCGGCATGGCGACCTCCATTCCCTCGCACAATGTCCATGAACTGTGCGATGCCGCGCTCCACCTCATTCGCAATCCTGATGCGGACGTGGAAAAGCTGGTCGAATTCGTGCAGGGCCCGGACCTGCCGACCGGCGGCATCATCATCGACAGCCGCGAAAGCATCATCGAGGCCTACAAGACGGGCCGCGGCGGTTTCCGCGTTCGCTCGAAATGGGAGACGGAAGACCTCGGTCGCGGCGGCTACCAGATCGTCGTCACCGAGATTCCCTACCAGGTGCAGAAGTCGCGCCTGATCGAGAAGATCGCCGAGCTGCTGATCGCCCGCAAGCTTCCGCTTCTGGAAGACATCCGCGACGAATCGGCCGAGGACGTGCGCATCGTGCTGGTGCCGAAGAGCCGTACCGTCGATCCGACGATCCTGATGGAATCGCTCTTCAAGCTTTCCGAGCTGGAGAACCGCATTCCGCTCAACATGAACGTGCTCTCGATGGGGCGCGTGCCGAAGGTCATGGGCCTCAAGGACGTGCTTGTCGAGTGGCTGGCCCACCGGCGCGAAGTCCTGCAGCGCCGTTCGCGCCATCGCCTCGCCGCCATCGAACGTCGCCTGGAAATCCTCGGCGGTTACCTCGTCGCGTATCTCAATCTCGACGAGGTGATCCGCATCATCCGCGAGGAGGACGAGCCGAAGGTTTCCTTGATGGAGACCTTCTCGCTGACGGACGTGCAGGCCGAAGCGATCCTCAACATGCGCCTGCGCTCGCTGCGCAAGCTCGAGGAATTCGAGATCCGCACCGAATTCGACAACCTGTCGAAGGAGAAGGCGGAAATCGAGGCGCTGCTCGCCTCCGACGAGAAGCAATGGCAGACCGTCGCCTGGGAAATCGGCGAGGTCCGCAAGAAATTCGCCAAGGCGACCGAGATCGGCCGCCGCCGCACCCAGTTCGCCAGCGCCCCGGAGGCCGATGTCGAGGCCATCCAGCAGGCCATGATCGAGAAGGAGCCGGTCACGGTCGTCATCTCGGAAAAGGGCTGGATCCGTGCGCTGAAGGGCCATATCGCCGACACGTCCGGCCTCCAGTTCAAGGAAGGCGACGCGCTGAAGGTGGCCTTCCCGGCGCAGACGACGGACAAGCTGCTGATCGTCACGACGGGCGGCAAGGTCTTCACGCTCGGCGCCGACAAGCTGCCGGGCGGGCGCGGCCATGGTGAGCCGCTGCGCATCATGGTCGACATGGAGAACGATCAGGACGTGCTGACCGCCTTCGTGCACGATCCGTCGCGCAAGGTCGTCATCGCCTCGCAGGCCGGCAACGGCTTCGTCGTCTCGGAAAGCGAGATGGTCGCCAATACCCGCAAGGGCAAGCAGGTAATGAATGTCGGCATGCCGGACGAGGCCAAGCTCGTCGTGCCCGTGCGCGGCGACCATGTCGCCGTCGTCGGCGAGAACCGCAAGATGCTGGTCTTCCCGCTGGCGCAGCTGCCGGAAATGTCGCGCGGCAAGGGCGTTCGCCTGCAGCGCTACAAGGACGGCGGCGTCTCCGATATCCGCTGCTTCGCGATCGACGAGGGACTCTCCTGGGACGACAGCGCCGGCCGCAACTTCGTGCGGACGAAGGAAGAGCTTGCCGAATGGCTCGCCGACCGCGCCACCGCCGGCCGTACCGTGCCGAAGGGCTTCCCGCGCAGCGGCAAGTTCAGCGGCTGATCACCCGGCATAGGGGACGCTGACGTCGCGCAGGAAGCGCGTCGCGCCCTCTTCGTCGATCTCGCCGGCCGCGACGGCGAGGACGAAGGTGTAAAGCGTGGCATCATCCGTGGCGATTTCGAAGCCGTTGTCCATCAGGAAGGCCGCAGCCGCGACAATGGCGATGCGCTTGTTGCCATCGACAAATGCGTGGTTCCTCGCCAGCCCGTAGAGATATGCCGCGGCGAGTTCGAGCAGATCCTCGCAGCCATAGCGCGCCTTGTTGACGGGACGGGACAGTGCCGACTCGAATGCATTCTCGTCACGCAGACCTGCGGCTCCGCCGAACCGCTCTATCTGCACGGTGTGCAGTCGTTCCACCAGGCGCCGGTCGAGAAAGAGAAAGCTCATTCGGCAAGCTTCTTGAGCGCGACCTTGTAGCGGTCCATGAACTTCTCGGCATGCTTGAGCTGCCGGTCGAAGTCGCCGTCGGAAGCGGTGAGAATGAGTTTGCCGCCCTCGCTGGTCAGCGTGACCTCATCGCCCGCCTTGACGCCCATGCGGTCCAGCACGTCCTTCGGAATGATGATGCCTTCGGAATTGCCGATCTTGCGGATGGTGATGTTCATGGCCTTGCTCCGTTATAACCAAGTTATAACGTGCGACTGAGCAGATCGCAATCTCATCCGGTGAACGGAAGCCCGGTAGCCGAGTCCGCTGCCTTCGCGGCCCGCACCTTCGAGCGCATCTGCCAGAGCGAGTGGGCGAGGAGGGCGAGGATGAGGATGGAGCCGCCGACGAGGGTCTGGGTGGTGGGCGTTTCGGCGAAGACGATCCAGACCCAGATGGGCGCGAGTACCGTTTCCACGAGATAGAACATGCCGACTTCCGGTGCGGAAAGGTAGCGGGGTCCCGTTGCGAGGCACCAGAAGGCGAGGGGAAGCAGGACGAGGCCGTTGAGGAGAATATAGACGGGGTCCGCGACGACGAGGCCGCCTTCGGGCAGCAGGAACAGGCCGACGATGCCCGACGTGGCGGAGGCGATCAGCGGTACGAAGCCCATGTCGGCGCCGCTGCTGCGGCTGAGCGTCAGGGCGCATGCCAGCATCAGCGCGGAACAGGCGGCCATCGCATCGCCGAAGAGATTGCCGCTGGCAAGGCCCTCGTGCACGATGAGAATGACGCCGAAGACCATGGCCGCCATGGTCAGCAGCGTCGCGTTGGCCGGCCGCTCCCCGAGGAAGATCCAGGAGAGAATGGCGGCGAACATCGACGTGAAGGCGAGGATGAAGACGACATTGGCCGTCGTCGTGTTGAAGACGGCGAGCATGAAGGTCAGCGAGTTGACGCCGTAGAAGAGGGTGATCAGCAGACCCTTGCGGCCGGGCACGAGCACGGTCTTCCGGCGAAGCACGAAGTTCAGCCCCGCCCACAGGACGAGGGCCATCAGGAAGACGGAAAGGTTCCGCAGCACCAGCATCGACCAGAACTCGCCATGGGCCGAGCGGATCAGCGGGATGTCGAAGGAAAGCGCGAGACCGCCAACGGCGGTGATGAGAAGGCCCTTGCGGTGAAGGGCGGGATCGTTGGCTGAGGACACGGCGGGACCGAAAGTGAACTGGAGCGTTTCCAGCCGGAGCGGCGTCGCTTCGGCGTCGGATAATGCGGTTAAAACAAGAATCTAGAATATTTCCGGCGAGCCGGAAATGCACTAGGGAGCGGTATCGTCTCCTTCATAGCGCTCCCAGCCGCGCGGCATCAGGTGCTCCTGCGGCAAAAACTTTGTTTTATAGTCCATCTTCCGCGATCCCTTCACCCAGTAGCCGAGATAGACATGCGGCAGGCCGAGCGCCCTGGCGCGGCGGATATGGTCGAGGATCATGAAAGTGCCGAGCGAGCGGTGGGTCAGTTCCGGATTGTAGAAGGAATAGACCATGGAAAGGCCGTCGCCCATGCGGTCGGTCAGCGCCACGGCGAGGAGCTCGCCCTGCGGCCGTTCCTTGAGGCCGGCGCCTTCCTCGCGCAGGCGATATTCGATGACCTTGGTGTGGACATGCGTGTCCTCCACCATCATCGCATAGTCGAGCACGGACATGTCCGACATGCCGCCTTTCTGGTGGCGGGCGTCGAGATAGTGGCGGAAGAGCGAATATTGCTCGCTGGAGGGCTCGGCCGGATATTCCCGCGAGACGATGTCGCCATTGGCGGCCAGCACCCGCCGCATGCTGCGTCGCGGCTCGAACTCGTTGACGAGGATGCGCACGGAAATGCAGGCGCGGCAGGATTCGCAGGCCGGGCGATAGGCGATGTTCTGCGAACGGCGGAAGCCGCCCTGGGTGAGGAGATCGTTCAGCTCCGGCGCGCGCTCGCCCACGAGGTGGGTGAACACCTTTCTCTCCATCTCCTGCGGCAGATAGGGGCAAGCCGCCGGCGCGGTGAGATAGAATTGCGGAGAGGATGTTGCCTGCGTGTTCATTTGCCGTGAAGCGACTCCGTCGCCATGTGACACTTCTATGCCAATACCATGGCGCAGTTCGGAAAAAGGTCAACTGCCGCAAGGCCCTTCCCCCTGCAATCGCCATGGGGAGGGCCGTTGCGGAGCGATGGGGCCGGTGGCTTGAGGGCGATCCGGCCGGTCAGTAGCGGTCGCGGCGGACCATAACGGTGCCGAGCAGCAGGTCGTGCAGCAGGCGGCCGCGATCGGTGAAGAGGCCAACGAGCACGATGAACGGCGTCAGCAGCGCATTGCCGATCCAGAACAGCACGAGATGGACGATCGCCGTCAGGAAATCGACCGGCCGGCCGTCGACGCGCGCGAGCGCGAGGCCCATGACGTTCATGCCGGCGCTCGCCTGGCTCGGGCCGCCCATCGTCAGGCCGAAATAGAGCATGGCGACGATGACGAAGAGCGAGGGATAAAGGAAGAAGCCGAGGCCGAAGGTCAGGATGCCGAGGAAGAAGACCACCACGGCGGCCGGAATCCAGAGGAGCGCGATGATCGCATAGTCGATCAGGAACGCGAACACCCGGCGCGACAGCACGCCGCGATAGGCCTGCCAGTCCGTCGTCGGAACCCGCGTCTCGTTGAAATCAGCGCTCATCTGCCTGTCTCCCGAATGGAACATGCCCTCCATATGGGATGTCGTCGGCGGAAAACAACAGATCGGAACCAATAGGCGCTTCCCGGGCATGGCGGTGATAGGACGAACGGGGATGGCATTTAACGCGCCGATCCGCATTCGAAAGGAAACGACATGAAACCGTCGGAGAATACTCCGTGGCTCCTCGTCAGTGGTGACCTGCGCAAGGATACTCCATTCTTTTCCTCGCTGGGCTTTCTGGCGGCGATTCTTCAGTTTGTCGCCTATGACTATTTCGACAAGGCGGACTGGGGCGGTATCCTGCTGCTGGAGCATGTCGCCTTCCATTCCATAGCATTCTCGATCCTGTTTCTGTGGACTGGAAGGCTGATTTTGGAGTGGCAGGGCAACCGGCGCGCAATGGCCTATCTACGGGATATGGTGCACAATGTGGCAACAAGAGCCGTCGGCTTCGCTTCGGTGGCGGCCGCGGTTCTTTTCGGTTTTGCAATCATGCCTGCGATCACCGGCGCCTTCTGGCATGCCGGCATGTTCATGCTTTGCGGCCTTTACTTCGTCTGCCTTGCCGAGGTTGCGGCAAACCCGCTGCCCGGAAAGGGAGACTCGAGGAGCCACCCCTTTGCGATCGGCGTGGTTATCGGGATGCCATTCGCTCTGTCACGGATTGCGTTGTAGCTTGAGGGGCGCTCAGCCCTTTTTAGCCAGATGCCGCGCCACGTCCATTGCGAAATAGGTGAGGATGCCGTCGCAGCCGGCGCGCTTGAAGGCGAGCAGGGTTTCGAGCATGACGCGCTCGCCGTCGATCCAGCCGTTCAGCGCCGCGGCCTTGATCTGGCTGTATTCGCCCGAGACCTGATAGGCGAAGACCGGCAGGCCGAACGCCTCCTTCATGCGCCAACAGATGTCGAGATAGGGAAGGCCCGGCTTGACCATCATCATGTCCGCGCCTTCCTCGACGTCGAGCGCGGCGTCGCGCATCGCCTCGGTGCCGTTGGCGGGGTCGATGTAATAGGTCTTCTTGTCGCCCTTCAGCAGGCCGCCGGTGCCGATGGCGTCGCGGTAGGGGCCGTAGAAGGCCGAGGCGAACTTCGTCGCATAGGCCATGATGCCGACATCCTGGTGGCCCGCCGCATCGAGCGCCCGGCGGATCGCGCCGACGCGCCCGTCCATCATCTCGGACGGCGCGATAATGTCGGAGCCGGCATCGGCCTGGATCACGGCGGCCCGGGCGACCAGCTCGACCGTCTCGTCGTTGACGATCACATCGCCGCGCAGCACGCCGTCATGGCCGTGGCTGGTGAAGGGATCGAGCGCGACGTCGGTGATGACGCCGATATTCGGCACGGCCTTCTTGATGGCCCGCGTCGCCTCGTTGATGAGGTTGTCGGCCGCAAGGCTGTGCGAGCCCGTCTCGTCGCGCAGGTTCATATCGATATTGGGGAAGGTGGCGATGGCGGGAATGCCGAGGTCGGCCGCTTCCCTGGCGGCTTCCACCAGCCTGTCGACGCTCATGCGGTTGACGCCGGGCATCGCCGCGACGGGATCGACGACATTCGTGCCCGGCACCACGAAGACCGGCCAGATGAGATCGTCCACCGTCAGGCGATTCTCCTGCACGAGCCGGCGGGTCCAGTCGGCCTTCCGGTTCCGCCGCATGCGGCGGTGGCCGGTGATTTCGTCGACGATGTTCCTGCTGCCGGTCATGATGTCATTTCCTTGCTGGTCCGTTTGGCGCGTCTTATCACGCCGCCCGCGTCAATCAAATCGCGAGCGGGGAGGGGAGTGTGCGGCATATGGCCGTGCATGACGCGTTTTGCAGGCTTTATGCCGGCGGTGCTTGCCCTTACTGTCCCCACCATGGTTGCTGATTCTGCCAAGGGCCCAAGACCGAGCCTGACCGAGACGCTGTTCGCGCTGTTCCTGCGGCTGGTGGCGGTGGCCTCGCTGTGGTTCGCGCTGCAGTACTGGGCCATGCTGACGGGCTTCTCCCTTGATGGGAGAGGACGGTTCGATCTGCTGCCGCCGGCCTGGAAGGCTGCCTCGACGGCGCTTGCCGTGCTCTTCCCAGTCGCGGCCGTCGGCCTCTGGCTGCTCGTCTCCTGGGGACCCGTGATCTGGCTGATCGCCGCAGCGACGGAAATCACGATGCACGAGGTCTATCCCTCCATCTTCGGCATCAACCGGCTGCTGGTCATCATGCATGTCGCGGTGGCTGTCATGTTCCTGCTTTTCCGCGTCGCGCTCTTCATCCAGCGCCGCCGCCAGGCCCGCACGGTAAGAACTGATTCACCCTGAGACAGGGTCGCTCTCCGGTAAGGCGCTGTTAAGGCTGCGGTTTAAGTAGAATTTTAGATGCATTCGCTAGGTTCTCACTCAAGGCGGGAAAACAAACCACACCGCCAAACAAAACAGTGAGGCAGAGAACCATGAACACCAAGATGAAGCCGCAGCAGGCCCCGGTCGTCGATCCGCAGGAAGATGCGATCCGCAACCTCTATCTGGAATCCCTTCACCTCGTCGAGCGTCTGCACCGTCGCCTGCTCGATGTCATCAAGGACGAATTCGACCGCGCCGGTCGCTCCGACGTCAACGCCGTCCAGGCGCTGCTCCTCTTCAACATCGGCAATTCCGAGCTGACCGCCGGCGAGCTGCGCTCGCGTGGCTACTACCTCGGCTCGAACGTCTCCTATAACGTCAAGAAGCTGGTCGACCTCGGCTTCATCAACCACCAGCGCTCGCGCATCGACCGCCGCTCGGTCCGTATCAGCCTGACGGAAACCGGCCAGGAAGTCGCCGAGACCGTCGCCAAGCTCTACGAGCGCCATATCGGCTCGATCCAGAAGGTCGGCGGCATCGGCGAAGGCGAATTCAACCAGATGAACAAGCTGCTTCAGCGCCTCGACCGCTTCTGGAACGACTCGATCCTCTATCGCCTGTAATCCCCGGGCGTTCTTTTCGACCTCCTCCGAAAGCCGGCCGCGTTCCCTGCGCGTCCGGCTTTTCACGTTTTCGTTTGCGGCCGGCCCGCAGCCTCCGAGACACGAATTGGCCATATTGCTGTGACACCCGGACGATGGGCTCAGGTATGCGCGGGCGGCAGGGCCGGTTTGCGTTTGTTAACCCTGTTCGTGATAGCTGCATCGGGTATGGACCCTTCGGTCCCCCGTGCCGCGTGCACCTCGCCGCTCGATGTGGCGTCTCAGGAGATGGTAGGATAGATGTCTCGCAAAACCGGATTTGATGTGTTCTCGCGCCGCGCATTCCTGCGTTCGGCCGCAACCTTCGGCGCCGCTGCCCTTGCAGCGCCCGCGTTTGCCCAGTCGGCGATGGACGACATTCTGGATGCATCGCGCCGCGGCAACTGGGACGACCAGTTCGACGCCAAGGCCTCGCGCAGCGCCGACGCCGTCGCCTCGAACAATCCGATCCTCGGCCCCGGCGCCGTGCCGAACATCCAGCAGGCGATCGCCGACTACCAGCAGATCGTATCCGCCGGCGGCTGGCCGGAAGTCTCCTCGGCCCAGAAGCTGCAGATCGGCGTGGTCGATCCCGGCGTCCAGACCCTGCGCCAGCGCTTGATGATCTCCGGAGACCTGTCGCGCGAGGCGGGTATCTCCAACGCCTTCGATTCCTATGTCGACGGCGCGGTGAAGCGCTTCCAGGCCCGCCACGGCCTGCCGCAGGACGGCGTGCTCGGCGAATTCTCGCTGAAGGCCATGAACGTGCCGGCAACGACGCGCCTCAACCAGCTCAACACCAATCTCGTGCGCCTGCAGACGATGTCCGGCGATCTCGGCCAGCGCTACGTGATGGTCAACATTCCGGCTGCCTCCGTCGAGGCGGTGGAAGATGGGCGCGTCGTGCTGCGCCATGTCGCCGTCGTCGGCCGCAGCAGCCGCCCGACGCATATCCTCAATTCGAAGATCTACGACGTCACCCTCAATCCCTACTGGACCGCGCCGCGCTCGATCGTCGAGAAGGACATCGTGCCGCTGATGCGCAAGGATCCGACCTACCTCAAGCGCAACAACATCCGCCTGATCGACGGCAGCGGCCGTGAGGTCGCGCCGGAGACCGTGGACTGGTTCGCCGACAAGGCGCCGAACCTGATGTTCCGTCAGGACCCGGGCAAGATCAACGCCATGGCGTCGACCAAGATCAACTTCCACAACACGAACAACGAATACATGCACGACACGCCCCAGCAGGGCCTGTTCAACAAGCTGATGCGCTTCGAATCGTCCGGCTGCGTGCGCGTGCAGAACGTCCGCGACCTCATCACCTGGCTGCTGCGCGACACGCCCGGCTGGTCGCGCCAGCAGATCGAGAAGGTCATCAACGACCGCGTCAACACGCCGATCAAGCTGGCCGTCGAGGTTCCGGTCTATTTCGTCTACATCAGCGCCTGGTCGGCCCGCGACCGCGTCGTGCAGTTCCGCGACGACATCTACCAGATGGACGGCGCCACCGAACTCGCCCTCCAGACCGGCTACGGCATGGAAAAGCCGGCCGGCTCCCCGGACGATGACCTGCTGCCGCAATAAGGCTATTTGTCTGACTTTTCGAAGGCCCCGCTTCCCTCTGGAACGCGGGGCCTTTTTCCTTCCGGCTTTCTGCCGTCTGTCGTTTTTATCCCATAAGACGCGCCGAAATGGCGCAAACCGTGGAGCGGATATTGCCCTTGCCATGCGAGGACGTTAAACACCGTGCCACCCACCCTTAAGGAGCCTCGAGGATGAGCCAGTCTTCCGCCACCGACGTTTTCTTCACGCGTTCCCTTGCCGACACCGATCCGGAGATTTTCGGCTCGATCCAGAAGGAACTCGGTCGCCAGCGCCATGAGATCGAACTGATCGCCTCGGAGAACATCGTCTCGCGCGCCGTGCTCGAAGCCCAGGGCTCGATCATGACGAACAAATATGCCGAAGGCTATCCGGGCAAGCGCTACTATGGCGGCTGCCAGTTCGTCGACATCGCGGAAGAGCTTGCCATCGAGCGCGCCAAGAAGCTGTTCGGCGTCAACTTCGCCAACGTCCAGCCGAATTCCGGCTCGCAGATGAACCAGGCCGTCTTCCTCGCGCTGCTCCAGCCGGGCGACACCTTCATGGGCCTCGATCTCAATTCGGGCGGCCACCTGACGCACGGCTCGCCGGTCAACATGTCCGGCAAGTGGTTCAACGTCGTGTCCTACGGCGTGCGTGAGGGCGACAATCTGCTCGACATGGACGACGTCGCCGAGAAGGCCCGCAAGAACAAGCCGAAGCTCATCATCGCCGGCGGCACCGCTTACTCCCGCATCTGGGACTGGAAGCGCTTCCGCGAGATCGCCGATGAAGTCGGCGCCTATCTGATGGTCGACATGGCGCATATCGCCGGCCTCGTCGCCGGTGGCCAGCATCCGTCGCCGTTCCCGCATTGCCACGTCGCGACCACCACCACGCACAAGTCGCTCCGCGGCCCGCGCGGCGGCGTCGTGCTGACGAACGACGAGGACATCGCCAAGAAGATCAACTCGGCCGTCTTCCCGGGCCTGCAGGGCGGCCCGCTCATGCACATCATCGCCGCCAAGGCCGTCGCCTTCGGCGAGGCGCTGCAGCCGGAATTCAAGGAATACGCCGCGCAGGTCGTCAAGAATGCCAAGACGCTCGCCGAGACGCTGAAGGCCGGCGGCCTTGACATCGTTTCGGGCGGTACCGACAATCACCTGATGCTCGTCGATCTTCGCAAGAAGAACGCGACCGGCAAGCGGGCGGAAGCCGCTCTCGGCCGCGCCTATGTCACCTGCAACAAGAACGGCATCCCGTTCGACCCCGAAAAGCCCTTCGTCACCTCGGGCGTCCGCCTCGGCACGCCGGCCGGCACGACCCGCGGCTTCAAGGAAGCCGAGTTCAAGGAGATCGGCAGCCTGATCGTCGAGGTTCTCGACGGTCTCAAGGTCGCCAATTCCGACGAGGGCAATGCGGCTGTCGAAGCTGCCGTCCGGGAGAAGGTCGTCGCACTGACGGGCCGATTCCCGATGTATCCCTACATGTAAGCAGGATCAGAGAATGCGCTGCCCCTATTGCGGTTCGGAAGATACGCAGGTGAAGGACTCCCGTCCCGCAGAGGACGGGGCCGCCATTCGCCGCCGGCGCATCTGCCCGGATTGCGGCGGTCGGTTCACGACCTTCGAACGGGTGCAGCTGCGGGATCTGATGGTCGTCAAGAAGACGGGCCGCAAGGCCCCCTTCGACCGCGACAAGCTGCTGAAATCCTTCGAGATCGCGCTTCGCAAGCGGCCCGTCGACCGGGACCGCATCGAACGCGCGGTCTCGGGCATCGTCCGCCGGCTCGAAAGCTCCGGCGAGACGGAAATCGCCTCGGAAGAAATCGGCCTCCAGGTGCTGGAGGCGCTGAAGGCACTCGATGACGTGGGCTTCGTGCGCTACGCCTCGGTCTACCGCGATTTCTCCCATGTCGACGACTTCGAGAAGATCCTCGCCGAGGTCGCCGCCAAGATCGCCCGGGATCCGGGCGCCGACGGCTAGATGTCTTCTCAGGCGGAAGATAAGCGCTTCATGGCGGCGGCGATCCGCCTCAGCCGCCTCAACCTTGGCCTGACCTCTACCAATCCCTCCGTCGCCTGCCTGATCGTCAGGGACGGCGTGGTCGTCGGTTCGGCCGTCACCGCGCCGGGCGGAAGGCCGCATGCGGAAACGCAGGCGCTCGCCGAGGCGGGCGCGGCGGCGCGCGGTGCGACAGCTTATGTCACCCTTGAACCCTGCTCCCACCACGGCAAGACGCCGCCATGCTCCGAGGCGCTGATCGCCGCCGGCATCGCCCGCGTCGTCGTGTCGGTGACGGACCCGGACGAGCGCGTCGCGGGCAGGGGCCTTGCCATGCTGCGCGATGCCGGCATCGCGGTGGAGACCGGCGTTCTGGAGGAAGCCGGCCGGGAGGCCCTTGCCGCCTACCTGAATCGACAGACGAAGAAGCAGCCCTATGTGACTCTGAAACTTGCCGTTTCCGCCGACGGCATGCTCGGCCGGCTGGGCGAGGGACAGGTGGCGATCACCGGCCCGGTGTCGCGCGGACAGGTGCATGTGCTGCGCGCCGAGACAGATGCGATCCTTATTGGCATCGGCACGGCGCTCGCCGACGATCCGGAACTCACCTGCCGCCTGCCGGGCCTCGAGGCCCGCTCGCCGGTGCGTATCGTGCTCGATCCGCGGCTGGAACTGCCGCCGGCCTCGAAACTGGCGCAGACGGCGCAAACGGTGCCGGTCATCGCCGTGACGGAAAGGGACCGCAGGGACGATCCCGGCTTCCTCGCGCGCCAGGCGGCACTGGAGGCGCTCGGCGTCGAGGTGCTGATCTGCGATCCGCGCAAGCTCGACGCCCTGTTGACGGCGCTGGCGACGCGCGGCATCTCCTCGCTGCTGGTGGAGGGCGGCGCGCGCACGGCACAATCCTTCCTCGATGCCGGCCTCGTCGGCCGCATTTCGCTCTTTACCGGGCCCAAGGCCATTGGCAAGGACGGGGTCGCATCCCCATTTGTGTCCGGGCGGATGCCGGACGGCTTCTCGCTTCGCCACACGGCGCGCTACGGCGCGGATGTCCTGCAAGAATACGAAAGAGACGATTGATGTTTACCGGCATTGTCACGGATATCGGAACGGTCGAGAAGATCGAGCCCATGAACGAGGGCGTCCGCCTGCGCGTGCGCACGAACTACGACCCCGCCACCATCGACATGGGCGCCTCCATTGCCCATTCGGGCACCTGTCTCACCGTGACGGCACTGCCGGAGGAGGGCACGAATGCCCGCTGGTTCGAGGTCGAGGCCTGGGAAGAGGCGCTGCGGCTGACGACAATCGGCACCTGGACGGCCGGAACGCGCATCAACCTCGAACGGTCCCTGAAGATCGGCGACGAACTCGGCGGCCACATCGTCTCCGGCCATGTCGACGGCAAGGCGGAAATCCTCTCGGTCGAGGCGGAGGGCGATGCCACGCGCTTCCGCATCCGCGCGCCGGAAGGACTGGAGCGCTTCGTCGCCCCGAAGGGCTCCGTCGCGCTCGACGGCACCTCGCTCACCGTCAACGCGGTCGATGGCGCGGTCTTCGACGTGCTCCTCATCCGCCACACGCTGGAGGTCACCACCTGGGGCGAGCGCAAGGCCGGCGATTTCGTCAATTTCGAGGTCGACACCATGGCGCGCTACGCCGCCCGGCTGGCGGAATTCCCTGCGCCGAAGGCGTAGGAGAGAACCTTCCGAAGCAGGCGCATTGGCTCGTCCTCGCCGGTAAAAGGCCGGCGGACGGGCAACAGGGTTGCGTCCGGTTGCATCCGGGCGTGACCGCGGCGTGACAATCTCGAGGTTCGTTGCGAAACGGCACAGGAAATCGGCGGCAAGCCATCTCCGAGGTAACGATATCGATACTTCTGCGCTCCTAGGGTGCGGCATCGGACCTGGGGACGCTCGTGCATGATGCCGGACTATAACACTCTTCTCCTGGCTATCGGGCTGGCGGGCTTCTGCCTTTCCGCCACTCTGTTCGCCACGTGGATGTCCGCCCAGGTCGAGCGCTTCCTGCTCTCCTGGTCCCTCGGCATCGGCTGCATCGTTCCGGCCGTCGTGGTCTACAGCATCTATTTCGACAACCCCGACTTCCGGATCGGATGCCTTGCCTTCGCGCTTCAGTTCCTCGGCTTCGCCTTCATCTATGGCGCGGCCTATCGTTTCCGCACGGGCCGGCGCGGCCGCGGCCGCATCCTCGCCGCCTTCCTCGCGAGCTCGGCCATTGCTCTCCCCTGGCTGGTGGCCGGCTATGACGGCGCAGGCTTCGTCGCGCTCAACCTGTTGATCGCTGCGGCGCTGGTCGCCACGGCCGGCGAATACTGGCGCGGCCGGGACGAGGCGCCGCTGCCGCTCACCGGCATGGTCATCCTCTACCTGCTGACGGCGCTGTCCTTCATCCTGTGCGCCGGCGTGCTCATTCACGATGGCCGCATGGTGCTCGGCCATGCGCCGGACAACTGGGCGGAAAACCTCAATCTTGTCGTGGCGATCATGGGCATAAGCGGCATTGGCGCCATGTCGCTGGCGCTCAACCAGTGGCGTGTCGCCCGCAACCACCAGCGCGCCGCCAATACGGATGCGCTGACGGGCCTTCTCAATCGGCGGGCGCTCTTCGACCGCTACGGCGAGGAGACGGTCGGTGCGCACCGGGCGGCCATCGCCTTCGACCTCGACAGCTTCAAGTCGGTCAACGACCGCCACGGCCATGCGGCCGGCGATGCGGTGCTGAAGGCCTTCGCCGCGGTGCTGTGCGATGCCTGCGGCGCGGCGGCCTGCGTCGCCCGCCTGGGCGGAGAGGAGTTCGTCGTGGTGCTGGACCGCACGCTGCCGCACCGGGCGCAGCACATTGCCGAATGCATCCGCGCCGATTTCGCGGCCAAGCTGATCCCCATCGGCGGGCGCTCCATAAGCTGCACCGTGAGCGCCGGCATCGCCTTCGGCAACGAGGCCTGCGCGAGCTTCGATTCCCTCCTCAGTAACGCCGACAAGGCGCTCTACGAGGCCAAGCGCGGCGGCCGCAATCGCGTGTCGCTCGCCGCCTGAGATCAGGCGCCGGGCTCGTCTTCCCGGTAGCCGACGGTTCCGTCCTCCGAAGGGCCGGCCATGCGGGGAGGGCGGAAAACGCCGCAGGGGGCGGAAAACGCTTGCCAAGCCCCGTCCGTCGTGGTTTGACCGCCGCTTCCGCCCGCAATTGCGTGGCCTGCTTCCAATTTTCAGGTGATTCATGGCCAACACCGATAATCCCCATCTCCTCATCGTCGAGGCCCGCTTCTACGACGACATGGCCGATGCGATGCTCGACGGCGCCAAGCACGCGCTCGACGCGGCCGGCGCGACCTACGACATCGTGACCGTCATGGGCGCGCTCGAAATCCCGGCCGCCATCTCCATGGCGCTCGACGGCATGGAAAATGCCGGCACCTGGTATGACGGATTCGTCGCGCTCGGCATGGTCATCCGCGGCGAGACCTACCATTTCGACATCGTCGCCAACGAATCCTGCCGCGCGCTGATGGACCTCTCCGTCAGCGAGGCCCTCCCCATCGGCAACGGCATCCTGACGGTCGAGAACGACGAGCAGGGCTGGGCGCGCGCCCGCCGCTCGGAAGGTGACAAGGGTGGCTTCGCGGCCCGCGCGGCGCTGACCATGATCGAGCTGAAGAAGAAACTGGGCGGCGAACAGTGACCACCGAGAAGAACCAGCAGCCGGTGAAACCGGCCAACCAGCGCGGCGCGGCGCGCCTTGCCGCCGTGCAGGCGCTCTACCAGATGGATATCGGCGGCACCGGCGTGCTGGAGATCGTCGCCGAATACGAGGCGCACCGCCTCGGCCAGGAACTCGACGGCGACACCTATCTGAAGGCGGACCCCTCATGGTTCCGCTCCATCGTCTCGGGCGTCGTGCGCGACCAGCGCCAGCTCGATCCGCTGATCGGCGCGGCGCTGCAGGACGACTGGGCGCTGTCGCGCCTCGATTCGACGGTCCGCGCCATCCTGCGCGCCGGCACCTTCGAACTGCGCGAGCGCAAGGACGTGCCGGTCGCCGTGATCGTCACGGAATATGTCGAGATAGCCAAGGCGTTCTTCGAGGACGAGGAGCCGAAGCTGGTGAACGCGGTTCTCGACCGCATCGCCAGGCAGGTTCGGACGGATACACGCAAGTAAACGGTAGGCACGATGAGCGTCGGCACGGTCGAAGGTCTTGAACGGGAACTGTCGGCCGCGCGCCGCAACGTCTTCCTGCTGATGTTCGCGCAGGCGCTGCTCGCCTCGTCCGGCCCCATCGTCTTCTCCGTCGGTGGCCTTGCCGGCTACAACCTGCTCGGCGCGGACAAGTCGCTGGCGACCGCCCCGCTGACCGGCTTCAATGTCGGCGTGGCGCTCGGCGCCGTTCTCGTCGCCATCGCCGCGCGCCTGCTCGGGCGCGCCTACGGCTTCGTCGTCGGCGCGCTGGTCGGGGCGAGCGGCGGGCTGATCGCGGCCATCGCGCTCTTCCGCGGCGATTTCTGGCTCTTCGCCCTCGGCTTCATGCTCGTCGGCATTTCCAGCGACTTCGCGCAGAAGATCCGCTTCGCCGCGGCCGATGCCTCGCCCTCGTTCTACAAGCCGCGCGCCATCTCCTGGATCCTCGCCGGCGGCGTCATTTCGGCAATCCTCGGCCCGCAGGTCGTCATCCTCACCAAGGACCTCTTCGAGCCCGTGCTCTTCGCCGGCGCCTTCGTGGCGCTCGCGCCGCTCTGCGGCCTCGCCATCGTCCTGTTCTTCCTGCTGCGCCTGCCCGACCACAAGGCGGCCGGCGCCGCCAGCGGTGCGCCCGTGCGGCCGCTGCGCGAGATCGTGCTGACCCAGCGCTTCCTGACCGGCATGGTCTGCGGCATTTCCTCCTATGCACTGATGACCTTCATGATGACCGGCGCGCCGCTCGCCATGGTCATCGGCTGCGGCTTCTCGCCGGAAATGGCGACGCTCGGCATCCAGTGGCACGTACTTGCCATGTTCGCCCCGAGCTTCTTCACCGGCATGCTGATCCAGCGCTTCGGCACGGAAAAGGTGGTCGCCGCCGGCCTCATCATCCTCATGGGCTGCGCCGGGGTCGCGCATATGGGCATCGCGCTGTGGAATTTCTGGGGTGCGCTCATCCTGCTCGGCATCGGCTGGAACTTCGGCTTCATCGGCGCCACCGCCATCGTCGCCTCCAGCTATCGCCCGCACGAGGCCGACAAGGTGCAGGGCTTCCACGACATCATCCTCTTCGGGGCGGTGGCGCTCGCCTCCTTCTCCTCCGGCAAGGTGTTCAACACCTATGGCTGGCAGGCGATCAACCTGATGTTCTGGCCCATCACCGGCGTCAGCCTCGTTCTGGTACTGCTCCTGCTTTTGCGCACGCGCCGCGCTGCCGTCTAATCGGTTCGCACCGAGCCGCCTCGAAAAATCCGTTTTTTAGAAGCGCTTGCCGCGGTGCAGCGGCTTGACGCAACCGATTCGCAAACGCACTCTGGCCGCGCCGGTTTCCACTTGTGAGGAGGCAAGGGGAGTTGGCGCTTTTCGGCTGCGGGGAGAGGACCCCGGAGCCTCCAAGGAGGACAGAGCGAAATGACCATATTGTTTGGCGTTATCGCATGCGGGTTGCTCTCGGTGGTCTATGCCATCTGGGCGACACAGTCGGTGCTGGCCGCCGACCAGGGGAATGCCCGCATGCAGGAAATTGCAGGTTATATCCGGGAAGGGGCGCAGGCCTATCTCACCCGGCAGTACAAGACCATTGCCATCGTCGGGGTCGTCGTCTTCATCGGCACCTGGCTACTGCTTTCCGCAACGGCCGCCATCGGTTTCCTGATCGGCGCCGTGCTGTCGGGCGTTGCCGGCTTCATCGGCATGCATGTTTCCGTCCGCGCCAATGTGCGCACGGCGCAGGCCGCGTCCGTCAGCCTGTCCTCCGGCCTGGACATCGCCTTCAAGTCGGGCGCGATCACCGGCATGCTGGTGGCGGGTCTCGCGCTTCTCGGCGTCTCCATCTACTACTGGATCCTGACCGGCGTCCTCGGCCAGGAACCGGCCTCGCGCGAGGTTATCGACGCGCTCGTCGCGCTCGGCTTCGGCGCATCGCTGATCTCGATCTTCGCCCGTCTCGGCGGCGGCATCTTCACCAAGGGTGCGGATGTCGGCGGTGACCTCGTCGGCAAGGTCGAGGCCGGCATTCCCGAGGACGACCCGCGCAACCCGGCCACCATCGCCGACAATGTGGGCGACAATGTCGGCGACTGCGCCGGCATGGCCGCCGACCTCTTCGAGACCTATGCGGTGACGGTCGTCGCCACCATGGTCCTCGCGGCGATCTTCTTCGCGGCCACGCCGATCCTCGCGAGCGCGATGATCTATCCGCTCGCCATCTGCGGCGCCTGCATCATCACCTCGATCATCGGTTCCTTCTTCGTCAAGCTCGGCTCGAACGGCTCGATCATGGGCGCCCTCTACAAGGGCCTCATCGTGACGGGCGTGCTTTCGGTCCTCGGCCTTGGGGCCGCGACGTCGCTCACGGTCGGCTGGGGCAGCCTCGGCACGGTGGCGGGCAAGGAGATCACCGGCACGAACCTCTTCATCTGCGGCCTGCTCGGGCTTCTGGTGACGGCGCTCATCGTGGTGATCACCGAATACTATACCGGCACCAACAAGCGCCCGGTGAACTCCATCGCCCAGGCGTCCGTCACCGGCCACGGCACGAACGTCATCCAGGGCCTTGCCGTCTCGTTGGAATCGACGGCGCTGCCGGCGATCGTCATCGTCGGCGGCATCATCGCCACCTACCAGCTCGCCGGCCTCTTCGGCACCGGTATCGCCGTCACAGGCATGCTCGGCATTGCTGGCATGATCGTGGCGCTCGATGCCTTCGGCCCGGTTACGGACAATGCCGGCGGCATCGCCGAAATGTCCCACCTGCCGCCGGAGGTGCGCAAGTCCACCGACGCGCTCGACGCCGTCGGCAATACGACCAAGGCCGTCACCAAGGGCTACGCGATCGGCTCGGCCGGCCTCGGCGCGCTGGTGCTTTTCGCCGCCTACTCGAACGACCTTGCCTATTTCGCGGCGAACGGCGACAAATATCCGTATTTCGCGGATATCGGCACGATCTCCTTCGATCTCTCCAACCCCTACGTGGTGGCCGGTCTCATCTTCGGCGGCCTCATCCCCTACCTCTTCGGCGGTATCGCGATGACCGCCGTCGGTCGGGCGGCGGGTTCCATCGTGGAGGAAGTACGTCGGCAGTTCCGCGAGAAGGCCGGCATCATGGCCGGCACCGAGCGGCCGGATTACGGCCGCGCGGTGGATATCCTGACCAAGGCGGCGATCCGCGAGATGATCATTCCCTCGCTGTTGCCGGTGCTGGCGCCGCTCGTCGTCTATTTCGGCGTGCTGCTCATCTCCGGCTCGAAGGCCTCGGCCTTCGCGGCGCTCGGCGCCTCGCTGCTCGGCGTCATCGTCAACGGCCTGTTCGTGGCGATCTCCATGACCTCCGGCGGCGGCGCATGGGACAATGCCAAGAAGAGCTTCGAGGACGGTTTCGTCGACAAGGATGGTACCCGTCACCTGAAGGGCTCGGAAGCCCACAAGGCCTCCGTCACCGGCGACACGGTCGGCGATCCCTACAAGGACACGGCCGGCCCGGCTGTGAACCCGGCGATCAAGATCACCAATATCGTGGCCTTGCTGCTGCTCGCCGTTCTCGCCTGATCCGGACGGCGATCAAACAAAAACCCGCGGGGAGCGATCCCCGCGGGTTTCTTGTTTCATCCTTCCGGATGGGCGTCAGTTGTTGCCGCCCAGCATGCTCTTCATGACGCTGCCGGGGTTCGCGCCGCCGCGCAGAAGCTGGCCGAGGAAGGTCGTTTCGGCGCCGCCCGTCGGTGTGACGCGGGCGATCATGTCGAAGACCTTGCCGTCCTGCAGGGTGTAGTTCGCGAGGCGCTCCACATTGCCGTCCTTGTCGAAATAGACGGCGAGCACGCTCTGCTCGATGACCTTCGGCTTCATGAAGGCGGCCGCGCGCCTGCGCTTCTGCGAGATGTAGTAGAAGACTTCGTTGTCGAACGTCGCGGTCGAGGATGGCGTGCCGAGCGAAAGCAGAACCTGCTCGCGCGAGGAGCCAACGGGTGCGAGCGCCAGCGTTTCCTGGTCGACGACATAGCCCTGATAGAGGACTTCGCTGGGGCCCTGGCAGGCCGTCAGAACGGATGCGGAGAGGGTGACGGCAATGGCGGCGTTACGCAACAGCTTCATATTCGCAGAATCTCTCTTCACAACATCCCCGGGACGATGATGGCCGCGCAGCCATTGCAATTCATGCCTGCTTCGGTAAACCAGCTTCGACCGTCATGCAACATGACTTGCGACGGCACCATGGTTTGAATCGGGCAAAACTAGGCTTTATGATGATTTTCGGCCTGTTCGGCAAAAAAAACGGCAACCGGCGCATCGTCGAAAAGCAGTATGCGACCCTGACAAAGGCGGCGCGTCATCCCTATCTCTATGAGAGACTTGACGTTCCTGACACGGTCATGGGGCGTTTCGAGATGCTCTCGGCCATGCTGATCCTTTACTTCCGGCGCACGCGTGTAAGCGCCACGTCGGGCCAGGAGATCGCTCAGGAGATCGTCGACGCCTTCTTCGAGGACGTTGACCATTCGATTCGCGAGCTTGGCGTGGGCGATGTCGGCGTGCCGAAGCGCATGAAGAAATTCGCCGGCATGTTCTACGGCCGGCTGGAATCCTATGCCGCCGCACTCGATGCCGGCGACCGCGCCGCGCTTGCCGAGGCGCTCCGCCGGAACATCCATCCGGCGGCGGGTCTTGAGGCTCCCTCAATGGAGGGACTGGCGGAGTATTTCGTCGCCGTCGAGAAGGCGATGGGGGAGGCCGGTGAAGATGTGGTCCGGGCCGGCCTGCTCGAGGTGATCGAGCCCGGCACCGAAGAAAACGCCGCCTGAAGCGGCGAGGGACATGTGATGAAGAAAGACGACGACGCGCCATTCTCCTACCCCGTGAAGGTGGGCCATATCTCGGCCAACCCGGTCGAGGTGACGATCAGCGCCGATGCAGAGGAAAGGGCCGGCCTCGCCGGGCTCTGGTCGGTGCTCGAGGTGAAGGCGCTGTCGGCGACCTTCCAGGTCATGCGCTGGAAGCGCGACGGCGTGCGCCTCAAGGGGCGCGTGACCGCCGATATCGTGCAGGCCTGCGTCGTGACGCTCGACCCGGTCGAATCCCATATCGACGAGCCGGTGGAAGTGGTCTTCGTGCCGGAGGGATCCAAGCTGGCGCGCCTGCCGGTCTCGTCCGAAACCGGCGAGATGCTGCTCGATCCCGATGGTCCCGATGCGCCGGAAGTCTTCACCGGCGACACCATCGATGCCGGCGTGGTGGCCGCCGAACATGCGGCGCTCGCCATCGATCCCTATCCCCGCAGGGCCGATGTCGCCTTCGGCGACCACATCGAAAGCACGGACAAGGACGATCGCAAACCGTCGCCCTTCGCCGTTCTGAAGGATTGGAAAAAAGACTGAACGGCCCGGCAAGCGCCCGATAATTCAGTTGTGCACCCGGCGAAAAGCGGTATTTTGGCCGAATTCCGCTGTAGTGACCCCTCTGCCGTTGGAACAAGAATCAAGGCTAGTAAGGCAAGACTCGCGTGGTCAGAATATCCGTCGATGTCATGGGTGGCGATTTCGGTCCGAAGGTCGCCATCCCGGGCGCAGCCAAGGCTCTCGAACGACATCCCGAGATCCGCTTCGTACTTTATGGCAATGCCGCCGAATGCGAGCCGCTTCTGGCGCAGCATCCCAAGCTGAAGGCTGCAAGCACCTTCCATCATTGCGACGTCTCCGTCGCCATGGACGAGAAGCCGAGCCAGGCGCTGCGCCGCGGCCGCGGCAAGTCCTCCATGTGGCAGGCGATCGATGCGGTGGCGAAAAACGAGGCCGATGTCGCCGTCTCCGCCGGCAATACCGGCGCGCTGATGGCCATGTCGAAGTTCTGCCTGCGCATGATGGCCAATATCGAGCGCCCGGCCATCGCCGGCATCTGGCCGACCCTGAAGGGCGAGAGCATCGTGCTCGACATCGGCGCGACGATCGGCGCCGATGCGAGCCAGCTCTTCGACTTCGCGCTGATGGGCGGGGCCATGGCGCGCGCGCTGTTCGAGATCGACCGGCCGACGCTCGGCCTCCTCAATGTCGGCGTCGAGGAGATCAAGGGCCAGGAAGAGGTCAAGGCCGCCGGCCAGCTCATCCGCGAGGCCAATTTCGACACGATTGAATATTACGGCTTCGTGGAAGGCGACGATATCGGTCGCGGCACGGTGGACGTGGTGGTCACGGAAGGGTTTTCAGGAAACATCGCCCTGAAGGCGGCGGAAGGCACGGCGCGGCAGATCGCCGAATACCTGCGCGCGGCCATGTCGCGCACCTGGCTTGCCAAGCTCGGCTACATTCTCGCCAAGAGCGCCTTCGACCGCGTGCGCGAGAAGATGGACCCGCGCAAGACGAACGGCGGCGTGTTCCTCGGCCTCAACGGCATCGTCATCAAGAGCCATGGCGGCACGGATGCCGAGGGCTTCGCCGCGGCGGTGGATGTCGGCTACGACATGGTCCGCAACGGCCTCAGGGACAAGATCGAACGGGATTTGCAGAAGTATCACGCGGGCCGGCCTGTCGAAGGCGCCCCGGGCGTGACCGACGAGGTATAGGATGATTCGTTCAGTGGTTCGCGGTTTCGGAACGGCGCTTCCGAAACGGGTGCTCACCAATGCCGAACTGGAAAGCATGGTCGACACGTCCGACGAATGGATCGTGCAGCGCACCGGCATCCGCCAGCGTTACATCGCCGGCGAGGGCGAGACGACCGCTTCGCTCGGCGAGGGCGCTGCCCGCGCCGCGCTGGACAATGCCGGCCTCACCGCCGCCGACATCGACCTGATCATCGTCGCCACCTCCACGCCGGACAACACCTTCCCGGCGACGGCCGTCAACATCCAGAACCGCCTCGGCATGTCCCATGGCTTCGCCTTCGACGTGCAGGCGGTCTGTTCGGGCTTCGTCTATGCCGTGACGACGGCGGACGCCTATATCCGCGGCGGGCTTGCGAAGCGCGTCCTCGTCATCGGCGCGGAGACCTTCTCGCGCATCCTCGACTGGACCGACCGCACGACCTGCGTGCTTTTCGGCGACGGCGCCGGCGCCATCGTGCTGGAAGCGCAGGAAGGGGCGGGGACCAATGCGGACCGCGGCGTCCTGTCGACGCAGCTTCGCTCCGACGGCGCGCACCGCGACAAGCTCTTCGTCGACGGCGGCCCGTCCACCACCGGCACGGTCGGCCATCTGCGCATGGAGGGCCGCGAGGTCTTCAAGCATGCGGTCGGCATGATCACGGACGTCATCGTCTCGGCCTTCGACGCCACCGGCTTCACCGCCGAGGACGTCGACTGGCTGGTGCCGCACCAGGCCAACAAGCGCATCATCGACGGTTCGGCCAAGAAGCTCGGAATCCCGCTGGAGAAGGTCGTCATCACCGTGGACCAGCACGGCAACACCTCGGCGGCATCGATCCCGCTGGCCCTTGCGGCGGCGGCCGCCGACGGCCGTATCAAACAGGGTGACCTCGTCCTTCTGGAGGCGATGGGCGGCGGTTTCACCTGGGGTGCGGTGCTGCTTCGCTGGTAAGGTGAGACTGCGCAGCAGGCCCGCTTGACCCGAGGGGGCAAGGACAATACTCTTCCGCCACTTAACCATAGGCTTTCAATAGGAAATCGGTGAGGAGCGATGAGCGGTAAGACGGTGACACGCGCAGATTTGGCCGAATCGGTTTTCCGGAAGGTCGGCCTTTCCAGAACAGAATCCGCGGAGCTTGTCGAAACCGTGATCGACGAGATTTGCAACGCCATCGTGCGGGGCGAGAGCGTGAAGCTCTCCTCCTTCGCGACATTCCAGGTTCGTGACAAGAACGAGCGCATCGGGCGAAATCCGAAGACCGGCGAGGAAGTGCCGATCTCGCCGCGCCGCGTCATGACCTTCAAGGCGTCCAATGTTCTCAAGCAGCGGGTGCTGAAGGCCCATCTCGCGCGCAAGGCGAAGCAGAAGCCCGCTTCTCCCGCGTCCTGAGCGATTTTCCCGCCTGTTGCCGGGCATTAGCAATTTGAAACTTGAATATCGCCCGGCAACCCGCTGAAATGAATACGATTCGGCGGCACGCTTCTCGTGCGCCGACGTGAGCTTTCATCGAGGGTAGAATGGACAAGAGTCCGGACGCTTTCCGCACCATCAGCGAGGTCGCCGACGATCTCGACCTGCCGCAGCATGTGCTGCGTTTCTGGGAAACGCGCTTTACGCAGATCAAGCCGATGAAGCGCGGCGGCGGGCGGCGCTACTATCGCCCGGAAGACGTCGATCTCCTCAAGGGCATCCGCCACCTGCTCTACGACCACGGCTATACGATCAAGGGCGTGCAGAAGCTGCTCAAGGTCAATGGCAACAAGTTCGTCGCGGCGATCGCCAGCGGCGACCTTGCGACCGTCGAGGCGCTGGCGGCCGCCAGCCATGAGGAGCCGCCCCCGCCGAAGGCCGGCAGCGACGAGGACCAGATCGTCGGCCGCGCCAAGGCGCCGGCCAGCCGCCGCTTCTTCTCCTTCGTCGGCGGCGGCGAGGAGACACCGGAAATCTCGCTCGGCAAGACCAGCGTCGGCAAGGAGGACCGCGCCCTCCTGCAGGAGGCGCTCTACGATCTCCTGGAATGCAAGCGCCTGCTCGACCAGGTCCGCTGAACCGCGGAAATCCCCGAAAAGAAAAAGCCCCGCACTATGGCGGGGCAAAACAAGCGTCACGCTTGGCTCTGTGACGCGGGGGAGTTGCTCGCAAAATGACAAGCGAGCAGGAACAGTCTTAGACTTTGGTCTAATGGCCGGGAAGGTCTGATTTGACGAATCCGGTACGCTTGCGAAAAGAATCCTGTCTTGGAAGCGTCATGCGCTTGCCAAGCTCCGCCGTGAGGACGAAGGCCGCGTACCCGATGCAGGGACGCCGCCGTCCTCGGCAGGAAATTCGAATTGCCGATGACGAAACATCCCGAATTGGCAATTTTGGGCTTGCATCCAAATGCCCGAGACTATAGGGGTTTGCGCGGTCCGGAATGTAGCGCAGCCCGGTAGCGCACTTGACTGGGGGTCAAGGGGTCGTGGGTTCGAATCCCGCCATTCCGACCATTCTCTCCCCTCATAGATTGCATTTGAAGTTCCGCATGGAACTTTACGCGTCTCTTCGCGTTCTCTCGCCGCCGGCTTGTCGTGCCGGGGCTATCTGACGCTTGAGGAGGTTACGCATGGAAAATGCAGGCATCGGCTGGATCGCAGCCATCATCATCGGCGGCATTGCCGGCTGGCTCGCCGAAATGTTCATGAAGAGCAATATGGGCGTGCTGATGAACATTGTTCTCGGCATCGTCGGCGCGGCGGTCGCAAACATCCTGTTGGGGCTGATCGGCGTTTCGCTCGGCGGCTGGCTGGGCTATCTCGTCGCCGGCTTCATCGGCGCCTGCATTCTCATAGCGCTGGCAAGGGCCATCAGGCGATAGATTTGCCCGATGGACTATCGAGAGCCGTCTCTCCGGGAGGAGGGGCGGCTTTTCCTTTGAGCGCCTGCCGGGTGTAACGGCGCTCCAGCGCAAGGCAGCCCCATGTGACGCCGAGCAGCAGGTAGAAATGGCGCCAGTGGTCGGTGTCGATGACGAAGCCGATCCCGCTGTGGCCGAGCAGCGTGATGAAGGCGATCATCAGGTAGGGCTGCCATGGCCTGTCGCGCAACAGCGCCTTGAAGGCGGCCGAGAGCGTCCATCCGACCAGTGTCAGGTAGGTGATGAAGCCGAGCCAGCCATAGGTGGTGAGCGATTTCAGGTAGATGTTGTGCTCGTCCTCGGAGAACATCTTGCCGAAGCGCATCGGTCCGATGCCGAGCGGCTTTTCCATCGCCATCAGGAAGCCGATGCGGTGGCGCTCGAAGCGCCCGAGATGGCCGCCGTCATACTCCTGGACGAGCTGCGTGCGGCTGGAGAAGAGGCTCGAGACCTTGTCGAACTGCAGGGCGACGACGAGCGCGAGGATCATCAGGCCGGCGGCCGAGATGCTGAGGATGAGGATCTTCAGCCGGAAGGCCCCGGTGCGCTCCTTCAGCAGCATGATGAAGACGAGCGCCGCGACGGCGAAGAGATAAAGCCCCCAGGCCGCGCGCGAGAAGGACAGGAAGATGCCGAGCGCCAGGATGAGGACGCCGATCACCTTCAGCGGCGCGCCGAGGATGCGGCCGGCGAGAAGGCCGTGCATCAGGTAGAGCGAGGGGGCGACGAGGAAGGGGCCGAAGACGTTCGGGTCCTGGAAGGCGCCCTTGGCGCGGTCGTAGAGCGTGAAGGCCTCCGAGCCCGGGAAGGCATGGAAATAGCCGAGGATGCCGAGCATCGAGGTGATGAGGGCGCTCGCCACCCAGGCGCGGAAGATGAGCTGCAGCCGCGCCGGCTTCGCCTCGACGATAGCGGCGAAGAAGACGCTGGAAATGGCGAGGAACAGCGAGACGGCCATGTACATCGGCCCCTCGGAAAGATCGTCCATCACCGTCAGCGAGAGCATGCCGCCGATATTGAAGACCACGAGAAGGGCGAGAAGCGATCCGACGGTGCGCGAGATGCGCAGCCCCACGAGCGCCCAGAGGCCGATGAGCGCCGCCATGAAGACCTCATAGGGCGCCGGCTCGCTGATGACGAAGCCCGAAAGGAACACGCCCAGCGTCACCAGCCCCGAGCCGATAATGCCGACGGCCGCAAGCTGCGGCCGGAAGGAGGGGGCGTGGGGGAGGGCCGCGTCGCTCAATAGGCGTTTTCCGTGTTGAGCAGGCGGAAGGGCGTCAGGAACAGGATCTTCAGGTCGAGCCAGAGCGACCAGTTCTCGATGTAGTAGAGGTCGAATTCGGTGCGGAAGCGGATCTTGTCGTCATGGTCGATCTCGCCGCGCCAGCCGTTGATCTGCGCCCAGCCGGTCACGCCCGGCTTCACGCGGTGGCGGGCGAAATAGCTGTCGACGACATCGACATATTTGCGGTCGTGCGTCTGCGCCTCGACGGCATGCGGACGCGGACCGACGAGCGAAAGCTCGCCCTTCAGCACGTTGAAGAGCTGCGGCAGCTCGTCGATGGAGGACTTGCGCAGGAAGCGGCCGACACGGGTGACGCGCGGATCGCCCTTGGTGACGGCGGCGCGGGCGGACGGGTCCGAAAGATGCGTGTACATCGAGCGGAATTTGTAGACCTCGATGACCTCGTTGTTGAAGCCGTGGCGCTTCTGCTTGAAGAGGATCGGGCCGGGCGAGGAGAGCTTCACCGCGATGGCCGCGCCGATCAGCACCGGCCAGAGCAGGACGAGCGCGACGACGGAAAAGAAGATGTCGAAGATGCGCTTGGCGACATTGTCCCAGTCGGCGATCGGCTTGTCGAAGATGTCGAGCATCGGCACGGCGCCGATCTGCGAATAGCTGCGCGGGCGGAAGCGAAGGCCCCTCGCATGGGCGGCAAGGCGGATATCCACCGGCAGCACCCACAGCTTCTTGAGCAGCGACAGGATGCGCGTCTCGGCCGAGAGCGGCAGCGAGATGATCAGCATGTCGATGCGCGCGAGGCGGGCGAATTCGACGAGTTCGGCGACATTGCCGAGCTTGGGATAGCCGGCGATGATCGAGGGCGAGCGGCGCTCGTCGCGGTCGTCGAAGATGCCGCAGATGCGGATGTCGTTCTCCGGCTGGTATTCCAGCGAGCGGATGAGCTCCTTGGCCGGCTCGCCGCCGCCGACGATGACGGCGCGCCGCTCCATCGTGCCGTTGCGGGCCCAGCGGCGGATCGCATAGGCGATCACCTGCCGCTCGAACAGGAGATAGACGGCGCCCGTCGCGAACCAGGCGGCAAACCAGACGCGGGAATACTGGTCGCCCGTCTTGAAGAAGAAGAGGACGAGCGAAATGGAGGCGAAGGCCGCCGCCCAGGCGGCGAGGATGCGCGGCGTCATGCGCAAGGGCGAGCGGAGCGCCGGCACCTGATAGGCATCGGCGAGTTGCAGGAGGAGGACCCCGATGGCCGCGCCCCCCACCAGCACGGCGGCATAGAGCACCGTGATCTCGAAGCCGTCATAGAGCGCATGGATGAAGTAGCCGAGGGCAAGCAGTGCGCCGAATTCGCAAAGGCGCAGCAGCCCGGTGATCATGGCCGGCGAATAGCTGTCGTCGCGGAACTGTTCGGCGATCTGGCGAGCAAGCTGATTGAGCTCGACGCCCTTTTCCTCCGCGCCGCCGGCAGCCGGGCCGGACGCATTTCCCCGGCTTTCGGAGAGCCTGCGTCTCAAACCTTCCGGATCGAAGGATTCGGGCTTCTCGACATGGTTCATGGCATGCACCTTTGGGGCTTTGTGCCGGAAATAGCACGAAGCCCCTAAGAAACGTTTACGGCAGGGCTTCCGCCGACGTTTCGGCAAGCCGCCGGCCGCCGGCCTGGCGGGCAAGAATGTCCCGGTAAAGGGCAAGGATCGAGCCGGACATGGCCGAGGCCGAGAAGGTTTCCTTGAAGGCCGCGGGCTCCGGCATGACCTTGCGCAGCCAGCCGGGATCGCCGATCGCCTGGGCCATCGCCGCCGCCAGGGACTGGGCGTCGCCCGGCTCGGTGAGCGCGATGCTGTCGCGGCCGAGCACTTCCGGTATGCCGCCGACACGGCTTGCGATGACCGGCTTCTGGGCGGCGAGCGCTTCCAGCACGATATAGGGCATCGCCTCGGCGCGTGACGGCACGACCACGTTGCGGGTGAGGGCGAAGGCCTCGCGCGCCTTCATGGCGGGCATCATGACGATGCGCCGGCCGAGGCCGAGCTGCAGCATCATCTGCTTGTATTTTTCCCTGTCCGGCCCGTCGCCGATCATCAGCGCGGAGAGCGGCCGGCCTGCGATGCGCTCGGCCCGCGCGAAGGCGTCGACGAAGACGTCCGGGCCCTTCAGGTCGCGCAGCATGCCGATATAGAGGAAATCCACCGCATCCTCGCGGGGATAGACCCGCTCGAAATCGCGGTCGTGGATGCCGTTGTAGATGCGCGCCGTCTGGATGCGCGGGCGGCCGACGCGGGCGGTATAGGCGTCCTTCTCGTAGTCGCAGACGAAGGCGATGGCATCGCCGAAGGGTTCGAGAAGCCGTTCGGCGGTGAGCACCGCGAGCCCCGTCGCCGAGCGCCGGGTATAGTGCAGGCTGCCGCCATGCGGCGTATAGAGGCGGGCTACGCGATACCTGTTGACCCGCAGGATCGAGCCGATGAGCCGGGCGATGGCGCCACCCTTGGCGCCATGCCCATGCAGGACATCCGGCTGCAAACCTTTTATTTCACGATAACTGTCCCGGATGGCGCCGAGGTCGCGCAGATTGACCGACCGGCTGATCGGCATGCGGACGAGGCCGAGCGAGAGATGGGGGCGGATCTCGTCGAAGAGCTTGTCCTCGAAAGAGCCGCCGGTAAGGCTGTCGCAGATGATGCCGACCTCATGGCCCGCCCGCGTGTGGTATTCCGCAAGGTCGCGCACATGGCGGAAGATTCCGCCGACGGGAGACCTGAAACAATGAATGATGCGCAGGGGCCCATCGTCCGCCATGAGAATCAGAACAGTCGTTCGCGCACATAGATCGTATCGCCGGCCAGCACCGGATCGGAGATGGAAACCCTTCCGGTGACGATCTTGCCGTTGATCTTGCGGGTCACGTCGACGTCGCGCTGGTTGGCGCGCGGCGAGAAGCCGCCGGCGACCGCGATGGCGTTCTGGATCGTCATGCCGGCGACGTAGCTGTACTGACCCGCCTGGCCGACCTCGCCCATGAGATAGATGGAGCGGTAGCGATCAACCTCGATGGAAACGTCCGGATCGCGCAGATATCCCTGGCGGAGCTTCGCCGCGATGATGCTTTCCAGTTCCTGGATGGTCTGGCCGCGCGCCGGCACGGCGCCGATGAGCGGGAAGGCCACGTAACCGGCCTGGTCGACCGTATAGGTATTGCTGAGGCCGGTCTGCTCGAAGACGGTGATGCGCAGCCGGTCGCCGCTGTCGAGGCGATAGGGCTGGATCGTCGCCTCGTGGAAGGCCTTGGGGGCGGGGCGATAGCTGCTGCAGCCCGAAACGGCCGGCACGATGAGCGCCAGCGCGAGCAGGATGCCCTTGTTGATCGTAGCGACACGCATTTCGCAGTTCCGTCCCAAATCAGATGTGAGGCCCCGTTATCGTTCCGTTAGGGTTAACGGCTGGTAAAGGCCGCGCGCCTGTCGGTAGCAAAGGCCGTTTTTTCCGGAGAAACGAACAACGCGGGGTAGGGGAAGCGCCGGAAGATTAACTCTTGCGTTACCATGTTTGTTTACCGTGCAGCCAAATCGTCGGGTTTGGAGTTTGTTATGTCGGGCGTTCACGAGAGCCAGCAGGATGTCGATATCGACCTTGGCGGTCTGTTCGGCGCGATCTGGCGCAACCGTATGCGCGTGCTGCTGGCGACCGTCGCCTGCGCGGGCATCGCCTTTGCCGGTGCGAGCCTGATCACGCCCAAATACAAGAGCGAGGCGCGCCTCCTCATCGAAACGCGCGAGCCCGCCTTCACGACGGGGCAGGATCGTGCGCAGGGCGGCGAGCAGCCGGCCTTCGACGAGGCGGGCATCGCCAGCCAGGTGCAGCTCCTCCAGTCGGCCGACCTCATCAAGCAGGTCGCGCGCAACATGAAGCTCTATGAGCTGGAGGAATTCGACACGACGGCGAAGCCCTCGGCGGTTTCCGACGTGCTGGTGCTTCTCGGCCTTCGCAAGAACCCGCTCGACCTGCCGCCGGAAGAGCGCGTCCTCAAGGAATTCACCGAGAAGCTGACCGTCTATCAGGTGGAGCGCTCGCGCGTCATCGCCATCGAGTTCGCCTCGAAGGACCCACGCCTTGCCGCCGAGATCCCCAACGAAATGGCGAAGGTCTATCTCTCCCTGCAGAGCGGCGCCAAGCTCGACACCAATTCCGAGGCGACGCGCTGGCTGGAGCCGGAAATCGCCAACCTGCGCGAGAAGGTGCGCGAGGCCGAGCAGAAGGTCGCCGAATACCGCTCGCAGTCCGATCTCCTGCCGACGGGCGACAATTCGACCTTCGCGGTGCGCCAGTTGAACGACATCTCCACCGAGCTTGCCCGCGTGCGCGGCGAGCGCGCCAATGCCGAGGCACGGGCCGAAAGCGTGCGTGCCGTTCTGAAGAGCGGCGGGTCGCCGGATACGCTTTCCGACGTCGTCGGCTCGCAGATGATCCAGAGGCTCAAGGAGAGCGAGGCGCAGATCCAGGGGCAGATCTCCGATCTTTCGACTTCGCTACTGGAGGGACATCCCCGGTTGAAGGGCCTGCGCTCGCAGCTTTCCGGTATCCGCACGCAGATCAAGGCGGAAACGCAGAAGATCCTGTCGAGCCTCGAAAACGAGGCGAAGACGGCGGAGTTGCGCGAAACCCAGCTCACGCAGCAGCTCAACAAGCTGAAGGCCGATACCGCCCGCGCCGGCGAGGACGAGGTCGGCCTCAAGGCGCTGGAGCGCGAGGCTGCCGCGCAACGCCAGCTTCTCGAGACCTATCTTGCGCGCTACCGCGAGGCGACCTCGCGCACGAGCAACAACGCGACCCCGGCAGATGCCCGCATCATCTCGGCGGCCGTCGAGCCGACGGAGGTTTCCTTCCCGAAGGTGGTTCCGATCACCGTCGTGGGTGGCGTCGCCGGCTTCGCGCTGAGCTCCATCATCATCCTGCTTGCCGAGCTCTTCAGCGGCCGCGCCCTGAAGCCGACCGCCGCCGCTGCTGCCGCGACGTCCCGGCGCCGCGAGGAGGAAGAAGTGGTTGTGGAGACGCCGGAGCCCGCCGAAACCGTGGAAGAGCCGGTCGTTCATGCGGACCGTGAGGCCTTCCGGGAGCCCGTCGTGCCGGCCCGTTCGCTGCTCTCGGACATGGAACCGGAAGACGAGGACGAGGGCGAGGAGGAGCCGGAGGTTGCGGAAATCGCCGCCGTGGAAGCGGAGGATGACGAGGATTATTCCATCGCCGCCGTCGCCGACTATCTGGTCGAGAACGAAATCCCGGTCGCCATCTCCGTCTCGCCGTCCGGCGACCGCGGCTCGGCGGCCACCGTCATGCTCGCCCGCCGCATCGCGCAGGAAAACCGCAAGACGCTGATCATCGACCTGACGGGGTCGGCCTGCCCGACCCGGCTGATGGCGCAATCGCAGTTCCTGCCCGGCATCACCGATCTTCTCGTCGGCGATGCCGCCTTCGGCGACATCATCCACGGCGACCGGCTTTCCGACGCCCATATCATCCCGCGCGGCAATGCCAATACCAGGCGCGCCATGCGCGGCATCGACCGTCTCGCGATGGTGGTCGATTCGCTGTCCGACGCCTATGACACGGTGATCGTGGAATGCGGGGCGGCCGAGGTGGAGGGCGTGCGCCGCCTGACGCGTGACCAGCAGATGGATATCATCCTCTCCCTTCCCGGCGCCGACGAGGACGAGGTCGTCGACCTGCTCACCGCCTTCGGCGATGCGGGCTACAGCGAGATCGTGCTGATGACGGGCGAGGCGAAGGAACCCCCCGGTCACCCGGGCCGCCGGGCCGCCTAATCGGCGGCGGTAGCGGATCCGGCAGGCTCCGCCTTGCCGAAGCGAAGGCGCTGCACGAGGGAATAGACCTGCGGGTTCTGCTTGATGAGCCGCTTGGTGGCGGCCTTGGCGCGGTGCAGGGTCGCCGCGGCCCTGCCGGCGAGCGTCACCGGCCAGAAAAGATCGTGCTGCGCCGTCTCGATCGGGCACCAGGAGCGCTTGTAGAGCTGGTCACCGATGCCGAAATCGAAAAGCCGCACGCCTTCGCCGCACAGTTTCTCGATGGCGATATGGAACAGGAAGTCGCCGGGGCTGGCATCCGCCGCCACGCTGTCGTCGATCGAGCCGAACTGGCAGATCACGTGATCGCCCTTGCGCGAAAGGCCCGTGATGGCCGCGACATGTCCCTCATGCTCGCCCTTGAGGCGTAGGGCGTGGAGCTGGAGGAGATGATTGCCGCCAGCCGCGGGGGCCGAGGCGAGGGCGCGGAAGAAGCTGCGCGTGCGCTCCTCGCGGAAGACATCCGGCAGGCCCATCGCCTCGAATCGCGCCGCCTTCTGGCGGAAGAACAGGTCGAGCAGCGCGAGCGCGTCCTCGCCCGGCTCGGCGATGACATGGTCGTAGCCGCCTGTCGCGGTGAGGCGCCGCTCGGAGTTGCGCGCCCGCTTGCGGCGGCGCTTGGCGTTGATCTGCTCCAGCGTCCGTTCGAAGCTGTCGAACACCGCGAGCTGGAACGCCGCATTCTGGTTGATCACCGAGGGAAGGGCGGCGAAGGGGCTGGCGCGGCCGCGCCATTCCAGCGGCATCTTCTCGAGAAGCAGCAGGTCGCAGGTGCGGGCAAGCTGGCCGCGCATGTCCTCGAGGGCGCGCAGGAGCTGCCGGGGCGAGGAGGTCTCGCGGAATGCCTCGCTGTAAAGGCCGGTATTGATATTGCTGAAATCGGTGGCGATCATCCGGGCGGTGCGCAGCGGCCCCTGGCGCACGACCTCCAGCGGCAGGATGAATTGCGTGCTTCCGCCGCGAAGGCCTTCGATGATCAATAAGTCATGGCCGTGGGTCTCCACCCAGGCCTGGCACCAGTCGTAGCTCTGGTGGAGGGAGAGGCCGTTTTCCGCTTCGAGCGCGCGCCACGCCGCCTCCAGCGGCTCCATGCGGTCGTGCAGGCGAAGCGTGAGCGGCAGGCCCGCATGCAGCACGTCGCCGGCTCCCTCCGCAAGGAGGGCCGCGGGTTCATGCCCGGACGCCTTGATCTGCAGTTGCATCGCCCTCGACCCTTGCCTTGGCCACGCGGCCGCATTGCCGCGCCTTGAGGCTACGCGCAAGGCGTGCGAAAAAGGTTTAAGCCCGCTCCGTGCCGGCGAAATCGGCGGGTGCGGTTATCGATTCCCTAATTCGGCGGGCCCTGTGGCCTATTCGTCGTGCGGCTTTGCCGGCTTTTCCATCCACTTGATGATGAGCATGGCGGGCAGGATCCACAAAAGCCCGGTTACGGCGAAATAGAGAAGGTGGATGTACCACGGCGACTGACCGAGCGTCGCCGAGGCGACGGTCGTCGCGACCAGGGCATAGAAGAGCACGAGGATGATGATCAGGATCGTGCCGATCAGTTTTCTGAGGCGAGGGGGCATTTTCGGTCTTTCAAAAACGGGGGCGGCGGGGCGCGACGGCATGCCGCAAAGGTTCGGGCCTTGTTTTGCACGGGCTGGTCGGGCAAATCAACGCTGGAACCAGTCCAGCCAATGCGCCCGCGCGGTTTTGCGCCAGCGCTTGCTTGAAAAATCCTAAGCGGCAGCCATGCTGCCGTTCAACAGGAGCCGACAGAATGAACGCCACGACCGTCAACGCCTATCGAAGCGGCCATGACAGCGACCGGATCGACCGCAACCGCCGCCAGGTGCGCCGCTGGCTCGCCGTCGTGCTGGTCGCGCTCGCCGTCCTCGTCCTCGTCGGTGGCGCGACGCGGCTGACCGGCTCGGGCCTTTCCATTACCGAATGGAAGCCGATCCACGGCGCCATCCCTCCGCTCACCGCTGCCGAATGGCAGGAGGAGTTCGAGCTCTACAAGCGCATCCCGCAATATGAGCAGATCAACAAGGGCATGACGGTCGACGAGTTCAAGTCGATCTTCTGGTGGGAATGGGCACACCGGCTGATCGCGCGCTCCATCGGCTTCATCTTCGCCGTGCCGCTCGTCTTCTTCTGGTTCACGGGACGCATTGAGAAGCGGCTGCGCTGGCCGCTCACCGGCCTTCTGGCGCTCGGCGGCTTCCAGGGCTTCATCGGCTGGTGGATGGTCTCCTCCGGCCTTGCCGAACGGGTTTCGGTCAGCCAGTACCGGCTGGCGACGCACCTCACCATCGCCTGTCTCATCTTCGCGCTGACGATGTGGATCATGCGCGCGCTCGCGCCGCATAGCGAGGATGCGCCGCCGACCGCCGGCGCGCGCCGGATGGCCGGCATCATCGCCTGCATGGCGATCTTCCAGATCTATCTCGGCGCACTCGTCGCCGGCCTTCATGCGGGCCTCACCTACAATACATGGCCCTTGATGGACGGCGCGCTGGTGCCGGGCGGCCTCTTCGTGCAGCAGCCCTGGTGGATCAACCTCTTCGAAAACCCGAAGACCGTGCAGTTCGTCCACCGCCTCGGCGCCTATGTGCTCTTCGCGCTTGCCCTGATCCATCTGGTCTCGTCGCTGCGCGCCGCACCGGAAACGACGCATGCGCGCCGCGCGCTGCTGCTGTTCGGCCTCGTCTGTCTGCAGGCGACGATCGGCATCCTCACGCTGGTCTGGCAGGTCCCGCTCGTATGGGCGCTCGCCCACCAGGGCGGCGCGCTGATCGTGCTCGGCTTCGCCATCGCGCATTGGCGCGGGTTCTATGGGGAATTTCCCCGCGAGATCGCGGACGACTGATCCCGCTCAGGCCTGCCCGAGAACGTTGCGGACGGCGGCGGCGACGGCGAGTTCGTTGTCGCGCTCCTCTTCGCTGCCGTCCTCCTCATGCCATGCGGCCGACAGGCAGCCATAGGCGAAGGCGTAGCGCAGGATCGTGCGGACGTCGCGGCCGAGCGTTTCGGCGAAGGTGGCGGCCATTTCGGCGATCCGTTCCTCGTTTCGGGTAAGATCGAAGCGGTCGAGCGGATTGGAGAACATGTTGGCGACGTCGAGCGCCGCATCGCCGATCAGCCCCGCCGGATCGATGATCAGCCAGCCGCGTGAACCGTGGACGATGTTTTCGTGGTGCAGGTCGCCATGCAGCGGCTTGATATCCCGCTGGTCGGCGATCAGCGCATCGGCAATAGCCGCGGCATCCACATAGGGACTTGCCAGGCTTTCCCTGCGGTCCTGCTCGGCCTTGGTGAACAGGCTTGCAAAATAGCGCGGCAGCGGCAGCAGGCTAGCGGGTGGTGGGGTCTGCGAAGGGTGATGATATGCCCGCAGCACCTCTGCGGCGATGCGGGTCGCATCGTCGTCGCCCTGGGTCTCGAGGTGATTACGCAGCGTCGTCTTGCCGGCATGCTCCATCAGCAACATGTCGTCCGAGCGGGCAAGGAGCCTCACACAGCCGATGCCATCCCGCCAGGCGAGGAAATCCGCGCCGCGCAGGCTGTCTTCCAGGACCTTCGGCTTCAGGTGCTTGACGATCGCGCTCGCGCCGTCTGAAAGCGCCACTTCATAGACGCTTCCGGCAGCTGTGTCGGCAATGAGCCGGGCGCTTTCGATCCGCCATTCGGCGGGGAAGGACGGGTATCCGGCCTTCATCCCTTCAGCATCAGGTCCATGTTCTGGACGGCTGCACCCGATGCGCCCTTGCCGAGATTGTCGAGCAGGGTGACAAGGTTGACATGCGGCGCGCCGGCGGTGCCGAAGACGTAGAGTTTCATGCGGTCCGTATCGGCAAGCTCGACGGCATCGACGCGGGGGAGCGCCGCGCTCTCCTTGAGGTCCACCACCTCGACGATGTCCTGCCCGGCATAGTGGTCGGCAAGCGCCTCATGGATCGAGCCCAGCGAGGCGTGGCCGTTGAGGTCGGCGAGGTAGAGCGGCACCTGCACGATCATGCCCTGCGCGAACTTGCCGACGGAGGGCGCGAAGAGCGGCGCGCGGGAAAGGAGGCCATGCACCTGCATTTCCGGCACGTGCTTGTGCTTGAGCGGCAGGCCGTAGAGGAAGTGCGGCGAGGCGACATGCTCGGGATGATCGGCATTCTCCATCTGTGCGATGAGCTGCTTGCCGCCGCCCGTATAGCCGGAGACCGCATTGACCGTGACCGGATAGTCCTCCGGCAGGATGCCGGCGAGGCGGAGCGGGCGGAGGAGGCCGATGGCGCCCGTCGGATAGCAGCCGGGATTGGCGACATAGCGGGCGCCGGCGATCTTCTTCGGCTGCTCGCGGTCCATCTCGGCAAAACCGTAGGCCCAGTCCGGATTGACACGGTGCGCGGTCGAGGTGTCGATGATGCGCACCTGATTGTTGCCGGAAACCATGGCCACGGCTTCCTTCGCCGCGTCATCCGGCAGGCAGAGGATCGCGACGTCGGCGCTGTTCAGCAGGTCTTCGCGCAGCTGTGCATTGCGGCGCTCGGCCTCGGGAATGGAAAGCAGCTCGACATCGCTGCGGCCGGCCATGCGCGTGCGGATCTGCAGGCCCGTCGTGCCGTGTTCGCCATCGATGAAGATCTTCGGTTTCATCTGCTGTCCATCCTGTCAGAGCCTTGCGCAATTCCAGCAAAAGCGTGTTGCGGAATTACGAACATAAGAAGTCGCGGCCGATATAACCCCTCGGCCTGTCGCATTCAATGCTGCGCCGTCAGCGGCGCTCCGCCAGATTCTCGGCATGCAGGCCCAGCATGTACATGGCGATGTTGGAGCCGGCGATGGCGGTGATATCGGCATGGTCGTAGGCGGGGGCCACCTCGACCACATCGGAGCCGACAATGTTGAGGGCGCCGAGCTTGCGCAGGACCGAGAGGATGCGCGCGCTGGACGGGCCGCCGGAGACGGGCGTGCCGGTGCCGGGGGCGAAGGCCGGGTCGAGGCAGTCGATATCGAAGGTGAGGTAGGTCGCCCGGTCGCCGACATGGCGGATGATCGTTTCGGCGATCTCGGCGGCGCTCATTTCCTCGACGTCGTAGCCGTAGAGGATGCGGATGCCGCAATCCTCCGGCGCATGGGTGCGGATGCCGATCTGGATCGAGCTTTCTGCATCGATCAGTCCCTCGCGCACGGCGGTGCCGACGAAGGATCCGTGGTCGATGCGGCCCTTCTCGTCCGCCCAGGTATCCTGGTGGGCGTCGAACTGCACGAGGGAGAGGGGGCCGTATTTTTCGGCATGGGCGCGCAGCAGCGGCAGCGTGATGAAATGGTCGCCGCCCAGCGTCAGCATGTAGGCGCCGGATTTCAGGATCTTCTTCGCCTCGCGCTCGATGGTGCCGGGCGTCTTCTGGTGGTTGCCGTAGTCGAGCAGGCAATCGCCATAGTCGATGACCGCCATGTCCTCGAAGAGGTCGCGTTCGAAGGGATATTGCGGATCGTTGTCCATGATCGCCGAGGCGCGGCGGATGGCCTGCGGCCCGAAGCGCGTGCCGGGACGGTTGGAGGTCGCGGCATCGAAGGGAATGCCCCAGACGACGGCGTCCACGTCCTTCAGCACCTTCGTGTAGCGGCGGCGCATGAAGGAGAGGATGCCCGCATGGGTCGGGTCCGAGGCGGCGCTCTTCAGCGTCTTGCCCGTGATGGCGTGGTCGATCGTCTTGTTGGCCATGAAAGTCCCTCCGAAGTCTGGCGGGACGTTCGCCAATCGGCGCCTTCAAGGCAAGAGGACTCTGTGGATTTTTGTGTCGCCGAAAACGAAAAGGCCGGGGCGAACCCCGGCCTTTCCTGAAGAACAAGTCTTCCGAGCGATCAACGCTTGGAGAACTGGAACGAACGACGGGCCTTGGCCTTGCCGTACTTCTTGCGTTCGACGACGCGCGAGTCGCGGGTCAGGAAGCCGCCCTTCTTGAGGACCGAGCGCAGGCCCGGCTCGAAGTAGGTCAGCGCCTTGGAGATGCCGTGACGAACGGCACCGGCCTGGCCGGAAAGGCCGCCGCCGGCGACGGTCGCGTCGATGTCGAACTGGCCGTCACGGGCCGCTGCGACGATCGGCTGCTGCAGGATCATCTGCAGGACCGGGCGGGCGAAGTAGGCTTCGAACGACTTGCCGTTGATGGTGATCTTGCCGGAGCCCGGCTTGACCCATACACGGGCAACGGCGTCCTTGCGCTTGCCGGTTGCGTAGGAACGGCCCTGGGCGTCAACCTTCTTGACGTGAACCGGGGCGGAAGCGGCCGGAGCTGCAGCGGCGACGCCGAGGTCCTTGAGCGAGGAGAGGTCGGCCATTATCAGGCGCTCCTTGTGTTCTTGCTGTTCAGCGCGGCGACGTCGAGAGCGACGGGCTGCTGTGCTTCATGCGGGTGGTTGGAGCCGGCGTAGACGCGCAGGTTCTTCATCTGGCGACGGCCGAGCGGGCCGCGCGGAACCATGCGTTCGACAGCCTTCTCGAGGACGCGCTCCGGGAAGCGGCCTTCGATGATCTGGCGAGCCGTGCGCTCCTTGATGCCGCCCGGGTAACCGGTGTGCCAGTAGTACTTCTTGTCGGAGTACTTCTTGCCGGTGAAGACGACCTTGTCGGCGTTGATGACGATGACGTTGTCGCCGTCGTCGACGTGGGGCGTGAAGGTTGCCTTGTGCTTGCCGCGCAGGCGGTTAGCGATGAGGGTAGCGAGGCGACCGACAACGAGGCCTTCGGCGTCGATGAGGATCCACTTCTTCTCTACCTCGGCGGGCTTCTGTACGAAGGTTGCCATAGGAGTAGCTCTTTCTTTAGGGTCCCGGGGCCTTGTGGGCGACGGGCGTTTCTTGTTGCTTGGTTTGGCCCCTTGCGGATGCCAAAAATCGAACGCGGCCCGTGGGGACCGCGATCTGGGCGGCTTATAAGCGAGAGCCGATGGGACGTCAAGGGACGCGATCCGGGCGACGTCAAAGATACGACAATGAAAACAATGGCTTATTAATGAGGTATATAAATACCGCAAATTATCGAGGCGGAATCGAATAGGTCGCGGTGGCGTGGGCCACCAGATCGTCGGCGTCCTCGTCGAAAATCGAGGCTTCCATGACCGCCAGCCGCTTGCCGAGCTTGAGAAGCCGGCAGGTGCAGGTGAGGGGGCCGGGCTTCGGCTTGCGCAGGAAGTTGATGTTGAGGCTGGTGGTGACCGCCAGCGCCACCGGTCCGATATGGGCGAGCACGGCGCAATAGGCGCCGACATCGGCGAGCGCGAAGAGCGTGGGGCCGGAGACGGTACCGCCGGGGCGCAAATGCCGCTCGTTCGGCATGAGGCGCATGACGACCGAGCCGGGGGAGACATCCACCACCTCGAACACCTTGCCGTCCGTGTGAAGCTGCGGAAAATCGGTTTCGAGGAAGCGGTTCAGCGCCTCGGGGTTCATGACGGGCGTCAATTCCATGGTATCCTCTCCTGTCGCCTGCTTTGAAGACCGATTTTCCGGCCGCTGCAAGCCCTTCCAAAGTCGCGGCAAGCCCTCTCAAAGTCTATGCCTGCGCGCTTGAAACCGGCTGCCGCCCGGCGTAGGACCGGAGGCGGAAACATGAAGGAGGCGATCATGGCGGATGTGGTGTCGTTCAGGAAAGAGGAACCGACGGGCCTCGTGCGCGTCGAACGCGCCGAGCCGATCCTTCGGATCACGCTCAACAATCCGCCCGCCAATGCCCTCTCCATCGCCGTCATGGAAGCGCTCGGCGAGGCGCTGGATGCCGTCGCCGCCGATGACGCCATCCGCGTCGTCGTGCTCGCCTCGACGGGCAAGGTCTTTTCCGCCGGCCACGACCTCAAAGAGATGACCGCCCACCGCGAGGATGCCGACGACGGCCGCGCCTTCTTCGAGAGGACCATGCGCATGGCGGCGGAGATCATGCTGAAGATCGCCGCGCTGCCGCAGCCGGTCGTCGCCGAGATCGACGGGCTCGCGACGGCGGCCGGCTGCCAGCTCGTCGCGAGCTGCGATCTTGCCATCTGCACCGACACCTCCACTTTCTGCACGCCGGGCGTCAATATCGGCCTCTTCTGCTCGACGCCGATGGTCGCCGTCACTCGCGCGGCGCATCCCAAGCAGGCGATGGAGATGCTGCTGACCGGCGAGACGATCGACGCCTCCACCGCCAAGGATTTCGGCCTCGTCAACCGCATCGTGCCGCAGCAATATCTCCGCCAGGTCGTCGACAAATACGCCGCCGTCATCGCCGCAAAGTCGCCGCAGGCGCTGCGCATCGGCAAGGCCGCCTTCCGCGCGCAGGCCGGATTGCCGGTAGCGGAAGCCTATGACGTCGCGGTGGCGGCGATGGTCGACAACATGCTCGCGGATGACGCGAAGGAGGGCATCGGCGCCTTCCTCGGCAAGCGCATGCCGGAATGGGACCGGAAGTAGCTAGGCGAGCTTCAGCACCAGCACGCCGCAGGCGATGACCGAGCCGGCGACGTAGCGCCAGATGCCGGCCTTCTCCTTGAGGATGAAGACCGAGATGAGGAGCGCGAAGAGGATGGCGGTCTCGCGAAGCGCCGCCACGGTCGCGACCGGCGCTCTGGTCATAGCCCACAGGGCGAGGCCGTAGGAGGCGATGGAGCCGGCGCCGCCGAGGAGGCCGCGCGCCCAGTTGCGCCGCACATGGTTCCAGACCGGCCGGGTCCCCCGCCGCAGGACCGCCCAGGCGAAGAGCAGCACCGGCGTCGGGAGCGACAGCCAGAGCGTATAGGAGACGGCGTTGCCCGAGACGCGCGCGCCCGCGCCGTCGACGAAGGTATAGCCGGCGATCACCACGGCATTGGCGAACGCGTAGGCGATGGCGCGGCGGCTGCCGTGGCGCGCCTCGAGGGCGAGGGTGAGCACGCCCGCCGAGATGACGAGAACGCCGACCATCGCCATGGACGTCAGATGCTCGCCGAGGATCACGCCGCTGGTCATCGCGATCAGAAGGGGCGGCGTGCCGCGCATCAGCGGATAGACGAGGCCGATGTCGCCGGTGCGGTAAGCGGCGGCCACGAGCTGGAAATAGGCGAATTGCAGGAATGTCGACGTCAGGATGAACGGCCAGGCCGCCGGCTGCGGCATCGGCACAAGCGGAAGGAAGGCAAGGCCGATCACCCCGCCGCCGAGCGAGACCATCGCGGCGTCGAGCGACTTGTCGGTGCCGGATTTGACGAGGGCATTCCAGGTCGCATGCAGGGCCGCGCCGAACAGCACGAGAAAGAGAACGTCTAGCGGCAATCGGGGACCTCGGAAGGGCAGGCGCGCGAAGGGGAGTGCGTCTTCATCTGCCCAAAAGAGGCGGTTTGCAACCGGCAATTTTCAGGAAGCCGCACGATCTGTCCCGAATCGGCACAGGGCCCGCGTGCAGGCGGGCAGGGGCACGGTCGCCTTCTTTAAGATTTCGGGCTAGAATGCGGCAGGGACGACGAATGACAGGCAGCCAGTGAGAGACGGTCGCGAACGCCGGAGGAGGCAGCGATGAACCATAATCACTATCCCGACAGCTATATTCGCCACATCCTGAAATCCGTGCACACCATCGCCGTGCTCGGCGCCTCGCCGAACGATGCGCGGCCGAGCCATGGCGTCATGGGCTTTCTGCTCGGCAAGGGATACCGCGTCATACCGGTCAATCCCGGCCATGCCGGCAAGACCATTCTCGGCCAACCCGTTTACGGGCATCTTGCCGACATTCCCGAGCCGATCGACATGGTGGACGTCTTCCGCGCCGCCAGCCAGTTCCAGGCGGTCGTCGATGAGGTGCTGGCCCTTCGCCCGCTGCCGTCGGTGATCTGGGGACAGTTCACCGTGCGCGACGATGCGGCCGCCGCCCGGGCGGAAGCGGCGGGCATCCGGGTCGTCATGGACCGCTGCCCGGTCACGGAATATCCGGTGCTGATGCTCAAGGCGTCCTGAGCGCTCATATTGACTTCACGTTGCGTTACCCCAATTCTCCGCGCAGAAACGGGAAAGCGCCATGAATCACGATTCCTATCCGGACTATTACATCGCCGACATCCTGCGCTCGACGAAGGTGATCGCGCTGGTCGGTGCTTCGCCCAATCCGGAGCGCCCGAGCTACAGGGTCATGGCCTTCCTGCTGCGCAAGGGCTATCGCGTCATTCCCGTCAATCCCGGCCAGGCCGGCAAGGAAATCCTCGGCCAGACCGTCGTCGCGCGCCTTGCCGACATAGCCGAGCCCGTCGACATGGTGGACGTCTTCCGCGCCGCCGATGCGCTCCCCTCGGTCGTCGATGAGGTCCTGGCGCTCTCCCCGCTGCCGAAGGTCATATGGGGACAGCTCTCCGTGCGGCACGACGAGGCCGCCGCGAAGGCCGAGGCGGCGGGCGTCAAGGTGGTCATGGATCGCTGCCCGGCGATCGAGTATCCGCGCCTCGTCGCCTGACGTCGCGCGACCGGCGGATCGCCGAAAAATCTTTCTTTGACCGGGCTTTAAGTCTCTGAAATAGTCGCCCCGACTTTAGCCAGGGAGGCCATTTCATGAGCAAGAACAAGCCCGGATTTTCCACGCTCGCCGTCCACGCCGGCGCCCAGCCGGACCCGACCACGGGCGCCCGCGCGACGCCGATCTACCAGACCACCAGCTTCGTCTTCAACGATACGGACCACGCCGCCTCGCTCTTCGGCCTGCAGGCCTTCGGCAACATCTATACCCGCATCATGAACCCGACGCAGGCCGTGCTCGAAGAGCGCGTCGCCGCGCTTGAAGGCGGCACGGCGGCGCTCGCCGTCGCCTCGGGCCATTCGGCCCAGCTCCTCGTCTTCCACACGATCATGCGCCCGGGCGAGAACTTCATCGCCGCGCGCCGGCTCTATGGCGGCTCGATCAACCAGTTCGGCCACGCCTTCAAGTCGTTCGACTGGCATGTGCGCTGGGCCGATCCGGCCGACCTGTCGAGCTTCGAGAGCCAGATCGACGACAAGACCAAGGCGATCTTCATCGAGAGTCTGGCCAATCCGGGCGGCACCTTCGTCGATATCGCCGGCATCGCCGAGATCGCCCATCGCCACGGCCTGCCGCTCATCGTCGACAACACGATGGCGACGCCCTACCTGCTGCGCCCGCTGGAGCACGGCGCCGACATCGTCGTGCATTCGCTGACCAAGTTCATGGGCGGCCACGGCAATTCCATGGGCGGCGTCATCGTCGACGGCGGCACCTTCGACTGGTCGGCCTCCGGCAAGTATCCGGCGCTCTCCGAGCCGCGCCCGGAATATGCCGGCATGGTGCTGCACGCCACCTTCGGCAATTTCGCCTTCGCCATTGCCTGCCGCGTCCTCGGCCTGCGCGACTTCGGCCCGGCCATCTCGCCCTTCAACGCCTTCCAGCTTCTCAACGGCATCGAGACGCTGCCGCTGCGCATGCAGCGTCATTGCGACAACGCGCTCGCCGTCGCCAAGTGGCTGAAGAGCCACGACAAGGTGTCCTGGGTCAACTATGCGGGCCTCGAGACCGACCCTAACTATGCGCTGCAGCAGCGCTATTCTCCGAAGGGCGCGGGCGCCGTCTTCACCTTCGGCCTGAAGGGCGGTTACGAGGCGGGCAAGCGCTTCGTCGAGGGGCTGGAGATGCTCTCGCACCTCGCCAATATCGGCGACACGCGCTCACTCGTCATCCACCCGGCCTCCACCACCCACCGCCAGCTCAGCGAGGAGCAGCAGGTCGCCGCCGGTGCCGGCCCGGACGTCGTGCGCCTCTCCATCGGCATCGAGGACGTCGCCGACATCATCGCCGACATCGAGCAGGCGCTCGCCAAGGCTTGAGAAATCCGGGTTGCCCCTCGTCCGGCAGGCCGGATGAGGGGCGATCACGCACACGAAAAGGGCCGCCATGAGCAAGGCACGCAATTTCGACATTTCCGGCATCACGCCGGAAGAAGGCCGTCCGGCGGCCGACAGGCTGATTTCCGGCGATCCGGTCTTCACGAGCTGGAACATCGAGGAAGCCGATGGCGGCATCTATTCCGGCATCTGGCAATCGACGCCGGGCAAGTGGCGCATCCAGTACGACGAGTGGGAATATTTCCACATCCTCGAAGGCCATTCCATCGTGACCTCCGACGACGGCGAAACCTTCGACCTCCGGGCCGGCGACCGCCTGATCCTCAGGCCCGGCTTCAAGGGAACCTGGGAAGTCGTTGAAACGACTCGCAAGGACTATGTGATCCGGCTTTAGGATCACGTCGCACTACCGCCTTCCGGCCTTGCCTATTTCCCGACCGCCACGCCCTCGCGGCGGGGATCGGCGGCGCCCCGGATGCCGCCCTCGGTCAGTTCGAGGGCGTGGAGGCCGGAATTCATTTCGCCGGGCTTGACCTCGTAGCCGAGCGCCTTCAGCGGCTCGGCCAGTTTTTCCGCATCCGTGCCCGCCTCGATCTCGTAGGGGCCGAAGCGGTTGATGAGATGGGGCATGGCGACGACGTCGCCGATATCCATGCCCCAGTCGATATAGGCGACGAGCGCCTGTGCCACATAGCCGATGATCTGGCTGCCGCCGGGCGAGCCGATGGCCAGGAGCGGCTTGCCGTCCTTGAGCACGATGGTCGGCGACATGGAGGAGCGCGGGCGCTTGCCCGGCTCGACGCGATTGGCGACCGGCACGCCCTCGTCATGCGTCCTGAAGGAGAAGTCGGTCAGCTCGTTGTTCAGCAGGAAGCCGCCGGTCATCAGCCGCGAACCGAAACCGTTCTCGATGGTCGTCGTCATGGAAACGACGTTGCCGGCCTTGTCGACGATGACGAAATGGCTGGTGGAGGGCAGTTCGAGCGCGCCATCGCGGCCGAAGTTGAAGGCGTGGTCCCATTCCGGCCTGCCGGCCGTCACGGCGTCGTCGCCGAGCGCCTTTTCGCCGTCGAGCAATTTCGCCCGCTCGCCGAGATAGGCCTTGTCGAGAAGGCCCTCGATCGGGGCGGGCACGAAGTCGGTATCGGCGAGGTAGCGCTCCCGGTCGGCCAAGGCGAGGCGCTGGGCGTCGCCGATCAGCCGCCAGCTCTCCGGATTGTCCTTGCCGAGCGCCTTGAGGTCGAAGTTCTCCAGCATGCCGAGCATCTCGCCGATGGCGACCGCGCCGGAGGAGGGCGGCCCCATGCCGCAGACATCAAGCGCCCGGTAGCGGGCGCAGACCGGCCGGCGCTCCTTCACCCGATAGTTGGCGAGATCTTCCAGCGAGAGGACGCCGGCATTCCTGCCGGACATGCGCACCGTATCGACGATCCCCTCGGCGATCGGGCCGCTGTAGAAGGCCTGCGCGCCGCCCTTGGCGATGGCGACGAGGGTTTCGGCATAGGCGGGGTTCTTCAGCACGGCGCTGGCTTTCAGCGGCGCGCCGTCGGCGCCGAAGAAATAGGTGGCCGTCGTCTCGAAGGTCTTCAGCCGGTCGCCCTCCGCGGCGATGAGGCCGGCAAGGCGTGGCGAGACGGCAAAGCCCTCGCGCGCCAGTGTTTCCGCCGGCGTGAAGAGGTCCTTCCACGGCTTGCGGCCCCAGCGGTTGTGCGCCTGCTGCAGCAGCATGACGGTGCCGGGCGTGCCGACCGAGCGCCCGCCGACGACGGCATCGAAGAAATCGAGCGGCTGGCCCGTCTTGTCGAGGAAGAGCTTCGGTGTCGCCTCCATCGGCGCGGTCTCGCGCCCGTCGAGCGTGACGATGCGCTTCGCCTCGGCGTCGTAATAGACGAGGAAGGCCCCGCCGCCGAGGCCGGAGGACTGCGGCTCCACGAGGCCGAGCACGGTCTGGACGGCGACCATCGCATCGATGGCGCTGCCGCCCTCGGCAAGGACCTTCTCGCCTGCCGCCGCCGCGAGCGGATGGGCGGCGGCGACCATATGGTCCTTCGCGGTCGCGACGCTCGCCGCGGCAAGGCCGGTCGCCCGCTCGGGGGCGATCGTGTCCGACGCCTGCTGCGCGAAGGCGCCCGTCGCGGTCATGAGAAGCAGCGAAAGGGCTGCGATCGATGGTCTCGTCATGGCTGCCTCCGTCCGGCGGCTGGGGCGATGGGGTGGGGCGGGAGGGATGGCCGGATTCACCCTTCCTTCACCTTGCCTCCGGTTCGGTTGTGGAAATCGCGGTTCCACCTCGCGCCGGTTAACCGCATTCTGGCATAGAGCGCCGCAAAACGCTTGGCCGTCTTGAAGTCGCATACCCTGACACTCTATGTAGGGAAGACGAAACTTGCTGATTCCCAACGTTTGCGAAGGGTTTCAGAGCCACCTGAGATGAAGGATTGATATGAGAAATCCCGTAGATACCGCCATGGCTCTGGTGCCGATGGTCGTCGAGCAGACCAACCGCGGCGAGCGTTCCTACGACATCTATTCGCGCCTCCTCAAGGAGCGCATCATCTTCCTGACGGGTCCCGTCGAGGATCATATCGCCACGCTCGTCTGCGCGCAGCTTCTCTTCCTCGAGGCAGAAAACCCGAAGAAGGAGATCGCGCTCTACATCAATTCGCCGGGCGGCGTCGTGACCTCGGGCATGGCGATCTACGACACGATGCAGTTCATCAAGCCGGCCGTGTCGACGCTCTGCATCGGCCAGGCCGCGTCCATGGGCTCGCTGCTACTCGCCGCCGGCCACAAGGACATGCGCTTCGCAACGCCCAACGCTCGCATCATGGTGCACCAGCCCTCGGGCGGCTTCCAGGGCCAGGCGTCAGACATCGAGCGCCACGCCAAGGACATCCTCAAGATGAAGCGCAAGCTGAACGAGGTCTATGTCAAGCACTGCGGCCGCACCTACGAGGAAGTGGAACAGACCCTCGATCGCGACCATTTCATGAGTGCGGACGAGGCGAAGGACTGGGGTCTGGTGGACCAGGTCATCACCAGCCGCGCCGAGGCCGAGGGCGGTGAAAGCGCCTGAAATCAAGGTTTTGTGTGCGGATGAGGCATATTGTGACGCATTTGTAATGGTCACGGGCTTTATCCGCACGGCAAACCCGTTAATATTGGCCGTTAATGCTATGTTGATTTGACAGACCTAGCATTCGGTAATTCGGTGGGGCTTCGTTGCCACCGGTTCGGGCGGTGCCCATGCCGGTCAGTACCCCTGGAGCCTTCGAAGGGCGGCGCGAGCGGCCCCCCGAGAAGGTGGTTTGAGTGGTCCGGCCATCTTCCTGAAGATGAACGGCGTGCTGGAAGGAAAGTGATATGAGCAAGGTCAGCGGCAGCAACGGCGGCGACTCCAAGAATACCCTTTACTGCTCCTTCTGCGGCAAGAGCCAGCACGAGGTCCGCAAGCTGATTGCCGGACCGACGGTGTTCATCTGCGATGAATGCGTCGAACTGTGCATGGACATCATCCGCGAGGAGAACAAGACCTCGATGGTGAAATCCCGCGACGGCGTTCCCACGCCCCAGGATATCATCAAGGTTCTCGACGAATACGTCATCGGCCAGCAGCAGGCCAAGCGCATCCTGTCGGTCGCGGTGCACAACCACTACAAGCGCCTGGCGCATGCCGCCAAGGGCTCGGACGTGGAACTGGCGAAGTCGAACATCATGCTGGTCGGCCCCACGGGCTGCGGCAAGACCTATCTCGCCCAGACGCTCGCCCGCATCATCGACGTGCCCTTCACCATGGCCGACGCCACGACGCTGACCGAAGCCGGTTACGTCGGCGAGGACGTGGAGAACATCATCCTCAAGCTCCTGCAGGCGGCCGACTACAATGTCGAGCGCGCGCAGCGCGGCATCGTCTATATCGACGAGGTCGACAAGATCTCGCGCAAGTCCGACAACCCGTCCATAACCCGTGACGTCTCGGGCGAGGGCGTGCAGCAGGCGCTTCTGAAGATCATGGAAGGCACGGTTGCCTCCGTGCCGCCGCAGGGCGGCCGCAAGCATCCGCAGCAGGAATTCCTGCAGGTCGACACGACGAACATCCTGTTCATCTGCGGCGGCGCCTTCGCCGGTCTCGACAAGATCATCTCCGCCCGCGGCGAGAAGACCTCCATCGGCTTCGGTGCGACGGTTCGCTCGCCGGAAGATCGCCGCGTCGGCGAAGTCCTGCGCGACCTCGAGCCGGAGGATCTGGTGAAGTTCGGCCTCATCCCGGAATTCATCGGCCGTCTGCCGGTTCTGGCGACGCTGGAAGACCTCGACGAGGATGCGCTGATCCAGATCCTGTCCGAACCGAAGAACGCGCTGATCAAGCAGTACCAGCGCCTGTTCGAGATGGAAGACGTCGAACTGACCTTCCACGAGGACGCGCTGCGCGAGATCGCCCGCAAGGCGATCGTCCGCAAGACCGGCGCCCGCGGCCTGCGCTCGATCATGGAGAAGATCCTGCTCGACACGATGTTCGAGCTGCCGACGCTGGAAGGCGTCCGCGAGGTTGTCATCTCCGACGAGGTGGTCAAGGGCGCGGCCCGTCCGCTCTACATCTACTCGGAGCGCTCCGAGGAGAAGGCGAACGTCTCGGCCTGAACCTCCGGCTCTCCTTGCCAACGATCTGGACCCGCCCACGGCGGGTCTTTTCGTTTGAAAATCACTGGTGATATTTCGTGACTAGCCGCTTCTGCCCATCGAGGGCATGATACGCGACTGATCCGGCGCGCAGGTGAGGCGTTGCGAAACGGCACGCGCCGCGCGAATATGGAAGACTTCGATTCTGTTTCGCGTATGCTCCGGCAATGATTGCCGGGGGAAGGCCGCAAGTTCCGCGACAGCGCGGAAGACTAGACTTCCTTGATGGTTCGTCTGGTTCGGCGCGGGGGTGGGGCACCTCGGCGCCGGGCTTGAAAAAGCGTTAGCCGCACGCCACCTGTGGATGGAAAAGATAGCCGGCCCGGTGTTCCCAGGCACCGAGTGGACCGGTTCCCGGAAACGGGACGTTTGAAAGGAAATGACATGACGAAAAAGACGTCTGCGCCGCACGATTCCACGGCCTATCCGGTCCTGCCCCTGCGCGACATCGTGGTGTTCCCGCACATGATCGTGCCGCTGTTCGTCGGTCGCGAGAAGTCGATCCGCGCGCTGGAAGAGGTGATGGGCACCGACAAGCAGATCATGCTTGCCACCCAGATCAACGCTTCCGACGACGATCCGGAGACCGACGCCATCTACCGCATCGGCACCGTCGCCAACGTTCTCCAGCTCCTGAAGCTGCCCGACGGGACCGTGAAGGTTCTCGTCGAGGGCCGCGCCCGCGCGGAGATCGACGGCTACACCGAGCGCGAGGAGTTCTACGAGGCGATGGCGCATGTGCTGCCCGAGCCGGACGAGGACCCGGTCGAGATCGAGGCGCTGTCGCGCTCGGTCGTCTCCGAGTTCGAGAACTATGTGAAGCTCAACAAGAAGATTTCGCCGGAAGTCGTCGGCGCCGCGAGCCAGATCGAGGACTACTCGAAGCTCGCCGACACCGTCGCATCGCACCTCTCCATCAAGATCGTCGAGAAGCAGGAAATGCTCGAGACGACCAGCGTCAAGCTGCGCCTCGAAAAGGCGCTCGGCTTCATGGAAGGCGAAATCTCGGTCCTGCAGGTGGAAAAGCGCATCCGCTCGCGCGTCAAGCGCCAGATGGAGAAGACCCAGCGCGAATACTACCTCAACGAACAGATGAAGGCGATCCAGAAGGAACTCGGCGACGGCGAGGACGGCCGCGACGAGATGGCCGAACTGGAAGAGAAGATCGCCAAGGTCAAGCTCTCCAAGGAGGCCCGCGAGAAGGCGGATGCCGAGCTGAAGAAGCTGCGCCAGATGAGCCCGATGTCGGCGGAAGCCACCGTCGTGCGCAACTATCTGGACTGGCTGACGGGCATTCCGTGGGGCAAGAAGTCGAAGATCAAGACCGACCTGAACGCCGCCGAGAAGATCCTCGACGAGGATCATTTCGGCCTCGACAAGGTCAAGGAGCGCATCGTCGAATATCTCGCCGTGCAGGCTCGCTCGACCAAGATCAAGGGCCCGATCCTGTGCCTCGTCGGTCCTCCGGGCGTCGGCAAGACCTCGCTCGCCAAGTCGATCGCCAAGGCGACCGGCCGCGAATATATCCGCATGGCGCTTGGCGGCGTGCGTGACGAGGCCGAAATCCGCGGTCACCGCCGCACCTATATCGGCTCGATGCCCGGCAAGGTCATCCAGTCGATGAAGAAGGCGAAGAAGTCCAACCCGCTCTTCCTGCTCGACGAGATCGACAAGATGGGCATGGACTTCCGTGGTGACCCGTCTTCGGCCCTGCTGGAGGTGCTGGATCCGGAACAGAACTCGACCTTCATGGACCACTACCTGGAAGTCGAATACGACCTGTCCAACGTCATGTTCGTGACGACGGCGAACACGCTGAACATTCCCGCGCCCCTGATGGACCGCATGGAAGTGATCCGCATCGCCGGCTACACGGAAGAAGAGAAGCTGGAAATCGCCAAGCGGCACCTGCTGCCCAAGGCGATCCGCGACCACGCGCTGCAGCCGAAGGAATTCTCCGTCACCGACGGCGCGCTGATGGCGGTCATCCAGCAGTACACCCGCGAGGCGGGCGTTCGTAACTTCGAGCGTGAACTGATGAAGCTCGCCCGCAAGGCGGTCACCGAGATCATCAAGGGCAAGGCGAAGAAGGTCGAGGTCACGGCTGACAACATCCATGACTTCCTCGGCGTTCCGCGCTTCCGCCACGGCGAAGCCGAGCGCGAGGACCAGGTCGGCGTCGTCACGGGCCTTGCCTGGACGGAAGTCGGCGGCGAACTGCTCACCATCGAAGGCGTCAGCCTGCCGGGTGGCAAGGGCCGCATGACGGTCACCGGCAACCTGAAGGACGTGATGAAGGAATCGATCTCGGCGGCGGCCTCCTATGTCCGCTCGCGCGCCGTCGATTTCGGCATCGAGCCGCCACGCTTCGACAAGACGGATATCCACGTGCACGTGCCGGAAGGCGCGACGCCGAAGGACGGCCCGTCGGCCGGTATCGCCATGGCGACCGCCATCGTCTCCATCATGACCGGCATCCCGGTCTCGAAGGATATCGCGATGACGGGCGAAGTGACGCTGCGCGGCCGGGTCCTGCCGATCGGCGGCCTCAAGGAAAAGCTGCTCGCGGCGCTTCGCGGCGGCATCAAGAAGGTGCTGATCCCGGAAGAGAACGCCAAGGACCTGGCGGACATTCCGGACAATGTGAAGAACAGCATGGAGATCGTCCCGGTCTCGCGGATGGGCGAGGTGATCGCGCATGCGCTCACCCGCAAGCCCGAGCCGATCGAGTGGGACGGCACGGTCGAGGCGGCCAAGGTGCCGCCCGTCGAATCGACCGAGGACGGCGCCGGAGCGGTCGCGCACTGAGCCTTCCGCCCGGGGCAATTTGCCCGGCCATGACTGGAAAATGCCAAAAGACCGGCCCCTGGGCCGGTCTTTTTCGTCGAAAAGAGTGTGTAAACCCCGGATTCTCAGGCTTTTCGGGCGAAATATTCTTGCGGGGCGAAGGCCGATGCGTATTCTGCCCCCGACTTGTATGAGTCGTTTCAAACCGTAAGAAAGGGGTGGAAACATGAACAAGAATGAACTCGTATCCGCAGTGGCTGAGAAGTCTGGCCTCTCCAAGACGGACGCAGCATCTGCTGTCGACGCCGTTTTCGAGACGATCCAGGGCGAACTCAAGAACGGCGGCGACGTTCGTCTCGTCGGTTTCGGCAATTTCTCCGTATCGCGTCGTGAAGCTTCGAAGGGCCGCAACCTTTCGACGGGCGCCGAGATCGAGATCCCGGCTCGCAACGTGCCGAAGTTCTCGGCCGGCAAGGGCCTGAAGGACGCCGTCAACGGCTGATCTTCAGCCGCCGTGTGATCCCTGCGTGTAAGCGCGGCCGGTCCTGCGGCAGCTAAAACGCTCTCGGCCTTTCGCGCGTCGTCACCGACGCGCGGCGCTGGAGGGCAGAGCGGTTATCCACTCCGCCGCCATCCTGATTTCAGGATCTGGGGTCCGGTTCGTCCGGGCCCCTTTTTATTTGCGCGGAAGGAGCACCTCACCATCTCGATTGTCATCGCGCTGTAACAGGAAAGCCTCAGAACCGCCGGGTTCCTATTGACCGGATTCCGGAGGATTTCATGAAAACCCGTTCGCTCACCGCTGCGCTGGCAGCGGTCCTCGCCGCATCGGTGGCCTCTGCCGCCAGCGCCGAGCCCGTATTCAATCGCATTGCGTCCTTTGCCGTCGCCGACAACCTGCCGGAAGGCGCGGACAAGGCGAAGCCGACCTCGTCCGAAATCATCGCCGCCTCCGAGGACGGCAACACGCTCGTCTATTCCGACAGCCCGAACAAGGCGATCGGCTTCATCGACATCACCGACGCCAGGGCACCGAAGGCCGGCGGCACCGTCGCCTTCGAAGGCGAACCGACCTCCGTGACCTTTGCGGCCGGCAAGGCGCTGGTCGCCGTCAACACGCGCGAGAGCTATGTGAAGCCTTCCGGCATCCTCGCCCAGGTCGACGTCGCCTCGAAGACGGTCGATGCGACCTGCGATCTCGGCGGCCAGCCGGATTCGATCGCCCTCAACAAGGGCAAGACGCTCGCCGCCATCGCCATCGAAAACGAGCGCGACGAAGAGGTCAATGACGGCGCCATCCCGCAGATGCCGGCCGGCGATCTGGTGCTGCTGTCGCTGAAGGACGGCGTCGTCGATTGCGGCTCGATCAAGCACGTAGCCCTGACCGGCCTTGCCGAAATCGCCGGGGGGGACCCCGAGCCTGAATTCGTCTCCTTCAACGGTCTCGACGAAGTCGCCGTGACCCTGCAGGAAAACAACCATATCGTCATCGTCGACGGCAAGACGGGCGCGGTGAAAACCCACTTCTCCGCCGGCACCGTCAGCCTCGAAGGCGTCGATACCAAGAAGGACGGTGCGCTGAAGTTCACCGGCAAGGTCGAGGACGTCGCCCGCGAACCCGACGCCGTGAAGTGGCTGGACGACAACCGCCTCGTCGTCGCCAATGAAGGCGACTGGAAGGGCGGCGCCCGCGGCTTCACCATCTTCGACAAGCAGGGCAAGGTTCTCTATGAGAATGGCCCGGCCTTCGAACGCGAGATCGCCAAGATCGGTCACTACCCGGACAAGCGCAACAAGAAGGGCGTCGAGCCGGAAGGCCTGGAAGCCGCGAAATTCGGTGAGGACAACCTGTTCTTCGTGCTGGCCGAGCGCGCCTCCATCGTCGGCGTCTACAAGGACACCGGCGGCGAGCCCGAGCTTCTCCAGCTTCTGCCGTCGGGCATCGCGCCTGAAGGTGCCGTTGCCATTCCGGCCCGCAACCTCCTCGTGACGGCCAACGAGGCCGACCTCGTCGAGGACGGCGGCGCGCGCTCGCATGTCATGATCTATGAACGCGCGGAAGGGGAGGCTGCCTATCCGCAGATCGTCTCCACCGAGAAGGACGGCGAGCTGATCGGCTTCGGCGCGCTTTCCGGCCTTGCCCCGGTCAAGGACAAGCCGGGCATGCTCTATGCCGTCAACGATTCCTTCTACGCTTCCCAGCCGACGATCTTCACGATCGACGCGACGGGCAAGCCGGCGAAGATCGTCGATGCCCTGCGCATCACCCGCAACGGTGCTCCCGCGCAGAAGCTCGACAGCGAAGGCCTGACGCCGGATGGCGAAGGCGGCTTCTGGCTGGCCAACGAAGGCGATGCCGACAAGCTCTATGCCCATGCCATCATCCACGTGAACGCGAAGGGCGAGATCGACAAGGAGATCGCCATTCCTGCCGAGCTGCGCGCCGGCGAAAAGCGCTTCGGCTTCGAAGGTATCACCAGCGTCGGCGAGGGTGACGACACGGTGCTCTGGATGGCAGTGCAGCGCGAATGGGGCGACGACGAGAAGGGCTTCGTGAAGCTCGTCTCCTACAAGCCCTCCGACAAGGAATGGGGCGCTGTCCGCTACCCGCTCGAAAAGACCGAAAGCGGCTGGGTCGGCCTCTCCGAGATCACGGCGAACGGTGATCACGCCTATATCATCGAGCGTGACAACCTGATCGGCCAGGCCGCCAAGCTGAAGAAGCTGTACCGCGTCGCGCTGGCCGACCTGAAGCCGGCCAAGCTCGGCGGTGAACTGCCGGTCGTGAAGAAGGAGGAGGTCCGCGACCTCATTCCCGACCTCAAGGCCACCAACGGCTATGTCGTCGACAAGGTCGAGGGCTTTACGATCGATGCGGCCGGCAACGGCTTCGTCGTGACGGACAATGACGGCGTGGACGATTCGTCCGGCGAAACGCTGTTCTTCGGTATCGGCCCGCTCAACGCCATGTAGGCGGCGGGTCCCGCGTCCTCCTCGTGCGGGGGAGGGCGCGGTTTTCCATGTCCAAACGAAAAGGCCGGGATCCTGCGATCCCGGCCTTTTCCTTTCTCGTTGTCGTTCGGTCTTAGCCGACGACGCGCAATGAAGCCGCGGGCGCCGCCTCGGGCAGCTCGCTTGCGTTCCTGTCTCTTTCCCGTTGCAGCTCTTCGGTCTTGGCGCTGAGGCAGCCGATGATGTCCTTCAGATGCTGCTTCTGATCTTCGGTCAGAGCGTTGAAGATCGCTTCGATCGTCTTGTGCTGCGGCTGCTGGGCGGCCGAAATGACGGTCCGGCCCATATCCGTGATCGAGACGATCTTGGCGCGGCGGTCCTTCGGGTCGGGCTCGCGTTTTACGAGCTTGTCGCGTTCCAGGCCGTCGATCGCTTCCGTCACCGTACGGGGTGCGAAACCAAGCGCGCAGGCGATATCCGTCGACCGCTGCGGGCCCTGACATTCCAGAAGAAGCAGGAACTTGCTGCGGGCGAGCGAGACGCCTTCGTCCATCATGCACTCATTCACCAGGCGACTCACCTGATGGTAGAGTTTGAACATGCCCTGGGAGATTTCTATCGTGCTACTCATGAGGTGGAATATAGGTATTATGAGGGACCATGTCAAATGATCACGAAGTTTTTCGTTGAATTTGATCATAGATATTGAACGATCCTTGTAAATGCGAACTGTTCGGTAACAGGCGGTTTTTCTTGGCTCTTCTCGGTCTTTTTCGGGGAGGGGCGATTTCTTCCCTGCATAACCCGCCCATAAGGTCGCGGGCGCAGCCGCAAGCATTGACCGGGCGGGTGGCCGGGGCGATGGTCCGGCCATGCCATTCCGCTTCATCCACACGGCCGACCTGCATCTCGATTCGCCGCTCGCCTCGCTCGCGCTGCGCAATGCCGACCTAGGCGACCTCGTGCGCGGTGCGACCCGCAAGGCGCTGGAGCGCATCGTCGACCTTGCCATCGCCGAGGCGGTGGATGCGGTGATCGTCGCCGGCGATCTCTATGACGGTTCGCAGACCTCGATGGCGACCGCGCTCTTCCTGATGGGCCAGATGCGGCGGCTGGAGGCGGCAGGCATCCGCGTCTATATCATCCGCGGCAACCACGATGCGCAGTCGCAGATCACCCGCGAACTGACCTTCCCGCCCAACGTCCACGTCTTCGACGGGCGCGGCAGGCCGGTGCGCGCGGGGGCACTGGAAAACGGCCGCGAGGTCCATGTCCACGGCGTCAGCTTCGCCAATCCGCACGCCCCCGCCTCGCTGCTGCCGACCTTCCGTGCGCCGGTGCCGGATGCGGTCAATATCGGCCTCATGCATACGAGCCTTGCCGGCGCGAGCCGGCACGATCCCTATGCCCCGGTGGGGCTTGCCGATCTTTCCGCGCACGGTTTCGACTACTGGGCGCTCGGCCATATCCACCAGCGGCGCGTCCATCTGGAAAAGCCCTGGATCGTCATGCCCGGCAACCCGCAGGGCCGCGACATCAACGAGGGCGGGCCGAAGGGCGTGACGCTCGCCACCGTCGCCGAGGACGGCTCGATCACCTGCGAGGAACGCCATGTCGCCGTCGCAGTCTTCGAGCGGCTTTCGCTCGACCTTGCCGGCATAGACGACTGGAACGGCATGCTTGACCGGGCCGAAAGCCTGCTCGGCGCAGCGCGGGCGGCGGCAGGCGGCGCGCATCTCGTCGCTCGCCTTGCCGTGACCGGCGCGACACCGCTGGCCTGGCGCCTGCGCCGCGACGAGGACTTTCTGCTTGCCGAATTGCAGAACCTTGCCGCCTCGCTCGGCGAATGCTGGATCGAGGCGGTGGAGCTTGCCGTTTCCGTACCCGCTGCGGAAGCGGGCGCCGATGCTGGCCCAGTTGCCGAGCTGGCGCGCCTGATGCGCGAGGACGTCGTGGAGAACCATGCCTATCGGGAAGAGCTGCGCGAGACGCTGGGCGATCTGCTGCGCCAACTTCCGCGGGAGGCGCGCAGCCTCCTTGCCACGGACGAGGCGGAGGAGGAGGCGCTGCTGTCGGATATCGCCCTTCAAGGCTCGGACGCCGTGCTCGCCCGCCTCGGCGGCGAGAGCGGGGGAGCCTAGCGCATGCGCCTCGACAGACTGGACCTCGTCCGCTACGGCAAGTTCACCGACCGCAGCCTGGATTTCGGCAGCGCACAGCCGGGCAGGGCCGATTTCCACCTCGTCCACGGCCCCAACGAGGCGGGCAAGTCGACGCTGTTCTCCGCCTATCTCGATCTCCTCTTCGGCATCGAGAAATCGAGCGCCTACGGCTTCCTCCACCCCTATGCGCTGATGCGCGTCGGCGGCGCGCTCTCCATCGGCGCGCAACGGCACGAGGCCTATCGCCTCAAGAAGAACCAGGGCTCGCTCGTCACGGCCGACGACCGGGCGTTGCCGGACGGGCTCTTCGCCTCCGTGCTCGGCGGGATGGACCGCAACGCCTATCGCACCATGTTCTCGCTGGACGACGAGAGCATCGAGAAGGGCGGCGAGGATATCCTGAAGAGCGAGGGCGAGCTCGGCTCCATGCTGTTTTCCGCCAGTTCCGGCCTTTCCGACATGGCCTCCGGCCTCGCCGCGCTGAAGGCGGAAGCCGACGACTTCTACCGCCCCTCCGGCCGCAAGCACGGCCTGTCGATCCTGAAGACGGAAATCGAGGCGCTGGCCGCCGAGCGCAAGGTGCTCGACGTCGCCGCGCGTGATTACGGCCAGCTCGTCCGCGACCGCGATGCCGCGGCCCAGCGCCACGAAGAGGCGACGGCCGCGCGCGGAGAAGCGCGGGCCGCGCTTGCGCAGGCGGAGCGCAGCCTCTCCGCGCTGCCTTACCTTCACCGTCTTCGCGCGTTGCGCACGGAACTCGGCGGCTTCGATCTCGGCGACTCGCCGCCGCCCGCCTGGCGCATGCTGCTCGGCGAGCTTGCGCGCGAAGAGGCGGAGATCGCCGCGCGGGCCACGCGCGTCGTCGACGAGCGCGAGCGCCATGTGGCGGAGCGCGCCGCGCTTGCCGAAGACCTTGCCATATTCGCCGCCGAGGCCGATATCGCCGCGCTTTCCGGCTCGGCGCTGGAGGCCCGCTTCCGCACCGCCGCCATGGACCTTACCGCCCGCGAGGCGGACCGTGACCGCGCTGCCGCGACCATCGCCGCCGGCATTGCCACGCTGGGCCTGCCCGCCGAGGCCGATCCGCTCGAAATCCTGCTGCCCGCCGGCCTTGCCGAACGGCTCGGCTCCCTCCTGTCGCGGCGCGTGGCGCTTGCCGAGCGGTTCGAAGCCGCCGGGCGGGAGCGCGCGGAGGCGGAAAAGACCCTTGCCGCCATTGACGCCGGGGCCGGCAGCGCCTCCGCCACGGAAAGACAGCGCGACGAGGAGGCCCAGTCGGCCCTCGGCGCCATCGTTCGCGCCGCCCGCGCCGGCGATCTGCCCGCCCGCCTGCGCGAGGCCCGGCGCCTTGCCGCACTGGCACGGCAGGAGGCGGATGGCTCCCTGTCCCGCCTCGCGCCGTGGACGGGCTCAGCGGCGACGCTGGAAGCTATAGCCGCCCCCACAACGGACGAACTGGAACGCCTGCGCCGGCAATCCGACGCGGCTGCCGATGCTTCGAACCGGCAGCGGGAACAGGTTGCTACGCTGGAGCGCGATGTCGCCGCCGCAAGGGCAACGCTCGATGCGCTTCGCAAGACAACGGGTGCGGCGGGGGAGGAAGAGGCGGCTCACCTGCGCACCGCGCGCGAAGCGGCATGGCAGGCGCATCTGGCGAAACTGGACGCACCGTCCGCCGGGACCTTCGAGGCGGCGATGCGCGAGGACGACCGCGCGACGGAAGTGCGGTTGCGCAATGCAGACCGCCTGTCGGAAATCCGCGTCCTCGAACGCACCGTCGCCGAAGGGGCGGCAAGGCTCGAAACCCTCCGCGCCGAGGCGCTGCGGCTGGAAGGACAGAAGGCGGATATCGAGGCGGAATCCTCCGCCCTTGCTGTCGGCCTCGGGCTCGCGCCGCAGGCCTCCCTTGCCGATGTGGTTTCCTGGCTGGAGCGCCGCGCCGTGGCGCTGGAGAAACTTGCCGCCCTTGCGCGGCAGGAGATGGAGGCGGGGCTTGTCGCGCGGGAAGCGGACGATGTCTCTTCCCGTCTCTCCGCCCACCTTCCCGAGGGGCTGGCGAAGGATGCAGGCTTCGACGAGACCCTTTTCCTGGCAGAGGACAGGCTGGAGGCGCTGAAGACCGCCCGCGCCGAGCGTCTTGCCGCCGCCGAGCGCCTCGCGCGCGCAAAGGCGGATGCCGAGGCGCGCGGGAAGGCCATGGACGAGGCCGCAAGCGCGCTGGCGTCATGGCAGGAGGTCTGGAACACGGCGATTGCCGGCACGTGGCTTGCGAGCGGCGGCGCTCCGGCCGATCCGGATCGCCTCTCGACCCTGCTGCCGGCGTTGCAGGCGCTTGCCCAGAATGTCGAGCGGCAGCGCGAGCTGGAGCATCGCATCGCGGCCATGCGCCGCGACCAGGAGGATTATGCCGGCCATGCGGGCCGTCTTGCCGATCGCCTGGCCGATCGCCTGACGGAACCCTTCGATCCCGCCGATCCGCTGGCGACCGTCGCTGGGCTCGCAAGCCGCCTTGCCGTGGCGAAGATGGTCCGCGACCGCCGCGAGGCCATCGACAAGGCGCTCGCGAGGCTTGGCGAGGAGGAGAGGGCGCTGGACGAGCGCCGCGCGGTGCTTGCCTCGCGCCAGTCGGATATCTTTGCCTTCCTCGGCTGCGAAAGCCTCGCCGAGGCGGAGATCCTGCTCGAAGCCTACCGCAAGCGCGACGAGGTGCGCAGCCGCGCGGAGGATGCCGCGCGCGATCTCGTGCAGCAGATGCGCGCGGAAACGGTCGAAGAGGCCGAGGCGCTTCTCGCCGCCGTCGACGAGGACCAGCTTGCCGCCGAGCGCGGCGACCTTTCGGTCCGGCTGGACGAACTGGACCGGGCGGTGCAGGAACAGCACCTCGCACGGGCGAAGGCCGAGGAGGCGCTCGCCGCCATCGCCGGCAGCGACGCGGCGGCGGCGCTGGAGGAGCGGCGGCGCACCGCGCTGGTCGACCTTGCGGAAAGGTCGCGGCGTTATCTTTCGACGCGCGCCGGCATCATGGCCGCCGAACAGGCTCTTCGCCTTTACCGCGAGCGCCATCGCAGCGCGATGATGGAGCGAGCCTCGCACACCTTCCGCGACATTACCGGCGGCGAATATGCCGGCCTTTCCACGGTGCTGGAGAAGGACAGCGAATTCCTCGTCGTCAATGCCGCCGCGGGCGGCTCGAAGCTTGCGCGGGACCTTTCCAAGGGAACGCGCTTCCAGCTCTATCTCGCCCTGCGCGTCGCCGGCTATCACGAGGTCGCCGCAAGCCGCGAGATCGTGCCCTTCATCGCCGACGACATCATGGAGACCTTCGACGACCGGCGGGCGCTGAACGCGTTGCGTGTCATGGGCAGGATGGCGAGGAGTGGGCAGGTGATCTACCTGACCCACCACCAGCACCTGAAGGAGCTTGCGCGGGAAGCCTGCCCGGACGTCACGATCCACGAACTGTGACGGCTGAAACGGCCGGAAGCGGCGCCGTGAACTTGACTTGCCGGGGGTTAAATGTTTCTTGGCGCACCATCGGCAATGCCCGCGCGGACTGCTTCGCGCGGCGTTCCGCCCGGCAATTCCTCCATCGGGAATTGCGGGAAGGCTAAGGACAGGCATGACGACCGGAACAGGCAAAGAGGCGACGATCTGGGAGCGGGGTTTTGCACCCGTCGGCTTCCTCGTGCTGCTTTTCACGCTGTTCTTCTCGCAATTTCCCCTTTCGGGCGATGCGGGAACGCCGGGCCATCCGCAGCGCGCGGCCGCTGAGGGCGGGCTCGCGCCGTCGCCGCTCTCGCCTGCCGGCGAGGACCTCTGGTTCCCGGCCGGCAGCCATGCGGAACGGCGCGTCGCCAAGGCCAAGACGGGCCTTGCGGACGGCGATTCCGCCGGCAAGGCGCTCCTGCCGACCGCGGGGGCGCTGCTCTATCCCTTTGAAACCGCGTCCGTCGTCGTCTTCCCGGCGGCGGAAGATGCGGCGCCGGCATCGGCCGGCAGTGCTGCCTTCCGCAGCCGCGCGCCTCCGGCTTTTGCCGCCTGAGGCCCCCCGGCGTTAACACGCCGCGCCATTCGATTGAATTCCGATCCCACGGTCGGCGCCGGCCTTTTCGGTCGCGCCGTTCCGGCAGTTGAAGTGGAACAACCCCATGAAAACCTCCAAATGGGCATTGTTTGTCTCCGCCGCCATCATCCTCTTCGGGATGCTCGCGGCCGTGCCGAACGTGCTGACGCCTGAGCAGCAGGCGAAATACGGGCACTTCCTGCCCTCCAATCCCGTCACCCTCGGCCTCGACCTGAAGGGCGGTTCGCACCTCGTCCTGGAGGTGGATTCCGCCGCACTGCGCAAGGCGCGCATGGACGTGCTGCTCAACGATACCCGCGCGATCCTGCGCACCGCCGGCGAGCGTGCCTCGGCCGCCCGCCTCAACGGCACGACGCTGACCGTTACGCTGCCCGACCAGGCGGCGCTCGACAAGGTGCTGCCGGAAGTGCGCAAGCTCGCCGCACCCACCTCGACGCTCGGCTTCGGCGCCGGCTCGTCGGATATCGATGTCGCGACCAGCGGCCTCCAGATCAACGTGACGCTGACCGAAGCCGGCATCAACGAGCGCATGTCGGCCGCCGTCGAGCAGAGCCTCGAGATCATCCGCCGCCGCGTCGACCAGGTGGGCGTTGCCGAACCGCTGATCCAGCGCGTCGGCGGTGACCGCATCCTCGTCCAGCTTCCGGGCCTGCAGGACCCGACGCGCCTGCGCCAGCTTCTCGGCTCGACCGCACAGATGAGCTTCCACATGGTCGACCAGACCGTGGATCCGAACGGCGTCGCCCCGCGCGGCGTGCTGATCCTGCCCGGCGCGAACGACGGCCGCAAATATGCGGTCGAGGAGCGCGTGGCGATCTCCGGCGACCGGCTGGCCGACGCCAAGGCCGGCTTCGACCAGCGCTCGAACGAGCCGATCGTCTCGTTCAGCTTCGATTCCACCGGCGCGCGCCAGTTCGCGGAAATCACGCAGGCCAATGTCGGCAAGCCCTTCGCCATCGTCCTCGACGGCAAGGTGCTGACGGCGCCGGTCATCCGCGAGCCGATCATCGGCGGCCAGGGCCAGATCTCGGGCAACTTCAACCCGCAGGAAGCGACCGTCCTCTCGGCGCTGCTGCGCTCGGGCGCCCTGCCGGCACCGCTCACCATTATCGAGGAGCGCACCGTCGGCCCGAATCTCGGTTCGGACTCGATCCGCATGGGCCTTTATACGGGCTTCGCCGGCCTTCTCGCCGTCGTCATCCTTATGCAGGTGCTCTACGGCGCATGGGGCCTCATCGCCAATCTCGGCCTCGTGCTGCACACGATCCTGACGATCGGCGTGCTGGGCCTCCTCGGCTCGACGCTGACCTTGCCCGGCATCGCCGGCATCATCCTCGGCATCGGCATGGCGGTGGACGCCAACATCCTGATCAACGCCCGTATCCGTGAAGAGACCGCGGGTGGGGCAGGGGCCATGAAGGCGCTCGACGTCGGCTTCAACAAGGCCTACGCCACCATCGTCGACGGCAACATGACGACCATGGTCGGCATGATCCTGCTCTTCATGTTCGGCTCGGGCCCGGTTCGCGGCTTCGCCATCACCATGATCATCGGCCTTGCGATCTCGATGTTCACCTCGATCACCTTCGTGCGCTTCCTGATGCGCGAGGCGGTCATCGTGCGCAAGATGAAGAAGATCGATATCCATTCGCTCTTCGGCAAGGTCTGGGAAATCCCGACCTTCTCCTTCATGCGCGGCCGCTACATCGCCATCGCCATGTCGGCCTTCATCTCGACGAGCTCGATCATCCTGTTCTTCACGCCGGGCCTCAACTACGGCATCGACTTCGTCGGCGGCATCCAGGTCGAGGCGACCTCCAAGTCGCCCATCGACCTCGCGACGCTCCGCAAGAAGATGGAGGACCTCAACCTCGGCGAAGTGGCGCTGCAGGAATTCGGCCAGGGCACGTCCGTGCTCGTGCGCGTCCAGCGCCAGCCGGGTGGTGAGGCCGAGCAGACCGCGGCGCTTCAGGAGATCCGCAACGGCGTTGCCGAGATGATCCCGGACGCCAATTTCGAGCGCACGGAAGTGGTCGGCCCGACGGTCAGCACCGAGCTGGCGCGGTCCGGCTTCCTCGCCGTCGGCCTCGGCATGGTGGCGATCCTGATCTACATCTGGTGGCGCTTCGAGTGGCACTTCGCGGTGGGCGCCATCGTGACGCTGATCCTCGACATCACCAAGATGATCGGCTTCTTCTCGCTGATGCAGATCGATTTCAACCTGACGGCCATCGCCGCAGTGCTGACGCTGATCGGTTACTCGGTCAACGACAAGGTGGTGGTGTACGACCGAATGCGCGAGAATTTGCGCAAGTACAAGTCGATGCCGTTCTCCGACCTCATCGACCTGTCGATCAACCAGGTGGTCATGCGATGCATCTTCACCTCGCTCGCCGTGGCGGTCTCGCTGCTGCCCATGGCGATCTGGGGCGGCGACACGGTCAAGCCCTTCGCCTGGCCGATGCTGTTCGGCGTCGTCGTCGCGACGACCTCGTCGATCTATATCGGCGGCCCGATCCTGCTGTTCCTCAGCCGCTGGTGGAAGGATCGCGACACCGCCCGCGCCACCGGCACAGCCGGCAAGCCGGCTGCGGAAGCGTAAAGCAGAACGGGCGCCCTCGAGGCGCCCGTTTCGTTTCAGGGGAAGCGTGCGGGACTGAAGGTCTCGGCCCCGATGCCCTCGCGGGCGAGCGGCTCCGGCACCGGGCTTTCCGTGAGGAGGGCGGCGGCAAGGCTGCCGAGGGCGGGCGAGGTGAGGATGCCGTAACCGCCCTGGCCGGCGAGCCAGAAGAAGGACGGCTCGTCCTGAGCCGGCCCGACGATGGGCAGGCGGTCGGCGGAAAAGCTGCGCATGCCGGCCCAGCTGCGGAAGACCCGGCGCACACTGAGCGTCGTCGCCTCCTCGACATAATGGGCGGCATAGGCGATGTCGATTTCCTCCGGCTGCACGTCGGCGGGCTCGCAGGGCGTGGCGTCGGCGGGCGAGGCAAGCAGGCGGCCGCCTTCCGGCTTGAAATAGAACGTGTCCTCGATCTCGTTCATTTCCGGCAGGCTGCCCGCATCCACGCCCTCCGGCAGGTCGACCGTGACGGCGGTGCGCCGGTGCGGCAGGATGCCGAGGGGCTTGACGCCGGACAGGCTGGCGACCGTGTCCGCCCAGCCGCCCGCCGCATTGACGAGCACGCCGGCGGAAAGGGTTTCGCCATTGGTCTCGATCAGCCACCGGCCGCCGTCCCGTCGGGCGCCGGTGAAGGGACGCCTTTCGAGGACCTGCGCGCCGTTGTGCCGGGCGTGGCGGGCATAGGCCTGCAGGAGCGCGTCCACCTCGATGTCCCAATAGTCCGGGTCGAAATAGGCGGCCGCGACATAGGCCGGGTTCATGATGGGCGTGCGGGCAAGAAGCGCAGCCTCGTCCAGCCACTCGACGGCGACGCCGAGCGCCTTCGTCTGCTCGAAGCGTTCGCGCACCAGCGCAGCCTTGTCCTCGGCGCCGAACAGGATGCTGCCGCGTGCGACGAGAAGCGGCACGGCGGCAAAGCCCTCCGGCGGGCTTATCATGAAGGCATGGCTGGCGCGGGCCAGCGCGTTCACGAGGGGGGCGTTGTCGCGCAGGGTGAATTCGGCGGCCGAGCGGCCGGTGCTGTGGTAGCCGAGCGCTTCCTCCCGCTCCAGCACCACGACGGAGCGGTGCGGGCTCAGGAAATAGGCGAGCGACAGGCCGGCAATGCCGCCGCCGATGATTGCGATGTCGAAAGTCTGCATGGCCGCCTCCGTCTGTTTGTGGAGAAAGGCCTACGAAAGCTGCCGATATTCTTCAAATTTATAGCGCTGAAGGCGGGTATCATCAGGATTGATGTGGCTCGCCCCAGCGCCAGACGGGCACGTCGGCGATATGGGCGAGGAAGGCGCGCTCGGCCGGGTTGAGCGCCGACCCGGGATTGGTGATGCGGAAGGTCTCCGTCACCGGCAGGTCGTCATAGGGCGGCAATTGCCAGAGCTCGCCGGCGGCCAGCGCCGGGTCGGTGAGGTGGGCCGGCAGCATGCCGATGCCGGCATTGGCGACGACGAGGCGCAGCACCTCCTCGACGTTGAAGGCCAGCGCCCGCACCTGCTGGCCGAAGGAGCCGACGGCACGCACCGCCGTCACCGGCCCCATATGCGGCCCGCCGAGCACGTCGGCGAGGAAGCTGACATAGGGCTCGCCGCGCAGATCCTCCAGCCGCGCGTCGCGCCTGCCGAACAGCCGGTGTCCGCGCCCGCAATAAAGCGCATAGCGCTCGAAGCAGAAGGGCACCTTGTCCAGCCCCTCGGGAATGATGCCGTCCGAAAGGCCGAGCGTCGCGACGCCCCGCTCGACCGAGCGGATCACGTCCGTCGTCGTCTCTACCGTCACGCCGACGGTGACGCGCGGATGCAGCCGGAAGAAATCGGCGATCGCCCGGTCCCATTCCGGGTTCATGGCATGGCTGACGGCGTGGATGGTGATATGCCCGGCAATGTCCTCGCCGGAGGGTTCCATCGCCTCCGGCAGGCGCACGATGGCGGTGAAGATGTCGCGGCAGAGCGCATGGAGGCGCTCGCCGGCTTCCGTCAGCTCGAAGCGGCCGGGGCTGCGGTCGATCAGCCGGTGGCCGACCGATTGCTCCAGCCGTTTCAGCGCCATGCTGACGGCCGGCTGTTGCAGCAGCAGCCGGTTCGCCGCCCGCGTGATCGAGCCTTCCTCCACCACGACGACGAAGGTGCGCAGGAGGTTCCAGTCGAGATTGTGGGCGAAGCGTTCGAGGCGGTTGATCGGCATGCGCCTAGCTAGGACGGCGGGGCGGGGGAAGGCAAGGGCTCTTGCCATGCGCGGCCGGGCTGCCCCTCATCCCGCTGCCGCGACCTTCTCCCCGTAAACGGGGAGAAGGGGAATGGTGCACTGATTTCCCCAAGCAACTCTGGCGGAGAGAAAGTGGCCGGCAGGCCGGATGAGGGCGCGCTACGCTCCCACGCTCACTTCATCGTATAGATATCGATCGAGAAGTACTTGTCGTTGATCTTCTGATATGTCCCGTCCTCGCGGATGGCCTTCAGCGCGGCGTTCAGCTTCTCGCGCAGGTCGTTGTCATCCTGACGCACGGCGATGCCGACGCCTTCGCCGACGAATTTCGGATCGGTGATGGGCTTGCCGATCAATTCGCAGCAGGCCTTGCCGTCGTCGTTCTTGGTGACCCAGTCGAGCAGCGGGATCATGTCGCCGACCTGAAGGTCGAGACGGCCGTTGGCCATGTCGAGGTTCACTTCGTCCTGCGTCGGGTAGAGCTTGATGTCGGCGTCCGGATAGACGGCGGCGGCATAGTCGGCCTGCGTGGTGCCGGACTGGGCGCCGATGGTCTTGCCCTTCATGCCTTCATTGGTGAAGTCGGTGATGCCGGAATTCTTCGGCGCGGCATGGGTCATGGCGGCAAGATAGTAGGGGTCGGTGAAGGCGACCTGCTTCTTGCGCTCCTCGGTGATGAACATCGAGGCGATGATCATGTCGTATTTCTTGGCGATGAGGCCCGGAATGATGCCGTCCCAGTCCTGGCCGACGACTTCGCATTCGACCTTCATCTTCTCGCAGAGCGCAAGACCGATCTCCACGTCGAAGCCGCCGAGCTTGCCGGCCGAATCCTGGAAGTTGAAGGGCGGGTAGGCGCCTTCCGTGCCGATCTTCAGCGTCTCGGCGGATGCAGCGGCCGAAAGCAGGGTGGAGCTTGCGAGAGCCAGCGCAAGAAGCATTCTTTTCATGGTTGTTCCCCAGTTGTGATTGCGAGCAATGGGGAACGGTAGCGCGGGCCCGCGCATAAACGAAATAGATAGCCATAATGTTGGCTATCATTTCAGTTTATGCGCTTTGCCTGTTTTACCAGCGCTGGTGGACATGCGGTGCGACGAGGCGCTCATAGACCTCGCGCGTCGCTTCCATCACGTTTTCCGGGATGGGCGGCAGGTTCGCGGCCGCGGCGTTGGCCTTCGCCTGTTCGCCGTTGCGCGCACCCGGAATGACGACGCTGACGGCATCCGCCATCAGGATCCAGCGCAGCGCGAAGGCGGCCATGCTCTCGCCTGCCGGCACCAGCGCGCGGATTTCCTCGACGGCTTGCAGGCCCGTCTCGAAAGGCACGCCGGCAAAGGTCTCGCCGACGTCGAACGCATCACCGTTGCGGTTGAAGTTGCGGTGGTCGTCGGCGGCAAAGGCGGTGTCGCGCGTGATCTTGCCGGAGAGCAGGCCGCTTGCCAGCGGCACGCGGGCGATGATCGCGACCTTGCGGCGGGCGGCCTCCTGGAAGAAGAGCCTCGCCGGGCGCTGGCGGAAGATGTTGTAGATGATCTGCACGCTGACGACGCCCGGATATTCGATGGCCTTCAGCGCTTCCTCGACCTTCTCGACGCTGACGCCGTAATCGGCGATCTTGCCGGCGGCCTTGATCTCCTCCAGCGCCTGGAAGACCTCGGGGCGGTAATAGACTTCGGTCGGCGGGCAATGGAGCTGCACGAGGTCGAGGCATTCGACGCCGAGATTCGTCAGGCTGCGGTCGATGAAAGCTTCGAGATTGGCCTTGTTGTAGCCGTCAGCGACATGCGGGGAGAGCCGACGGCCGGCCTTGGTCGCCACCATCGGGCGTTCGCCGCCACGTTCCTTCAGCACGTCGGCGATGATCTTTTCCGAACGGCCGTCGCCATAGACGTCGGCGGTGTCGATGAAGGTCATGCCGGCATCGAGCGCGGCGTGAAGGGCGGCGCGGCCATCCGCTTCGCTGACGTCACCCCAGGCGCCGCCGATCTGCCAGGCGCCGAAGCCGATATCCGTGGTGGTGAAGCCCGTACGGCCGAATGTGCGATGTCTCATGAAAATCTCCCGGCAAAAAATGAATTTGCCGGGAGGTAACATCCCGGGAAGGGACGGACAAGGAACGCCGGTCAGGCCGGCGTGATTTCGACGAGGTAGAACGCGGCACTTGCACCCGCCGGCACCACTTCCGCCTCTTCCGCGCTATCGAGCACGAGGGCGTCGAGCGGCTGGAGGCCGACGAGGCCATCCGCCGTGGAGACACCGAGCGGTTCGAGCGCCAGTAGCAGGCGCTGGCCCGACGATGCCGGGAGCGCCTTCGCGCCCTCGGCGACGTGGTGCGCGAGGCCGTGCCGGAAAACACCGCGCCGCGTCATCACGTTGAGGTCGGTGATCGGCCCGCCGGGCAGGCGTGCTGTGGTCGGCGCATCGGCCGGGAAGGGGAGCGGCGCGGACTTTGGTGTCAGCAGCCTCTCGCCAAGCCCTTCGATGGACAGTTCCATGCCGTCGCCCGTAAGCACCGCCAGCGTGCGGTCGATGCCGGGGAAGACGGAGAAGGGACCGTCGCTCGCCACGCCCGCCATGCTGACGCGCCAGCCGAAATCCGAAAGGCTCGCGCCTTCCGGATGCACGATCACCTCGACCGTCTCGCCGCCGCCGTTCTTCCACGGCATGCGGCGATGGTCTGCGTTGCGGAGCAACCGGCTCATCAGTTGCCCAGGATGCCCGGCAGGCGCAGGCCCTTTTCACGGGCGCAGTCGAGCGCGATGTCGTAGCCCGCATCGGCGTGGCGCATGACGCCGGTCGCCGGGTCGTTCCACAAGACGCGGCCAACGCGCTCGGCGGCTTCATCCGTGCCGTCGCAGCAGATGACGACGCCCGAATGCTGCGAGAAGCCCATGCCGACGCCGCCGCCGTGGTGGAGCGACACCCAGGTCGCGCCGGATGCGGTGTTGAGCAGGGCGTTGAGCAGCGGCCAGTCGGATACGGCGTCCGAGCCGTCCTTCATCGATTCCGTCTCGCGGTTCGGCGAGGCGACGGAACCCGAATCGAGGTGGTCGCGGCCGATGACGATCGGAGCCTTCAGCTCGCCGTTCTTGACCATCTCGTTGAAGGCGAGGCCGAGGCGATGGCGGTCGCCGAGGCCGACCCAGCAAATGCGCGCCGGCAGGCCCTGGAAGGCGATGCGGTCCTTCGCCATGTCCAGCCAGTTGTGCAGGTGCTTGTTGTCGGGCAGCAGTTCCTTCACCTTGGCGTCGGTCTTGTAGATGTCTTCCGGATCGCCCGAGAGAGCGGCCCAGCGGAACGGACCGATGCCCTTGCAGAACAGCGGGCGGATATAGGCCGGCACGAAGCCCGGGAAGGCGAAGGCGTTTTCAAGACCTTCTTCCTTGGCGACCTGGCGGATGTTGTTGCCGTAGTCGAAGGTCGGGATGCCCATGTCCTGGAAGGCGATCATGGCTTCGACATGCTCGCGCATGGAAGCGCGGGCGGCCTTTTCGACGGCCTTCGGATCGCTTTCGCGCTTTGCCTTCCACTCGGCCATCGTCCAGCCCTTCGGCAGGTAGCCGTTGATCGGGTCGTGGGCGGAGGTCTGGTCGGTGACCATGTCGGGGCGGATGCCGCGGCGGATCATCTCGGGGAGGATTTCGGCAGCGTTGCCGAGCAGGCCCACGGACTTGGCTTCGCCAGCCTTCGTCCAGCGGTCGATCATCGCCATGGCTTCGTCGAGCGTTTCGGCCTTCTCGTCGATGTAGCGGGTGCGCAGGCGGAAATCGATCGAGTCCGGGTTGCACTCGACGGCAAGGCACGAGGCGCCGGCCATGACCGCGGCGAGCGGCTGGGCGCCGCCCATGCCGCCGAGGCCGCCGGTGAGGACCCACTTGCCCTTGAGGTTGCCGTTATAGTGCTGGCGGCCGGCTTCCACGAAGGTCTCGTAGGTGCCCTGAACGATGCCCTGCGAGCCGATATAGATCCACGAGCCGGCCGTCATCTGGCCGTACATGGCAAGGCCCTTCTTATCCAGCTCGTTGAAGTGATCCCAGGTGGCCCAGTGCGGCACGAGGTTGGAGTTGGCGATGAGAACGCGCGGCGCATCCTTGTGCGTGCGGAAGATGCCGACCGGCTTGCCGGACTGCACGATCAGCGTCTCGTTTTCTTCAAGGTCGCGCAGCGAGGCGACGATCTTGTCGAAATCGGCCCAGGTGCGGGCGGCGCGGCCGATGCCGCCATAGACGACCAGCTCGTGCGGGTTTTCCGCGACGTCGGGGTCGAGGTTGTTCATCAGCATGCGCAGCGGCGCTTCGGTCAGCCAGCTCTTGGCGGTGCGTTCGGTGCCGGTGGCGGCGCGGACTTCGCGGATATTGTGGCGGGGATTGTCGGTCATGGCTGGTTCTCCCGGGTCAGCGTGTGAGGGTGGAGGCGAGCGCCTCGATGCGTTGCAGAATGTCTTTCAGGTGAATGCGCAGGCGTGCGGCCTTGTCCGCGTCCAGATCGAAGGGTGGAACCTCCGTGGACAGATGGCTCACCTGGGCGAGCTCCATCTGGATGGCGTGCACGCCGGTTTCCGGCTTGCCGTAATGGCGTGTCGTCCAGCCGCCCTTGAAGCGGCCATTGAGGATGCTGGTATAGCCTTCAGCCTTCGCGCAGACGTCGAACGTCGCCGTTTCGATTTCCTTCGCGCAGGTGCGCCCCATGTCGGTGCCGACGTTGAAATCCGGCAGCCGGCCTTCGAACAGGAAGGGGATCAGCGAGCGGATCGAGTGGCAGTCGTAGAGGATCGCCACGCCGTGGATCGCCTTCACGCGCTCGATCTCGGCGGCGAGGGCCGCGTGGTAGGGCGCATGGAAATTGGCGAGCCGGTAGGCGATGTCGGCCTCGGTCGGCGTTTCGCCGTCCTTCCAGATCGGCTTGCCGTCGAAATCCGTCTCCGGAACGAGGCCCGTCGTGTTCTGGCCGGGATAGAGGCTGACGCCAGCCGGATCCCGGTTGGCGTCGATGACATAGCGGTGGAACGTGGCGCGCACCGTCGTCACGTCGGGCAGCAGGCCGTCATAGAGACGTTCGATGTGCCAGTCCGTATCCGCGAGGATGCGGCCATTGTCGTTCAGGCGCTCCCGGATATCGGCAGGAACATCCGTGCCGGTATGCGGGAAGGCGAGAATGACGGGCGAGGTGCCCTGGTGGGTTTCGAAGAGTGCCATGTCAGGCCTCCAGAACCGGCAGGATACCCTTGGTGACGGAAGCGGCGAGCGCGCCCGAGGAGACGAACGTGCCGGCGGCGGCGAGGTCCGGCGCCATGTAGCGGTCTTCCTCCAGCGTCGGCACGACGGTGCGCAGCGCGGCGACGACCTTCTGCAGCTCTGGGCTGGTGGTGAGCGGTGCGCGGAACTCGATGCCCTGGGCAGCCGTCAGCGCCTCGATGCCGATGATGGCGGAGAGGTTTTCCGTCATGCGCAGCAGGCGGCGGGCGCCGTGGCAGGCCATGGAGACATGGTCTTCCTGGTTGGCGGAGGTTGGGGTGGAGTCGACCGAGGCCGGATGCGACATCTGCTTGTTCTCGCTCATCAGCGCGGCCGAAGTGACTTCCGCGATCATGAGGCCCGAATTGAGGCCCGGCTTCTTGGCGAGGAAGGCCGGCAGGCCGAAGGAGAGGGCCGGATCGACCAGCAGCGCGATGCGGCGCTGGGCGATGGCGCCGATCTCGCAGGTCGCAATCGCGATCTGGTCGGCGGCGAAGGCCACGGGCTCGGCATGGAAGTTGCCGCCGGAAACGACGCTGTTGTCCGACAGGACGAGCGGGTTGTCGGTCACGGCATTGGCTTCGATTTCGAGCGTATGGGCGGCCGAACGCAGGAGGTCGAGGCAGGCGCCATCGACCTGCGGCTGGCAGCGGATGCAATAGGGATCCTGCACACGCTCGTCGCCGGTAATGTGGCTGTCGCGGATGACGGAGCCGGCCAGCAGTGCACGAAGCGAGGCGGCCGCATCGATCTGGCCCTTATGGCCGCGCAGCGTGTGAATGTCGGGATGGAATGGCGCGGAGGACCCCATGGCGGCGTCGGTGGAAAGCGCGCCGGTGACGAGCGCGGCCTGCGCGGCGCGATGGGCGCGGAAGAGGCCGGCAAGCGCAAGGCCGGTGGAGACCTGCGTGCCGTTGATCAGTGCGAGGCCTTCCTTGGCGGCCAGAACGACCGGCTTCAGGCCGGCCTTTTCGAGGGCCTTGCCACCCGGCATACGGTCGCCGGCATAGATGGCTTCGCCTTCGCCGATCATGACGGCCGTCATGTGGGCGAGGGGAGCGAGGTCGCCCGAGGCGCCGACGGAACCCTGTTCGGGAATGACCGGGATGACACCCTTGGCCTGCATGGCTTCGAGCAGACGGACGATCTCGATACGCACGCCGGATGCGCCGCGGCCGAGCGAGATCAGCTTCAGCGCCATGATGAGGCGCACGATGTTTTCCGCAAGCGGTTTGCCCACGCCGCAGCAGTGCGACAGGATCAGGTTGCGCTGGAGCGTCGCGACATCGGCCGGTGCGATCTTGATGGAGGCGAGTTTGCCGAAGCCGGTATTGATGCCGTAGACCGGCTCGTCGCCGGCGGCGATTTCCGCGATGCGCGCGGCGGCCTTCTGGATGCCGGCGTCGAAGGACGCGTCAAGCTTGGCGGCTTCGCCGGTCCAGTAGATGGTTTCGAGGGTTTTCAGGGGCACGGAGCCCGGATGAAGCGTGATCGTCATGTTTCATTTCCCGATGCAGCGCACAGGCTGCGTATGATGTGATCAGTGTCCGCTGCGGATACGGGCATGCATGGGGTTGAAGCCCATGCGGTAGACCAGTTCCGCCGGCCGGCCGATATTCCAGAGAACGAAATCGGCCCATTTTCCGGCCTCAAGCGTCCCCACCTCGTCGACCAGCCCAAGCGCGCGAGCGGCTTCGCGCGTCGTGCCGGCGATGCATTCCTCGACGGTCATGCCGAAGAGGGTTGCGGCCATATTCATGGTGAGGAGGAGGGAGGTGAGCGGCGACGTGCCGGGATTGGCGTCGGTTGCGACCGCCATTTTCACGCCGTGCTTGCGGAAGAGATCGACCGGCGGCTTCTTGGTTTCACGAATGAAGTAGAAGGCACCGGGGAGAATGACGGCGACGGTGCCGGCTTTCGCCATCGCGGCTGCGCCCGCATCGTCGGTATATTCGAGGTGATCGGCCGAAAGCGCACCGTAGTGGGCGGCAAGTTCGGCGCCGTGCAGATTGGAAAGCTGGTCGGCATGGAGCTTGACCGGCAGGCCATGCGCCTTCGCGGCCTCGAAGACCTCGGTCATCTCGGCGGTCGAGAAGGCGATGCCCTCGCAGAAGCCGTCCACCGCATCGGCAAGCCCTTCGGCCGCGACGGCCGGCAGCATCTCGGTGACGACCTTCTTTATATAGGCCGTCTTGTCGCCGTTCATTTCCTGCGGCAGCGCATGGGCGCCGAGGAAGGTGGTGCGCACGGTGACGTCGCGCTCGTCGGCGATGCGGCGGGCCGCGCGCAGCGACTTCAGTTCGTTTTCCGTGTCGAGGCCGTAGCCGGACTTCATCTCGACCGTCGTCACGCCTTCGGCGATCAGCGCATCGAGGCGGGGCAGGGTTTCCCGCACCAGATCGTCCTCGCTTGCCGCGCGCAGTGCCTTCACCGAGGAGACGATGCCGCCGCCGGCCCGCGCGACCTCCTCATAGGAGGCGCCGGCAAGGCGAAGCTCGAATTCATGGGCGCGGTCGCCGGCATGCACGAGATGGGTGTGGCAGTCGATGAGGCCGGGCGTGATCCAGCGGCCTTCGCAATCGATGCTTTCGGCCTTGGCGAACGTGGCGGGAAGCTCCGCCTCCGGACCCGCAAAGGCGATGCGCCCGTCGACGACGGCGATCGCGCCGTTTTCCACGATGCCGAGGCCGGGCAGGCTTTCGTTGAGCGTCGCAAGCCGGGCATTGCGCCAGACGCGGGCGATGTCGTTTTCCGTTGCCGTCATCGTGATTGCCTCTTCCCTGTGATGGAGATAATGTATATACATAATCACATCGGACGCAAGAGCCATTTTTCGGATCGGCGTCGGGGGTGCACATCGGGAGAGGAGACCGGCCATGGCCGTCATTCATGCAAGGCAGGCGCTGCTGGCGAGCGGCTGGGCGAACAATGTCCGGATTAGCGTCGAGGGCGGGCGGATCGCGGGAATCGAGAGCAGGGCGGCCGCGCCGGGCGACGAGCGCCACGACACCCTCGTCGCCGGCATGCCGAACCTGCACAGCCACGCCTTCCAGCGCGGCATGGCGGGCCTTGCCGAAACGCGCGGCCCGGGCAGCGACAGCTTCTGGAGCTGGCGCAATGTCATGTACCGCTTCGCGCTCTCCATGACGCCTGACGATGTCGAGGCGGTTGCCGCGCAGCTCTATGTGGAAATGCTGGAAGCCGGCTTCACCCGCGTCGGCGAGTTCCATTATCTGCACCACGACAAGGACGGCGGGCATTATGGCGACATCGCCGAAATGGCCGCGCGAATCGCCTCTGCCGCGTCCGAGACCGGCATCGCCCTCACGCTGCTTCCCGTCTTCTATGCCCATGCCGGTTTCGGCGGCACCGCGCCGGGCGAGGGGCAGCGCCGCTTCATCAACGACCGCGATTCCTATGCCGCCCTTCTGGAGCGCTGCCACGCCCTGACGGGTTCGCTGCCGGACGGCGTCACCGGTGTCGCCCCGCACAGTCTGCGCGCCGTCACGCCTGACGAGCTGAGCGCCGTCGTCACCATGGCCGGCGATAAGCCGATCCATATCCATATCGCCGAACAGGTGAAGGAAGTGGAGGACAGCATCGCCTGGTCCGGCCGCCGCCCGGTGGAATGGCTGCTCGAGAACCAGAAGGTCGACGGCCGCTGGTGCTTCATCCACGCCACCCACATGACGGATGCCGAAACGCTGGGCATGGCGAAAGCCGGCGCCATCGCCGGCCTCTGCCCGGTAACGGAAGCCAATCTCGGCGACGGCACCTTCCCGGCGCCCGATTTCCTTGCCGCCGGCGGCCGCTACGGCGTCGGCTCCGATTCGAACGTGCTGATCGGCCTGCCGGACGAACTGCGCCAGCTCGAATATTCCCAGCGCCTCTATCATCGCGCCCGCAACGTCCTGGCGGAGCCCGGCGGCTCGACGGGTCGTGCGCTGTTCGACGGCGCGCTTGTCGGCGGCGCGGCGGCGCTCGGCGTGGAAGCCGGTCTTGCCGCGGGCAGGGCGGCCGATTTCGTCAGCCTCAAGGCCCGCCACGGCCTCGAACTTGCCGGCGACGGCCTGCTCGACGGCTGGATCTTCGCAAACGGTGCCGAAGTCGATTGCGTCTGGGTGAATGGCCGCAAGCAGGTCGAGGATGGCCGGCACGCCGCCCGCGAAGCGGTCGGCCGGCGCTTCACCGCGACCATGCGGGCGCTCGCCACGGCCTGAGGCCGTATTGAAAGCCGACCGGGCCTTTCCTATGACTTTCCTGAGACCGGGCGAATCCACGCCCGGAGCGGAGGCGACCATTTCCATCGACGGGGACAGAACAGAGGTCGAGGCCAGGGAGCCTTCGCTGCACCGGCGCATCCTCGATGATGTCGAGGGCAAGATCCTGTCGGGCGAATGGCCGCCGGGCCACCGAATCCCCTTCGAGCACGAGCTGACCGAGCAGTATCAATGCTCGCGCATGACGGTGAACAAGGCGATCACCGAGCTGGTCAAGCGCGGCCTCATCGAGCGCCGCCGCAAATCGGGCAGCTACGTCACCCATCCGCACGCCCAGTCCGCGGTTCTCGAAATCCACGATATCCGGCTTGAAGTCGAATCGCTCGGGCTTCCCTATCGCTACGAGCGCCGCACGCGCCTCGACCGCGCGGCCAAGACCGTCGACCGCCGGCTGATGGAGCTTTCCGATTCTGCCCGGCTGACGGATATCTCGGCGCTTCACTTTGCCGGCGCGCAGCCCTTCTGCCTGGAAGATCGCCTCATCAACCTCGAAGCCGTGCCCGAGGCCGCCGGAGAGACGTTCGAGGATGTCGCCCCCGGCGCCTGGCTGATCAGCCGCGTCCCCTGGAGCGCCGCCGAGCACCGCATCCGCGCCGTCGGCGCCGATGCCCGCGCTGCCGAACTTCTGGCCATCGCGTCCGGCACGCCCTGCCTCGTCGTGGAACGCCGCACCTGGAGCGGTGGCCTTTACATTACCCATGTGCGTCTGACCTATCCCGGCGAAAAGCACGAGCTCGTCGCCGAATTCGCCCCGACGCATCCCAAGCAGGTCGTCTGAACTCCGAGGGTGGACGGATACCCTCCGCTCTGTCACAAGGGATTCCAGAACGCGACTGCCGATAGTTTTAGATCGGGGTCGGGCGACCGATTGACGTCACGTCGCTGCCGCGAGATCACGCTGGCCGTTCTGATTTCACCAATTCGGCCCTGCCGGATCCCGAATCCGGCTAGACGCCCGCAGGATCGCCCGCCATGACCAAGAAGCCCAAACTGGAGCATTCCGAGCTTTCGGGAGAATTCACGGAAGACGGCGTCACCGTGCTCGTCGACATCTCTCGCCCCGCCGGCACGCAAAACGACTGGAAGCTGGAGGTCGTCACCCAGAACGAAGACCTCTTCGAATGGGACGAACCCTTCGCCACCGACCGCGAAGCCTTCGACGAATTCCTGGCCACGATCGCAAGGGATGGCATCCATTCGTTCCTGGAGGACGACGAGGAAGAAGAGCCGCCGACAACGCATTGACGCGGCGCCCCGGACCGGCCCGCGCAGCCGGGCCGGTTACGGCAGGGAAGGGCAGCGCCAGAACGAAAAAAGCCCCGTTTTACGGGGCCTGCGTGCGAATTCCGGAGGAAGAATGGTGGGCGATGAGAGACTCGAACTCCCGACATCCTCGGTGTAAACGAGGCGCTCTACCAACTGAGCTAATCGCCCGCCGCGTTGGTGGCTGTGATCTATGCGGAACCGGATCGAACCGCAAGAGGCAATCGCAAAGTTTTTTGCATTTTTTTGAACGGCCCCATGAAGATGGGCAAGGGTGTGGAAACATTTCGCGACGCGTCATTCTTTTGTCTTGAAACCTGCTTGACACCCAAACCCGAACCCCGTAGTTAGCCGCTCATCGAACGGCTCAGGCCGCTCGGGACGGATGCTTCGTCATCCGGTCGCTTTCGAGGAATGCGGGTGTAGCTCAGTCGGTTAGAGTGCCGGCCTGTCACGCCGGAGGTCGCGGGTTCGAGCCCCGTCACTCGCGCCACTCGAAGGGCCGGACGATCGTTCGGGGCCGCAAGGCCACAAAGATGCGCGGGTGTAGCTCAGTCGGTTAGAGTGCCGGCCTGTCACGCCGGAGGTCGCGGGTTCGAGCCCCGTCACTCGCGCCATTTCTTTCCTTTCAGGCCATTGTCGTCGTTTCCTCATGCATCGCATGAGGCACATTTTCGTGGAAATTCTTCCCGTCGCGCCGAATGTTTCTGGCCGCCTTCCCGTCTTCGTATAGCTTGCCGAGCGAAGAGAGGGGATTTGCATGCGTAATGTCACCATGGCCTTGACGGGCCTTGCCGCGCTCGTGGCGCTCAGCATCCTGTTCGGTTCGTGGTACACCATCGACCAGGGCGAGCGCGGGGTCATCCTGCGCTACGGTGCCGTCGCGGGCACCGCGGAGCCGGGCCTCGGCTTCAAGCTGCCGCTGATCGATTCGGTCGTGCGGATCTCGGTGCAGTCCAAGGCCGTCGTCTACGAGAAGATGGAGGCCTATAGCCGCGACCAGCAGCCGGCCGATATTCGGCTTTCGGTGAACTACCGCATCCCGGCCGATCGCGTGCAGGACGTCTACGCGACCTATGGCGGCGAGGACGGGCTGATGTCGCGCCTTATCGAGCGCAAGGTCTTCGAGGAGACGAAGACGGTCTTCGGCCGCTTCAATGCGGTGACGGCCATCCAGGAGCGCGGGCGGCTCAATGCGGAGGTCGCGACGGCGATCCAGGAAGGCGTTTCCGGCCCCGTCATCATAGATAGCGTGCAGATCGAGAACATCGACTTCTCCGATGCCTACGAGGCGAGCATCGAGCAGCGCATGCTGGCGGAGGTCGAGGTGCAGCGCCTGCGCCAGAACGCCGAGCGCGAGAAGGTGCAGGCGGAGATCACCGTGACGCAGGCGCGCGCCCAGGCCGATGCCCGCCGCGCCGAAGCGCAGGCCCAGGCCGACGCCGTGCGGCTGGCCGCGCAAGCCGAGGCGGAAGCGATCAAGCTGCGCGGGGAGGCGGAAGCCGGCGCCATCAAGCTGCGCGGCGATGCGCTGCGTGACAATCCCGGCCTCGTCTCGCTGACGCAGGCGGAAAAATGGGACGGACAACTGCCGCGCACCATGCTGCCGGGCGGCTCGATCCCCATGCTCAATCTCAATGCGAACTGAGGGAAGGGCGGGGCCGCGGCGGGCTTTTCCGCCGCGCCTGCGGCGAAACGTCCCGCGCTCCGCCTTTCATCGAATCGTAACGATTTAAAAAGGCCCGTCCCCGGCCTTCGGAGCGACAGGGAAAAGAACACAATGATTGCGGCGAAAGCCGGACAAAGCCTTGCGCGGGGACGCTCACTGCGCTAACGACGTGGCGTTGCAACATACTTTATCGGCTTGCAGGTCTTCGACCATCAGGCGTCTCTCCGGCGCCACGAGCAGGCAGGATGGACGCCAATGACTGAACTTCTCGGTTCCTATATCCCGATCGCCATCTTCATCGGTATCGCACTCGTGATCGGCATTGCCTTGCTGGTCGCGCCGTTCGCCGTCGCATACAAGGCCCCCGATTCGGAAAAGCTCTCCGCTTACGAGTGCGGCTTCAATGCGTTCGACGATGCGCGCATGAAATTCGATATCCGCTTCTACCTGGTATCGATCCTCTTCATCATCTTCGACCTGGAAGTCGCCTTCCTCTTCCCCTGGGCCGTCTCCTTCGGCGACATGGGCTGGTTCGGCTTCTGGTCCATGATGGTCTTCCTCGGTGTCCTGACCATCGGCTTCATCTATGAATGGAAGAAGGGAGCACTCGAATGGGAGTAGCTCATACGAACAACACGCTCGTCGCGCCGCAGCCCAAGGGGATCATCGATCCCAGCACGGGCAAGCCCGTCGGCAGCAACGACGCCTTCTTCGGCGAGATCAACAACGAGCTCGCCGACAAGGGCTTTCTGGTCACGTCCACGGACGAGCTCATCACCTGGGCCCGTACCGGCTCGCTGATGTGGATGACCTTTGGTCTGGCGTGCTGTGCCGTCGAGATGATGCAGCTCTCGATGCCGCGCTACGACGTCGAGCGCTTCGGTTTCGCGCCGCGCGCCAGCCCACGCCAGTCCGACGTCATGATCGTCGCCGGCACGCTGACCAACAAGATGGCCCCCGCGCTCCGCAAGGTCTACGACCAGATGCCCGAGCCGCGCTACGTCATCTCGATGGGCTCCTGCGCCAACGGCGGCGGCTACTATCACTATTCCTATTCGGTGGTGCGCGGCTGTGACCGCGTGGTGCCGGTCGACATCTATGTACCAGGCTGTCCTCCCACGGCGGAAGCGCTCCTCTACGGCGTGCTCCTGCTGCAGAAGAAGATCCGCCGGACCGGTACGATCGAACGTTAAGGGCAGGGGACTGACACGATGAGCGAAGCCCTCCAGGAGCTTTCCTCCCATATCGGCGAAGCGGCCGGCGGTCTCGTCGCCTCCGCCGATATCGCCTTTGGCGAACTCACCCTGAAGACGGACGGCGCCCGCGTCGTCGAGCTTCTGACCTTCCTGCGCGATGACGTGCAGTGCGGCTTCGTCAACCTCGTCGACATCTGCGGCGTGGACTGGCCGGCCCGCGCCGAGCGCTTCGACGTGGTCTACCACCTCCTGTCGCCGCGCCAGAACCTGCGCATCCGCGTCAAGGTCGCGACCGGCGAGGACCAGCCCGTTCCGTCCGCCTGCTCGGTCTATCCGGGCGCCGACTGGTTCGAGCGCGAAGCCTACGACATGTACGGCATCCTCTTCACCGGCCATCCGGACCTGCGCCGCATCCTCACCGACTATGGTTTCGAGGGGCACCCGCTACGCAAGGACTTCCCGACGACCGGTTTCGTGGAAGTGCGTTATGACGACGAGGTCAAGCGCGTCGTGTACGAGCCTGTCGAACTGAAGCAGGAATTCCGCAACTTCGACTTCCTCTCTCCCTGGGAAGGCACGGATTACGTGCTGCCGGGTGACGAGAAGGCAAAGACGAACTGATTTTGGGTCGGGCGACCCGCTAGGGCGCCGGCCTCTGGAGCAAGCGGCATGAACGAGCACAACGTTCGCAACTTCAACATCAACTTCGGCCCGCAGCACCCTGCGGCGCACGGGGTTCTGCGTCTTGTCCTCGAACTCGACGGCGAAATCGTCGAGCGCGTCGACCCGCATATCGGCCTGCTGCATCGCGGCACCGAGAAGCTGATCGAGACGAAGACCTACCTTCAGGCCGTGCCCTATTTCGACCGCCTCGACTACGTGGCGCCGATGAACCAGGAGCATGCCTTCGCGCTTGCCGTCGAGAAGTTGACCAGCACCGAGGTTCCGATCCGCGGCCAGCTCATCCGTGTGCTCTATTCCGAAATCGGCCGCATCCTCTCGCACCTTCTCAACGTGACGACCCAGGCCATGGACGTCGGTGCACTGACGCCGCCGCTCTGGGGCTTCGAGGAGCGCGAGAAGCTGATGGTGTTCTATGAGCGTGCCTGCGGCGCGCGCATGCACTCGGCCTATATCCGTCCGGGCGGCGTCCATCAGGACCTGCCGCACGAGCTGGTCGAAGACATCGGCAAGTGGATCGATCCGTTCCTGAAGACCGTCGACGATATCGACGAGCTGCTCACCGGCAACCGCATCTTCAAGCAGCGAAACGTCGATATCGGCGTCGTTAAGCTGGAAGATTGCTGGGCCTGGGGCTTCTCGGGCGTGATGGTGCGCGGTTCGGGCGCGGCGTGGGACCTGCGTCGCTCGCAGCCCTACGAGTGCTATTCCGACCTCGATTTCGACATTCCGATCGGCAAGAACGGCGACTGCTACGACCGTTACGTCATCCGCATGATCGAAATGCGTGAATCGGCGAAGATCATGCGCCAGTGCGTCGACCGCCTGCTCGGCGATGCCAAGGTCGGCCCGGTCTCCTCCATCGACGGCAAGATGGTTCCGCCGAAGCGCGGCCAGATGAAGCGTTCGATGGAAGCGCTGATCCACCACTTCAAGCTCTACACGGAAGGCTACCATGTGCCGGCCGGTGAAGTGTACGCGGCCGTGGAAGCGCCGAAGGGCGAGTTCGGCGTCTACGTCGTCGCCGACGGCACCAACAAGCCCTACCGCTGCAAGATCCGCGCCCCGGGCTATGCCCACCTGCAGGCGATGGACTTCATCTGTCGCGGCCACCAGCTCGCCGACGTCTCGGCGATCCTGGGCTCCCTCGACATCGTGTTCGGCGAGGTTGACCGCTGATGCCGAACGCAGCCCTTGCCGTGACCGCCGCGATCCCGACCGCCGCCGCCTTCGCGAAGGCCGGTGTTCGGGCGCATGCGTCCGCTGGCTGCGCACTCGTATTCCTTCAGAACGACACGCCGGCCCACGCCCGCGCTTTCGCCGACACGGCGGAAATGCGGCGCCGGCAGATTAACTGAGACAAGGCGTTACAGAATGTCCGTTCGTCGACTAGCCGATGACAATGTCCAGCCCGCCAGCTTCGCCTTCTCCAAGGAGAATGCGGCCTGGGCCAAGGCCACGATCAACAAGTATCCGAAGGGCCGTCAGCAGTCAGCGGTCATTCCGCTGCTGATGCGGGCGCAGGAGCAGGACGGCTGGGTCACCAAGGCGGCCATCGAATATGTCGCCGACATGCTTGACATGGCCTATATCCGCGTGCTCGAGGTCGCGACCTTCTACACCCAGTTCCAGCTGCTGCCGGTCGGCACGCGCGCCCATGTCCAGGTCTGCGGCACGACGCCCTGCATGCTGCGCGGCGCGGAAGACCTGATCAACGTCTGCAAGAAGCGCATCCACGCCGAGCCCTTCCATCTCAACGAGAGCGGCACGCTTTCCTGGGAAGAGGTCGAGTGTCAGGGCGCTTGCGTGAATGCGCCCATGATCATGATCTTCAAGGACAGCTATGAAGACCTGACGCCGACGCAGCTCGAGCACATCATCGACCGTTTCGACGCCGGCAAGGGCGCCGACGTCACGCCGGGCACGCAGATCGACCGCATCTATTCCGCGCCGGCCGGTGGCCTCACCAGCCTGAACGAACCGGAAGCGGCCGCGAAGAAGACCACGACGCGCGCCAAGAAGGCCGACGAGGACAGCGTCAGCGTTCCCCCGTCGAACGCCGCCCGCGCCAAGACGGATGCGGACGAGACCGATCCGAAGCTGAAGACGCCGGCAACCGCCAAGGCGGAAGCTGCCGCCAACACCAAGGCGAAGGGCGACACGCGCGCCGAAGGTGGCGATGCCGCCGCCAAGCAGCCGATCGCGGCCGCTGTCGGCAAGCCTTCGCTGGAAGACAAGAACCGCCCGGCCGGCATCGAACGCCCGGCAACGCTCGATGACCTCAAGCTCATCTCCGGTGTCGGCCCGAAGATCGAGGGCACGCTGCACGAGCTCGGCATCTTCACCTTCGCGCAAGTCGCGTCCTGGAAGAAGGCGGAGCGCGAGTGGGTCGATCTTTATCTGAATTTCAAGGGCCGCATCGAGCGCGACGACTGGGTCAAGCAGGCCAAGGCGCTCGCCAAGGGCGGTGAAGCGGAATACATCCGCGTCTTCGGCAAGAAGCCGCGGTAAAGGGGTGAAAAATGCTTAAAGACCAGGATCGCATCTTCACCAATATCTACGGCACCAAGGACAAGTCGCTGAAGGGCGCCATGGCCCGCGGCCATTGGGACGGCACCAAGCAGCTGCTCGAAAAGGGCCGTGACTGGATCATCAACGAGGTCAAGGCCTCGGGCCTGCGCGGCCGCGGCGGCGCAGGCTTCCCGACCGGCCTCAAGTGGTCCTTCATGCCGAAGGAATCCGACGGTCGTCCGCACTACCTCGTCGTCAATGCCGACGAATCCGAGCCCGGCACCTGCAAGGACCGCGATATCCTGCGCCACGATCCGCACACGCTGATCGAGGGCTGCGTCGTCGCCTCCTTCGCCATGGGCGCGCATGCGGCCTATATCTACGTGCGCGGCGAGTTCATCCGCGAGCGTGAAGCGCTCCAGGCGGCCATCGACGAGTGCTACGATGCGGGCCTGCTCGGCAAGAACAACAAGCTCGGCTACGATATCGACATCTACGTTCACCACGGCGCCGGCGCTTATATCTGCGGTGAAGAGACCGCGCTGCTCGAAAGCCTCGAAGGCAAGAAGGGCCAGCCGCGCCTGAAGCCGCCGTTCCCGGCGAATATGGGCCTCTACGGCTGCCCGACGACCGTCAACAACGTCGAGTCCATCGCCGTCACGCCGACGATCCTGCGCCGCGGCGCAAGCTGGTTCTCCAGCTTCGGCCGCCCGAACAATGTCGGCACCAAGCTGTTCATGATGTCCGGCCACGTCAACAAGCCGTGCACGGTCGAGGAGAGCATGGGCATCTCCTTCCGCGAAATGGTCGAGAAGCATGGCGGCGGCATCCGCGGCGGCTGGGACAATCTTCTCGCCGTCATCCCCGGCGGCGCATCGTGCCCGGTCGTCAAGGCCGAGGACATGATGAACGTCACGCTCGACTTCGACGGTCTGCGCGAGGTGAAGTCCTCCTTCGGCACCGGCGGCATGATCATCATGGATCGCTCGACCGACATCATCAAGGCGATCTGGCGCATCTCGGCCTTCTTCAAGCACGAGAGCTGCGGCCAGTGCACGCCCTGCCGCGAAGGCACGGGCTGGATGATGCGCGTCATGGAGCGCATGGTGCGCGGCAATGCGCAGAAGCGCGAGATCGACATGCTCTTCGACGTGACGAAGCAGATCGAAGGCCACACGATCTGCGCGCTCGGCGACGCCGCGGCCTGGCCGATCCAGGGCCTCATCCGCAACTTCCGCCCCGAAATCGAGGCGCGCATCGACCAATACACCGCCAATGCCATGGCGCATGGCGCGGTGCTGGAAGCAGCGGAGTAGGACGATGACGAAGCCGGTTGGACAGGATGCGAATGCGACCCATGTCCCGCCGGCTGAAGCTGCCGGCGACGATCCGTTCGGGCTGTCGCCGTGGCTGAAGCAGATGCCGGACATGCCGCTGCATCCGCTGATGGCGCATCCGATGGCGGCGATGGCCGCCACGACCGCGATCGGCTTCGGCATTGCGGGCCAGATGGCCGGGGCGATGCTGGGCGTGATGCAGAGCACGGCGGAGCGGACGAAGGCGATGCTGGATGAGGCGGCGGAACTTACCGCCAAGGCCGAAGCCGCGAAAGAGACGGCGGCGCCCGTGAAGGCGAAGCCGGAACTGCGGATGGTTCCGAAGGCGGAACCGGAGATGAAGGTGGCGCGCGAGAAGAGCGCGACGCCGAGGACGGTGGAAGCCAAACCGGCGCGCAGGGCGCCGGCGGCCAAAGCCGGGAAGGCCGATGACCTGAAGGCGATTTCGGGCATCGGGCCGAAGCTGGAGCAGGTGCTGAACGGCATGGGGCTCAAGCGCTACGCCGACATTGCGGCCCTGACGGACGCGGATGTCGCAAGGATCGAAGCCGAACTCGGTCTCGGCGGGCGCATCGCCCGCGACGGCTGGGTGGAGCAGGCAAGGACGCTGGCGAAGGGCAGGGGCTAGGCCCGCCGGAACCGGCAGATGGAACAAAGGCCGAAGGGAAGGGCGAACGCCCGGAACGGAAGCCGGAGAATGGCGCTGGCAGGACGCGGGATTCCCCGCGTCAGAAGCGGGATTGAGATATGGCAAAGCTGATAGTCGACGGAAAAGAAATTGAAGTCCCGGATCACTTCACGCTGCTTCAGGCGTGCGAGGAGGCGGGTGCCGAAGTTCCGCGCTTCTGTTTCCACGAGCGGCTGTCGGTTGCCGGCAACTGCCGCATGTGCCTCGTCGAGGTGAAGGGCGGCCCGCCGAAGCCGGCTGCTTCCTGCGCCATGGGCGTGCGCGACCTGCGTCCCGGCCCGAACGGCGAGCCGCCGGAAGTCTTCACGACCACACCGATGGTCAAGAAGGCGCGCGAAGGCGTGATGGAATTCCTGCTCATCAACCACCCGCTGGATTGCCCGATCTGCGACCAGGGCGGCGAATGCGACCTGCAGGACCAGGCGATGGCCTTCGGCATCGACAGTTCGCGCTATGCCGAGAACAAGCGCGCGGTCGAGGACAAGTATATCGGCCCGCTCGTCAAGACGGTCATGAACCGCTGCATCCACTGCACGCGCTGCGTCCGCTTCACGACGGAAGTCGCCGGCATCACCGAGCTCGGCCTGATCGGCCGTGGCGAGGATGCCGAGATCACCACCTATCTCGAGCAGGCGATGACGTCGGAGCTTCAGGGCAACGTGGTCGACCTTTGCCCGGTCGGCGCGCTGACCTCCAAGCCCTTCGCTTTCACGGCCCGCCCGTGGGAACTGAACAAGACGGAATCCATCGACGTCATGGACGCGGTCGGTTCGGCCATCCGCGTCGATACGCGCGGCCGCGAAGTCATGCGCATCCTGCCGCGCGTCAATGAAGAGATCAACGAGGAGTGGATCTCCGACAAGACCCGCTACATCTGGGATGGCCTGAAGACCCAGCGTCTCGACCGGCCCTATGTCCGCAAGGATGGCCGCCTCCAGCCCGCAAGCTGGGCGGAAGCGTTCGGCGCCGTCAAGGCCGCCGTTGCCGGCAAGGCGGGCGACCGCATCGGCGCCATCGCCGGCGACCTCGCCTCCGTCGAGGAAATCTATGCGCTGCGCGAACTGATGACCGCGCTCGGCTCGAAGAACGTCGACTGCCGCCAGGACGGTTCGGTGCTCGATCCGTCGCTCGGCCGGGCCAGCTACCTCTTCAACCCGACTATCGAAGGCATCGAGCAGGCTGACGCGCTGCTCATCGTCGGCTCCAACCCGCGCCTGGAAGCGGCCGTGCTCAACGCCCGCATCCGCAAGCGCTGGCGCATGGACAACTTCCCGATCGGCGTGATCGGCGAAGAGGGCGAACTGCGCTACGGCTACGAATATCTCGGCGCCGGCACGGACACGCTCTCCGGCCTCATCGACGGTTCGGTCAAGTTCGCCGCCAAGCTCAAGAAGGCCGAGCGCCCGATGATCATCGTCGGCCAGGGCGCGCTGTCGCGCGCCGATGGCCTTGCCGTTCTCTCGGCGGTCTCTGCGCTCGCGGAAAAGGTCGGTGCGGTGAAGGCGGACTGGAACGGCCTCGCCGTCCTCCATACGGCGGCCTCGCGCGTCGGCGGCCTCGACCTCGGCTTCGTGCCGGGCGAGGGCGGCAAGACGGCAGCCGACATGCTGACGGGCACCGACGTGCTCTTCCTGCTCGGCGCCGACGAGATGGACTTCTCCCGCAAGACCGCCTTCACGGTCTATATCGGCTCGCACGGCGACAACGCGGCGCATGTCGCCGACGTCATCCTGCCGGGCGCGACCTACACCGAGAAGTCGGGCACCTGGGTCAACACCGAAGGCCGCGTCCAGATGGGCAACCGCGCCGGCTTTGCGCCGGGCGATGCCCGCGAGGACTGGGCGATCCTGCGCGCGCTTTCCGACGTGCTCGGCAAGAAGCTGCCCTTCGATTCGCTCGCCGAGCTGCGCGCGAAGCTCTATGCGGCGCATCCGCATTTCGCCGCGATCGACGAGATTGCAGCCGGCGATATCGCCGATCTCTCCGCCCTTGCGAAAAAAGGCGGGACGATGGCGAATTCCGGGTTTGCGTCTCCGGTCAAAGACTTCTATTTGACGAACCCGATAGCGCGCGCCTCCGCGGTCATGGCCGAATGCTCGGCTCTGGCCCGCAACAATTTCAAAGTCGCGGCGGAATGAGCGCGAAGGGATAAAGCATTATGGACGCTTTCATTTCGACCTATGTCTGGCCTGGCGTGATCATCGTGGCCCAGTCGCTGCTGCTTCTGGTGCTGCTCCTGGTCTCCATCGCCTTCATCCTGCTGGCCGACCGCAAGATCTGGGCTGCCGTGCAGCTTCGCCGCGGTCCGAACGTCGTCGGACCCTTCGGCCTGCTGCAGTCCTTCGCCGACCTTCTGAAGTTCGTCTTCAAGGAGCCGGTGATTCCGGCCAGCGCCAACAAGGCGATCTTCCTGCTCGCCCCGCTCGTCTCCGTGACGCTGGCGCTCGCCACCTGGGCGGTCGTGCCGGTCAATGACGGCTGGATGATCGCCAACATCAATGTCGGCATCCTCTACATCTTCGCGATTTCCTCGCTCGAAGTGTACGGCATCATCATGGGCGGTTGGGCTTCGAACTCGAAGTACCCGTTCCTCGGCGCGCTGCGCTCGGCCGCGCAGATGGTGTCCTACGAAGTCTCCATCGGCTTCGTTATCGTCACCGTCCTGCTCTGCGTCGGCTCGCTGAACCTGTCCGACATCGTCAATGCCCAGCATGACGGCCTCGGCACGCGCCTCGGCCTGCCGCCGTCCTTCCTCGACTGGCACTGGCTGGCGCTGTTCCCGATGTTCGTGGTGTTCTTCATCTCGGCGCTCGCCGAGACGAACCGCCCGCCCTTCGACCTTCCCGAAGCCGAATCCGAACTCGTCGCCGGCTTCATGGTCGAATACGGCTCGACCCCGTATATGATGTTCATGCTCGGCGAATATGCCGCCATCTGCCTGATGTGCGCCCTGACGACGATCCTCTTCCTCGGCGGCTGGCTGCCCCCGGTGGACGTCTGGTTCCTCAACTGGGTCCCGGGCATCGTCTGGTTCGTCCTGAAGGCGCTCTTCGTCTTCTTCATGTTCGCGATGGTGAAGGCCTTCGTGCCGCGCTACCGCTACGACCAGCTCATGCGTCTCGGCTGGAAGGTCTTCCTTCCGATCTCGCTCGCCATGGTCGTCATCGTTGCATTCGTGCTGAAACTCACGGGCTGGTCCGCATGACCGCCCGGGATTTCAGCAGCATTGGAGCTTAAGCATGGCTAGTCTTTCGCAAGCCGTAAATTCGCTGTTCCTCAAGGAATTCGTCGGCGCGTTCTTCCTGTCGATGCGCTACTTCTTCCGCGCCAAGGCGACGGTGAACTATCCGTTCGAGAAGGGCCCGGTCTCCCCGCGCTTCCGCGGCGAGCACGCGCTGCGCCGCTATCCGAACGGCGAGGAACGCTGCATCGCCTGCAAGCTGTGCGAGGCCATCTGTCCTGCCCAGGCCATCACCATCGAGGCGGGTCCCCGCCGCAACGACGGCACGCGCCGCACGGTGCGCTACGACATCGACATGGTGAAGTGCATCTATTGCGGCTTCTGCCAGGAAGCCTGCCCGGTCGACGCCATCGTCGAAGGTCCGAATTTCGAATTCTCGACCGAGACGCGCGAGGAGCTCTACTACGACAAGCAGAAGCTCCTCGATAATGGCGACCGCTGGGAGCGGGAGATCGCCCGCAACATCGCTATGGACTCGCCTTACCGCTGATACGCAGCGGAAAGGCAAAACGAAAGCACGTGCCTGACGAAGGGTCGTCAGGCTTCGACGGGGGGGGGGAACCTTCTCCGGGGAAGACGAAAAGGCACCAAAATGGGTCTTCAGGCTCTATTCTTCTATCTGTTCGCCTTCGTGGCGGTGGCGTCCGCCTTCATGGTGATCGCGTCCAGGAACCCGGTCTATTCCGTGCTGTTCCTGATCCTCACCTTCTTCAATTCGGCGGGCCTGTTCCTTCTGACGGGTGCCGAGTTCCTGGCGATGATCCTCCTGGTCGTCTATGTCGGCGCCGTCGCGGTCCTCTTCCTCTTTGTCGTGATGATGCTCGACATCGACTTTGCCGAGCTGCGTGCGGGCGCGCTCGAATATGCCCCGGTCGGTGCGCTGATCGGCATCGTCCTGGCGATCGAGCTGCTGGTGGTCGCCGGCGGCTGGGTCCTGTCGCCGGAGCTTGCCAAGACCGTCTCGATGCCGATCCCGCCGATCGCCGAGCGTACTAACACCGCCGCCCTCGGCGACGTGCTCTATACGCATTACGTCTACTACTTCCAGATCGCCGGCCTCGTGCTGCTGGTCGCGATGATCGGCGCGATCGTGCTGACGCTGCGCCACAAGCCGCACATCAAGCGCCAGAACATCTCGCAGCAGGTCGCCCGTTCGCCGGAAACCGCCGTCGAGGTGGTCAAGGTGAAGCCGGGGCAGGGTATCTGAGGCCGCGCGGACAAGGAAAAGCATCATGGAAATCGGTATTTCCCACTATCTCACCGTCAGCGCCATCCTCTTCATCCTCGGCGTTTTCGGCATCTTCCTGAACCGGAAGAACGTCATCGTCATCCTGATGTCGATCGAGCTCATCCTGCTTTCGGTCAACATCAACATGGTGGCGTTCTCGCACTTCCTGAACGACATCGTCGGCCAGGTCTTCGCGCTGTTCATTCTGACCGTCGCGGCTGCGGAAGCGGCCATCGGTCTTGCAATTCTCGTCGTCTTCTACCGTAACCGCGGTTCGATCGCCGTCGAAGACGTCAATATGATGAAGGGCTGATCGGGTCATGGATACCATCATCAAGGCAATCGTCTTCCTTCCGCTGATCGGCTTCCTGATCGCCGGCCTCGGCGGCAACGCCATTGGCGCCAAGGCGTCCGAATACGTAACGTCCGGCTTCATGATCATTGCGGCCGTCCTGTCCTGGATCGTCTTCTTCGACGTCGCCATGGGCGAGACGGAGATGATCAAGGTGAGCGTGCTGACCTGGATCCAGTCCGGCAGCTTCGATGTCGAATGGGCCTTCCGCGTCGATACGCTGACGGCCGTCATGCTCGTGGTCGTGAACACGGTCTCGACGCTCGTGCACGTCTATTCCATCGGCTACATGCACCACGACCCGCACCGGCCGCGCTTCTTCGCCTATCTCTCGCTCTTCACCTTCGCCATGCTCATGCTGGTGACGTCGGATAACCTGCTGCAGATGTTCTTCGGCTGGGAAGGCGTGGGCCTGGCGTCCTACCTGCTCATCGGCTTCTGGTACAAGAAGCCCTCGGCAAGCGCCGCCGCCATGAAGGCCTTCATCGTCAACCGCGTCGGCGACTTCGGCTTCGCGCTCGGCATCTTCTCGGTCTTCGTGCTCTTCGGCTCTATCAACTTCGAGACGATCTTCGCGACCGCCGCGACCTACCTTCCGGCCGAAGGCGCCGCGGATGCCGCCGAGCCGGTCATCAACCTCTTCGGCATGAGCCTCGACAAGTCGCAGGCGCTGACCGCCACCTGCCTGCTGCTCTTCATGGGCGCGATGGGCAAGTCGGCGCAGTTCCTGCTGCACACCTGGCTGCCGGACGCCATGGAAGGCCCGACCCCGGTCTCGGCCCTCATCCATGCCGCCACCATGGTCACCGCCGGCGTCTTCCTCGTCGCCCGCATGTCGCCGATCTTCGAACTCTCGCACAACGCCCTGATGGTCGTGACGCTGATCGGCGCCATCACCGCCTTCTTCGCGGCGACCGTCGGCCTCGTGCAGAACGACATCAAGCGCGTCATCGCCTATTCGACCTGCTCGCAGCTCGGCTACATGTTCGTGGCGCTCGGCATCGGCGCCTATGGCGCGGCCGTCTTCCACCTCTTCACGCACGCCTTCTTCAAGGCTCTCCTGTTCCTCGGCGCCGGCTCGGTCATCCATGCCGTCGACGGCGAGCAGGACATGCGCTACATGGGTGGCCTGAGGAAGCACATCCCGATCACCTTCTGGATGATGACGATCGGCACGCTGGCGCTGACGGGCGTCGGCATTCCCGGCACCGTTATCGGCTTCGCGGGCTTCTTCTCGAAGGATGCGATCATCGAGAGCACCTTCGCCTCGCACAGCCCGATCGCCGGCTTCGCCTTCGTGCTGCTGGTCATCGCCGCGCTCTTCACGAGCTTCTACTCCTGGCGTCTGGCCTTCATGACCTTCTTCGGCAAGCCGCGCGCTTCCGCCGACGTCATGCACCACGTCCACGAGTCGCCGGCCGTCATGCTGGTTCCGCTCTTCATCCTCGGCGCGGGCGCGATCTTCGCCGGCTGGCTCTTCGTGGAATATTTCTACGGCCACCACTACGACGAGTTCTGGCAGGGCGCGCTCTTCACGGGTGCCGAAAACCACCTCGTGCACGAGTTCCACAACGTCCCGCTCTGGGTGAAGTGGAGCCCGTTCGCCGCCATGGCCATCGGCTTCGTCACCGCCTGGTACATGTACATCCGCTCGCCGGAAACTCCGAAGTACCTCGCCGAGCAGCACCGCGGTCTCTACCAGTTCCTGCTCAACAAGTGGTACTTCGACGAGCTCTACGACGCCATCTTCGTCCGTCCGGCGAAGGCGCTCGGCAAGTTCCTCTGGAAGAAGGGTGACGGCACCGTCATCGACGGCTTCGGCCCGAACGGCATCGCCGCCCGCGTCGTCGACGTCACCAACCGCGTCGTCCGCCTCCAGACCGGTTACCTCTATCACTACGCATTCGCGATGCTGCTCGGTATTGCGGCACTCGTCACCTGGATGATGCTCGGGAGTTCCCTCTGATGACCGATTGGCCCATTCTTTCAGCGGTCACCTTCCTCCCGCTCGTCGGCGTGGCGCTCCTGCTGCTGACCCGCGAGGACAGCCCGTACGGCCGCCGCAACATCCTGAACGTGGCGCTGCTGACGACGGTCTTCACCTTCGTCCTCTCGCTCTTCATCTGGGTCGGCTTCGATTATTCGAACCCCGGCTTCCAGATGGTCGAGAAGCATGAATGGCTCGGCACCGGCATTTCCTACCATCTCGGCATCGACGGCATCTCCATGCTGTTCGTCATCCTGTCGACCTTCCTGATGCCGTTCTGCGTGCTCGCAAGCTGGAACACCATCGAGAAGCGCCTGAAGGAGTACATGATCGCCTTCCTGCTTCTGGAAGTGTTCATGGTCGGCGTGTTCGTCTCGCTCGACATCGTCCTCTTCTACGTCTTCTTCGAGGCGGGCCTCATTCCGATGTTCATCATCATCGGCGTGTGGGGCGGCAAGGATCGCGTCTACGCATCCTACAAGTTCTTCCTCTATACGCTGCTCGGCTCGGTGCTGATGCTGCTCGCCATCATGGCGATGTACTGGCAGGCCGGCACGACGGACATCACGGAACTGCTCGCCTATAACTTCCCGGCCCATATGCAGACCTGGCTATGGCTCGCCTTCTTCGCCTCCTTCGCGGTGAAGATGCCGATGTGGCCGGTCCATACCTGGCTTCCCGACGCGCACGTGCAGGCGCCGACGGCGGGCTCGGTCATCCTGGCGGGCGTCCTCCTGAAGCTCGGCGGCTACGGCTTCATCCGCTTCTCGCTGGCCATGTTCCCGCTCGCCTCCGACTATTTCGCGCCCTTCGTCTTCGCACTGTCGGTCATCGCCATCATCTACACCTCGCTGGTCGCGATGATGCAGGACGACATCAAGAAGCTGATCGCCTATTCGTCGGTCGCCCACATGGGCTATGTCACCATGGGCATCTTCGCGGCAAACGCACAGGGGCTTCAGGGCGCCATCTTCCAGATGCTCTCGCACGGCATCGTCTCCGGCGCGCTCTTCCTGTGCGTCGGCGTCGTCTACGACCGGCTGCACACCCGCGAGATCTCCGCCTATGGCGGCCTCGTCAACAACATGCCGAAATACGCCGTCGCCTTCATGGTCTTCACCATGGCCAATGTCGGCCTGCCGGGCACCTCGGGCTTCGTCGGCGAAATCATGACCCTGCTCGGCGCCTTCCGCGCCAATACCTGGGTCGCGTTCTTCGCCACGACGGGCGTCATCCTCTCGGCCTCCTACGCGCTGTGGCTCTACCGCCGCGTGATCTTCGGCGCGCTCGAGAAGGAAAGCCTGAAGTCGCTGCTCGATCTCTCCGGTCGCGAGAAGCTGCTGCTTTACCCGCTCGTGATCCTGACGATCTTCTTCGGCGTCTATCCGGCTCCGGTGTTCAATGTGACGGCGGCCTCGGTCGACGCGCTTCTCAACCAATATTCCGCGGCTCTGCAGGCGGCGCAGCAATCTGTTGCGCTCCTGGCGAACTGACGACGGGACCCAAGACATGACTGCTGATACAATCCTTGCCAGCCTTCAGCTCTCGACGCCGGAGATCATCCTCGCCGTCGGCGGCCTGGTCCTGCTGATGATCGGTGTCTTCTCGGGCGAGCGGTCGGGAACGACCGTGACCGGGCTCGCCGTCGCGGTTCTCATCATCGCCGGCCTCTGGCTGGTGCTGGCGACGGGCGAGGGGCAGGCCTATGGCGGCGCCTTCGTCTCCGACGCCTTCGCCAAGTTCATGAAGGTGCTGGCGCTGATCGGCTCCATCACCGCCATGGTGATGACCGTCGGCCATGCCCGCTCCGAGCAGCTCGACCGCTTCGAGTTCCCGGTGCTGATCGTGCTCTCGACGCTCGGCATGCTGCTGATGCTCTCGGCCAACAGCCTGCTGTCGCTCTACCTCGCGCTCGAACTCCAGTCGCTCGCCCTCTACGTGGTCGCTGCGATCAACCGCGAGAGCCTGCGCTCGACGGAAGCCGGCCTGAAGTATTTCGTGCTCGGCGCGCTCTCCTCGGGCATGCTGCTCTACGGCATGTCGCTGGTCTACGGCTTCACCGGCCATATCGGCTTCCAGGAGATCGCCGCGGCCCTGACAGCGGAAGGCCGTTCGATCGGCCTCGTCTTCGGCCTCGTGTTCATCCTCGCCGGCCTTGCCTTCAAGATCTCGGCCGTGCCGTTCCACATGTGGACGCCGGACGTCTATGAAGGCGCGCCGACCCCGGTCACGGCCTTCTTCGCGGCCGCCCCGAAGGTCGCCGCCATGGGCATGCTGGTTCGCATCGTCATTGACGCCTTCGAGCCGGTCGTCGCCGACTGGCAGCAGGTCGTGGTCTTCATCTCGATCGCCTCGATGCTTCTCGGCTCGTTCGCCGCCATCGGCCAGCGCAACATCAAGCGCCTGATGGCCTATTCCTCGATCGGCCACATGGGCTACGCGCTCGTCGGCCTCGCCTCCGGCTCCATGGCCGGCGTGCGCGGCGTGGCGCTCTACATGCTCATCTACATGGTCATGACGCTCGGCACCTTCGCCTGCATCCTCGCCATGCGCCGCAAGGAAGGCGGCAATGTCGAGGAGATCAACGATCTGGCGGGCCTGTCCTCGACCAATCCGTTCATGGCGACGGCGATGACGATCATGATGTTCTCGCTGGCCGGCATTCCGCCGCTGGCAGGCTTCTTCGCCAAGTACTTCGTCTTCATGGCGGCCATCGAGGCGCAGCTCTATGCGCTGGCCATCATCGGCGTGCTCTCCTCGGTCGTCGGTGCCTACTATTACCTGCGCGTCATCAAGGTGATGTGGTTCGACGATCCGACCGGCGAATTCGCCCGCACCTCGGGCGAACTGAAGCTGGTCTTCGGCCTCGCCGGCCTCTTCGTGCTCGGCTATGTGCTGATCGGCGGGCCGATCGGCAATGCGGCCGAAGCTGCGGCGCGGACCTTCTTTTGAGCGGGTCCGATAGTCCTCGCCGGTTGTCGCTCGACGACTTCCGGCACGAGGCGCTCGCAGAAGTGGGCTCCACCAATACGGAATGCCTGGAGCGCGCCCGAAAGGGCGCGCTTTCCGGTCTCTGGATCACCGCCGGCCGGCAGACCGTCGGGCGTGGCAGGCGCGGGCGCGCCTGGTTTTCCGAGCCCGGCAATCTCTATGCCTCGCTGCTCTTGATCGATCCTGCCCCGATGGACCGCCTCGGCTCCCTGCCACTCGCCGTCGCCGTCGCCGTGCAGGATGCCGTTCGCCGCATCATGCCGCCCGGCGCGCCCGATGTGCTGGTCAAATGGCCGAATGACATCCTGATCGACCGGCGCAAGGTCTGCGGCATCCTCGTAGAGGGCGAGCCGCTGCCCGATGGCAGCCATGCCCTGGTGATCGGCATTGGCATCAATGTCGCCATCGCGCCGGATGCCGGGCTCTATCCGGTCGCGACGCTGCGCGATTTCGGTGCCTCCGCCGCGCCCGAGGAACTCTTCGCCTGGCTCTTCCAGTCCATGGCGGAAACGCTCTCGCTCTGGAATCGCGGGCGCGGCATCGCGGGCATCATGGAGCGCTGGAAACGGGTCGCCGGCGGCATCGGGGAAAACATAACCGTGAATCTCCCCGACCATTCTATTTCCGGGCGCTTTGCCGGAATTGATGATACAGGTCTCCTGAAACTGGAGACGGATGACGACGGCACGCGCCTGATCGCGGCCGGCGACGTATTTTTTGGATAGGATTTTTTGAACCCGATGGCAAAAGAAGACGAACTGGTGTTCCTGCCGCTTGGCGGCGTCGGCGAAATCGGCATGAACCTTGCGCTCTACGGCTACGGCCCGAAGACGAACCGCCAGTGGATCATGGTCGATTGCGGCGTCACCTTCCCGGGGCCGGACCTGCCGGGCGTCGACCTCGTTCTGCCCGATATCCGCTTCCTCGCCGAGGAGCGCAAGAACCTCAAGGGCATTATCATCACCCACGCCCACGAAGACCATTACGGCGCGCTGAACGAGCTGTGGCCGGGCCTCAACGTGCCGGTCTATGCCTCGCCCTTCACGGCCGGCATGCTGGAAGCCAAGCGCGACTTCGAGCGCAGCCGCGTCGAGATCCCGGTGACGATCTTCAAGCAGGGCGACAGGATCAATCTCGGCCCGTTCGAGATCGAGGCCATCGGCGTCAATCACTCGATCCCCGAGCCCATGTCGCTGGCGATCAAGACGCCGCTCGGCACCGTCGTCCACACGGGCGACTGGAAGATCGACCTCGAACCCTCGCTCGGCCCCCTGACGGACGAGGCGCGCTTCCGCAAGCTCGGTGACGAGGGCGTTCTGGCGCTGATCTGCGACAGCACCAACGCGGTGCGCGACGGCATCTCGCCCTCCGAGCGCGAGGTTTCCGAGAGCCTGACGAAGATCATCGAAAGCGCCGAGGGCAGGGTGGGCATCACCACCTTCTCCTCGAATGTCGGCCGCATCCGCTCCATCGCGCAGGCCGCGGAAGCCGCCGGCCGCGAGGTGCTGCTGCTCGGCAGTTCCATGAAGCGCGTGACGGAGGTGGCGCGCGACATCGGACTCATGGAGGGCCTGAAGCCCTTCATCGCGGAGGACGAGTTCGGCTATATCCCGCGCGACAAGGTCGTCGTGATCCTGACGGGCAGCCAGGGCGAGCCGCGCGCCGCGCTTGCCAAGATCGCCCGCGACGAGATGCGCAACGTCGCCTTCACCGCAGGCGACACGATCATCTTCTCCTCCCGCGCCATTCCCGGAAACGAGAAGGCGATCAACGACATCAAGAACGGCCTGATCGAGCAGGGCATCCACATCGTCACCGATTCCGAGGCGCTGGTGCACGTCTCCGGCCATCCGCGCCGCCATGAGCTGCAGCAGATGTACGGCTGGGTGCGCCCGAAGATGGTCGTGCCGGTGCATGGCGAGGCCGCGCATCTGACGGCCCATGCCGAGCTTGCCGAGCAGTCCGGCATCGCCGAGGTGCCGCGCGTGCGCAACGGCGATGTGCTGAAGCTCGCGCCTGGCGCGCCCGAGGTCGTGGACCACGCCCCCTTCGGCCGTATCTTCAAGGACGGCAACCTCATCGGCGATTACGAGGAGATGGGCATCGGCGACCGCCGCAAGCTCGCCTTCGTCGGCCACGTCGCCGTCAGCGTTTTGCTCGACAGCCGCTACGACTTCATGGGCGACCCGGAAGTCGAGCCCTTCGGTCTGCCGCAGTTCGACGACGAGGGCGAGGATATGGGCGACACGCTCTACGACGCCGTGCTCGGCGCCGTCGAAAGCATCCCCCGCGCCCGTCGCAAGGATCTGGAAATGGTGCGCGAGGCCGTGCGCCGCGCGGTCCGTTCGACGGCCAACGAAATCTGGGGCAAGAAGCCCGTCGTGACGGTGTTCCTGACGAAGGTCTGATTGCCGCGCAGCCCCTCATCCCGCTGCCGCGGCCTTCTCCCTGTAAACGGGGAGAAGGAGGGTGGGGCGAGGCGTTGCCCCGAACGACGTTGGGTAGACCTGCACGACATCTCCTTCGCCCAGTCTGACGGGAGACGATATGCGGGAAACCGTTGCAACATCCCCTTCTCCCCGTTCGCGGGGAGAAGGTGGCGGCAGCCGGATGAGGGGCTTGCTGCCGACCAATTGCCCCATGGGAGAGACGCGCATGCTCGGAAGGGTCAACCACATCGCCATCGCCGTGCCGGATCTCGCCGCCGCGACCGCGACCTATCGCGACACGCTCGGCGCCACGGTTTCCGCCCCTCAGGCCCTGCCGGAACACGGCGTGACCGTGGTTTTCGTCGAGCTGCCGAATACCAAGGTGGAGCTGCTGGAGCCGCTGGGTGAGGGCTCGCCCATCGCCGCCTTCCTGGAAAAGGCGCCCGTCGGCGGCATGCATCACATCTGCTACGAGGTGGACGACATTCTCGCCGCCCGCGACCGGCTGGTGGCGAGCGGCGCGCGCGTGCTCGGCGACGGCATGCCGAAGACCGGCGCGCATGGCAAGCCGGTGCTGTTCCTCCACCCCAAGGATTTCCTCGGCACGCTGGTCGAGCTGGAAGAGGTGTGACAGCACGTCGCGCCGACCGCCCGTTTGAACTTCTTCGCCGAGAGGCGTAAAAGGGCCGCTGTCACAAGGGACCGACCATGCAGCTGTTTTCCTTCTTCGCCGTCTATTTCGTCGTCTGGTGGATGACGCTCTTCGCCGTCCTGCCCTTCGGTCTGAAGACCCAGGCCGAGGCGAACGAGGTGGTTCCGGGCACGGTGGAAAGCGCTCCCGCCCGGTTCCGCGGCGGCCGTGTCATGCTGCTGAACACCATCGTCTCCGCTATCGTCTACGGCGCCTGGTATATTCTCTCGGTGCGCTTCGGCTATGGCATCGACGCGATCCCGCAATTCTATCCGAGCTACGACTGAGCGGCCGCCACAGGCGTTAACGCGTCGTTAGCAGGCCGGAAGCAAGACATTCCGCCACTGCCGGGATAGGAAGAAAAAGTCTTCCGATTGCCCTTCTTCGGATATTGCCGGGAAATAACCGTCTTACGGGAATGCCCGACCCAGCGTGAAGCGCCTGCGCGCGGTCTTGCCTTACGGTATGTGGGGGAGATCTCCGCAGCGACCGCCGGTGTGCGGCTTTGACGCATGGACCCGGACGGGAAAGCTGTTAGAGGAGAGGCGCCTTCGGGCGAAAAGCAAAAAAAAACAAGGCTGAAAGCCTTGTTTTACAGGTATCGCGTGATCTTTATCCGTTGTGCGGTGGCAGCGTCTACGCGCGCCAAAGATCTGATCCTCCCAAGACTTGACCGCGAAATTGGCGAGAATTTGTACTTCTTGCCTGTTTTGTGGCCTGAAACTAGCCCAAAGCTTGGGCGTTGTCATCCGCTTTTTTGCATTTTTGCTACAGTGGAATAAAATTTTTCCGTTGACAAGGCGCGCGCAATTTCCGTTATTTGCGGCCCCATTTTTTCGCCACATTTCTTTGGGCCGTCCACGACGGTGGACAGTGCTTCGCGCCGATGTCGCCACCCGCCCTGCCGGGTTCCCTTCCTGTGGCGAAGCGTTTATGAACGCATGAAAATCAACGTCATTTTGCCCGATTCCCCGAATAGGGCGGATCAGTCACTCCGGAACCCGATATGCGCCTTTCCCGCTTCTTCCTGCCCATCCTCAAGGAAAACCCCAAGGAAGCCGAGATCGTCTCCCACCGGCTTATGCTGCGTGCGGGCATGATCAAGCAGCAGTCCCAGGGCATCTATACCTGGCTGCCGCTCGGCAAGCGGGTGCTCGACAAGGTCAACGCCATCATCCGCGAGGAGCAGAACCGCTCCGGCGCCGTCGAGCTTTTGATGCCGACGCTGCAGTCGGCCGAGCTCTGGCAGGAAAGCGGCCGCTACGACGCCTATGGCAAGGAGATGCTGCGCATCAAGGACCGCCAGGAGCGTCCGATGCTCTACGGCCCGACCAACGAGGAGATGATCACGGACGTCTTCCGCTCGTTCGTGAAGTCCTACAAGGATCTGCCGCTCAATCTCTACCACATCCAGCTCAAGTTCCGCGACGAGATCCGTCCGCGCTTCGGCACCATGCGCTCGCGCGAGTTCCTGATGAAGGACGCCTATTCCTTCGACCTCAACCGCGAAGGCGCCGTGCATGCCTATAATCGCATGTTCGCGGCCTATCTACGCACCTTCTCGCGCATGGGCCTGCGCGCCATTCCGATGCGCGCCGACACCGGCCCGATCGGCGGCGATCTCAGCCATGAATTCATCATCCTCGCCGATACGGGCGAATCCGAAGTCTTCTGCCACAAGGACTTCCTGAATTTCGACATTCCGGGCGTGGACACCAATTTCGACGACGTCGCGGGCCTGCGCGCCATCTTCGACAAGTGGACCTCGCGCTACGCCGCGACGTCCGAGATGCACGACGCACCCGCCTTCGAGGCGATCCCGGAAGGCGAGCGCCTGTCCGCCCGCGGCATCGAGGTCGGCCATATCTTCTATTTCGGCACGAAGTACTCCGAAACCATGGGCGCCAAGGTGCAGGGTCCCGACGGCAAGGAGCATACCGTGCACATGGGCTCCTACGGCATCGGCCCGACGCGCCTCGTGCCGGCGATCATCGAAGCCTCGCATGACGAGAACGGCATCATCTGGCCGAAGGCCGTCGCGCCTTTCGAGGCCATCGTCATCAACATGAAGTCGGGCGACGAAGCCTGCGATGCGGCCTGCGAAAAGATCTACGGCGCGCTGCTGAACGCCGGCGTCGACGTGCTCTACGACGACAAGGACGAGCGCGCGGGGGCCAAGTTCGCCACCGCAGACCTCATCGGCGCGCCGGTGCAGGTCATTGCCGGCCCGCGCGGCGTGGCGAACGGCGAGGTCGAGATCAAGGATCGCAAGACCGGCGAACGCGAGACGCTGACCATCGAGGCAGCCATCAATCGCCTGACGTCCGGCAATTGATGCGGACCGGCGGCAACGGGAGGTAACATGGCTGACGCAGCGAGCGGCGCGCCCGCAACCGAGGCTCAGGTCTTCAGGAAAAACCGCCCGTTCTCCGCTTTCGAGCGGATGGTCGCCTGGCGCTACCTGCGCTCGCGACGCAAGGAAGCCTTCATCTCGGTGATCGCCGGCTTCTCGTTCATCGGCATCATGCTCGGCGTCGCCACCCTCATCATCGTCATGGCGGTGATGAACGGTTTCCGCACCGAGCTGATTTCGCGCATCCTCGGCATCAACGGCCACATGATCGTCCAGCCGATCGACAGCCCGCTGAACGACTATGCCGCACTGGCCGACCGCTTTTCCGCCGTACCGGGCGTGACGATGGCGATCCCGCTCGTCGAAGGCCAGACGCTGGCCTCCGGCACGGCGGGGGCGGGCACCGGCGCACTGGTGCGCGGCGTGCGCGCCGACGACCTTGCGAAGATGAAGGCCGTCTCCGACCATATCAAGGAAGGCGATCTCGTCGGCTTTGCCGCCGGCAGCGGCGTTGCCATCGGCGCGCGCATGGCCGAGCAGCTCGGCCTCAGCGCCGGCGGCCAGATCACGCTCGTCGCGCCCGAGGGCGACGTCACGCCGCTCGGCGTGAACCCGCGCGTGAAGACCTATACCGTCTCCGCCATCTTCGAGATCGGCATGTCGGAATACGACGCCTCGATCATCTACATGCCGCTGGAGGAAGCGCAGCTCTACTTCAATTCCGAAGGCATCGTGCAGTCGATCGAGCTCTTCGTCTCCAACCCGGATGCCGTCGACCAGCTCCGCCAGCCGCTGGAGGCCGCCGCCGGGCGGCAAATCTTCATCACCGACTGGCGACAGCGCAATCGCACGTTCTTCTCGGCGCTGGAGGTCGAGCGCAACGTCATGTTCATGATCCTGACGCTGATCGTGCTCGTCGCAGCGCTCAACATCATCTCCGGCCTCATCATGCTGGTGAAGGACAAGGGCAGCGACATCGCGATCCTGCGCACCATGGGCGCGACATCCGGCGCCATCATGCGCATCTTCTTCATGACGGGCGCGGCCATCGGCACGGTCGGCACGTTTGCCGGCGTCCTGCTCGGCGTCGTCGTCTGCCTCAATGTCGAATCCATCCGCCAGTTCTTCTCGTGGATTTCGGGCACGACGCTGTTCAACCCGGAACTCTATTTCCTCAGCCAGCTTCCGGCCGACATGAATGCCGGCGAGACCGTTTCGGTCGTCGTCATGGCGCTGGCGCTCTCGTTCCTCGCGACGATCTTCCCCGCCTGGCGCGCCTCGAAGCTCGATCCGGTCCAGGCCCTTCGGTACGAATAGGAACAGAACGCATGAATGCGCGCGTGGCTTTGGAACTCAAGGGCATCGAACGGCACTACGGCCAGGGCGAGACCGTGCTGACCATCCTCAAGGGGGCGGACTTCACGCTGCGGAGCGGCGAGACGGTCGCGCTCGTTGCCCCGTCGGGCACCGGCAAATCGACCCTGCTCCACATCGCCGGCCTTCTCGAAAGGCCCGATGTGGGCGAGGTCCTCGTCAACGGCCATTCCTGCGCCGAGCTTTCCGACGACCAGCGCACCGCGATCCGCCGAGGCGAGATCGGCTTCGTCTACCAGTTCCACCATCTGCTGCCGGAATTCACGGCGCTCGAGAACATCATGATGCCGCAGTTGATAGGCGGCCTCTCCAAGGCGGAGGCGCGCGAGCGCGCCGCCCAACTTCTCGACTACATGCGCATCGGTCATCGCGCCGACCATCGCCCGTCCGAGCTTTCCGGCGGTGAGCAGCAGCGCGTGGCCATCGCAAGGGCCGTCGCCAATGCCCCGCTCGTCCTTCTCGCCGACGAGCCGACCGGCAACCTCGACCCGGAGACCGCCGGCTATGTCTTCGAGGCGCTGGAAGCGCTCGCCCGCCAGTCGGGCCTCGCTGCGCTGATCGCCACCCACAATCACGAGCTGGCCGGCCTCATGGACCGCCGCGTGACGATCGAGGACGGCCTCGTGCGCGAACTGGCCTGACGGCTATCAGTCCAGCCCGCAGATCGAACGGCCGATCTCGTCCTTCCAGTCCTTCAAAAGCACGAACTGCGCCTTCCCGGCCACCGGCTGGCCATTGCTCTTGCCCTTGCCGGTCAGGACGTTGAGATCGCATTCGTTCGTGCTGTTCTCCGCGCCTTCCTCCGCGATCGTGTCGTAGGAGGAGAAGGTGTAGCCGGCGACGATGAAGTCGAAATTACGATAGGCAATGGTGAGCGACTGGCGCCAGCGGTCGCGGCCGACCGCGTCGTTCTTCGTCGTCAGCGTGAAGGAGCCGTTGGCAAGCGCCGTCAGCTCCGGCTCCTGACCGTAAAGGGTCAAGTTGCCCCAGACGGAATTGGGTAGCGACAGGACCGGCGTCAGGCGCCCCTCCGTCTTCTTTGCGAGCCAGACATAAAGCCCGTTGTCGTCGCCGCCGTCGTCTCCGGGCGTCGCCACCACGGCAAGATCCGGCGCACCATCCTTGTCCCAGTCGCCGCTCGCCATGGCGATGATACGACCAGCCGGAAAGTCCGCGGCCGCAGCGGCGGCGGGCAGTGTGACCGAGAGAAGTAGGGCGGCAATCCAGGGTTTCATCATGTTTCCTCCATTCGTGGAGGCGACCATAAAGCACGCCGCGAAAGCATGCAGCCGATTTGCGCTCGCCCTACGGGAGAAATCAACAGGAAGTCGCCGCCGTCGGCCGACGTCTGACAGAGCTTTGAAACCCTCTCTTTCGCCATGCGCCGGCTGGGTCCTGGCATTCACAGATTCCCTCGGCCGGAAGGTTTTTCCGGGTGCCTGTGGAAAACTGGTTGACGCATGAACAAAAATAGAACAAACTAAAAACATAAAGGGAAAGGAAGCCAAAATGACCGATTTTCTTCGTGATCTTGCTGCATTCGCCTCCATGGCAATGTTCGTCGCCAGCTTCTCCGTCATTCTTTTCGGCATCTGACGGCGGGCCTTCCGCCATGTGCGCCCGGCGTGGAAACCGGGTGCAAAGCCAAGAACCGTCTGGACGAGGCGGGGTCGAATCCGCTTAAGCTTCCCGTCTGACTGAAAGGACGATTGCGATGGCGGACGAGGCACCCAGAACGGACGACGGGAAGATCGCGGAGACGCCGCAATTCGTGCATCTGCGCGTGCATTCGGCCTTCTCGCTGCTGGAAGGCGCCCTGCCGATCAAGAAGATCATCGGCAAGGCAACTTCAGATCAGCAACCGGCGATCGCCATCACCGACACGAACAATCTCTTCGCCGCACTCGAATTCTCGCAGAAGGCGGTCGGCGAGGGTATCCAGCCGCTGATCGGCTGCCAGCTCTCCATCGACATGGAAGACGAAGGCGAGGGGGAACGGCGCGGCCCGCAGGCGCATCTCCAGAAGCTGCCGTCCATCGTGGTGCTGGCGGCGAGCGATGCCGGTTATGCGCGGCTCGTCGACCTCGTCAGCCGCGCCTATCTCGGCGGTGAGGGCAACCAGGCGATCCACATCGCCTATCGCTGGCTGGAAGAGGGGGCGGAGGGGCTGATCGCCCTTACCGGGGCGCGGGGCGGCCCGATCGACATGGCTTACCTCGCCGGCCAGCCGGCTGTCGCAGAAGCCCGTCTCGATGCGCTGAAGCGCGTCTTCGGCGGCCGGCTCTATATCGAGTTGCAGCGCCACGGGCGCTACGACAGGCAGCACGAGCGGCGCATGGTCGAGCTTGCCTATGCGCGGGACGTGCCGCTGGTGGCGACCAACGAGCCCTTCTTCCCGGCGCCTGACGACTACGATGCCCACGATGCGCTCATGGCCGTGGCGCACAACGCCATGGTGTCGGACGACAACCGCTTTCGCCTGTCGCCGGACCATTACCTCAAGAGCCGCAAGGACATGGCGGCGCTCTTCGCCGACCTGCCGGAAGCGCTGGAGAACACGGTGGAGATCGCCCGGCGCTGCTCCTTCGTGCTGAAGACGCGCGGGCCGATCCTGCCGCGCTTCACCGGCGCGACGGCGGACCCGGAGGAGGCCGAACGCGCCGAGGCGGCGGAACTGCGCCGGCAGGCCGTGGAAGGTCTGGAGAGCCGCATGGCGCTGCTCGGCCTGACGCCCGGCTATAGCGAGGAGGATTATCGCGAGCGGCTGGATTTCGAGCTCGGCGTCATCGAGCGCATGAAGTTCCCCGGCTACTTCCTCATCGTTGCCGACTTCATCAAATGGGCCAAGCAGCACAATATCCCCGTCGGGCCGGGCCGCGGCTCCGGCGCGGGCTCGCTCGTCGCCTATGCGCTGACCATCACCGACGTCGATCCCCTGCGCTTCTCGCTGCTCTTCGAGCGCTTCCTTAATCCGGAACGCGTCTCGATGCCCGACTTCGACATCGACTTCTGCCAGGACCGCCGCGAAGAGGTGATCCGTTACGTGCAGCAGAAATACGGGCGCGAGCAGGTGGCGCAGATCATCACCTTCGGTTCGCTCCAGGCCCGCGCGGCGCTGCGCGACGTCGGCCGCGTGCTCGAAATGCCCTATGGTCAGGTCGACAAGATCTGCAAGCTCGTGCCGAACAATCCGGCCAATCCGACGCCGCTCTACAAGGCGATCGAGGAGGAGCCGAAGCTGCAGGAGGAGGCCGAGAAGGAGCCGGTCGTCGCGCGCCTGCTCGACATCGCCCAGAAGATCGAGGGCCTTTACCGCCACGCCTCGACCCACGCCGCCGGCATCGTGATCGGCGACCGGCCGCTGTCGCAGCTGGTGCCGATGTACCGCGATCCGCGCTCCGACATGCCGGTCACCCAGTTCAACATGAAATGGGTGGAGCAGGCCGGCCTCGTGAAGTTCGACTTCCTCGGCCTCAAGACGCTGACCGTCCTCAAGACCGCCGTCGATTTCATCCGCAAGCGTAACATCGAGGTGAAGCTGGAAAGCCTGCCGCTCGACGATCCGCCGACCTACGAGATGCTCTCGCGCGGCGAGACGGTCGGCGTGTTCCAGGTGGAAAGCGCGGGCATGCGCAAGGCGCTGATCGGCATGCGGCCGGACTGCATCGAGGACATCATCGCTCTGGTGGCGCTCTACCGCCCCGGCCCGATGGAGAACATCCCGGTCTACAACGCCCGCAAGCACGGCGAGGAGGAGATCGAATCGATCCATCCGATGATCGACCATCTGCTGAAGGAAACGCAGGGCGTCATCGTCTACCAGGAACAGGTGATGCAGATCGCCCAGGTCCTTTCCGGCTACTCGCTCGGCGAGGCCGACCTCCTGCGCCGCGCCATGGGCAAGAAGATCAAGGAGGAGATGGACAAGCAGCGCGCCCGCTTCGTCGACGGTGCGGTGAAGAACGGCGTTTCCAAGCCGCAATCCGACCTGATCTTCGACCTGCTCGCCAAGTTCGCCAACTACGGCTTCAACAAGTCGCACGCCGCCGCCTACGCCATCGTCTCCTACCAGACGGCCTATCTGAAGGCGCATTACCCGGTCGAGTTCCTCGCCGCGTCGATGACCTACGATATGTCCAACACGGACAAGCTGAATGACTTTAGGCAGGATGCCGGGCGGCTCGGTATCGAGGTGGTCCCGCCCTCCGTCCAGACGTCCTTCGCCCATTTCGAGACCGGCGAGAGCCGCATCTATTATGCGCTCGCCGCCATCAAGGGCGTGGGCGAGGCGGCCGTGCAGCACATCGTCGAGGTGCGGGGCGACGCGCCCTTCCGGAGCCTTGAGGATTTCTGCGAGCGCATCGATCCGAAATTCGTCAATCGCCGCGTCTTCGAAAGCCTGATCGTCGCCGGCGCCTTCGACTGCTTCGGCCATGACCGCGCCGCCATGATCGCCGGCCTCGACCGCCTGCTCGGCGCCGCCCAGCGCGCGCAGGAGAACAAGACGAGCGGGCAGGGCGACATTTTCGGCATGGGGGCGGCGACCGGGCCGGAGGTCATCACGCTGCCCTCCTATACGCCCTGGCTCGCCTCTGAGAAGCTGCACCGCGAATTCCAGGTGCTCGGCTTCTACCTCTCCGCCCATCCGCTCGACACCTATGCGCCGATCCTCGCCAAGATGCGCGTGCAGACCTTCGGCGATTTCTCCGCCGCGGTGAAGCGCGGCGCTACCGCCGGCCGGCTCGCGGGAACGGTGACGTCGAAGCAGGAGCGCAAGACGCGCACCGGCAACAAGATGGGCATCGTCGCCTTCTCCGATTCCTCCGGCCAGTTCGAGGCGGTGCTGTTCTCCGAAATGCTGAACCAGTATCGCGACCTGCTGGAGGCCGGCAAGTCGCTGGTCATGACGGTGCAGGCGGAAGAGCGGCCGGAAGGCATCGGCCTGCGCATCCAGACCCTGCGCTCGCTGGAGGAGGAATCGCTCCAGACCCAGAAGGCGCTGCGCGTCTATGTCCGCGACAGCGGCCCACTGCGCTCCATCGCCGCCCACCTCAACACCAAGGGCGACGGCCTCGTCTCCTTCATCGTCATCAAGGAAAGCGGCCAGCGCGAGATCGAGGTGGAGCTTAACGAACGCTTCCGCATCTCTCCCGAAATCGCCGCAGCCATGCGCTCGACGCCGGGCGTGCTGGACGTGGAACTCGTTTAAGGAGCGCCTCGGCGGAACCGGCGGCGTTTCGCCTGCCTTATGACAGGGCGCGGCGAAGAAAGTCGTTCAGGCGTTCCACCGCCGGGCTGCGTGATCGCGGGTTTCGCAGGATGCTGATTTCCAGCTCGTCGAGACGCGGCAAGCCCTCGTTGGCTCCGATAATGCGCAGGGAAGGCGGCACGCTGCACAGGGCCAGACCGGCGATGGCAAGGCCGGCCTGCACGACCGCGACAAGGCCCATCAGGCTGGCGCTCGAATAGGTGCACCGGTAGGTGCGGTCTCCTTCGGCGAGGGCTTTGAGGACGTTGATCCGCGCGGTGCAGCCGGGTTCGAACAGCGCGACAGGGAGCGGGTCGTCGTCCCAGGCGATGTGGGATGGAGAGGCGACCCAGACGAAGGGCTCCCGCCTCAGGACCTCGACGGGCTGCTCCGCTAGGCGTGTGACGATGGCAAGGTCTATGCGCGCGTCCTCTATCGCCTTCGTCAATGCGGTCGTGGGCTCGCACACGAGCTCGACCGTGACCCGCGGATGCTCCGCCGCAAACTGGGCCAGCACCGGCGGCAGCAGGAAGGCCGCGTAGTCGTCCGGAACACCCAGCCGGACACGGCCGCTCTCTTCCGGCCGCGTGACGCTTGCCCATGCCTCATCCGACAGCTTCAGGAGCCGCCGGGCATGGACCAGGAAATCCGATCCGGCCGCATTGGGAGTGACGGCCTTCGGACCGCGGATCAGAAGCTGCTTGCCGACGGCCTGTTCCAGCCGCTGCATCTGCATGCTCACGGCCGACTGGCTGCGCCCGATCCGCGGAGCGGCATTGGAGAAGCTGCCCGTTTCGACAACGGCAACGAAGGTTCGCAGCAGATCGATATCCAGAGGGTTTGTCATGGCGCTATCAGAATAACGAATAGGGTTCTCCAAATCTATTCGTTTGATTGAATTGTGCCAAGCCGCAATATGACCTCTCAACGTGTTTGAGAGGTCAGCATGGAAAGAACATCCGACACACGTTTGCCCGCCGCAAAGCTCGTGGCCGCGATGGCGATCGTCGGCACGGTCGGGGCATTTGCGGTCGAGGCCGGACTGGACCCGGTAACGACGGTTTTCTGGCGGTGCGCCTTCGGTACCGTCTTTCTCGGTGCATGGTGCCTGATACGTGGCTATCTGCCGGCCCGCGACCTTTCGTCGGCCCGGCTGGCGCTGGCTGCGCTCGGCGGTGTTTGCATGGTCCTGAGCTGGATCGCGTTCTTTGCCGGATTCGCGATGACATCGATCGCCACGACGACGATCGTCTACCATATCCAGCCCTTCTTCGTGGTCCTGATCGGCGTGCTGTTCCTCAAGGAGCGGATCACGCTCGATCAGGTCGTCTGGATGGTCGGTGCGTTTATCGGCGTCGTTCTCGCCAGCGGTCTTGTCGTCTCCTCCGGCGCGGTCGACACGACATGGGTGGTCGGGATCGCGCTGACGCTTGGCGCCGCGCTGCTTTATGCGATCGCGACCATTCTCGCGAAAGGCCTCGGGCAGCAACGCCCGGAGGTGACGGCCTTGTGCCAGACCGTTGTCGGCACCATCCTGCTTGCCCCGTTTGCCGATATCTTCCGTTCCATTCCGACAGCGTCCTGGGGATGGCTTCTCGGCATCGGCATCCTGCACACGGGCATTGCCTATGTGCTCATGTATTCGGCCTATCCGAAGCTGTCGACGCCGGTCATCGGCGTGCTGACCTTCATCTATCCGCTGGTCGCGATTCTCATCGACTGGATCGTCTATGGCCACCCGCTCGGGATCGCGCAGGCGCTCGGCATGGTTCTGATCGCCCTCGGGACGCTCGGTGTACGGCTTGGCTGGCGCTTTCCAACCGGCAGAACCTTGCCGGCTTGAGGTCCGGCCCGTTCAGTTGACGACCGTGATCGAGGACTTCTTCTTTTTCTTCTTCTTGCCCTGCACGACTGCGGCATCCGCCTTCTGCACCTTGCGGGTCACGGTGATGAAGTCCGTGCCGTTGCCGGTTTCCGGGCCGAGGCCGGTGTCGGAGATGGAGAGCGACGCGCCTTCGCTGACGAGGCGGGAGATGTGGTTGCGCGTCTCTTCCGGAATATCGAGCCGGTCGAGCGTCCTCGCGATGGCGTCCGGTGCTTCGGCGTCGGCCTCGGTGGTGATGCGGAGGCGCTTCATGGTGGCCTTCGGGAGCTGGTTGTCCATGCTCACGCCGTACCATTCGGCCGTGCCCTTGTCGGCATCGACGTCGCGGGCGAGCAGGAAGTGCGTGCCGAGCGCGATCTCCGGTTCGCGGATGGTGATCGGCTCCTCGATGAGCGGCGTGAATTTCTGGCGCACGAGGATCTGGCCGTTCGGCGGCGTGCCCTTGCCGGCTTTCGCATAGACGGCGGCGAGGAGTTCCGGCGTCACCATGCCGTCCTCCTTGAGCCCTTCGGCGAGCTGGAAGGCGCGGATGGCGACGACCGTCTGCTTGCCGTGGCGCCCGTCGGGCACGCCGGCATCGTAGCCGAGGTCCGTCAGCATTCGCTGGAGGTCGAGCAGCATCTCACGCTCCCCGCGGCGGGTGACGAGGATGCGGATCGGGTCCTGTTCGGTGCGCTCCACGGCCGGGGTGAGGATTTCCGGCTTCGGATCGGTCATCGCCACCTCGACGCTCTTGTCGCCGGCCTCGATGAGCGCGGGGCGCAGGCCCGCATCGGAAAGCAGCGGCGTGTCGGGCACGACGACGGAGGGCCGGAAGAGCGCATCGTGCACGATGCGCTGCGGCGCGACCTCGCCGTCGGTGATCAGCACGTGGCCGCCGCGCCGCGTGACGGAAAACAGCGTCTTGGCGAAATCGTTCGGCAGGCGCACGCAGCCATGCGAGGCGGGGTAGGACGGCACGCTGTTGGATGCATGCAGCGCGATGCCCGACCAGGTGAGCCGCTGCATGAAGGGCATCGGCGCGCTGTCGTAGATATTGGAGAAATGCGAGCGCTTCTTTTCGAGGATCGAGAAGATGCCGGTCGGCGTCCCGTGGCCGGCCTTGCCGGTGGAGACGCGCGAGGTGGCCACCACCACGCCGCCGTCATAGATCTTCAGCTCCTGGCGGTCCTTCGACACCATGATCTGGAGCGGCCCTTCCAGCGTTCCGCCGAGCACGGTGGTGCAGCTCAGCATCAGGCCCAGAATGCTCATGCCAGTGGCGAGGCGAAACTTCATGTAACCCATCCGTACGCAATACAAACCGGTGGCAAGCCTAGGACATCGGGCTTAAGGAAGGCTTGATGCACCCGCGCGGTCGGCACGATCCGTGCCATCCCGATGCAGGGAAGGACGCGGGCCGGCGGGGTTTTATTCGCCGGGATCGCCGGTTTTCCCCGACGTCTTGACAGTCAACTTTCCGTGAAAGCGCTCCGGGCCGTTCTTGCCGAACGTATAGCCGGTCTCCACGCTCGCCTTGCCGAACTTGTCGCGCAGCGTGTTCATCGCGGCTTCCGCCGCCGCGCGGCGCGTTGCGGCGGGATCGACGAGATCGGGCGGATCGGCGCGGCCGGGATCGGCAAGATCGCTCACGCCGATGCCGATCAGGCGGTATTTCGTGCCGTCCGCTTCCTTGCGCAGGAGCTCCATGCCGGTGCGGAAGATCCGGTCGGCGAGCATGGTCGGGTCTTCGAGCTTGCGGTTGCGCGTGCGGCTCTTGAAGTCCGCCGTCTTCAGCTTGAGCACGACGGTGTGGCCGGCAATGCCGGACTTGCGCAGCCGCGTGGCGACCTTCTCGCTCAGCCGGCGCAGATGCGCGGTGAGTTCGTCATAGCGCGAGATGTCGTCGAAGAAGGTCGTCTCGGCCGAAACGCTCTTGGCGGGGTCGTTGGGATGCACCTCGCGGTCGTCCTGCCCGCGCGACAGGTGGAAGAGCCGCTTGCCCATGACGCCGTAGCGGCGCATCAGGTCGGTTTCCTCCATCGTCTGGAGCTGGCCGACGCTGCGGATGCCGTCGCGCTCCAGCGTCTCGGCAAAGGCCTTGCCGACGCCCCAGATCAGCCGCACCGGCTTGTCGCGCAGGAAATCCAGCGCTTCGGCCGCGCCGATGATGGAAAAGCCGCGCGGCTTGTTGAGGTCCGAGGCGACCTTGGCGAGGAACTTGCAGTAGGAAAGCCCGACGGAAATGGTGATGCCGATCTCCTTCTCCACGCGCTGGGTGAAGCGCGCCAGCACGCGGGCAGGGGGATCGTGGTGCAGCCGCTCGGTGCCCTTCAGCTCCAGGAACGCCTCGTCGATGGAGATCGGCTGCACGAGCGGTGTCAGCTCCTGCATCATCGCGCGCACTTCGCGGCCGACCTTGACGTATTTTTCCATGTCCGGCTTGATGACGACGGCGTCCGGGCAGGCTTCCAGTGCCTTGAACATCGGCATGGCCGAGCGCACGCCATGGATGCGCGCGATGTAGCAGGCCGTGGAGACGACGCCGCGCTTGCCGCCGCCGATGATCACCGGCTTGTCGGCGAGCTCCGGATTATCGCGCTTCTCGATTGCCGCATAGAAGGCGTCGCAGTCGATATGGGCGAGCGTCAGGTCGTAGAGCTCGCCGTGATAGAGGAGGCGGGGGCTGCCGCAGGCCCGGCATCGGCGCAGGCCCGCAGGCTGCCCGGCAAGGCAGTCGCGGCAGAAGCCCGGAAAACGCATGTCGGCGGTGCTCATGATCTGGAACAAATATTGAACATCGCGACATTACCGCCTAAATTCGCGAGTCTCAACGGGAAGAAGGGCTGAACGCATGACGATGCACAGGCATGCGCAGGATGGCCCGCAGGGGCCGGCTTGTCAGAAGTCGCCGCCGCCATGGGGGCCGGACAGGACCGCATGGGCGTGGACGACGGCCTCCGGCTGGATGCCCGTCGCGGCGCTGAAAGCCAGAAGCGTCGGCTCGTGCTCCATGAGGAAATCGACGAGGCCGGCAAGGAAGCCGTGGTCGTTTACCGCGTTGCGGACTTCGCCGGGGGCGACACCCGTCAGCGCCAGGAAACGCGACAGGAGCTCCGGCTCTCCGGCCAGCCAGCCGAGGATGGAAAGGGCGGTCGCATCCGCGTCTTCGCGCGCGGGTGTTTCTTTTTGGCGTTTCATCCTTTTCCTTCGGGAAATTTACCTTTTCATCAACCAAGTGACGCTAACGTGGCTGCGGTCGGGCTGGGGGATTTCGGCTTCGCCGCAACTTATCTATCTCCCGGACGGTTGCAAGGCCGGCGAGAGGAACAGGGACGCACGATGCCCAAGCAGGTCATGATTGTCGAGGACAACGAGCTGAACATGAAGCTCTTCCGGGACCTCATCGAGGCATCCGGCTATGCGACCATCCAGACCCGGAACGGGATGGAGGCCCTCGATCTCGCGCGCAAGCACCGTCCCGACCTGATCCTGATGGACATCCAGCTCCCGGAAGTCTCCGGCCTCGAGGTTACCAAGTGGCTGAAGGAGGACGACGAGTTGCATGTCATCCCCGTGATCGCCGTCACGGCCTTCGCGATGAAGGGCGACGAGGAGCGGATCCGGCAGGGCGGCTGCGAGGCCTATGTCTCCAAGCCGATCTCCGTGCCGAAGTTCATCGAGACCATCAAGACCTATCTCGGGGACGCGTGAGGCCGACATGACAGCGCGCATCCTCGTCGTCGACGATATCCCGGCCAATGTGAAGCTGCTCGAAGCGCGGCTCCTGGCGGAATATTTCGACGTGCTGACGGCCGAGAACGGCTACGAGGCCCTGTCCATCTGCGAGAGCACCCAGGTCGACCTCATTCTCCTCGACATCATGATGCCGGGCATCGACGGCTTCGAGGTCTGCGAGCGGCTGAAGGCCAATCCGCGCACCGCCCATATTCCCGTCGTCATGGTCACGGCGCTCGACCAGCCCTCCGACCGCGTGCGCGGCCTCAAGGCCGGCGCCGACGACTTCCTGACCAAGCCGGTCAATGATCTGCAGCTCATGTCGCGGGTCAAGAGCCTCGTGCGCCTCAAGACGCTGACGGACGAGCTGCGCCTGCGCGCCGCGACGGCCCGCGCGATATCCCTTGAGGACGGGCTGGAAAGCAATCTCGGCGACGAGCCGGGCGACGTCCTGCTCGTCGATGGCCGCGCCACTTCGCAGGAGCGCATCGCCCGCGCGCTGAAGCCCATCGCCGACGTCACCTGCATGTCCGACCCGCAGGCCGCGCTCTTCCAGGCGGCCGAGAGCAATTACGAGCTGGTGATCGTCAACGCCAATTTCGAGGACTATGATCCGCTGCGTCTCTGCTCGCAGCTTCGCTCGCTGGAGCGCACGCGCTTCCTGCCGATCCTGCTGATCGCCGAGCAGGGCGACGACGACATGGTCGTGCGGGCGCTGGATCTCGGTGTCACCGACTATCTGGTGCGCCCGATCGATCCCAACGAGCTGATCGCCCGCAGCCTCACGCAGATCCGCCGCAAGCGCTGCAACGACCGCCTGCGCGCCAGCGTGCGCCAGACCATCGAGCTTGCCGTCACCGACGGTCTGACGGGCCTGCACAACCGCCGCTATCTCGACAACCACATGAAGCTGCTGATCGACCGCGCGACCGCGCGCGGCCGCGCGCTCTCCGTCTGCATGACGGATATCGACCGCTTCAAGCTGGTCAACGACACCTATGGCCACGATGCGGGCGATGCCGTGCTGCGCGAATTCGCCAGCCGCGTGCGCTCCGCCGTGCGCGGCGCGGACCTTGCCTGCCGCTATGGCGGGGAGGAGTTCGTGCTGGTCATGCCCGATACCTCCGCCGAGATGGCGGCGGGCGTCGCCGAGCGCCTGCGGGCGATCGTCGAGCGGGAGCCCTTCCGCGTTCCCGGCACGGATGTCTTCCTGCCGATCACCGCGTCCATGGGCATCGCCTCGATCCTGCCGGAAGGGGACAGCCCCGAGGCGCTGGTGAAGCGTGCCGACGCCGCGCTCTACGAGGCCAAGCGCTCGGGCCGCAACCGGGTTGTGGCCGCGGCCGCCTGAGCGGCTTTTCCACAGGGGCATTCACATTTCCGGCATTTACCTTTGATTCCGGGCAGTTGCCGGGCATTCCTGGACGCATGTTAACTTGACGTCTCTCGGCAGGTTTTCGGCCGTATGTCGTACCATTCATTTTTGATGAAGCTAATCAACGGCTTGCAGATTTCGCAATCTGGCCGTGTGAGGGCGGCAGGTTTCCTCGGTTGTAGATTTGCTCGTGCCACGATCGAATCGGTTGCCCGTCGCTGTGTCGCCTTCCATGACGAAACTGCCGCTCGATGGAACAAAACAGAGCCCGGCGGTTAACTATGAGACAAGGACGCGGTCCGCGAGCGTTAAGAATTCGTTGATTTTTTTTCTCTTTCGCGCGATGCTCAACTCATAGGCGGGAAACAAGCCCGCACAACCGGTTACCCCATGATGCTAGGTCCGCCGCATCTCCTGGGTCGTGGGGTCGGTCGGTCAGCTACGACATAAACGGAATCCTCGTGCCGTCGTCGTGCCTGACCGACCCCCGTTTCGACGCCGCTCCCGGAAACGGGGGCGGCGTTTCGATTCGGACGGTTGCAGGAGGTTGCAGGCGAGGGGGCAAAAGAAAAGGCGCCGGACGTTTCCGTCCAGCGCCTTTGCGAACCTCAAAGGGCTCCCAGGATCACTTGATCTTGGTTTCCTTGAATTCGACGTGCTTCTTGGCGACCGGGTCGTACTTGGTCTTGGTCATCTTGTCCGTCATCGTACGGCTGTTCTTCGTGGTCACGTAGAAGAAACCGGTGTCGGCCGTCGACAGCAGCTTGATCTTGATGGTGGTAGCCTTGGCCATGGTCGTCCTGCCTTTATGAAAAACGAAGCCGCGGACAGCCATTCTGTTCCACGGCTTTAAATCTGGCCGGAAACTACAAATCGCGCCCGAAAAGTCAAGCCCGTTTCGGCCGGAAAACCATCCGCACCAGAGAAAGTACCAGGTAAAGGCCGAAGAAACCGACGATTGCCCAGGCAAAACCGTCATTGCCGCCGACATCCATCGCCGCGCCGATCGCCTGCGGCCCGACCACCGTGCCGACCGCATAGCAGAAGATGAAGGCGGCGTTGGCGGCGGCGAGATCCGCGCCGGTGAGGCGGGAGCCGAGATGGCTGAGGCCGATCGTGTAGAGGCCCGCCACGCAGCCGCCCCACACGAGCAGCACCGCCGCCATCAGCAGCCAGTTATGCGAGATGACGGGCAGCGAGAGCGCGCCGACGAGGCCGATGGCGGCCATGATCGTCAGGAGGCTCCGGCGGTCCCGCATGCGGTCGGAAAGCATGCCGAGCGGGATCTGGAAGGCCATGTTGCCGATGCCCATGACGGTGAGCAGCAGGGCGGCCTGCGATTCGGTGAAGCCGGCGCGCGTGCCGTAGATCGGCAGCAGCGAAAGCCCGCCCACCTGCACAGCTCCGAAGATGAAGACTGCCGCCGTCGCCGTCGGCACGAGAAGGATGTAGCGCATGAAATGCAGCTCCGGCTTCTCGTCGATGATCGGGCTCTCGCCGCGCGCGATGAAGATGGGAACGGCGGCGAGCAGGATGATCGCGGCCCCGAGCGCGAAGGGCAGCACGCCGTCGCTGCCGATCAGCGAGAAGATGAGGGGGCCGGTGGCGAAGCCGAGCGACAGCACGGTCGCATAGATGCCGAGCACCAGCCCGCGCCGGCGCGGCGGCGCCGCCGCGTTGATCCAGAACTCGGAGAGGATGAAGAGCATGGTCGTCGCGCCGTGGAAGACGAGGCGCAGCGGGAACCACAGCCAGAAATTCTCGATGTAGTAGAAGCCGAGGCCGCTGACAGCGGCGAGCAGGATCGCGCCGAGCATGGTCGTGGAGGTGCCCCAGTCATGCGCAAGGCGCGTCGTGAAGGGCGCGGCGGCCATGGCGGCGATGCCGGCCATGGCGGAATTGATGCCGATCATCGTGGAGGAGATGCCGCGCTTTTCCATGATGATGGAGAGCAGCGGGAGACCGAGGCCCATGGCGATGCCGACTGCGGAAATGGCCGCGATGGCTGCAATGAGAGACCGCCGGTGAATGTGCTCCACCGGGCCGGTTGTGCCGGATTGCGGCTGCGTCATATGCAATCGATCCTCAAAGCAGGTCCCGCAGGAAGCGCCCGCGCTGGGTGTAATACAGCGGTGCGGCTCTCCCGAAGGGTAAAGACTTGTCTTCCTGAATGCTTTTTCGAAGCTCTTCAAGGATCAATACGGTTATGTCGGGCATATCGATGCCCCCGTGATCAAAAATATCGATCCATTGCACGTCTTCCAGCTCGTGGCTTGCGGTCGCGCCGGCCGGATCGATGCCGGCTTCGTCGGTAAAGAGCGTGAAGAAGCGGGTATCGAAACGCCGCACCATGCCGGCGGGCGTGATGGCGCGGGCGAGGAAGCGCAGGTTGGAAAGGTCCGGCCGGAAGGGGAGGTCGCCCCCGGCCATGGCGTCCAGCGGGCGGCCGACGGCGATGCCGGCCTCCTCGTAGAGTTCGCGCAGCGCCGCCACGCCGAGGGCGCGCAGGCGCGAATCGGAACATCGCGTGCCCGTCCGCAGTGCAAGCCGCTCGCAGGCGAGCGGGTTCAGCGGACCGGAGACGGGAACCAGGCGGTCCGTCGCATCGCGCCGACCGCCGGGAAAGACATAGACGTCCGGCATGAAGACATGTCGGCTGCTGCGCCGGCCGACCAGCACGCGTATTCCGCCGCCCGACCGATCGAGAAGCAGGATAGAGGCTGCATCGACGGGCCGGACCGCGGTCATGCGGTTCTGTCGCCGTAGGCGGGCGATTCTTCCGCTTCCTCCCGCTTGTCGCCGAAGCCGTGCATCTTCAGCGCCCATTGCAGGCCGATGGCGCCGCCCTTGATGGGCTGCAGCAGGAGGAGGGACAGGATGAGCGTGATCGGTGTCCAGATCGCGAGGTGCTGCCAGGTGCTGAGCGGCCAGATGAGGTCCGTCGCCATGTAGCCGCCGACGACGATATGGCCGACGATGGTGATGACGAGATAGGGTGGCAGGTCGTCGGCGCGCTGGTGCGTGTAGTCCTCGCCGCAGGCGGCGCAATGATCGACCGGCTTGACGTAGGAGCGGAAAAGCTTGCCGGTGCCGCAGGCCGGGCAGCGGTTCAGCATGCCGCGCTTGATGGCGCGCCCGAGCGGGCGCTCGGCGGGGGCAGTGGCCGGCATGTCGCCGAAATGCTGTGTGCTGCCGTCGGTTTCGTTCGTCTGCATGTCGTGTCTCCTGCCGGCCGCTGTATGGCCTAGCGTTTGCCGCGGGGCGGGCGCGTGCCCGGCTGGCGTCTCGGCGCGCCACCCTTGCGCCGGCCCGACTTGTGGAAGGAGCGCACCGCCGTCGGCATCTTGCGTCCCTCGCTGATCACGTCGAACCGGAGCGAACCGGCGAGCGGCACCGCTTCCGCGAGCCTCACACGCACTTCATCCCCGAGACGGTAGCCGAGCCCGGTCTTTTCGCCGGAAAGCGCCTGATGGGCCTCGTCGTAGATGTAATAGTCGCGTCCGAGCAGGGATATAGGCACGAAACCATCGGCGCCATACTCCGGCAGGGTGACAAAAAGTCCCGCCTTGGTGACGCCGGAGACGCGGCCGTCGAATTCCTCGCCGATGCGCCCGGCAAGGTGATGGGCGATCAGCCGGTCGACCGTATCGCGCTCGGCCGCCATGGCGCGGCGCTCGAAGGTCGAGATTTCCGCCGCGATATCGTCGAGCACGGCTTCTTCGTCCGGCGTGATGCCACCTTCGCCGAGGCCGAGCGAGCCGACCAGCGCCCGGTGCACGATCAGGTCCGCATAGCGGCGGATCGGCGAGGTGAAATGGGCGTATTTCATGAGGTTCAGGCCGAAATGGCCGATATTCTCCGGGCTGTAGATCGCCTGGCTCTGAGAGCGCAGCACCATTTCATTGACCATCTGCTCGAACGGCTTGTCCTTGGCCTTGGCGAGGATGCCGTTGAAATGGTTGGAGCGCATGTTGCCGCCCTTGACCAGCGAGATGTCGAGCGTCTGGAGGAACTCGCGCAGCACCTCCTGCTTGGCAAGCGAGGGGGCGTCGTGCACGCGGTAGACGAGGACCTGCTTCTTCTTCTCCAGCGTCTCGGCAGCCGCGACGTTGGCCTGGATCATCATCTCCTCGATGAGCTTGTGCGCATCGAGCCGCGGCGGCACGACGACCCGGTCCACGGTGCCGTCCTCCTTCAGGAGGATCTTGCGTTCCGGCATGTCGAGTTCGAGCGGCTGGCGGCGGTTCCGGCCGGCCGTGAGGATGCGATAGGCCTGCCAGAGTGGCTTCAGGATCGTTTCGAGGATCGGGCCGGTCTTGTCGTCCGGCGCGCCGTCGATGGCGGCCTGCGCCTGCTGGTAGGAGAGCTTGGCCGCGCTCTTCATCATGATGCGGTGGAAGGTGTGGCTCGCCTTCCGCCCCTCATGCGAGAAGACCATGCGCACGGCGAGCGCCGGGCGGTCGACGCCTTCCTTCAGCGAGCAGAGGTCGTTGGAGATGCGTTCCGGCAGCATCGGTACGACGCGATCCGGGAAATAGACCGAATTGCCGCGCTTCAGCGCCTCGCGGTCGAGCGCCGATTTCGGGCGGACATAGTAGCTGACATCGGCGATGGCGACGGTGACGATCACGCCGCCCGGATTGTCGGGCGAGGTGTCCGGCTCGGCGAAGACCGCGTCGTCGTGGTCCTTGGCGTCTGCGGGGTCGATGGTGATGAGCGGCAGGCTCCGCCAGTCCTCGCGATGCGACATGGTGGCGGGACCGGCAGCCTCCGCCTCGCGGATGACGGCATCGGGAAAGATATAGGGAATGCCGTGGGCGTGGATGGCGATCATCGAGATCGCCTTTTCCGAGGCGACGGAGCCGACCACGCCCTTGATCTGCGCGCGCGGCAGGCCATAGCGGCCCATGCGCACGACATCGATCTCGACGAGGTCGCCGTCCTTGGCGCCCGCGGTGAATTCCGAGTCGACCTCCATCTCCTCGCCGCGCCGGTCGATGGGCATGATGCGCCCGCCGCCGCCCGCCATGGAGCGGAAGACGCCCATGCCGGAATTCTTCTTCTTGTCGAGGACCTTGATGACGCGGCCCGTATAGGCCGGCCCGCCGCGTTCCTTGGCGGGGAAGATCTTTGCCAGCACCCGGTCGCCGAGCCCTGCCACCGGCGCCTTGTCCTTGCGCGGCCCGCTCGACTGGCGGATCAGCACGGCGGGCGCGACGCCCGCATCGTCGAGCCATTCGGCCGGGCGGCCGATCAGCTCGCCGTCGACGTCGCGGGTGGTGATGTCGAGCACGGTGACGGGGGGCAGGGCGCCCGGCCGCACCAGCGACTTGCGGCGCTTTTCCAGTAGCCCGTCTTCCTCGAAGGATTTCAGCAGCGCCTTCAGCTCCACCCGCGCCTCGCCCTTCAGGCCGAAGGCCTTGGCGAGCTCGCGCTTGGAGGCCTGTTCCGGATGCTCGGCAATGAAGCGCAGCAGCACGTCGCGCGGCGGGACGGCGCCGTGGATGATCGGGGCATTGTCGGCAGGCGGCAGGTCACGGCCCGCGCGGCCGGGCCGTCTTTCGTGTCCTGCCCGGCTGCGTGGTTCCTTCGTCATGGCCTCACGCCTTCTTTGCCTTTGCGGCCGCCTTGGGCTTGGCCGCAGCCTTCGCCTTCGGCTTTGCCGTCTTGGTTTCGCCGGCCTTGGCCGTTTTCGTGGTCTTGGCCTTCGCCGGGGCTTTCTTGCCCTTGGCCGGCATCTTGCCGGCCTTGTCGGCGATCAGCACCAGGGCCTCTTCCAGCGTGACGCTGTCGGCAGCCTTGCCCTTGGGCAGGGTGGCGTTGACCTTGCCCCAGTTGACATAGGGACCGTACTTGCCGTCGCGAACGGTGATCGCGCCGCCATCCGGGTGGTCGCCCAGCGTTTTCAGCGCGGCCGGCGCGGAGCGGCCACGGCCCGGGCCCTTCGACTGCTTGTCGGCGATCACGGTCACGGCGCGGTTGAGGCCGATGGAGAACACGTCCTCGACGGTCTCGAGATTGGCATAGCTGCCGTCATGCAGCAGGAACGGGCCGTAGCGGCCGATGCCGGCGGAGATCATCTTGCCGGTCTCGGGATGCTGGCCGATGTCGCGCGGCAGCGAGAGCAGGGCAAGCGCCTTCTCATGGTCGATGCTCGCCGGCGTCCAGCCCTTCGGCAGACTGGCGCGCTTGGCCTCCTTGCCGTCGCCGCGCTGGACATAGGGCCCGAAGCGGCCGTTGCGCAGCGTGATCTCCTCGCCGGTATGCGGGTCCTTGCCGAGGCTCTGCGGCTCGTTGGAGGCGGCCGCCTCCGCATCCGCGCCGCCGTCGGCGGAAAGCTGGCGGGTATAGTTGCATTCCGGATAGTTCGAGCAGCCGACGAAGGCGCCGAACTTGCCGAGCTTGAGCGAGAGCTTGCCGGTGCCGCAGACCTGGCAGATACGCGGATCGCTGCCGTCCTCGCGCTTGGGGAAGACGAGCGGCGCCAGTTCCTCGTTCAGCGCGTCGAGAACGTTGGTGACGCGCAGCTCCTTGGTGTCCTCGATCTGGGCGAAGAAGTCCTTCCAGAAGTCGCGGAGAACCTGCTTCCAGTCGAGCTCGCCGGCCGAGATCTTGTCGAGCTTCTCTTCGAGGTCCGCCGTGAAATCGTATTCGACATAGCGGGTGAAGAAGCTTTCGAGGAAGGCGGTGACGAGCCGGCCCTTGGCCTCCGGGATCAGCTTGCGCTTGTCGATGATGATATATTCGCGGTCGCGCAGCGTGGCCAGCGTCGCGGCATAGGTCGACGGACGGCCGATGCCGAGCTCTTCCATCTTCTTGATGAGCGAGGCTTCGGAATAGCGCGGCGGCGGCTCGGTGAAGTGCTGCGTGGCGTTCACCTTCTGCTTGTCGAGCTTTTCCTGGGCGTTGATCTCCGGCAGGCGGCCGTCCTCGTCACCCTCGTCCGGCTGCTCGCCGTCTTCCTTCTGGTCCGTATAGGCGGCGATGAAGCCATCGAAGCGGATGACCGAGCCGGTGGCGCGAAGGCCAGCCTTGCGGCCGCCGTTGTCGGCCTCGATCTCGACGGTGGTGCGCTCGATCTCGGCGGAGGCCATCTGGCTGGCGATGCCGCGCTTCCAGACGAGATCGTAGAGGCGAAGCTGGTCGGGATCGAGATAGCGGCGCACCTGGTCCGGCGTGCGGTCGAAGGAGGTCGGGCGGATCGCCTCGTGGGCTTCCTGGGCGTTCTTGGCCTTGGTGGAGTAGAAGCGGGGCTTTTCCGGCACGTAGCGCGCGCCGAACTGCTCGCCGACGGCCTTGCGGGCCGCGTCGATCGCCTCCGGCGCCATCTGCACGCCATCGGTACGCATATAGGTGATGAGACCGACCGTCTCGCCGCCGATGTCGATGCCCTCATAGAGCCGCTGCGCGACCTGCATGGTGCGCGAGGCCGAGAAGCCGAGCTTGGAGGAGGCGGCCTGCTGGAGCGTGGAAGTGGTGAAGGGCGGGGCCGGGTTGCGCTTCGTCGGCTTGGCCTCGACGCTCTCGACGCGGTAGGCCGCGCCGTCGAGCAGGGCCTTGAGGCGGTTCGCCTCCTCGCCGTTGCCGATGGACTTCGCCTGCAGGCGCTTGCCTTCGGCCGAGACGAGGCGCGCCTCGAATTCGTCGCCGCGCGGGGTCTTCAGGAGCGCGGAAAGGTTCCAGTATTCTTCCGAGACGAAGCGCTCGATCTCGGACTCGCGGTCGCAGACGAGGCGCAGCGCGACCGACTGCACGCGGCCGGCCGAGCGCGCGCCCGGCAGCTTGCGCCAGAGCACCGGCGACAGGTTGAAGCCGACGAGATAGTCGAGCGCGCGGCGGGCGAGATAGGCATCCACCAGCGAAATATCGATGTCGCGCGGGTTGCGCATGGCATCGAGCACGGCCGACTTGGTGATGGCGTTGAAGACGACGCGCTTGACCGGCTTGTCGCCGATCACCTTCTTCTTCTTGAGCACGTCCAGCACATGCCAGGAAATGGCTTCCCCCTCGCGATCCGGGTCGGTCGCGAGAATGAGGCCGTCGGAGGACTTCATCGCGTCGGCGATGTCCTTGATGCGCTTGGCGGACGCGCTGTCGACTTCCCAGGACATTTCGAAGTCCTCGTCCGGGCGCACGGAGCCGTCCTTGGCCGGCAGGTCGCGCACATGGCCGAAGGAGGCGAGCACCTTGTAGCCGGGGCCGAGATACTTGTTGATCGTCTTGGCCTTGGCGGGCGATTCCACAACTACAACATTCATCGTCATTTTCTCTGATACCGGGCGCCGCAGGGTTGGATGCGCGGCGAAAGGGCGTTTATCCGCCGGAAAGTCGTGTCTCGACATGAACAGGGAAAGCGTTCGGGTCAAGAGGTAGGGTTGAAATTAGTCGAATGCAACGAGATGCAACCAATACGAGATTATTGTGGTGTTGCAATTATAAATAATCGTTGTATCGTTTCCTAGGGAGAGGAATTGCAACCTTTCGGTGATTCCGAAACGTAGGCACAACGGGAAAGCCATGAACTCGAAACCCACCAGACCTGCGCTTCCGCCGCATACGGCAGAGGAGAACATCGCCTACAGCCGCCAGATGCTGGGCGAGCTGCGCACCGTCGTGAACAACGAGGGTGCGGACGTCCTGCGCTATTTCATCGAGATGGCCTATATGGAGGCGGGCGATATCCTGGCGGGGTTGCGCCCGCTGTCATTCAAGGTTCAGCGAGACGCCGCCGCCGACATGCCGCTGAAGCCGGCCGGCAAGGTCAAGTTCTAGAAGGACGAGATAGACCGTCGCGGCCGGAATGCCGGTGTGGCGGATGATCTCGTCGATCTCGGCGGGCACCTGGCTCAGCGCATCCGCGATACGGTCACGCTCCCCGTCGCTCGGCGGCAGCCGCAGGCGGGGCGCGACGTCCTCCGCCGGCTCGCCAGCACCGGGGCGGGGGGTGAAGAGGTCCGGCTCCGACAGCGGCCGCAGGGCCTCCAGCACATCCTCCGGCGTCGTGGTGATGGTCGCGCCGTCCTTGAGCAGGCCGTTGGTGCCTTCGCAGCGCGGATCGAGCGGCGAGCCGGGCACGGCGAAGACCAGCCGGCCGAAATCGGCCGCGTTGCGCGCCGTGATCAGCGAGCCGGAGCGCACCGCCGCCTCCACGACCACCAGCCCGAGCGCCATGCCGGCGATCAGCCGGTTGCGGCGGGGAAAGTCCCGCGCCCGCGGCTCCCAGCCGAAGGGCATTTCGCTGACGGCAAGGCCCTGTCCGTCCGTCAGCTCCTCCAGCAGGCCGATGTTTTCCGGCGGATAGGGCTTGTCGAGCCCGCCGGCCATGGCGGCGATGGTGCCGGTGGAAAGGCTGGCGCGGTGGGCCGCCGTATCGATGCCGCGCGCAAGGCCCGACACGACGACATAGCCGGTGCGGCCGACCTCCCGCGCGACGAGGCTGGCGAACTTGATGCCGGAGATCGAGGCGTTGCGCGCGCCGACGATGCCGACGGCCGGCGCCGGCGTGACCTTGCGGTTGCCCTTGACGGCGAGAAGCGGCGGCGCGCCGTCGATCTGGCGCAGGAGCGGGGGATAATCCGGCTCGCCGATGCCCACGAAGCCGGCGCCGTGCCGCTCGGCGATTTCCAGCTCCCGTTCCGCCTCGGCCCGGCCGGCGACGCGGATGCTGCGCGAGGCCCCGCCGCGGCGGGAGAGTTCCGGCAGCATTTCCAGCGCCGTCTCGGCGCTGCCGAAATGATTGATGAGCTCGCGGAAGGTGACCGGACCGACATTGTCGCTGCGGATCAGCCGCAGCCAGGCAATCCTCTGTCGTTCCGTCAGCGCAATTCCCCTTGTCCTTGCGCTGCGGTCGTCCATGGCTATCCCTTGCTGCCGATCCTGCTTTCGGTGCCGTTCATCAGGCGGCCGATATTGGCCCGATGCTTCCACCAGGTGATCACGGTGAGAACGGCGAAGAGCAGCGCCACCTTCTCGTGACCGAGGAACCACAATACAACCGGAGATACGATTGTTGCAACCAGGGCCGAGAGCGACGAATAGCGGGTGAGATAGGCCATGCCGATCCAGACCGCGGCGAAGACCGCCACCATGACCGGCACGAGGCCGAGCAGCACGCCGACATAGGTCGCGACGCCCTTGCCGCCCTTGAAGCCGAGCCAGACGGGAAAGAGATGGCCGAGAAAGGCGGCAAGGCCCGCCGCGATGCCGGCATCGAGCCCCCAGCGCGAGGCGATGGCCGCCGCCGCCGTGCCCTTCAGCGCGTCGAGCAGCAGCGTTGCGGCGGCGAGTTTCTTGTTGCCGGTGCGCAGGACGTTCGTCGCGCCGATATTGCCGGAGCCGATGGCGCGCACATCGCCGAGCCCGGCCATGCGGGTGAGGATCAGGCCGAAGGGGATGGAGCCGAGAAGATAGCCGAAGGCGAGGGCGGCCAGCGTCGGCAAGGCGCCGAGCTGCCAGGTGAAGATGTCGGACACTGTGTTCTCCCCCGAGACGTCTCTTTCCATGGAACCGCTCTGTCCCTGACCCCCTCCTCACAAGCGGGGAGGGGAATGGAAGCGTTGCGGCAAGTCTCCTTCTCCCCGCCTGCGGGGAGAAGGTGCCCGGCAGGGCGGATGAGGGGCAATTCGCCGCGTCCCGTCAGCCGAGCGAATGCACCCGTTCGCCGGCAACATAGGTGCTAACGGCGCGCCCCGTAAAGCGGGCATCTTCGAACGGCGTGTTCTTCGAGCGCGAAACGAAGCCGTCCTTGACGGCGAGCCACGGCTCGTCCGGATCGATCAGCACGATGTCGGCGCGGGCGCCCGGCGCCAGCGTGCCGGCATCGAGGCCGAAGATCTTTGCCGGGCGTGTCGAGAGCGCATCGATGAGGCGCATCAGCGGAACCTCGCCGCTGTGGTGGAGGCGGAGCGCCGCAGCCAGCATGGTTTCGAGGCCGATGGCGCCGTCCGCGGCATCCGCGAAGGGCAGGCGCTTGGTGTCGACGTCCTGCGGGTCGTGGGAGGAGACGATGATGTCGATCTCGCCCCGGGCCAGCGCATCCACCATCGCCTTGCGGTCGTCCTCGCCGCGCAGGGGTGGGGAGAGCTTGAAGAAGGTGCGGTATTCGCCGATGTCGTTCTCGTTCAACGTCAGGTGGTTGATCGAGGCGGCGCAGGTGACGTTCGCGCCGCGCTCGCGGGCGATCTTCACGGCCTCCGCCGATTCCGGCACCGAGATCTGTGCGGCATGGTATTTCGCGCGGGTGAGGCCGGCGATGCGCAGGTCCCGTTCGAGCGGGATGAGTTCGGCCTCGCGCGGCGTGCCGGAAAGGCCGAGCCAGCTTGCCAGAAGCCCCTCATTCATCACCCCGCCGGCGCCCAGATGCTTGTCGCGCGTCTCCAGCGAAATGACGCTGCCGAATTCGCGGGCATAGGTCATGGCGCGGCGCAGCACCTGTGCATTGTGCATCGGGTTGCGGCCATTGGTGAAGGCGACGGCGCCGGCCGCCTTGAGCAGGCCGAATTCCGTCATCTCCTCGCCGGCGAGATGCTTGGTGAGCGCGGCCGCCGCGTGGATGTTCACCACGGCCTTGTCACGTGCCGTCTTCAGCACGAATTCGACCAGCGCGATGTCGTCGATGACGGGATCGGTGTCCGGCATCATGATGAAGGTGGTGACGCCGCCGGCCGCCGCCGCGCGGGAGGCCGATTCGATGGTCTCGCGGTGCTCCGCGCCGGGCTCGCCGACGAAGACCCGGGCATCGACGAGGCCGGGAGCGGCGATCATGCCGCGCCCGTCGACGATCTCGGCGCCCTCGGGCACGCCCTGGTTCTGCGCGCCGCTGCCGATGGCGGCGATCCTGCCATTCTCGATGACGATGGAGCCGGCTTCGTCGAGGTCGCGGGAAGGATCGACGATGCGGAGGTTCTTGAGGACGGTCGTGCGGGTCATGCGCGGGGTCCCTGGTTCTGCGAGAGAAGAAGCGTTTCCATGACGGCCATGCGGACGGCGACGCCCATCTCGACCTGCTGCTCGATCACGCTCTGAGGCCCGTCGGCGATCTCCGAGGCGATCTCGACGCCGCGGTTCATCGGGCCGGGATGCATGACGAGCGCATCCTCCTTCGCCGCCTTCAGCTTCTCGGCATCGAGGCCGAAATAGTGGAAATATTCGCGCACCGAGGGCACGAAGGCGCCGGACATGCGCTCGCGCTGGAGGCGCAGCATCATCACGACGTCGGCGTCCTTCAGGCCTTCTTCCATGGAGTGATAGACCTCCGCGCCCATCTCGGCGATGCCGGAGGGCAGCAGCGTCGCCGGGGCGACGACGCGCACCCGCGCGCCCATGGCGTTGAGGAGCAGGATGTTCGAGCGCGCGACCCGCGAATGCAGCACGTCGCCGCAGATGGCGACGATGATGCGCGAGAGCTTGCCCTTGGCGCGGCGGATGGTCAGGGCGTCGAGGAGGGCCTGCGTCGGATGCTCGTGCTGGCCGTCGCCGGCATTGACCACCGAGCAGGAGACCTTCTGCGCCAGCAGCGCGGCGGCGCCGGCCGAGGAATGGCGCACCACCAGCACGTCCGGGTGCATGGCGTTCAGCGTCATCGCCGTGTCGATGAGCGTTTCGCCCTTCTTCACCGAGGAATTGCCGACCGACATGTTCATCACGTCGGCGCCGAGGCGTTTGCCGGCAAGCTCGAAGGAGGATTGCGTGCGGGTGGAGGCCTCGAAGAAGAGATTGATCTGCGTCAGGCCCCGAAGGGTCGACGTCTTCTTCTCCCTCTGGCGGGAGATCTTCACGGCCTCGTCGGCGCGGTCGAGCAGGAGGGTGATTTCCTGCTCGGTCAAACCCTTGATGCCGAGAAGGTGGCGATGCGGAAAGAAGTCCATGGGGGCTCCGCCTCAACTGTCGTGGATACGCGGGGTCTATAGAGCCTCGATCCGGCCCCGGCAAGGCGGAGCGGCCAAGGCTTTGTGCATTCCCACGCTTTTGTGCGCGCAACCGCGCCTGCGGCCGCAAGGCCCCGTTTCGCACCGCCCCGACTTGGGATAGAACCCGCTCATGACTCGCGACACCGAACAGAAACTTGCCGATCTCAACCAGCCGCCGCTCTGGTCGGGCATCAATGCCTATCGCTCCGACCCGCTGCTGGTCGATGCCACCGATGCCATGCCGAAGCCTTTGCGCGACGAATTCGACGCGATCGGCCGCTACGTGACCGCGCCGGAGGCGCAGGAGCTCGCCCGCATGGCGAACGAAGGCGTGCCGCAGCTTCGCACGCACGGTCCGCGCGGCGAGCGGCTCGACGTCGTGGATTTCCATCCGGCCTGGCACGCGCTGATGCGCCGCTCCATGGCGAACGGGCTGCATTCCTCGCTTTGGGAAAACGTGCCCGACGAGCAGGGCAGGGCGCACAAGGCGCGCGCCGTGCGCTTCTACCTGACGGCGCAGCTCGAATGCGGCCATCTCTGCCCGCTGACGATGACGAGTGCCTCGGTCGCCGCGCTCTCGGCCTCGCCGCAGGTGCAGCGCGAATGGGGCCGCAAGATCCTGTCGCGCAAATACGATTCCACCAACAAGCCCGCCATGCAGAAGAGCGCCGTCACCATCGGCATGGGCATGACGGAAAAGCAGGGCGGCACGGATGTGCGCGCCAACACCTCGCGCGCCGAGCGCGTCGGCGAGGGCATCTACCGGCTCACCGGCCACAAGTGGTTCATGTCGGCGCCGATGAGCGACGGCTTCGTCATGCTGGCGCAGACGCGCGAGGGCATCGGCTGTTTCCTCGTGCCGCGGCTGCTGGAGGACGGCTCCAGCAACGGCCTGCGCTTCCAGCGGTTGAAGGACAAGCTCGGCAACCGCTCCAACGCCTCCTCGGAGGTCGAGTTCTCCGAGACCTTCGGCTTCCTGCTCGGCGCGCCGGATGCCGGCATCCGCACCATCCTCGACATGGTGACGCTGACGCGGCTCGACTGCGCGCTGGCCTCCTCCGGCATCATGCGCGCCTCGCTGGCCGAGGCCGTGCACCATACGCGCGGCCGCCACGTTTTCGGCAAGCCGCTCGTCGCCCAGCCGATCATGACGCGGGTCCTCGCCGACATGGCGCTCGACGTCGCCGCCGCGACCGCGCTTTCCCTGCGCCTTGCCGAAGCCTTCGACAAGGCGCGCGACAGCGCGGAAGACGCAGCCTATGCCCGCATCATGACGCCGGTCACCAAATACTGGTGCTGCAAGATCGCGCCCGCCCTCATCTACGAGGCGATGGAATGCATCGGCGGCAGCGGCTACGTCGAAGAGCGGCCCATCGCCCGGCATTACCGCGAGGCGCCGGTCAACGCGATCTGGGAAGGCTCCGGCAATGTCATGGCGCTCGACCTGATGCGCGTCATCGGCCGGGGCAAGGATCTCTTCGAGATGCTCTTTGCCGGCCTTGCCCGCGATCTCGGCCCGGCAGGCCGCAAGACGGTGGAGGTGCTGCGCGCCTGCCTGTCGCTCTGCGAGCGCGACGAGGGCGCGGCCCGCATGCTCATCGAGCAGCTGGCGCTTGCCGCCGCCGCCGCCGAACTCTACCGCGCCGGTGCCGGCCGCATCGCCGATGCCTTCCTGGAAACGCGCCTCGCCTCCGGCTGGCGCTCGACCTACGGCATGCTCGATTCGCGCTTCGATTCGGCCTATATCGTCGATCTGCTCTATCCGCCGGCGAGATAGGCCGTCGTCGCCAGCACCATCGGAATGGTAAAGAAGGAGGCGATCGTCTGGAGCGTCGCGACGGCGGCGTAGAAAGGTGCGTCGCCGCCCATCTGCTTGGCCAGCACATAGCCGTTCATCGCGGTCGGCACGCTCGCGCCCATGGCGATGGTGAGAAGCTGCTCGCCGCGCATGCCGAGCGCATAGGCCGCGCCCGTCATGACCAGCGGCATGAAGAGCAGCTTGAGCACGACGGGAAGAAAGACCAGCGGCCGGGGCCGCAGGGCATCCGCGAGCTTCAGCCCGGCCCCCACCATGATGAGCCCGAGGCTGAGCGAGGTATCCGCCACCAGTTCCGCCGTCTGCATCAGCGGCGCATAGATGCGGATGCCGAGAAGGTTCACCGCGACGCCGAGCACCGAGCCGATGATCATCGGATTGGTCAGGATTTTCCGCGCGAAGGTCCCGAGGCTTCGCGTGCCGCCGCCGAAGAGCACCAGCACGCCGATATTGTAGAGGTTGATCGGGATGATGATCAGCGTCGCCACCAGCGCGACGAGCGCGAGGCTCTGCGCGCCGTAGAGCTTTTCGGCGATCGCCAGCGCGATGAAGGCGTTCCACCGCGTCGAGGTCTGGAAGACCGAGGTATAGGTCGGCGGCGAGATGCCCGCCGCCCGGAACAGCGGCCAGCAAAGGCCCAGGAGGAGCGCGATGAGGCTGAGCGACCCGATGGAGCCGAGGGCGACGTCACCCGCCGCCATGCCGGCGAATTCCGCCTTGGCGAGCGTGGTGAAAAGCAGGGAGGGGAACAGCACGAAGAAGCCGAGCTGTTCGAGCCCGGTCCACATGTCGCGGTCGATCAGCCGCCAGCGCTTGAGTAGGGCGCCGAGGACCACGAGCAGGAAGACGGGCAGGATGCTTTCGAAGATGGCGGGCATGGCACCGGATCGGCAGGGAAGGGACCGCTGCTCATTCCACGCCGCGGCCGGCCTTGCAAGGGGCAGGGCCGGGAAGCGCCGTGTGGAAATTAACCTTAATGGAGGGTTTCCGTTGCGCGGGGAAGGTTAACGGGCAAAGGTGCTGTTTACCTGGTGTTAACCATGTGAAGCGAGTGCCTGCCATGGCCAGAACGGCCCGCATATCGGTCATGACGACCCTGTTTTCCTTCGCGGCGGTGGATATCGTCGTGCCGCTCCTCGTACTCGTTGCGGGCGTGGCGGTCAGCGAGATGATTTTTGCAGCCGGCGACCTCTTCGCGATGCGGAGGAGGGCGGCATGAAGTGGTTCCTGATTCTGTGGGCCGGTCCCATCGCGCTGCTCGGAAGCTGGTACGGGCTTTCCTACTACGACATGAATTTCGGCATCTTCATGCTGACGCGCGATGCGCATGACCTCGTCTTCCGCATCTACGGCCATATTCTCGGCATTCCGCCGGAAGACCTGCCGCCGCTCGTGCTGCGCGCCATCGTCTTCGACAGTTTCCTGGTGTTCGGCCTCATCGCCTTCCGCCGCCGCCGGCAGATCGCCGCCTGGTGGCGGGCGCGCCGTCAGGCGTCGGCAGCCCTTGCCAGCGACGAGAGCCTGTCCAGCGCGCCCTGAAGGATGAAGGAGGCGGCGGCCGAATCGATCCGCTCGGCCCGCTTCTTGCGCGACACGTCCATCTCGATCAGCGTGCGCTCCGCCGCGACCGTCGACAGCCGTTCGTCCCAGAAGACGAAGGGGATGTCGGTCTTGTCGGCCATCGAGCGCACGAAGGCGCGCGTCGCCTGCACGCGCGGGCCGGCGCTGCCGTCCATGTTCATCGGCAGGCCGATGACGAAGGCGACGACCTTCTCCTTCTCGGCAAAGGCGAGCAGCACCTCGGCATCCTGCGTGAACTTCACCCGTTTCAGCACCGGCCGCGGCGTCGCCAGCCGCCGGCCGAGATCCGAGACGGAAAGGCCGATGGTCTTGGTGCCGAGATCGAGGCCGGCGATCGGCTGGCCGGGGCCGAGGATCGCCGCCAGTTCTTCGAGGGTGAGCGTCGCCATGAAAAGCCCTCAGCGCTTGCGGACGAATTCGGTGCGCAGAACGAGGCCCCTGATCGCGTCGTGCCGGCAGTCGATTTCTTCCGGATTGTCGGTGAGGCGGATCGACTTGATCACCGTGCCCTGTTTCAGCGTCTGGCCGGCGCCCTTCACCTTCAGGTCCTTGATCAGCACGACCGAATCGCCGTCCGCGAGCACATTGCCGCCGGCGTCGTGCACCACGCTCGCGGCGGCCTTTTCGGCTGCGATTTCCGAGGCCGGGCGCCATTCGCCGGTGGCTTCGTCATAGATGTAGTCGTCGTCGCTCATGGCGGGGTTCCTTCATTATGGTGTAAGCCGCGCTTATAAGGTTTAAATCACGCTTATAGCGTTCGCGCTGCGGATGGAAACAGCCTTCGCGGTTTCTATATTGCGGGCAGGCAATCAATCGGGAGAACATGCATGAAAATCACCTGGCTCGGCCACTCCGCCTTCCGGATCGAAACGGCGAAGGCCAGAATCCTCATCGACCCGTTCTTCACCGGCAATCCCGCCTTCGACGAATCGACCCGCAAGGACGCCGTCTCAGGCCTTACCCATGTCCTCTTGACCCACGGCCACGGCGACCATGTCGGCGATACGATCAAGATCGCGGCGGAAACCGGCGCGACGGTTCTCGCCAATGCCGACCTTGCCGCCTGGCTCGGCGCGAAGGGCGTGGAGAAGGTCGACATGGGCAATACCGGCGGCACCGTGCATTTCGACGGCTTCTCGACCACCTTCGTCAATGCGCTCCATTCCTCCGCGCAGATCACCGAGGACGGCGTTTCCCATTCGCTCGGCAATGCCAATGGCCTCGTCCTTCATTTCGAGGACGAGCCGACGCTCTACCACATGGGCGACACCGACATCTTCTCCGACATGGCGCTGGTCAACGAGCTGCACCAGCCGGAAATCGGCCTCGTGCCGATCGGCGACCGCTTCACCATGGGCGGTGCCGTGGCGGCGCTCGCCTGCCAGCGCTTCTTCAAGTTCGACACCGTCCTTCCCTGCCACTACGGCTCCTTCGGCATCATCGACCAGACAGCCGACCTCTTCGTGCAGGCGATGGACGGCGCGTCGGCGAAGATCGAGGTGCCTAAGGTCGGCGGTTCGGTCTCGCGCTGAGCAGCCGGAAAAGCGGCGAGGGGCTGCAAAGGGGGCATTCCCCCGTTGCGCCCCTTGGGCTTGGTCAGTATAGCGGGTAGGAAATTTCCTGTCGGAGACCATCCATGTCCGTAGATCTAGCCACCGTGAAGCGCGTCGCGCGCCTTGCCCGCATCGCCGTCAGCGAGGAAGAGGCAAGCCGCATGATGGGCGAGCTGAACGGCATCCTCGGCTTCGTCGAGCAGCTTTCCGAGGTGAATGTCGAGGGCGTCGAGCCGATGACATCCGTCACGCCCATGGAGATGCGCAAGCGCGAAGACGTCGTCAACGACGGCAACAAGGCGGACGATATCGTCGCCAATGCCCCGGCGTCCGACCGCAACTTCTTCCAGGTGCCCAAGGTCGTCGAATAACGCCCTTCGCCGCCAGAGCCGCCCGCTTCCGAAAGTAGTCCTTCCATGACCGAACTCACCCGCCTCACCATTGCCGAAGCCCGCGAAAAGCTCGGCGCCAAGGAGATCACCGCCGTCGAACTGACGGATGCCTATCTCGGCGCGATCGAGGCCGCGAACGGTGCGCTCAACGCCTATGTCACCGTCACGCCGGAAAAGGCGCGCGAGATGGCGAAGGCCTCCGACGCCCGCATCGCCGAAGGCAAGGCCGGCGCGCTGGAAGGCATCCCCCTCGGCATCAAGGACCTCTTCGCGACCGAGGGCGTGCACACGCAGGCCTGCAGCCACATCCTCGACGGCTTCAAGCCGAAATACGAATCGACCGTCACGCAGAACCTGTGGAACGACGGCGCCGTCATGCTCGGCAAGCTGAACATGGACGAGTTCGCCATGGGCTCCTCCAACGAGTCCTCCTATTACGGCCCGGTGAAGAACCCGTGGCGCGCGGCCGGCTCCAATGCCGATCTCGTGCCGGGCGGCTCCTCGGGCGGTTCGGCCGCCGCCGTCGCCGCGTTCCTGTGCGCCGGCGCGACCGCCACGGATACCGGCGGCTCCATCCGCCAGCCCGCCGCCTTCACCGGCACGGTCGGCATCAAGCCGACCTATGGCCGCTGCTCGCGCTGGGGCATCGTCGCCTTCGCCTCCTCGCTCGACCAGGCAGGCCCCATCGCCCGCGACGTCCGCGACGCGGCGATCCTCCTCAAATCCATGGCTAGCGTAGACGCCAAGGACACGACCTCCGTCGATCTGCCGGTGCCGGATTACGAAGCCGCGCTCGGCCAGTCGCTGAAGGGCATGCGCATCGGCATTCCGCGCGAATACCGTGTCGACGGCATGCCGGAAGAGATCGAGGCGCTCTGGCAGCAGGGCATCGCCTGGCTGAAGGATGCCGGCGCCGATGTCATCGACATCTCCCTGCCGCACACGAAATACGCCCTGCCGGCCTATTACATCGTCGCCCCGGCGGAAGCCTCCTCGAACCTTGCTCGCTACGACGGCGTGCGCTACGGCCTGCGCGTCGATGGCAAGGATATCGTCGACATGTACGAGAAGACCCGTGCGGCCGGCTTCGGCACCGAGGTCAAGCGCCGCATCATGATCGGCACCTATGTGCTCTCGGCCGGCTACTACGACGCCTATTACCTGCAGGCCCAAAAGGTGCGCACGCTCATCAAGCGCGACTTCGAGCTGGCCTTCCATGCCGGCGTCGATGCCATCCTGACGCCCGCCACCCCGTCGTCGGCCTTCGGCATCGCCGACGAGGACCTCGCCTCCGATCCGGTGAAGATGTATCTCAACGACATCTTCACGGTGACGGTGAACATGGCCGGCCTGCCGGGCCTTTCCGTTCCCGCCGGCCTCGATCACAAGGGCCTGCCGCTCGGCCTCCAGCTCATCGGCAAGCCCTTCGAGGAGGAAACCCTCTTCAAGACTGCCCACGTCATCGAAAAGGCCGCCGGCCGCTTCGCGCCGACGCGCTGGTGGTAAGGGGGCGTCCGGCCCCTTATCGGCTTCCGCCTCTTCATCATCTCCGTGGATAGCGGTCGGCGTCTCTCGCCAACCGCGCCGCGCGGTGCTTTGATGGTGGCGGAGAGAGCCGCATGATCACCGTTCGCAATGCCCTCGAGGAAGATGTACCGGCGCTGATCGACATCGGCGTCCGGGCCTGGGAACAGGCTGTCATCGGCGTGGCCGACCTCCAGGTGCGGCGCGATCATGCCCGCAATGCCTTCCAGCAGTTCCTCGCAAGCCATTGGCTGCGCGCCAGCGTCGCCGAATTCGGCGGCGTGCTTGCGGGCTGGGCCTCGCGCGAGGCGCTGGACGACGAGATCACCGATCTCTGGATCGATCCGCCGCAGCAGAGGAAGGGGCTCGGCTCGGCCCTGCTTGCCGCCATGGAAAACGAGATCGTCGCGGTCGGATTGGAGGCCGCGCGCCTCCAGACGCATGCGCGCAACACTGCGGCCGTCGGCTTCTTCCAGAAGCACGGCTATTCGGTGAGCTGGCTGTCGGTGGATTATTCGCCGCGGCTCGACCGCAACGTCGAATCGATCGGCCTGCGCCGGCAGCTCGTCGCGGACGAGCCGATCGGCTACGGGCCGGGCGGTTTTTGAGGGAGGCGGGCTTTCGCCGCGCCTCCCGTCGGTCACTGGTTATCCTGCTGCGCGCGCACCAGCTCCAGGCCCCGCTGCGTGATGCGGTAGGGCCTGCCGCCGGAAGACGCGATGCAGCGCCGGCGTTTCAGCTTGCGGAAAAGTTCGAGATCGAGGCCGCCCGCCCGCCAGCCGTCCCGCGTGATGCAGGCGACCGTCACGATCTTCCTGTCGTCGTCGTCTTTTTCGATATCGATCCTGCCGCCCTGGGCGAGCAGATGGAGGATGCGCTGTTCGGCGCGTGAAATGTCCATTGTCCTGAGAATCCATCCGGCGTTCGAATGAACGCGAAAAAACGTTCCGCCACCGAAGGGTGGCAGGGCTCATCGTTTTTCCGACCCTGCGCGCAAGCTTTCGCGGGCAGGGTCCTCAGCGGGCCTCAGAGCTAGACATCAAAACCCCATTGCGGATGCCCCGGAAATAGCCGGGGCATCCATAAAGGTCAATGCGCGGGCCAGATCAGCGAATGGTGCAGGAAGACGCCGGTTTTCACGCCATTGGCCGAGGCGAGCGAGATATTGGCCGCGCCGAGCGCGATGTCGCCGGCGGCATAGAGGCCGGGCAGGGAGGTCTGGCCGGTGTCGTCGGTGTCGAGGATGCTGCCGACGGGCGTCTCCTTCAGCTTCAGGCCGCGGTCGGCCGGAATGGCGCTGCGCACCCGCGCCTCCGGCATGACGAACAGCGCCTTGACCAGCGTCGGAATGCCGGGGCCGGTCTCGATGGCGAGCATGCCGTCAGGGCCATCCGAAATGGCCGTGACGCGGCCCGGCCGCAGCTTCACATTGCGCGCGGCGAGAACGGCAAGGGCCTCCTCGTCCGGCTCCGGCACCTGATTGGTGAAGAGCGTGACATTGCCCCAGTCGGCGACCACCGCCGCGAAGCGCGCGGCCTCCGCCGTGCGCGCGAGTACCCCGACCGGCCCGCCGCCCACTTCATAGCCATGGCAATAGGGGCAATGCAGCACCGTCTTGCCCCAGCGCTCCGCAAGGCCCGGGATGGCGGGCAGCCGGTCCTCGAAACCCGTCGCGAGCAGCACGCGCCGCGCCGCGATCCGCCCGCCGTCGCCGGTGACCACGCAGAAGGCGTCCCTTTCCCCCTCCAGCCGCTCGGCCGGCGCATCGCGGAAGGTCACGGTCTCGTAGGCGGCAAGCTGGCGGCGGGCATCGGCAAGGATCTCGCCGCCCGGCCTTCCGTCCTGCGCGAGGAAGCCGTGCGAATGGGCGGCGAAGCGGTTGCGCGGCTCGCCGGTGTCGACAATGGTGATGCGGCGGCGGGCGCGGGCGAGCTGCATGGCGGCGGAAAGGCCGGCAAAGCCCCCGCCGATGATGATGGCATCTTCGGTCATGGTTCATCCTTTCTATGGAGCGAGCGGCATCGTTCGGCCGGCCGGTGCCGCCCGTTCGATGCAGGTCTTGGGGATTGGTTGCCTTCAGCCGGTGTCGGCCCGGCAGTGTTTCGCCGCCATCCGGAAATCGGCCGCGAGATCGGCCAGTGTCGTGCCGGCGAAGCGCGCCATCAGGATCGCCTCGGCATCCTTCAGCGCGTCGCCGATCACCCGGTTGACGGATTGCTCGACCACGCAGCCCGGCATTTCCGTCGCCGGGCCGATCTGGAAGAGGATCGGCTCGCCGAGCGCATTGTAGATGTCGAGCAGCGAGATTTCGGCGAGCGGCCGGGCGAAATGCCAGCCGCCACCATGGCCGCGGCCGGATTGCACGATGCCGGCCTCGCGCAGCCCGGCCATGGTGCGCCGGACGACGACGGCATTGGTGTCGAGGCAGAGCGCGAGATCGTCCGAGGTCATCGGCTCCTCGCGCTCGGCCATGTGCATGAGTGCATGGAGCACGGCGGAAAGGCGGCTGTTTCTTTTCATGTAACAATAATAGTTACGAATCCTGCCGCATGTCAACACATGCCGGCGAAAGGGGTATCAGCCGGCACGCAGCATATCGAGGAGACTAGGGCCGAAGATCAGGGCCACAGGGACCAGCGCCACATGCAGCACGAGGATCGCCATGAGCTGCGTTCGGAACGGCTCCTTGCGCGTCTTGTGCCGCAGCAGCCGCTGCGCGGCGACGGCGCCGAGACTGCCGCCGAGGAAGGCGAACTGCAGCAGCCGCGCCTCGGAAACGCGCCAATGGCCGTCCCGCGCCGCTTTCTTGTCCCACCAGTAGAGGCAGAACGTGATGATGTTGAAGAGAAGGAAGATGACGAAAAGCGTTGTTGTCGTGCCCATGGCATGCTTTTAGCCGATCATCCTTGCGGCTTGGCTAACGAGGGTGGACGGCACCCGCTGAAAACCTTGCGCCGCCTGCCCATATGTTCTACCGAGACAGCACCGAAGACACCACAAAAAGAGCCTGCAATGACCCTCGTCGACGTCCGCACCCCCGATCCGAAACGCTTGATCCCCGGCGCCACCGGCGACTGGGAAGTCATCATCGGCATGGAGGTGCACGCGCAGGTCCTTTCCAATTCCAAGCTCTTCTCCGGCGCATCGACCGAATTCGGCAAGGCGCCGAATGCCAACGTCTCGCTGGTCGATGCCGCCATGCCCGGCATGCTGCCGGTCATCAACGAGGAATGCGTCAGGCAGGCGGTGCGCACGGGCCTCGGCCTGAAGGCGCAGATCAACCACCGCTCGATCTTCGACCGCAAGAACTACTTCTATCCGGACCTGCCGCAGGGCTACCAGATCTCGCAGTTCAAGGACCCGATCGTCGGCGAGGGCAAGATCACCATCTCGCTCGGCCCGGACCGCCAAGGCAATTTCGAGGATATCGAGATCGGCATCGAGCGCCTGCATCTGGAGCAGGACGCCGGCAAGTCGATGCACGACCAGCATCCGACCATGTCCTATGTCGACCTCAACCGTTCGGGCGTCGCGCTGATGGAGATCGTCTCCAAGCCGGACATGCGCTCCTCGGACGAGGCCAAGGCCTATATGACGAAGCTGCGCTCCATCGTGCGCTATCTCGGCACCTGCGACGGCAACATGGACGAGGGTTCCATGCGCGCCGACGTCAACGTCTCCGTGCGCCGCCCGGGCGAGGCCTTCGGCACGCGCTGCGAGATCAAGAACGTCAACTCCATCCGCTTCATCGGCCAGGCCATCGAATATGAGGCCCGCCGCCAGATCGGCATTCTGGAGGATGGCGGCAGCATCGACCAGGAAACCCGCCTCTTCGATCCCGGCAAGGGTGAGACGCGCTCCATGCGCTCGAAGGAAGATGCGCACGACTACCGCTATTTCCCCGACCCGGACCTGCTGCCGCTGGAATTCGACAACGAATTCGTCGGTGCGCTGCTTGCCGACCTGCCGGAACTGCCGGACGACAAGAAGATCCGCTTCGTCAAGGATCTCGGCCTTTCCGTCTACGACGCCTCGGTGCTCGTCTCGGAAAAGGCGATCGCCGACTATTACGAGGCCGTGGCCGCCGGCCGCGACGGCAAGATCGCCGCGAACTGGGTCATCAACGACTTGCTGGGCGCCTTGAACAAGGACGGCAAAGCCATTGAAGAGACTCCGGTTTCGCCCGCCCAGCTCGGCGGCATCATCGATCTCATCAAGGACGGCACCATCTCCGGCAAGATCGCCAAGGACCTCTTCGAGATCGTCTGGAACGAGGGCGGCAATCCGGCCGAGATCGTCGAGGCGCGCGGCCTCAAGCAGGTGACCGATACCGGCGCCATCGAGAAGGCCGTTGACGAGATCATCGCCGCGAACCCGGATCAGGTCGAGAAGGTCAAGGCCAAGCCGACGCTCGCCGGCTGGTTCGTCGGCCAGGTCATGAAGGCGACGGGCGGCAAGGCCAATCCGCAGGCCGTGCAGGCGCTGGTCAAGGCCAAGCTCGGCATCGAGGAATAATCCGGTGTTTTTCGTCCGCACGGCCTCCGAGCGCGATCTGGCGAAGGTCAGCGCGCTTCTGGCCGAGACGTGGCATGCGACCTATGACGCGCTCTACGGTGCCGACAAGGTGAGCGAGATCACCGCGCACTGGCATTCCGTGCCGGCGCTCAAGGCCAAGCTGGAACGCAAGGACAGCGAGTTCGTCGTCGCAGACAACGGCAGGGAACTGGCCGGCATGGGCTATGTTGCCATGTCGAAGGACCGGCCGAAGACGGCCTTCCTGCGCCAGCTCTACGTGCTGCCGCGCTATCAGCGTCAGGGCATCGGCCGCGACATGTTCGCCGAGCTCGAAACCTGCTTTCCCGATGCCGAATACATGCGGCTTCATGTCGAGCCGCGCAACGGCGCTGCCATTTCATTCTATGAGCGGCTGGGCTTCGAAAAGATCGGCGAAGCGACGGAAGGCGGCGCGCTGGGACTTCCCGCGCTCGTTCTGGAAAAACGGCTCGACTTCTAGGGCGGTTTCGGCAAGGCGGCCGCCGGCTTTCGTCGGATCGTCCGAGCGTCAGATACACGAAGGCCCGCCGTCCTTTCGGGTGGCGGGCCGCTTCTGCAAAGTAGCGATATTCCAGGGTATCAGCGGGTCAGAACGGCGCGGGGCTGGTTGTTGTCCGAGTTGAGCAGGACGCTGACGGACGTGCCGGAAGCGAGGTTTGCCGGGACCGGAACGCTGTTCGGCAGGGTGACGGTCTTGCCGTCCTGGAAGGAGATGACGCCGGTGCGGGCATTGTAGTCCTGCACGATGCCGCTGACGGATGCGGCCGAGGCCGAGCCTGCTGCGAGGAGGGCGAGGGCTGCGACGGAGAGAGCGATCGTTTTCATTTTCAGTTTCCTTTTTGCTGTGTTGTGCTTGGGAGGGCTCAGCGGGTCAGAACGGCGCGGGGCTGGTTGTTGTCCGAGTTGAGCAGGACGCTGACGGACGTGCCGGAAGCGAGGTTTGCCGGAACCGGAACGCTGTTCGGCAGGGTCACGGTCTTGCCGTCCTGGAAGGAGATGACGCCGGTGCGGGCATTGTAGTCCTGCACGATGCCGCTGACGGATGCGGCCGATGCCGAGCCTGCTGCGAGAAGAGCGAGGGCGGCGACGGAGAGAGCGATCTTTTTCATGTTAATCACCTTGTTTGCTTCGTTGAGCTTGCCGAAGCGACATGATGTCCGCTTCGATGATTAACATGTAGGGCCCTCATTAAATGGTTACTAGTGCAAAAATTATGACCGCTGTGTTCATAAAAAAAGAACGGCATTTCAATTGTTTATCACGAAAACGCGATTGCCCTTGAAAAGCGCTGCAGGCATTCCGACATCTTTCGGCTGCCTGTAAACGAGCCGAGGGACGAGCATCGGCTGCGACGGCGGGCGCGTCGAAAAGGCAGGTGGGAAGCCGCCGGAATCGCTGGACATTTCGGCTATGGCGCGCCATAAGCTGAGGAAATATCAGTCGCGGGCCGCGCTTTCGGCATGGCCCTGCCAAGGACGCCAGCCCATGAACCTTCTCAAGCAGATTTTCACCTGGTGGAACGGTCAAACGATCGGCACCCGTTTCCATACCTGGCGCTTCGGCACCCGGGTCGGCCAGGACGAATTCGGCAATGTCTACTATCAGGGCGGCAAGGATTCCGAAGGCCGCACGCGCCGCTGGGTGATCTATAACGGCTATGCCGACGCGTCCGCCATCCCGGCCGGCTGGCACGGCTGGATGCACCACCGCACCGACGTTTCCCCGGCTGACGAGGAATACAAGGCGCGCGAGTGGCAGAAGTCGCACCGTCCGAACCCGACCGGCACCTCGCAGGCCTATCGTCCGCCGGGCTCGCTTGCCGCTGCCGGCGAGCGTCCGCGCGTGACGGGCGACTACGACGCCTGGACGCCGGGCAACTGATACCGATTTGGCCACATTTCGCCGGTAGCTCGAAGCGACCGGCGGCGGCCGGTTCGGATCGCAGGAGACGGCATCGATGACAGCAGGGTTTTCACGGGCAGGCGCCGCAGGGCGGTTCCTTTCGGTCGCGCTTGCAGCGGCGACCGCAGGTCTCGCCATGGCGCCCGTCGCGGCCAGCGCCGCGCGTATCGAAAACCCCGTCGCCACATTTTCCGGCATCGACAAGATCACCGGCCGCATCACCAGCTTCGACGTTTATATCGGCGAGACCGTGCAGTTCGGCGCGCTGCAGGTGACGCCGAAGGTCTGCTACAGCCGCGACGATACGGAAGCGCAGAAGATCACCTCCTTCGTCGAGGTCGACGAGATCACCCTCGACCGCAAGATTCGCCGCATCTTCACCGGCTGGATGTTCGCCGACAGCCCCGGCCTCAACGCGGTGGAGCACCCCGTCTATGACGTCTGGCTCACCGAGTGCAAGACGAAGTCGGACGTCCCGCCGCCGGACGGCAAGTAGGCCGGAGCCGCTTCGGCCGCATCGCCCCTCATCCGGCTTGCCGGCCACCTTCTCCTTGGCAGCGGGGCGAAGGGATATGCCGCACTTTTTCCAGTTCAACGGACGCTTTCTTGTAGAGCAATGACGGCAATGGAAGTGGGAAACCGGACCCGCAAATTTCCTTCGCCCCGCTTGCGGGGAGAAGGTGGCCGGCAAGCCGGATGAGGGGCGGTCAGAACGGCAGGTGCGGCGAGGCCAGCGCATTCGCCAGCATGTCCTCGTATTCGATCTTCGGCACGTCGATCGCGCCGAACGTCTTGAGGTGCTCGGTGGTGAACTGCGTGTCGAGCAGGCGGAAGCCGTTCGCCTTCAGCCGCTCCACCAGCGCCACAAGGCAAACCTTCGAGGCATCCGTGCGGCGTGAGAACATGCTTTCCCCGAAGAAGGCCGCACCCAGCGAGACGCCGTAGAGGCCGCCGACGAGCTGGTCGCCCTCCCATGCCTCCACGCAATGCGCATGGCCCATGCGGTGCAGGGTGCCGTAGAGCGACTTGATCTTGGCGTTGATCCAGGTGGAGGGCCGGTCGGGCGCGGCCTCGGCGCAGGCGGCGACGACAGCGTCGAAGGCGGTATCGAAACGGATGTCGAAGGGGGTCTTGCGGATCGTCTTGGCGAGGCTGCGCGAGACGTGGAATCCGTCGAGGGGGATGACGCCCCGCATATCCGGCTCGACCCAGAAGAGCTCCGGGTCGTCTGCCGAATCGGCCATCGGGAAAAGCCCGATGGAATAGGCGCGCAGCAGCAGTTCCGGGGTGATCTCCGGGTGCTTTCTGCGACGCCCTGCCATCAGAGCCGACGCCCCTCAGGCGTCGGTCTTGCTGGCTAGGTAGTTTTCCAGCCAGTGGATGTCATAATCGCCGTTGGCGATGTCCTGATTGCCAATCAGATCCTGGAAGAGCGGCAGGGTCGTCTTGATGCCGTCGATGACGAACTCGTCCAGCACGCGGCGCAGGCGCATCATGCATTCGACGCGGGTGCGGCCGTGCACGATCAGCTTGCCGATCAGGCTGTCGTAGTAGGGCGGGATCTTGTAGCCCTGATAGGCGCCCGAATCGACGCGCACGCCAAGGCCGCCCGGCGCATGGAAATGCGTGATCGTGCCCGGCGAGGGAACGAAGGTGCGCGGGTCTTCGGCATTGATACGGCACTCGATGGCATGGCCCGAGAAGACGATGTCTTCCTGGCTGACCGACAGGCCTGCGCCGGAGGCGACGCGGATCTGCTCGTGCACGAGGTCGATGCCGGTGATCGCCTCGGTGATCGGATGCTCCACCTGAAGACGCGTGTTCATTTCGATGAAATAGAACTCGCCGTTCTCGTAGAGGAACTCGACCGTGCCGGCGCCGCGGTATTTCAGCTTCTTCATGGCGTCGGCGCAGATCTGGCCGATCTTCATGCGCTGCTCGACATTGAGGGCAGGGGAATTGGCCTCTTCCCAGACCTTCTGGTGGCGGCGCTGCAGCGAGCAGTCGCGCTCGCCGAGGTGAACCGCGTTGCCCATGCCGTCGCCGACGACCTGGATTTCGATGTGGCGCGGCTTGCCGAGGTACTTTTCCATATAGACGGCGTCGTTGCCGAAAGCGGCGAGCGCCTCGGAACGGGCGGTCGAGACGGCTTCCTCAAGGTCGGCCTCGGTCTTGGCGACCTTCATGCCGCGTCCGCCGCCGCCGGCGGTAGCCTTGATGAGCACGGGGAAGCCGATCTGACGGGCGACTTCCAGCGCGTTCTCCGGCTTCACCTCGCCGTCGGAGCCGGGAACGACGGGAATGCCGAGTTCCTGCGCCGTCTGCTTGGCGGTGATCTTGTCGCCCATGATGCGGATATGCTCCGCCGTCGGGCCGATGAAGGTGATGCCGTGCGCGTCGAGGATTTCCGCGAACTTGGCGTTCTCCGACAGGAAGCCGTAGCCCGGATGCACGGCGTCGGCGCCGGTGATCTCGCAGGCGGCGACGATCTGGTGGATGTTCAGGTAGCTTTCGCGCGACGGGGGCGGGCCGATGCACACGCTCTCGTCGGCAAGGCGCACATGCATGGCGTCGGCGTCGGCCGTCGAATGCACGGCGACCGTGGCGATGCCCAGCTCCTTGCACGCCCGAAGGACGCGAAGGGCGATTTCGCCGCGGTTGGCAATGAGGACTTTGGAGATCATGGGATCCGCCTTATTCGATGACGATCAGCGGTTCGCCATATTCGACCGGGCTCGCATCCGAGACGAGGATTTCGGTGACCTTGCCCGAGCGCGGCGCGGGGATCTGGTTCATCGTCTTCATGGCTTCGATGATGAGGATGGTCTGGCCTTCCTTGACGCTCGCGCCGACCTCGATGAAGGGGCGGGCGCCCGGGGCGGGCGAAAGATAGGCGGTGCCCACCATCGGCGCGGTCACGGCGTTCTTGTTGCTGCGGGCATCGGCGGGCGCGGCTGCTGCGGCGACCGGTGCGGGCGCTGCGCTGGCGGCAACGGGGGCGGCGATCGGCGCCTGGACATATTGCGGCGTGCCGGCGCGCGAGACGCGGATGCGCAGGTCGTCCTGCTCCACTTCGATCTCCGTCAGGTCCGTCTCGTTGAGGATGTTGGCGAGATCGCGGATCAGAGCCTGATCGATGCCGTGTTTCTTTTCAGCCATGGAAGTGAGCCTCTGGTTCTTCTTATTTCGTGATGGATGACAGCGCATGGAGCGCGAGGACATAGCTATGCGCACCGAAACCGCAGATGACGCCCTTCACGGCGGGCGCAATCATCGATTTGTGGCGGAATTCCTCGCGGGCATGCACGTTGGAAAGGTGCAGTTCGACGACCGGGACCTTCACGGCGCGGATGGCGTCGTGCAGCGCGATCGAGGTGTGGGTATAGGCACCGGCGTTGATGGCGACGCCGGCAGCGACATCGCCGGCCTCATGGATCCAGTCGACCAGATCGCCTTCATGGTTGGACTGGCGGAAATCGACGGCAAAGCCCAGCGTCTCGCCCTCGGCCTTGCAGAGAGCCTCGATATCGGCGAGCGTCTGGCCGCCATAGATACCGGGCTCGCGTTTGCCGAGTGCGTTCAGGTTGGGGCCGTTGAGCACGAAAAGGGGTAAAGCCATTCGCAATTCCGCATGCTGGATAGAGATTTACCTATAGACCGGCGGTTTGCGTGAGGAAAGCCCCAAGGGAAGGGGCTTTGCCGGTCGAAAGGGCGTGTCCACAAGCCAAAGGCTCAACACGGCCAGCATGGCGAGAAAATGGCGCTTACGAGCAGTTCGCCTTGCCGCAGGCGCGCACATTGGCGATCTTTTCCTTCAGGTCGTCCACGCCGACCGCGCCGAACACCATTTCCTGGCCGATCACGTAGGACGGCGTGCCCGTGATGCCGAGGTCGTTGGCCAGCGAATAGGCCTGGCGCACCGCGTCGTCATGCGGCTTCTCGGTCATGGTCTTGCGGATATCGGCTTCCGGAACGCCCATGCTGGCGGCAAGCGCAATGGCGCTCTCCTCCGTCGCGCGGCCTTCGCCGCCGAGCAAGGCACGGTGGAATTCCCCGTATTTCTCCGGCGAGAGATCGCGGAAGGCGGCACTCACCTTGTGGGCGGCAAGCGAATCGGGGCCGAGGATCGGCAGCTCCTTGAGGACGAAGCGGATGTTCTTGTCCTCCTTCAGCAACTCGTCCATGTCGGAGAGGGCCCGCTTGCAGTAGCCGCAATTGTAGTCGAAGAACTCGACGATGGTGACGTCGCCCTTAGGATTGCCGAGCGCGATGTCGTAGGGCGAGGAGAAGATCGCCTTCTCGTTGTCGGTGATGGCGGACTGGGCCTTGGCCTGCTGCTGCGCTTCCTGCTTCTTCTGCAGGGCTTCCTGCACGTCGAGCAGGATTTCCGGATTCTCGACGAGATATTCCTTGATGAACTCGCCCATCTCCTTCTTCTGCGCGTCGTCGAGGGCGAGAGCGGGAAGGGGGGCTGCGACCGCGATGGTGAGAGCGACGGTGGCCGCGAGCTTCGTCTGGAATGTCATGTCTGTCCTGTCCTCGTCCTTGATGCGCCGGAGAAGTGCCATTGGCGGCACCCGCGCGTCAATGCGCTGCGCAGCGCTTTCAACGACCTTATGGCGGGCGGCATGCAAACGATAGGGCAAAAGCGGCGGATTTTCGGCCCTCGCGGGATTGTGAAGGCCGGCATCTTGCGGCAGGAAGGCCGCATCCCACCAACCGGAAGCAAAACCCATGAAACTCTCCCGCCGCGGTGCAGTCGAACCCTTTCACGCCATGGACGTGCTCGCCGAGGCGACGAAGCGCCGCGCGGCCGGCCGGCCGGTGATCTCGATGGCCGTCGGCCAGCCCGTCCATCCCGCGCCGCAGGCCGCCCGAGAGGCTGCGCGCCGGGCGCTGGAGATCGGCCGCGTCGGTTATACGGATGCGCTGGGCCTTCTTTCGCTGCGGCAGGCCATTGCGGATTTCTACCGGACCCGCCACGGCGTTACGGTCGATCCCGGCCGCATCGCCATCACCACGGGCTCCTCCGCCGGCTTCAACCTCGCCTTCCTCGCGCTGTTCGATGCCGGCGACCGCGTCGCCATCGCGCGGCCCGGCTATCCCGCCTACCGCAACATCCTCGCCGCGCTCGGCATCGAGACGGTGGAGATCGACGTGAGCGCCGAGAACGGTTTTACGCTGACGCCCGAGGCGCTGGAAGCGGCGGGTCGCATCGACGGCGTGCTGCTGGCCAGCCCGGCCAATCCGACAGGCACGGTGACCGGCCGCGCCAATCTCGCAGCTTTGTCGGCCTATTGCCGGGACAATGGCATCGCCTTCATCTCGGACGAGATCTATCACGGCCTCACCTTCGTCGGCGAAGAAGCGACGGCGCTGGAATTTGGCGAGGAGGCGGTGATCATCAACTCCTTCTCGAAATACTATTGCATGACCGGCTGGCGGATCGGCTGGATGGTGCTGCCGGAAAAGCTGGTGCGCCCGGTCGAGCGCATCGCGCAGAGCCTCTACATCTCCGCGCCGGAACTGTCGCAGATCGCGGCGGAAGCCGCGCTCGGCGCGGAGGCGGAACTGAACGTCTATCGTGACGCCTACCGCGAGAACCGCGATTTCCTCGTCGAGCGCCTGCCGCAACTCGGCTTCTCCATCGCCTCGCCGATGGACGGCGCCTTCTACGCCTATGTCGATGTCAGCCGCTTCACCAATGACAGCATGGCCTTCGCCCGCCGCATGCTGGCCGAGACGGATGTGGCGGCAACGCCCGGCATCGACTTCGATCCGCGCGACGGCCACCACACCATGCGCTTTTCCTATGCCGGCTCCTTCGAGGAGATGAGCGAGGCGGTCGACCGCCTCGCGCGCTGGCTCGCGTGAGGCTGAAAGCGATTCCGCTTCAATGGCTTGCGTCCGCAAGCGGATTCGATCTTTCAGGCACCTGAATCACTTTCTCAGACGCGGTTGATCGACACGCCGCCGTCGACGAGCATCGCCGTGCCGGTCGTGAAGCTGGAGGCCGGCGAGCAGAGGAACAGCGCGGCCTCCGCGATTTCTTCCGGCGCTGCAATGCGCTTGAAGGCGTTGAGGCCGGCGACGAATTGCAGCGCCTCGGGCGTATTGGCCACTTCGCGGCCCATGGGCGTATCCGTCGCGCCGGGCAGCAGCGCATTCACGCGGATACCCTTGCGGCCATATTCCGAGGCGAGCACCTGCACGAGGCCAATGAGCCCGGATTTCGAGGCGGCATAGGCAGCCAGCCCCGGAAAGCCCGCCGTATAGCCGACGAAGGTGGAGGTGAAGACGAGACTGCCGCCGCCGCGCGCCTCCAGGGCGGGAATCTGGTACTTCGCGGCCAGGAAGCCGCTCGTCAGGTTGACGTCGAGCACCTTCTGCCATTCCGTCATGGAAAGCGCGGGCAGGGCGCCGACGGGCCCCGTCGTGCCGACATTGTTGAAGGCGATGTCGAGCCCGCCGAATTCCGTCCGCGCGGCATCGACCAGCGCTTCGTGATGCGCTTCCTCGCTCACATCGCCGGCAATGGCTGCGACCGAACCGCCGGCCGCGCGGATTTCGTCGGCGACCGCTTCCAGCCTTTCGCGTCCGCGGGCCGAAAGTACGACCTTCGCACCCTGCCGGGCGAAAAGCAGCGCGGCGGCCCGGCCGATGCCGGAGCTTGCGCCGGTGATGATGGCGACCTTGTCGTCGAGGCGTGTCATGGGAAACTCCTGTTGGTTCTGGCGACAGCGATGTCGCAGAAGGAGGAGGGCGCAGCCACCCGATTCCTGCGCAAGAAAAAGGCCCGGTTTTCACCGGGCCTCTTCAATTCCGTAATGCAGCAGCCTCTTAGAAGAAGCCGCGGCGTTGCCACCAGCCGCCCTTCTTGGGCTTTTCGGACTCGTCTTCCTGCGCGCCTTCCTTGGCGGTGGAAGACTTCACCACCGGTTCGGAGGCGATGTTGCTGATGTCGCGGTTCGCGCGGACCGGCTTCGCCGGCTCGGCAAGATCGGCGGCGGCCGTCTCGACTTCCGGTTCGACCGGCGTGGCTTCGGCTGCCGGCTCGGCCGGAACCGGCGCGGGCTGTGCCTCGACCTCGCTACGGGCGGCTTCGTCGGCCGGCGTTTCGGCTGCGGCCTTGGCGCGGCTGCGGCGCGCGCGCTTCGGCTTGGCGGGCGCCTCTTCGGCAACCGGCTCGGCCGGCGCTTCCTCGGCGGCGACGTCTACCTCGGCCTCGACAGCGACGGCATCTTCCGACGCGTCCTCGTCGCTTTCGCCATCACCTTCGGCGTCGTCGCCATCGGCTGCTGCTTCCACGCCGTCTTCGGGGCGGTTGCGGCGGCCACCGCGCTTGCCGCGGCGGCGGCGCTTGCGGCGCGTCTCGGACGAATCGTCGGCATCGGCCTGTGCGGTTTCCTGGCCGTCGTCGCCTTCCGCCTCGTCATCGTCGAGGACGTCCTCGTCGCCGGCCTGTTCGCCGCCGAAGGAGGCCGTATCGGTGCCTTCGCCATTCTCGCGGCCACGGCCGCGACGGCGGCGGCGGCGCTTGCGCTTGTTGCGGCCGTTCTCGTCGGAGGAGGCGGACGGCGAGGCCTGGCCCGCAGCGGCGGGACGTGCGTCTTCTTCCTCTTCGTCGATCTCGTCCTCGATCACGACGTCGTCTTCTTCCGGCTCCGGCTCGAAATGCAGGAGCTGTTCGATCTTGACCGGGTTCTCGACGGGCTCGCCGCGGTCGATCGCGAAGTGCTGCGCGCCGACATGGGCGTCGGCCTCGATGATGATGGCGACGCCGAAGCGGGCCTCATAGTCGATAATCGTGCCGCGCTTGTGGTTGAGCAGGTAGAGCGCGATGTCCGGCGTGGTACGGACGGTGATGTCGTGCGTCGTGTTCTTGAGGAGATATTCCTCGATGCCGCGCAGGACATGCAGCGCGACCGACGACTGCGAGCGGATATGGCCCGTGCCGTTGCAGTGCGGGCAGGTCTGCATGGTCGATTCGAGAACCGAGGCGCGGATGCGCTGGCGCGACATTTCGAGTAGGCCGAAATGCGAGATGCGGCCGACCTGGATGCGCGCGCGGTCGTTCTTGAGATGGTCCTTCAGACGCTTCTCGACGGCCCGGTTGTTGCGCTTCTCCTCCATGTCGATGAAGTCGATGACGACGAGGCCGGCAAGGTCGCGCAGGCGCAGCTGGCGCGCCACTTCTTCCGCCGCTTCCAGGTTCGTCTGGAGCGCGGTCTCCTCAATGGAGTGCTCGCGCGTCGAGCGGCCGGAGTTGACGTCGATCGAGACGAGCGCCTCGGTCTGGTTGATGATGATGTAGCCGCCGGACTTCAGCGTCACCTGCGGCTGCAGCATGCGGTCGAGCTGGGCTTCGATGCCCGAGCGCGAGAAGATCGGATGCACGTCGCGGTAGGGCTGGACGACCTTCGCATGGCTCGGCATCAGCATCTTCATGAAGGCTTTCGCCTCGCGGTAGCCTTCCTCGCCGGCAACGACGATCTCGCTGATGTCCTTGTTGTAGAGGTCGCGGATCGAGCGCTTGATGAGCGAGCCTTCCTCATAGACGAGGCAGGGCGCGGTGGAGGCGAGCGTCAGCGTGCGGACGTTCTCCCACAGGCGCATCAGGTATTCGAAGTCGCGCTTGACCTCGACGCGGGTGCGGTTCGCGCCGGCGGTGCGGAGAATCACGCCCATGCCCTGCGGAACCTCGAGGTCGCGGGCGATTTCCTTCAGGCGCTTGCGGTCCTGCAGATTGGTGATCTTGCGGGAAATGCCGCCGCCGCGCGCCGTGTTCGGCATCAGGACGGAGTAGCGGCCGGCGAGCGACAGGTACGTGGTGAGAGCCGCGCCCTTGTTGCCGCGCTCTTCCTTGGCGACCTGCACGAGCAGGATCTGGCGACGCTTGATGACTTCCTGGATGCGGTACTGCTTGCGCGGCTTGCGCTGCACACGGTCCGGCACCTCTTCCATGGCGTCTTCGGCGCCGACGGATTCGATGACTTCCTTTTCCTCGCCGTTGTGATCGTCATCATCGTCGTCATCGCGGCGGCGACGGCCGCGCTTGCGCTCGGCCGGCTCGGAGATCTCGTCGGTATCGACGGCCATGGCCATCGCGCCGCCGGGCGTCTCGTCGTCGCTGCCCTCGCTGGGAGCGGCGGCTTCCTCGGCGGCCGGTGCTTCTTCTTCGGTCTTCGTCTTGGCCTTGCGGGTGCGGCGGGGCTTCTTCGGCTTTTCGGCCGGCGCTTCCTCGGCGGCAAGATCGGCGGAGGCCTCGGCGACTTCCGGCTCGGCCGGTGCTTCGGCTACGGTTTCCTCGACGGCCGCGGCGGCCTCAACCTCGACCTCGGCCGGTGCTTCGCTCTCCTCGGAGGCGCGCGTGCCCGTCTCGATCGGCTCGATATCGTCGTCGCGGCGATGTTCCTCGGCCTCGGCTTTCAGGAGAGCCTGACGATCGGCGAGGGGGATCTGGTAGTAATCCGGGTGGATTTCGGCGAAGGCCAGGAAGCCGTGGCGGTTGCCGCCGTAATCGACGAAGGCCGCCTGGAGCGACGGTTCGACGCGCGTGACCTTGGCAAGGTAGATATTGCCGCGGATCTGCTTCTTGTGTTCGGATTCGAAGTCGAATTCTTCTATGCGGTTCCCGCGTACGACGACAACCCGCGTCTCCTCAGCGTGAGACGCGTCGATAAGCATTTTCTCTGCCATGTAATTTGAGCTCCTCGGCGCAGCCGCAATCCTGGCGGCGAGCCGATCCCTGAAAGGGATGGGCCGGGGGAGGAGAGGGATGCGCCGGATAAGTAAGTTCCCGTCGGGCCCCGGTGAGGGGTAAGCGGACGGAGGGAGGCCGGAACGCATGCGCCCCGATGCCGGTTACCCTCTGATAAAATCCGCCGTGACAACATCAACGTCCAACGAGAATGCCAGTGCCATAGACCTGATCGGTCCGATGAAATGCCCTTTGGTAAGGGCGTGCGGTGGAAATCCACCTTGACTGTTCCGGCCACCGCCGGTTTACGCGATCTAATCGGCCGGGAAAAAGCAGCGCGACGGCGGATGAAGGCCCGGTTCGGCGCCAAGATCCCGAAGGAGTGGCTGCCTGCTCTAAGCGATTCTATCCCGTCAATTCTTTTTCCCTGATTTTGCTTTTATGGCGGATATGTCACAATGGCAAGGGAAAAGCCAAAAGCGTCATAATCTTGATCGATTTGCCGTGATCTGTGCGTGAACCCGCCGACGGGTGCGCGCGGCAAGCTTCGGTTAACCATATGGGGGCATCTATAGGCCTTGTCCAGCGCCGCATCGCGCGGTTTCCACGCGTTTGAACGGACTGCAGGTGGTGATGCCGAACCTTCCGACAATGAGTTTCTTCCGCCGTGCGGCGGGCGCGCTTGCCGCTGCCCTCTGCCTTGCGATCCTGTCGCCGGCACTTGCCGCACCGGCCTCCGCCGCGCCGCTGCTCGCCTTCGGCGCCCGCATCGCCGGCGATGACGCCCGCACGCGCCTCATCATCGATTTCGACCGCAAGCCGGACTTCAAGGTCCACTATGTCGCCAATCCCTACCGTGTCCTGATCGACCTGCCGGAGACCGATTTCGGCATCAAGGCGGACGAGCTGGAGGCGCGCGGCATCTTCTCCGACATCCGCTACGGCACCATGGCAGAGGGCCGCTCCCGCATCGTGCTGACCGCCTCGCGCCCCGTCGGCGTGGTGCTGGCGGAAGTGCAGGAAGAGCAGGGGGCCGCGAGCTACCGGCTCGTCATCGACACGGCGATCGTCACCGGGGAGGTCTTCCAGGGCCAGATGGAAAAGCAGAGCTGGCAGCAGGCTTCCGCCCCCGCCGGCGAGCAGCCTTCGGTCATTCTGCCGGGCGGCAAGGCGGATGGTCCCTTCGTCATCGCGGTCGATGCCGGCCACGGCGGCATCGACAACGGCGCGCGCGGGGCCAACACAAAGACGGAAGAGAAGAACGTCACGCTGGCCTTCGCCCATCAGCTTGCCGAGGCGCTGAACAAGCTGCCCGGCACACGCGCCATCCTGACGCGCGACAAGGACGAGTTCCTGTCGCTCTCCCAGCGCGTGCAGCTTGCCCGCAGCGAGGGCGCGAATCTCCTCATCTCCATCCATGCCGATACGCTGAAGCAGAAGGACATCCGCGGCGCGACGGTCTACACGATCTCCGACAAGGCCTCCGACAGCCTCGCCGCCAGCCTTGCCGAGCGCGAGAACCTTTCCGACCAGATCGCCGGCATCGCCTTCGTGGACGAGCCGGCCGAGGTGGCCGACATCCTGCTGGACCTCACCCGCCGCGAGACGCAGGCCTTCTCCATCAATCTCGCCGAGAGCGTCGTCGGCAAGTTCAAGGACGAGGTGCTGCTGATCAACAATCCGCACCGCCATGCCGGCTTCCGCGTGCTGACGGCGCCGGACGTGCCCTCGATCCTGCTGGAACTCGGCTTCCTGTCGAACAAGGAGGACGAGCAATTGCTGGTCGATCCGGCCTGGCAGAAGAAGGTGGCGGGTCTTATCGCCAACGCGGTGGAGGAATACCGGGCGACCGTCGTCGCGAACGGCGGTTAAGCCTGGCCGGCGGATAGCCGAGACGCGGGCGGGCAGGCATGCTACTTTCGCCCGCATCGGCCTGTGCCGGAAAAGTGACAGCGGCCGCCATTGTGCGGTGGCGAAGGCCCGACGCATGCTGTAAGCCCTATTTTCCTCACATTCCGATCGCTAGACGGGATCGGGAAAAATGGGGACGACTCGTCTTCGACAGGCAAGGCGCGGCACAAGAGGCCGGGGCGGCTCGGCCGGGCGGCAGGATCGCCCGATGACATTATAAGACATAAGGCATCGGTAACTGGCTCATGATCAGACTGATTGGATATTTCTTCGGGATTGGCGCCGTGTTCTTTCTCGGCGTGGCGGGGGCGGTCGCCCTCTATCTCGCAAGTGTGGCCAAGGATCTTCCCGATTATGAGGTCTTGAACAATTACGCCCCGCCGGTGACGACCCGCGTTCATGCCGGCAACGGCGCGCTGATGGCCGAATATGCCCGCGAGCGCCGCCTCTACCTGCCGATCCAGGCGATCCCCGACCGCGTGAAGGCCGCCTTCCTCTCGGCGGAAGACAAGAACTTCTACCAGCATCCCGGCGTCGACGTGACCGGCCTCTTCCGCGCGATCGTGGTCAACGTGCAGAACATGGGCTCCGGCCGCCGTCCGGTCGGCGCCTCCACCATCACGCAGCAGGTCGCCAAGAACTTCCTCCTGTCCTCCGACCAGACCATGGACCGCAAGGTCAAGGAAGCGATCCTCTCCTTCCGCATCGAGCAGGCCTATTCCAAGGATCGCATTCTCGAGCTCTACCTCAACGAGATCTTCTTCGGCCTGAATTCCTACGGCATCGCCGGCGCGGCGCTCACCTATTTCGACAAGTCCGTCACCGAGCTGACCATCGCCGAGAGCGCCTATCTCGCCTCCCTGCCGAAGGGCCCGTCGAACTACCATCCCTTCCGCCATCCGGACGCCGCGCTGGAGCGCCGCAACTGGGTGATCGACCGCATGGTCGAGAACGGCTACGTCACGCAGAGCGACGGCGCGGAAGCCAAGGCCCAGCCGCTCGGCGTCACGCCGCGCCACCGCGGCACCTATCTCTTCGCCTCCGACTATTTCTCGGAGGAAGTCCGTCGCCAGATCATCGATCGCTACGGCGACAACGCCCTTTACGAAGGTGGCCTCTCGGTCCGCACCTCGCTCGACCCGCGCATCCAGGTCGCGGCGCGCAAGGCGCTGCAGCACGGCCTCCTGAGCTATGACGAGCGCCGCGGCTTCCACGGTCCCGTCAAGACCATCGAGGTCGGCGGCGACTGGGGGCCGGCGCTCGCCAAGGTCGACGCCTTCTCCGACGTGCCGGAATGGAAGCTCGCGGTCGTCCTCGCCGTCGACGACGGCGGCGCCGATATTGGCCTGCAGCCGAGCAAGGAGGCGTCCGGCAAGGTCGTCGCCGAGCGCGTGACCGGCCGCATAGAGGCCAAGAACATGAGCTGGGCCTATCGCTCCGCCAAGGGCGACCGCAAGACGGCGAAGTCCCCGACAGGGGTCCTCGAGGTCGGCGACGTCGTCTATGTCGAGCCGACCGAGACCGGCAATTCCTACCGCCTGCGCCAGCCGCCGAAGGTTCAGGGCGGCCTCGTCGCCATGGACCCGCATACCGGCCGCGTGCTCGCCATGGTCGGCGGCTTCTCCTACGGCCAGTCGGAATTCAACCGCGCGACGCAGGCGATGCGCCAGCCGGGCTCGTCCTTCAAGCCCTTCGTCTACGCCGCCGCGCTCGACAACGGCTATACGCCGGCCTCGGTGATCCTCGACGCGCCCTTCGAGATGGTCTCGGGCGGCCAGGTCTGGCGCCCGCAGAACTACGGCGGCGGCTCGGCCGGTCCCTCGACGCTGCGCCTCGGCATCGAGCGCTCGCGCAACCTGATGACCGTTCGCCTCGCCAACGACATGGGCATGAACCTCGTCGCCGAATATGCCGAGCGCTTCGGCATCTACGACAAGATGCTCCCCGTTCTCGCCATGTCGCTCGGCTCGGGCGAGACGACCGTGATGCGCATGGTCTCGGCCTATGCCGTGCTCGCCAATGGCGGCAAGCAGATCAAGCCTTCGCTGATCGACCGCATCCAGGACCGCTACGGCAAGACGATCTTCCGCCACGAGGAGCGCACCTGCGAGAACTGCAACGCCAGCGACTGGGAAAACCAGGCCGAGCCGGAGCTGGTCGACAACCGCGAGCAGGTGCTCGACCCGATGACCGCCTACCAGATCACCTCCATGATGGAAGGCGTCGTCACGCGCGGCACCGCAGCCGGCAAGATCAAGCTCGACCGCCCGACGGCCGGCAAGACCGGCACGACCAACGACGAGAAGGACGCCTGGTTCGTCGGCTATACGCCGGACCTCGTGGCCGGTCTCTATATCGGCTTCGACAGCCCGGCTCCGCTCGGCCGCGGCGGTACCGGCGGCTCGCTTTCCGCGCCGATCTTCAACGAATTCATGCAGGCTGCCGTCCAGGGCACCCGTCCGACGAAGTTCATCGTGCCGGAAGGCATGAAGTTCATCGCCGTCAACCGCAAGACCGGCATGCAGGCCTATGAGGGCGACCCGGACACGATCATGGAAGCCTTCAAGCCCGGCACCGGCCCGGCCGACGTCTTCTCCGTCATCGGCGGCGACGAATATGCGACGCCCGACGAGATCCTGAAGAGCTCGCCGCAGGCCAACCAGGCGGTGACGGGCGGCAGCGGCGGCCTGTTCTGATCCAGCCGATCCAGTTGCGAGGGCGGGCGCGGGGCTTTACATCCGCGCCCGCCCTCTCTATTTCGGGGCCACCGAAACCTGAAGCATCGAAGAAACGGACATGCGCGCGGAAATCGAGAATATTGTCGACGAAATCAAGCAGGCCATAAGCCTGCTGAGGAGGCATCTTTGACTGGGATCAGGCGGTAAGACGACTGGACTGGTTGAACAACAAGGCAGAGGATCCCAGCCTCTGGAACGATGCCCAGGAAGCCCAGAAGCTGATGCGCGAGCGCCAGCAGCTTGACGAGGGCATCAACGCCGTGAAGGCCATCGAGCAGCAGCTCCGGGACAATGTCGAGCTGATCGAGCTCGGCGAGGAAGAGGGCGATGCTTCGATCGTCAAGGACGCCGAGGACGCGCTGAAGGTGCTGAAGACCGAGGCCGCGCGCAAGCAGGTCGAGGCCATGCTTTCGGGCGAGGCGGACGGCAACGACACCTATCTCGAAGTGCATTCGGGCGCCGGCGGCACGGAAAGCCAGGACTGGGCGAACATGCTCCTGCGCATGTACACCCGCTGGGCGGAACGCTCCGGCTACAAGGTCGAGCTGCTGGAAATCCACGACGGCGAAGAGGCCGGCATCAAGTCCGCGACCATGCTCGTCAAGGGCCACAATGCCTATGGCTGGCTCAAGACCGAATCGGGCGTGCACCGCCTGGTGCGCATCTCGCCCTATGACAGCAATGCGCGGCGCCACACCTCGTTCTCGTCGATCTGGGTCTACCCGGTCGTCGACGACACGATCAACATCGAGGTGAACGAAAGCGACTGCCGCATCGACACCTACCGTTCGTCGGGCGCCGGCGGCCAGCACGTCAACACGACCGACTCGGCTGTGCGCATCACGCATATCCCGACCGGCATCGTGGTGGCCTGCCAGCAGGAACGCTCGCAGCACAAGAACCGCGCCAAGGCGTGGGACATGCTGCGCGCCCGTCTCTACGAGGCAGAGCTGAAGAAGCGCGAGGACGCCGCCAATGCCGAATCCGCCTCCAAGACGGATATCGGCTGGGGCCACCAGATCCGCTCCTACGTCCTGCAGCCCTACCAGCTCGTCAAGGACCTCAGGACCGGCGTCGAAAGCTCGGCTCCGTCGGATGTGCTCGACGGCAAGATCGACGAGTTCATGGAAGCCGCGCTCGCCCACCGCGTCAATGGCGGTGCGGACGCGGTCGTCGACGACCTGAACTGATATCTGTCGGACATGACATGGAAAACGGGCGCTTCGGCGCCCGTTTTCAGTTCGTCGCGCGCTCGACCTTGATCTCGCCGAGATCGTCGATCAGCACGGTCCAGCTTTCGGGCTCGGCGGCCTTGGGATCGGTCTTCAGGTAGACGGTGGCGAAGAGGCCGGGCTCGGCGGTGATGCCGGAGGAGTTCTCAGGGCGGATGTCGGTCACGTAAGGCTTCAGCGCCGAGAATTCCTCGAGGACCGTCGAGGAGGCGATCTTCGGGCCGTCACCGGTCGCCTCGATCTGCTGGAGATGGACCTGCGCCGTGCCGTCCGGCTGGCGCACGGCGGCGAGCTTGTAATAGCCGCGGCGCATCGCACCCTCCGCGGCATCCTCGGCGGGCTCTTCCCAGAAGCCGGTGCTCACGACGAAGGTGACGGTTTCCGGAACGGGCGTCTCGTCCGCGGCGAAGGCGGCGGAGCCGGTGAGGAGGAGGAAGGCGAGGGCGCTGGCGAGCCGGTGCCGTCTCATGGCGAACTCCTGTCCTGATGCTGTCGCACCGTCAGTAATCGAATTGTTCGGCGAGAATCCGGTCGGACCAGGAATGATCCGGATCGGAGAGGATGCGCGCGGAAAGGCCGATCGATTCGGCGATGCGCACCGTCGTCACGGATTTGACCTCGGTATTGTCGGCGACCGCGTTGACCGGGCGCTTTTCCGCCTCCAGTACCTCGATATCCACCGTCACCTTGTTGGGCAGCAGCGCGCCGCGCCAGCGGCGGGGCCGGAAGGCGCTGACGGGCGTCATGGCAAGGAGCGGCGCTTCCAGCGGCAGGATCGGGCCATGGGCGGAAAGGTTGTAGGCCGTCGAGCCCGCCGGCGTGGCCAGAAGGAGGCCGTCGCAGATCAACTCCTCCAGCCGCACGCGCCCGTCGATGCTGACGCGCAGCTTGGCTGCCTGGTAGGACTGGCGGAAGAGATAGACCTCGTTGATGGCGAGCGCCCGGCGCTCCTGGCCGCTCGCATCGCCCGTCGTCATCTCCAGCGGGCGGAAGGCGTTCTCCACCGCGCCGTCGATTCGCCCCGCAAGGTCCTTCGTGTCGAAGCGGTTCATCAGGAACCCGACCGAGCCGCGGTTCATGCCGTAGACGGGCTTGCCGGAATTCATCGTCGTGTGCAGCGTCTGCAGCATGAAGCCGTCGCCGCCGAGCGCCACGATCACGTCGGCCTCTTCCGGGTCCGTATTGCCGTAGATAGCGATCAGCTCGTCGCGCGCTTCCTGTGCTTCGGGGGCCTGCGAGGCCACGAAGGAGAAGGAGGTGAAATTACGCGTCATGCCCTGATCCGCATCCTCGCTGCAAAGCCTCGTCCGGGCGCCGCCCGCTTTTCACGCCACAGTTCCCTGTGCCCGCGCGATCCTCCCGCAGACGCGCCTCGCACGCCTGCCGGAATTGCCCGGGCCGGCCTTTGTCGCATGCCTTTACGGTATGCGCATCTGAAAAATATGACAGGGATATCGGGTAAGGCTGCCGCCGGCAGGCCGTACTCAGGATTTTCCGCCCGCCTGCGCCTCGAGACGCTTTAGCATGGTCTGTCCAGCAGCGGCGGCCTGGAGCGGATTGGCGAAGGGACCGTTCACCGGATAGGTGACGCCGCGAAAGGTCAACGCGAAGAAATAACGCCCCTTGGCGTCCTTCTCCACGGTGACCTTGGAAACCGGTTCCTTGTCTGCCGCCACGTCCGTTCCTCCATATGATCGCTCTGCACCATGCCGTCAGCGGCAGCGATTGCAGGGCAGGCGCCCCAAGGCGCCGAGTTCAAGCTACAGACGCCTATAGGACAGGTGAGGGCGCACGGCAATGTGCCGCTGCCGGCGGAGCTGCCTGCCGGACGCGCGATCTCCAGCAGGGATCGCCCGTTCGCGGCATGTCCCGGAAATCCTAGCCACCCCGGCCGTGTCGCGGGCTGTCGCAACGGCGTGTCATGATCATCGTCGCGATGGCCAGCCGCTCCTCGACGGCATCGCGCTCGGCGATCATCGTGCGTAGCGCTTCCAGCGCGTTTCCGTTGTGAAGCGCGAGGATTTCGGCCGCCTCCTCGCGCCCGGTGGGCGATTGCTGCACGGTCATTGCAGCCGCAGCTCCAACTGCTTCTTGCTCTTCAGCACATAAAGCGGCTTGGCGACGGCCGCGGCCTTGCGCTGGAGTTCGAGACGGTTCTGCATCTGCCGCTCCCGCAGCGACCGGCAGGCTTCCAGGATGGCATTTCCACGTTCGAGCGTATCGTTCCGCATCGTCGTATCCTCCGAATGTTCTTGTTATGTTCTGTTTTCCGACAAAGGTCAAGAGACGAGGACGGCAGGGCTATCGGAAGAGAAGGGGAGCCTCAAAGCGTGGTGCGAACGAAATGGGCGGCGTCCTGCACGACCCGCTGTGTATAGGCGCCATGATTTTGCGTGAAGTCCCAGACGAGGACGCAGGCGAAGACGAAGATGGCGATGACGTATCTCATGGGCACCCCGGGAACGAGAGGAATGCGCTGACGAAACGGTCTGTCCGGACTATGCGGCCGGCCCGTGGCGCATGGTGGGGCCTCCCACGCGCGAAGTCCATTTAATTTTAGATATTACTCATGAATGGGATTCAAAATGCTTAACGGAAGGAAAACAATCGACCGTGGAGGCATCGAGCGGAAATTGATGCAGCCCGGAGGTCGCTACCGTTTCCAGCCCGGAATGCCTGCCGATCCCTTCTTGGCCAGCAGCGAGCCGGAAACTGTGCTGATAGCGCTAGAAGGTGAGCTCCGCAAAGGGTTGAAATCCGCCCGGCTTTGGCTACGCTCGGGAGGGTTGTCAGCGGAGTTGTTCACGCAGTGCCGATCCTTGTTGGAATAGACCGGGATACCCTTCCAGTCTTGATTGTCTCAACGGTTGGTTCGGCTGTCCTTTTTGCCGGCTTTGCAGGGGCATATTTTTGGCGTGTGAAGCACGCGGAGCATGTCGTTGCGACGATAGAGGACGTTTGGGAAGAAGCGAGGTCTCGTGGTTCCACCGTGAGCGTCGCGGAACTTTCATTCACGCGACGGACACCCAAGGGAACGAGCGTGGTATGTCGGGTCGTCGTTGGTATTGGCGCACCGAGTTATGGTTACAAGATCGGAGACAAGCTCGATGTTGTTCCCCGGACCGGTACCTGTTCACGGCCCTTCGTTATCGGGCGTGCGGAATAGGGAATCGCGGACATATATTTGAATGCCGCACCGCTAACTGCGGAATTTCTCTTAAAATATTGATTTGAAGAAACAAGTGGTGCCCCCACCAGGACTCGAACCCGGGACCCCCTGATTACAAATCAGGTGCTCTACCAACTGAGCTATAAGGGCACTCTGCGAGGGAGTTAGCATATTCTCCGCCGCTGTAAAGGGCAAAGGGCCGTTTCAGATCGACCAGTCGCCGCCGGAGGCGGCCTGGGGCACGATTTCCTGGCAGCGCTGCATGGAGCGCGGCAGGTTTTCGGCGAGGTGGTCGATGAGGGCGCGCACGGCGGGCAGCATGCCGTGGCGCGAGGTGAAGACGGCGTGGACGGCCGATTCCGCGCTCGTCCAGTCCGGCAGCACCGGCGTCAGCAGTCCCGTGCGAAAACCGCGCTCGACGATCATGTCCGGCAACAGCCCGAGGCCGATACCCTCGATCGTCGCCCGTTCCAGCACGCTGAAATCCGAGCAGGTCAGCACCGGCGAGTGGGAGACGTCGTGCACCTCGCCGTTTGTGTGGAACAGCGTCCAGATGGCGCGCGGATTGTTCTCCTGCATGGAAAGGGTCGGCACGCGGCCGATCGTGTCAAGGTCGATGGGACCGTGGCGCTCCAGGAAGCGCGGGCTTGCCGCGAGATAACGGCGCGTGCCGCCGAAGCGCCGTACGATCAGCGACTGGTCGGTGTCGTAGCTGTCGCGCACGCGCAGCGCCACGTCGATCCGCTCCTCGATGAGATCGACCGGCCGCCCCGTCGTCAGGATCGAAAGGCGCACCAGCGGATAGCGCTTCATGAAGCCCGGAAGGATATCGGCGACGACGGGCGCGAAGCCGGGCGGCATCGACAGGCGCACCGTGCCCGCGGGCTCGGTCTTCGCTACGGCAACCACGGCCTCGGCCGCCTCGACGCCGGACAGCACCGCCTCGCAGCGCTCGTAGAAGGACTGGCCTATATCGGTGATGGCGAGTTTTCGCGTGGAACGCTCGATGAGCCGCACGCCGAGCTGCTCCTCCAGCGCGGCGATGCGCTTGCTGATCTTCGATTTCGGCACCGACAGGGCATTGGCCGCCGCCGTGAAGCCCTTGTGCCGCACCACGGCGGCGTAAAGCGCGAGATCGTTCAGGTCCTGCATGGCGTTTCTCCGGTCACTGCCCGATTATTGTTTCTCATTTGAAACAGTCAATTGGATTTTTGCTGTCTAATCGCGTGATTGTTTTCGGGGCATATGGGTTGCATCGAATTTCAAGCAAAGGTGCTGACCCATGAACGTCCTCCATATCGACTCCGGCATTCTCGGAGACCATTCCGTATCCCGCCGCCTGACCGCTGCCGTCGCCGCTCAGATCGAGGCCGACCAGCCCGGCGCGACCGTCACCTATCGCGACCTCGTCGCCAATCCGCTGCCGCATCTTTCCGGCGCCCACCTGATGGCCGCCAACGCCAAGCCGGAAGAGGTCGACGCGCAGGTCGCCGCGGAGGTCGAGGAGAGCAAGGTCGTGCTGGACGAGTTCCTCGCCGCCGATACCGTCGTCCTCGGCGTGCCGATGTATAATTTCTCCCTGCCGAGCCAGCTCAAGGCCTGGATCGACCGCGTCGCCGTTGCCGGCAAGACGTTCCGCTACACGGCGGAAGGCCCGGAAGGCCTTGCCAAGGGCAAGAAGGTCATCATCGTTTCCACCCGCGGCGGTCACTACAGCGCCGGTCCGGCTGCGGTCATGGACCATCAGGAAAGCTACCTGAAGACCGTGCTCGGCTTCTTCGGTATCACGGATATCGAAATCGTTCGCGCCGAGGGCCTGAACCTCAGCGCCGATTCGAAGGTCGAAGCCATTTCGGAAGCCGAGCGCGTCATTTCCGGCCGCGGCAACCTGAGGCTCGCAAGCTAAGAGATACCGGTTTCAACGCAAAGGCCCGCCGGCTTTCACCGGCGGGCCTTTGTGCATTCAGGAATACCGGTTCAGCCGAACAGGTGGCGATGCGAGGCGTAGAGCGCGATGGCGGCCGCATTCGACACGTTGAGCGACTTGATGGCGCCGGGCATGTCGAGGCGGGCGAGGGCCTTGCAGGTCGCGCGCGTCTTCTGCCGCAGGCCCTTGCCCTCCGAGCCCATGACGAGCGCGATGCGCTGGCCGGAAAGCGTGCCCTCCAGCGGAGCGGGACCTTCCGAATCGAGGCCGACGGTCAGGAAGCCGAGCTTGTGCAGCTCTTCCAGCGCATCCGAGAGATTGGTGATCTGGATATAGGGAATGAGTTCCAGCGCGCCGGAGGCGGTTTTCGCCAGCACGCCGGATTCCGTCGGGGAGTGGCGCTGCGTGGTGATGACGGCGCCGGCGTTGAAGGCGACGGCCGAGCGCATGATGGCGCCGACATTGTGCGGATCGGTGACCTGATCGAGCACGAGGAGAAGCGGCGAATCCTTCAGCGCCTCCAGCCGGCGCACCGGAAGCGGCCGCGTTTCCAGCATCACGCCCTGGTGGATGGCTTCCGGCCCGAGCACCTTGTCGAGATCGGAGGGAAGCACCGTCTCGACGGGATAGGGCAGGGTGGAGAGGTCCGGCAGCTCCAGCCGCTGGGCGGCGTTCTGGCTGACGGAAAGCTTGATGATCCGGCGCTCGGGATTGTCGAGCGCCGCGCGCACCGTGTGCAGGCCATAGAGGAGGACCTGATCCGGCGCGACGGCCGGCGGCTTCCAGCCTTCCGCCTGCCGGCGGCGGCGGTCGTCCTTCGGCGTCGGGATCTCGCCGCGCTCGCGCCGCTGGTCGCGATGCGCCCGGCGGAGCTTGGCATAATGGGTGTCTTTTGCGGACTTGCCGCCGGTATCGTCTTTGCTCATGCCGCTTCTATAATGCATGTCGCGCAAAAGTGTGCAGCGGTTTTGCAAGGCGCGCGAAAAATCGGGCAGGAAGCAATTGCGGGCACCTCGGCGCCCCGTATGGGGACGACGACATTTTTCGCAATTTTTTCCGTGACGTCGTGTTGACAGGATGAATTGTGCCCGTCATATACCGCGCCAGATCGAAGGCGCCGCCGCAAGGCACTGCCGAACGGTCGATACTGGTCGCTTGATCCCGACGGAATATGGAGGGATGCCCGAGTGGTTAAAGGGGACGGACTGTAAATCCGTTGGCTCAGCCTACGTTGGTTCAAATCCAACTCCCTCCACCATTCCGTTGCTTCGGATCAAGACCCCCGCGGGTATAGCTCAATGGTAGAGCAGCAGCCTTCCAAGCTGAATACGCGGGTTCGATTCCCGCTACCCGCTCCAGATTTTCAGGCATTTGCAGGTTGAGGGCGTCTTTCGGGCCCTCCTGTTGCCCATTACTTTCTTTCTTCGTCCGGCCGCAAATTCAGGCGTGCAGGATCGACTCGACTCTTTCCCCGATTGGGCTCATGATCCTTGCGAGCGATGGGGGAAGCATCATGAATGTGAAATCCTACGTTGTTGTCGCCGTGGCGGCAGCCCTTGCGGGCTGCGGCCAGACCGCCCAAAAGGAAACGGCGCCCTCGGCGAGCGCCTACACGCTGACGCAGGCGGACGTGAAGGTCGTCGAGACGGGTGTGCGAAGTTCTCTCAAGGATCTGGCATCGGCCAAACTCGACCGGATGAAGGCGACGCGCCGCCCCGATGGCGTGATCAATGTGTGCGGCTATGTCGGCGCCTTCCCCTTCATGGGCGTCCTGACCGTCTCGCCGAAGTCGTCCTTCGCCGTGACCGGGGTCGGCAGCGATGAAGGAAAAGCCGCGCTGACGATGAATTTCTGCCGGAAAGCCGGGATCGAGATCTAGCGGCGGCGATAAGGCCGACTTGAAGACAGGGTTACGGGTACCTTGCCGGCCGAAGGGAGGCGGGGTGCGTCGTCCATTATGTCCTGCCTCATGTCCGAGACGCCGCGCGCCGGCGTTTCGGCATAACGCTTTGCCTTGAAAAAGCGATTCGGCATGCCGATCTAAGGCAAATCCGGCTTTCCCAAGCTCCTTTCCCGCAGTTTTCGCTGTGCATTTAAGGCTTGCGCATTCGTTGCGAAAGCCTTAAACGCCTGCCAAACCGGACGGGCCGGTTAGCCCAACTTTCGTTCAGTAGGAAAAAGACATGGCAAAAGGTAAGTTTGAGCGCAACAAGCCTCACGTAAACATCGGCACGATCGGCCACGTTGACCATGGCAAGACGTCGACGACTGCAGCGATCACGAAGTACTTCGGCGAGTTCAAGGCGTACGACCAGATCGACGCTGCTCCGGAAGAAAAGGCCCGCGGCATCACCATCTCGACGGCACACGTCGAGTATGAGACGGCCAACCGTCACTACGCGCACGTCGACTGCCCCGGCCACGCCGACTACGTCAAGAACATGATCACCGGTGCTGCCCAGATGGACGGCGCGATTCTCGTCGTCTCGGCTGCCGACGGCCCGATGCCGCAGACCCGCGAGCACATCCTGCTCGCCCGCCAGGTCGGCGTTCCGGCGATCGTCGTGTTCCTCAACAAGGTCGACCAGGTCGATGACGCCGAGCTTCTCGAGCTCGTCGAGCTGGAAGTCCGCGAACTTCTGTCGTCCTACGAATTCCCGGGCGACGACATTCCGATCGTCAAGGGCTCGGCTCTTGCCGCCCTGGAAGACTCGAACAAGGAAATCGGCGAAGACGCGATCCGCGCCCTGATGGCCGCTGTCGACGACTACATCCCGACCCCGGAACGTCCGATCGACCAGCCCTTCCTGATGCCGATCGAAGACGTGTTCTCGATCTCGGGCCGCGGTACGGTTGTGACCGGTCGCGTCGAGCGCGGCATCGTCAAGGTCGGTGAGGAAATCGAGATCGTCGGCATCCGTCCGACGACGAAGACGACCTGCACGGGCGTTGAAATGTTCCGCAAGCTGCTCGACCAGGGCCAGGCCGGCGACAACATCGGTGCGCTGCTGCGCGGTGTGAACCGTGACGGCGTGGAGCGTGGCCAGATCCTGTGCAAGCCGGGTTCGGTCAAGCCGCACAAGAAGTTCAAGGCCGAAGCCTACATCCTGACGAAGGAAGAAGGCGGCCGTCATACGCCGTTCTTCACGAACTACCGTCCGCAGTTCTACTTCCGCACGACGGACGTCACGGGTATCGTGACGCTTCCGGAAGGCACGGAAATGGTCATGCCGGGCGACAACGTAACGGTTGACGTCGAGCTGATCGTTCCGATCGCGATGGAAGAAAAGCTGCGCTTCGCTATCCGCGAAGGCGGCCGTACCGTCGGCGCCGGCATCGTCGCTTCGATCGTCGAGTAAGTCTTAAGGCTTCAGGCCTGACGAGAGCCCCGCGGGAAACCGCGGGGCTTTTTCCGTTTATTGGTTCTTTTTTAGCCCCCGGACATAACTCGCCAGTTCTGGGGATGGAGAGGGCAGCCGGGAAAGAGTAGGTTTCCCGTGTCGCTTGAAGCGGCTCGGCCGGCGCGAATTGCGCCATGGCCCGGCGTCCCACGGATTCTTCAGATTCGCTGTTGTGGAGGCGCCTTTGCATGTGGCGGGCACCAGGCATGCCGCGTGCATCACGGTAACAACGAACAGGCCGTTGCTCCATGAAGGCTCTTGTCCGCGTAGCGCGCGCAGCGCTCGCCCTTTCGACGATTCTCGCGATCCTGCCGGCAGGCCCGGCGGCGGCGGGCGATTCGCTGGTGATCTGGTCGCCGACGAAAGTCTCGCCCTATGTCTACCGGCTGAGGACGGGCGCCAAGACGGCGGCGGGCAATCCGCTGAGCGCCGGCGTCGATTTCTCGGTCAGCGCGTCGCCGGGCGGGCGCATCCGCAACACGCGCGACAATGCCCGCCTCTGGGCGGAGATGGCGGGGCAGGGGCGCTCCGGCGCCGAACGCAGCGCGGCGGCCGGCTACAATCCCCTGACGGGGCGCGTGTCGGGCAGGATCGGCGTGACGCGGCGCTGGATGGCGTCGCGCTCCATCGATGTCGTGCTGACGCCGACGATCTCGGCGGATACCACCATGCGGCGCGGTGAGCACGGCGCTTTCCGCATGACGCAGCGGGCGGAGATCCGGGCTCTTGCGACGGGGACCGCCTTCATCGCCTCCGGCAGCGCGGCGAGCGGCCGGCAGGACGTCGCAACGGAGCTTTCCGTCGAGCAGCGGCTCTTCGATAATCTCAACCTCGCCGCCTCGGTGCGCCGGCAGGAGGCGGAGCTGACGGGTGCGCTGCGCGCGCGGTTCCGCGTGACCTGGTGAAGGCCGGCGGGGAGGGCGGCAGGACGCCTAAGCTGTGAAAAAATCTCGTCTTCGGGCTTGCCAAGTCCGCCCGCGCGCCGTAAAGACGCCATGCCTTGCCGGCGAGAGGCGTTTCGCCCCGATACGGCAAGCACATAGGGGTATAGCTCAGTTGGTAGAGCGGCGGTCTCCAAAACCGCAGGTCGGGGGTTCGAGCCCCTCTGCCCCTGCCATTCCTGCCGGACAGCGCGGACCACTTGCAGCGACGGCAGCGATGGCACGGCGGTGTTTTCCGCCGAAATTCGCGAAAAGCCCGCTTGCCTCTTGTGAAAAAGGGAATCGGGCTTTATGTAGGGCTAAACAGACACGCGGTGCGTGGGGCTGAGAGTTCAGCTTTACGCGCCGTAATGGCGTGGACATTCAATGGCATCGAAAACGAATCCGATTGCGTTTCTGCAGCAGGTACGCTCCGAGACGGCGAAAGTGACTTGGCCCTCGCGGCGCGAGACGATGATCTCGACCGTCATGGTCTTCGTCATGGTCTTCCTTGCCGCGGTGTTTTTCTTCGCTGCGGACCAGTTGATGGGCTGGCTGGTTGGCCTCGTCCTCGGCGCCGGCGTTGGCGCCTGATCGGTTGGAGATGAACATGGCTTCGCGTTGGTACATCGTCCACGCCTATTCGAATTTCGAGAAGAAGGTCGCTGAGGATATCGAGAACAAGGCCCGCCAGAAGGGTCTCGATCACCTCTTCGAAAAGATCCTCGTGCCGACCGAGAAGGTCGTCGAGGTGCGTCGCGGCCGCAAGGTCGACTCCGAGCGCAAGTTCTTCCCCGGCTACGTGCTGGTGCGGGCGAACCTGACGGACGAGGCGTACCACCTCATCAAGAATACGCCGAAGGTCACGGGCTTCCTCGGTTCCGACAACAAGCCGGTTCCGATCCCGGACAGTGAGGCCGAGCGCATCCTGTCGCAGGTCCAGGACGGCGTCGATCGTCCGAAGCCCTCGGTTTCCTTCGAGATCGGCGAGCAGGTTCGCGTTTCCGACGGTCCGTTCGCTTCGTTCAACGGTATCGTCCAGGACGTCGACGAGGAGCGTTCGCGCCTCAAGGTGGAAGTGTCGATCTTCGGTCGCGCCACCCCGGTCGAGCTGGAATACGCCCAGGTCGAGAAAATCTGATTTCGGCGGCGCCTTCCGGGCGCTGCTGTTTCGAAATCCAATCCTCCTTGCGAGGGTTGGTGGCGGAGGTTTCCGCCAATCGCGTGGAAGGGAAGGCGGCCTTTAGCCGGGCGCCCGGACCGCACCACGCAACCGCAGCCGCCGGTCTTCGGGCCGGCATCGAGGGCCGGGCAACCGGCCGCATTCTGAAAGGCAGAGAAAATGGCTAAGAAAGTTGCAGGCCAGCTCAAGCTTCAGGTCAAGGCAGGATCGGCGAACCCGTCCCCGCCGATCGGCCCGGCGCTTGGTCAGCGTGGCATTAACATCATGGAATTCTGCAAGTCGTTCAACGCGGCGACGCAGGAAATGGAAAAGGGTATGCCGATCCCGGTCGTCATCACCTACTACCAGGACAAGTCCTTCACGTTTGTGATGAAGCAGCCGCCGGTGACCTACTTCCTCAAGAAGGAAGCCAAGATCCAGTCCGGCTCGAAGACCCCCGGCAAGGGCGCGTCCATCGGCAAGCTCACCAAGGCTCAGATCAAGTCGATCGCCGAAGCCAAGATGAAGGATCTCAACGCCGCCGATATCGAAGGCGCGATGGCAATGGTCGAGGGCTCTGCCCGCGCCATGGGCCTGGAAGTGGTAGGTTAAGACCATGGCCAAGATTGCAAAGCGTCTCCAGAAGATCCGTGAAGGCATCGACCCGACCAAGCTCGTTGCCCTGTCGGACGCAATCGCTCTCGTCAAGGAGCGTGCCGTCGCCAAGTTCGACGAAACCGTCGAAGTCGCCATGAACCTCGGCGTCGACCCGCGCCACGCTGACCAGATGGTCCGCGGCGTGGTCAACCTGCCGAACGGCACGGGCCGCGACGTCCGCGTCGCCGTCTTCGCTCGCGGCGCCAAGGCCGATGAAGCCAAGGCTGCCGGCGCTGACATCGTCGGTGCGGAAGACCTGCTCGAAATCGTCCAGGGCGGCAAGATCGACTTCGATCGTTGCATCGCGACCCCGGACATGATGCCGCTCGTCGGTCGCCTCGGTAAGGTTCTCGGCCCGCGCGGCATGATGCCGAACCCGAAGGTCGGCACCGTCACCATGGACGTCACGGGCGCCGTCAAGGCATCCAAGGGCGGCGCTGTCGAGTTCCGCGTCGAGAAGGCTGGTATCATCCATGCCGGCATCGGCAAGGCTTCCTTCGACGCCAAGGCTCTGGAAGAGAACATCAAGGCTTTCGCCGACGCCGTCATCAAGGCGAAGCCGGCTGGCGCCAAAGGCAACTACGTCAAGCGCGTTGCCATCTCTTCGACGATGGGCCCGGGCGTGAAGATCGACCCGGCGACCGTCGCCTGATGTATTTCGGTCCGGCTTGCCGGACCGCAACAGAATTCCCGGCCCATCCGGCCGGGGATTTCCGGGGCAACCCGGAACTCCTGTCCGAGATTGCAGGTGGTTAGGCCTTAATCACGTTGCCTGCATGAGACGGGTGAGACCTGGATTTCACTCAGCGTCGGATGACGCGGAATTCGGTTCGAACCTACCTTGCCTGTGTCGCGGCCTCTGGCCGAGCGCGGGGGGACAGGATCCTCGAGCGTCGCTCGGGATCAGCTTTTTGAGATGATCTCTAGCGGCAAAGGCAAACCCGGCAGGGTCCGTGAGAAGTCATGGCCCTGTCTACTGGAGATAGGCAGTGGAAAGAGCGGAAAAACGCGAATTCGTCACGGAGCTGAATGAAGTCTTCAAGGCTTCCGGTTCGGTTGTCGTGGCCCGCTATGCCGGCATCACCGTTGCACAGATGAACGATCTTCGTACGAAGATGCGTGCAGCTGGCGGTACCGTCAAAGTCGCGAAGAACCGCCTGGCCAAAATTGCCCTTCAGGGTACGGAGTCGGAAGGGATGTCTGATCTCTTCCAGGGTCAGACGCTCATTGCATACGCAAATGATCCGATGATCGCTCCGAAGGTAGCCATGGATTTCGCCAAGACCAACGACAAGCTCGTTGTTCTCGGTGGTGCCATGGGTGCGACCACACTCGACGCAGAAGCAGTCAAGTCGCTTGCGACCCTGCCTTCGCTCGACGAGCTTCGTGCAAAGCTCCTGGGCCTCATTGCAGCCCCGGCAACGCGCGTCGCCACGGTCGTTGCAGCACCGGCAAGCCAGCTTGCCCGCGTGTTCGCAGCCTACGCCAAGAAGGACGAAGCCGCGTAAGGCGGTTTTTCGCTGTAAATCAAACAACCCAGTTCGAACCGAACAAAAGGAAATACGAAAATGGCTGATCTCGCAAAGATCGTTGAAGACCTGTCCGCCCTGACCGTCCTGGAAGCCGCTGAGCTTTCCAAGCTTCTCGAAGAGAAGTGGGGCGTTTCGGCTGCAGCTCCCGTAGCTGTTGCTGCTGCTGGCGGCGCTGCTGCTCCGGCTGCTGCCGAAGAAGAAAAGACCGAGTTCGACGTTATCCTCGTTGACGCTGGCGCCAACAAGATCAACGTCATCAAGGAAGTCCGCGGCATCACCGGCCTCGGCCTCAAGGAAGCCAAGGACCTGGTCGAAGGCGCTCCGAAGCCGGTCAAGGAAGCCGTTTCCAAGGCTGAAGCCGCTGACCTCAAGAAGAAGCTTGAGGACGCCGGCGCCAAGGTCGACGTCAAGTAATACCGGAATACGGTGGGAGAGGGTTTCGACCCTCTCCCATTGCTCCTTTCCGCTGAACTGATTACCCAAAAGCCGCAAAAACGGCTTTTGGGTAATGGGTTCTTCAAGAGGATGGTCTTCACCGCAAGATTGGGCAATCCGGCCCGTCAACCGGCAGAAAGACGAGTTTGAACCAACCCATTGGTCGACGGGATCGACTGGCCAGCGAACCCCGTCCGTTGCAGGCCCGGATGCAAATTTGAAGGAGCGACGATGGCTCAGACCCTTTCGTTTAACGGTCGTAGGCGCGTACGCAAGTTTTTTGGTAAAATCCCCGAAGTCGCTGAAATGCCGAACCTCATCGAGGTTCAGAAGGCGTCTTATGATCAATTCCTGATGGTTGAAGAGCCCGCCGGCGGTCGTCCGGACGAGGGCCTTCAGGCCGTTTTCAAGTCGGTTTTCCCGATCACGGACTTCTCCGGCGCTTCCATGCTCGAATTCGTCTCCTACGAATTCGAACAGCCGAAGTTCGACGTCGAGGAATGCCGCCAGCGTGACCTGACCTACGCAGCGCCCCTCAAGGTGACGTTGCGCCTCATCGTGTTCGATATCGACGAGGATACGGGCGCCAAGTCGATCAAGGACATCAAGGAACAGAACGTCTACATGGGCGACATGCCGCTCATGACCGACAATGGTACGTTCATCGTCAACGGCACCGAGCGCGTCATCGTTTCCCAGATGCACCGTTCGCCGGGCGTGTTCTTCGACCACGACAAGGGCAAGAGCCATTCTTCCGGCAAGCTGCTCTTCGCCGCCCGCGTCATCCCGTATCGCGGTTCCTGGCTCGACATCGAGTTCGACGCCAAGGATATCGTGCATGCGCGCATCGACCGCCGCCGCAAGATCCCCGTCACGTCGCTGCTCATGGCTCTCGGCATGGACGGCGAAGAAATCCTGTCGACCTTCTACACGAAGTCGCTCTACCAGCGCGACGGCGAAGGCTGGCGCGTGCCGTTCAATCCCGACGCGCTGAAGGGCCAGAAGGCCGTCGCGGACATGATCGACGCCGACACGGGTGAAGTGGTCGTCGAGATCGGCAAGAAGCTGACCCCGCGCCTGCTGCGCTCGCTCTCCGAAAAGGGCCTCAAGGCCCTCAAGGCGACCGACGAAGACCTCTACGGCAACTACCTCGCCGAAGACGTCGTCAACTACAGCACGGGTGAGATCTATCTCGAAGCCGGCGACGAAATCGACGAGAAGACCCTGCCGGTCATCCTGTCGGCCGGTTTCGACGAGATTCCGGTTCTCGACATCGACCACATCAATGTCGGCGCCTACATCCGCAACACGCTTTCGGCAGACAAGAACGAGAACCGTCAGGACGCTCTGTTCGACATCTACCGCGTCATGCGTCCGGGTGAACCGCCGACAATGGATTCGGCCGAAGCCATGTTCAACACGCTGTTCTTCGACGCGGAGCGTTACGACCTCTCCGCCGTTGGCCGCGTGAAGATGAACATGCGCCTCGACCTCGACGTCGCCGACACGGTCCGCACGCTGCGCAAGGAAGACATCCTTGCCGTCGTGAAGATGCTGGTCGAACTGCGCGACGGCAAGGGCGAGATCGACGACATCGATAACCTCGGCAACCGTCGCGTCCGCTCTGTCGGCGAACTGATGGAGAACCAGTACCGTCTCGGCCTGCTCCGCATGGAGCGCGCGATCAAGGAACGCATGTCCTCGATCGAGATCGACACGGTCATGCCGCAGGACCTGATCAACGCGAAGCCGGCAGCCGCCGCCGTTCGTGAATTCTTCGGTTCCTCGCAGCTCTCGCAGTTCATGGACCAGGTGAACCCGCTCTCGGAAATCACCCACAAGCGCCGTCTTTCGGCCCTTGGCCCGGGTGGTCTGACCCGTGAGCGCGCCGGCTTCGAAGTCCGCGACGTTCACCCGACCCACTACGGCCGTATCTGCCCGATCGAAACGCCGGAAGGCCCGAACATCGGTCTGATCAACTCGCTCGCAACCTTCGCCCGCGTCAACAAGTACGGCTTCATCGAAAGCCCGTACCGCAAGATCGTCGACGGCAAGGTCACGACGGACGTGGTCTACCTCTCCGCAATGGAAGAGGCCAAGTACCACGTCGCGCAGGCCAACTCGGTGCTCGAAGCCGACAACTCCTTCGCTGAAGAGTTCGTCGTCTGCCGTCACGCCGGCGAAGTCATGCTCGCCCCGCGCGACCAGATCAACCTCATGGACGTTTCGCCGAAGCAGCTCGTTTCGGTCGCGGCGGCGCTCATTCCGTTCCTCGAGAACGACGACGCCAACCGCGCGCTCATGGGTTCGAACATGCAGCGTCAGGCCGTGCCGCTCCTGCGTGCGGAAGCTCCGTTCGTCGGCACCGGCATGGAGCCGGTCGTCGCCCGTGACTCGGGCGCCGCCATCGCGGCTCGCCGCGGCGGCGTCGTCGACCAGGTCGACGCGACCCGTATCGTTATCCGCGCCACCGAAGACCTCGATCCGTCGAAGTCGGGCGTCGATATCTACCGTCTGCAGAAGTTCCAGCGTTCCAACCAGAACACCTGCGTCAACCAGCGCCCGCTGGTCGCCGTCGGCGACGTTCTGAACAAGGGCGACATCATCGCGGACGGTCCGTCGACCGACCTCGGCGACCTCGCGCTCGGCCGCAACGCGCTCGTCGCGTTCATGCCGTGGAACGGCTACAACTACGAAGACTCGATCCTGATGTCCGAACGCATCGTCTCCGACGACGTGTTCACCTCGATCCACATCGAGGAATTCGAAGTCATGGCCCGCGACACCAAGCTGGGTCCGGAAGAAATCACGCGCGACATTCCGAACGTTTCGGAAGAAGCGCTGAAGAACCTCGACGAAGCCGGTATCGTTTACATCGGCGCAGAGGTTCAGCCGGGCGACATCCTGGTCGGCAAGATCACCCCGAAGGGCGAAAGCCCGATGACGCCGGAAGAAAAGCTCCTGCGCGCCATCTTCGGTGAAAAGGCGTCCGACGTTCGCGACACCTCCATGCGCATGCCGCCCGGCACCTTCGGCACGGTCGTCGAAGTTCGCGTCTTCAACCGCCACGGCGTGGAGAAGGACGAACGCGCGATGGCGATCGAGCGTGAAGAGATCGAGCGTCTTGCGAAGGACCGTGACGACGAGCAGGCGATCCTCGACCGTAACGTCTACGGCCGTCTGATCGACATGCTGCGCGGTCACGTCGCCGTCGCCGGCCCGAAGTCCTTCAAGAAGGGCACCGAGCTGTCGAACGCCGTCGTCTCCGAATATCCCCGCTCGCAGTGGTGGATGTTCGCCGTCGAGGACGAGAAGGTCCAGGGCGAGATCGAAGCCCTCCGCGGCCAGTACGACGAATCCAAGTCGCGCCTTGAACAGCGCTTCATGGACAAGGTCGAGAAGGTCCAGCGCGGCGACGAAATGCCTCCGGGCGTCATGAAGATGGTCAAGGTCTTCGTCGCTGTGAAGCGCAAGATCCAGCCGGGCGACAAGATGGCCGGCCGTCACGGCAACAAGGGCGTCGTCTCGCGCATCCTGCCGATCGAGGACATGCCGTTCCTCGAAGACGGCACGCATGTCGACATCTGCTTGAACCCGCTGGGCGTGCCTTCGCGCATGAACGTCGGTCAGATCCTCGAAACGCACCTCGCATGGGCTTGCGCCGGCATGGGCAAGAAGATCGGCGAGCTGCTCGACGAGTATCGCAAGACCATGGACATCTCGGACCTGAAGCGCGAGCTGACGGAAGTCTACGAAAGCGAAGCCAAGGACGAAGTCGCTCACTTCGACGACGACGCCCTGGTCAAGCTTGCCGAGCAGTCCCGCAAGGGCGTCTCCATCGCAACCCCGGTCTTCGACGGTGCGCATGAGCCCGACGTCGCCGGCATGCTGGAGCGCGCAGGTCTTGCCTCGTCCGGTCAGTCGGTTCTCTACGACGGCCGTACGGGCGAAGCCTTCGACCGCCAGGTCACCGTCGGCTACATGTACATGATCAAGCTGAACCACCTCGTGGACGACAAGATCCACGCCCGTTCGATCGGCCCGTACTCGCTCGTTACCCAGCAGCCGCTGGGCGGCAAGGCGCAGTTCGGCGGCCAGCGCTTCGGGGAAATGGAGGTCTGGGCGCTCGAAGCCTACGGCGCCGCCTACACGCTGCAGGAAATGCTGACCGTGAAGTCGGACGACGTCGCGGGCCGCACCAAGGTGTACGAGGCGATCGTGCGTGGCGACGACACGTTCGAGGCGGGCATTCCGGAGAGCTTCAACGTTCTCGTCAAGGAAATGCGCTCGCTCGGTCTGTCGGTCGAACTCGAGAACTCGAAGGTCGATCCGGCCGCGGAAGCCGGCCAGCTTCCCGACGCCGCGGAATAAGCCTGATCTGGTGCGCGCCTTGTGGGGCGCGCACCGTTCCGCCTCCGCCGGTCGGCGAGGGGCGGCTCATCCGTTTCAGGCAGTCTTGCGGCACCCGGGTATCGCCGCAATCGACTGCTAGGAGCAATTCCAGGAAAAGTGTGCAGCGGTTTTCCGTCCGGAATTGCGTCAGACAAAAGAGGGCCACTGGCCCACGAAGGAGATAGGCATGAACCAAGAGGTCATGAACCTTTTCAACCCGCAGGTGCCTGCGCAGACGTTCGACTCCATCCGTATTTCGATCGCGTCTCCGGAAAAGATCCTTTCCTGGTCGTATGGCGAGATCAAGAAGCCGGAAACGATCAACTACCGCACGTTCAAGCCGGAACGCGACGGTCTCTTCTGCGCGCGCATCTTTGGCCCGATCAAGGACTACGAGTGCCTGTGCGGCAAGTACAAGCGCATGAAGTACAAGGGCATCATCTGCGAAAAGTGCGGCGTCGAAGTCACGCTGTCGCGCGTTCGCCGCGAGCGCATGGGCCATATCGAGCTCGCCGCGCCCGTCGCCCACATCTGGTTCCTGAAGTCGCTGCCCTCGCGCATCGCCACGCTCCTCGACATGACCCTCAAGGATGTCGAGCGCGTTCTCTATTTCGAGAACTACATCGTGACGGAGCCGGGCCTGACCGCGCTCAAGGAAAACCAGCTTCTTTCCGAAGAAGAATACATGATCGCCGTCGATGAATATGGTGAAGACCAGTTCACGGCGATGATCGGCGCCGAGGCCATCTACGAGATGCTCGCCTCGATGAACCTCGAGAAGATCGCTGGCGACCTGCGTTCTGATCTGGCCGACACCACGTCGGACCTGAAGCAGAAGAAGCTGATGAAGCGCCTGAAGATCGTCGAGAACTTCATGGAATCCGGCAATCGCCCGGAATGGATGATTATGAAGGTCGTTCCGGTGATCCCGCCGGATCTGCGCCCGCTGGTTCCGCTGGACGGCGGCCGCTTCGCGACGTCGGACCTCAACGATCTCTATCGCCGCGTCATCAACCGTAACAACCGTCTGAAGCGCCTCATCGAGCTGCGCGCACCGGGCATCATCATCCGTAACGAGAAGCGCATGCTTCAGGAATCGGTTGATGCCCTGTTCGACAACGGCCGCCGCGGCCGCGTCATCACCGGCGCCAACAAGCGTCCGCTGAAGTCGCTGTCCGACATGCTCAAGGGCAAGCAGGGCCGCTTCCGCCAGAACCTGCTCGGCAAGCGCGTCGACTATTCCGGCCGTTCGGTCATCGTGACGGGTCCGGAACTCAAGCTGCACCAGTGCGGCCTGCCGAAGAAGATGGCGCTCGAGCTGTTCAAGCCGTTCATCTACGCCCGCCTCGACGCGAAGGGTTTCTCCTCGACCGTCAAGCAGGCCAAGAAGCTCGTCGAGAAGGAAAAGCCGGAAGTCTGGGATATCCTCGACGAGGTCATCCGCGAGCATCCGGTTCTCCTGAACCGCGCACCGACGCTGCACCGCCTGGGCATCCAGGCCTTCGAACCGATCCTGGTCGAAGGCAAGGCCATTCAGCTGCACCCGCTCGTCTGCACGGCCTTCAACGCCGACTTCGACGGCGACCAGATGGCCGTCCACGTCCCGCTCTCGCTGGAAGCCCAGCTTGAAGCGCGCGTGCTCATGATGTCGACGAACAACATCCTGCACCCGGCGAACGGCGCACCGATCATCGTTCCCTCGCAGGACATGGTTCTCGGCCTCTACTATCTGTCGATCCAGAACCAGAACGAGCCGGGCGAAGGCATGGCCTTCTCCGACATGGGCGAACTGCACCACGCTCTGGAAAACAAGGTCGTCACGCTGCACGCGAAGATCCGTGGCCGCTACAAGTCGGTCGATGCCGACGGCAAGCCGTACACGAAGATCTACGAGACGACGCCCGGCCGCATGATCATCGGCGAACTGCTGCCGAAGAACGGCAATATCCCGTTCGACATCTGCAACCAGGAAATGACCAAGAAGAACATCTCCAAGATGATCGACACGGTCTACCGCCATTGCGGCCAGAAGGACACGGTCATCTTCTGCGACCGCATCATGCAGCTCGGCTTCAGCCATGCCTGCCGCGCCGGCATCTCGTTCGGCAAGGACGACATGGTCATTCCGGACAGCAAGGTGAAGATCGTCGGTGATACCGAAAACCTGGTCAAGGAATACGAGCAGCAGTACAACGACGGCCTGATCACTCAGGGCGAGAAGTACAACAAGGTCGTCGACGCCTGGGGCAAGGCGACCGAAAAGGTTGCCGAGGACATGATGGCCCGCATCAAGGCCGTCGAGTTCGACCCGGAAACCGGTCGCCAGAAGCCGATGAACGCGATCTACATGATGTCCCACTCGGGCGCCCGCGGTTCTCCGAACCAGATGCGCCAGCTGGGCGGCATGCGCGGCCTCATGGCCAAGCCGTCGGGCGAGATCATCGAAACGCCGATCATCTCGAACTTCAAGGAAGGCCTGACCGTGAACGAGTACTTCAACTCGACGCACGGCGCCCGCAAGGGTCTGGCAGACACCGCCTTGAAGACCGCGAACTCCGGTTACCTGACCCGCCGTCTCGTCGACGTCGCGCAGGATTGCATCGTCACGCATGTCGACTGCGGCACCGACAAGGGCCTCACGATGACGGCGATCGTCGACGCCGGCCAGGTCGTGGCTTCCATCGGCACCCGCGTTCTCGGCCGTACGGCCCTGGACGACATCGATCATCCGGTCACGGGTGAGCGCATCGTCGATGCCGGCAAGATGATCCTCGAGGCCGATGTCGTCGAGATCGAGAAGGCCGGCATCCAGTCGATCCGCATCCGCTCGGCGCTGACCTGCGAGATCCAGACCGGTGTCTGCGGCGTCTGCTACGGTCGCGACCTTGCACGTGGCACGCCCGTCAACATGGGCGAAGCCGTGGGCGTCATCGCGGCTCAGTCGATCGGCGAACCGGGCACCCAGCTCACCATGCGTACCTTCCACCTTGGTGGCACGGCGACCGTGGTCGACCAGTCGTTCCTGGAAGCCTCGTATGAAGGCACGGTGCAGATCAAGAACCGCAACATGCTGCGCAACTCCGACGGCGCACTCGTCGCGATGGGCCGCAACATGGCGATCACCATCCTCGACGAGCGTGGTGTCGAGCGTTCCGCGCAGCGCGTCGCTTACGGTTCGAAGATCTTCGTCGATGACGGCGACAAGGTGAAGCGCGGCCAGCGTCTCGCCGAGTGGGACCCCTACACCCGTCCGATGATGACGGAAGTGGAAGGTACGGTTCACTTCGAAGACGTCGTCGACGGTATCTCGGTTCTGGAAACGACCGACGAATCCACCGGCATCACCAAGCGTTCGGTCATCGACTGGCGCTCGACGCCGCGCGGTACGGACCTGAAGCCGGCCATCGTCATCAAGGACAAGAGCGGCGCCGTCGCCAAGCTGTCCCGTGGTGGTGAAGCCCGCTTCATGCTCTCGGTCGACGCGATCCTTTCGGTCGAGCCGGGCCAGAAGGTCTCCCAGGGTGACGTTCTTGCCCGCTCGCCGCTGGAAAGCGCCAAGACCAAGGACATCACCGGCGGTCTGCCGCGCGTTGCCGAACTGTTCGAGGCCCGTCGTCCGAAGGACCACGCCATCATCGCTGAGATCGATGGTACCGTCCGCTTCGGCCGCGACTACAAGAACAAGCGTCGCGTGATGATCGAGCCGGCGGAAGACGGTGTCGAGCCGGTCGAGTACCTGATCCCGAAGGGCAAGCCCTTCCACCTTCAGGACGGCGACTACATCGAAAAGGGTGACTACATCCTCGACGGCAACCCCGCGCCGCACGACATCCTGGCGATCAAGGGCGTGGAAGCACTCGCTTCCTACCTCGTGAACGAAATCCAGGAAGTCTACCGACTGCAGGGCGTTGTGATCAACGACAAGCACATCGAGGTGATCGTTCGCCAGATGCTGCAGAAGGTCGAGATCACGGATGCTGGCGACTCGACGTACATTGTCGGTGACAACATCGACCGCATCGAGCTGGAAGACGTCAACGACGCCCTGATCGAGGAAGGCAAGAAGCCGGCTTACGGCGAGCCTGTCCTTCTCGGCATCACCAAGGCGTCGCTGCAGACCCCGTCGTTCATCTCGGCCGCTTCGTTCCAGGAGACCACCAAGGTTCTCACGGAAGCTGCGATCGCCGGCAAGACCGATGGCCTGCAGGGCCTCAAGGAGAACGTCATCGTCGGCCGCCTCATCCCGGCCGGTACCGGTGGCACCATGACCCAGATCCGCCGCATCGCGACGGCCCGCGACGAGATGATTCTCGACGAGCGCCGCAAGTCGACCGGCGCTGGCGTCGCGACCCCGATGCTGGCGGACCTCGCCGGCGGCGAAGGCGCCGCAGCCGAGTAAGCGCTGCCGCTCTTTTGACGAATGAAAAGGCCGCCCGAAATATTTCGGGCGGCCTTTTGTTTATGCGCAAGGACAGGCGAGGGCGGTTTGATCTGGCGCAATCGCTCAGTTTGGAGCGGTTCTAAAGTCCATTCGTATCCCAACGAATGGAGGTAGCCATGAAATTCCTGCTGGCGACTGTGGCCGCGACGGTCATCGCGACCGTGGCCTTTGCCGCCGATCCGGTTCCGGCCGATCTGCGCGCGACGGCGCTCGACATCTTCAAGCCCCTGCCGTCGACCTATCCGGCGGTCAACGACAATCCGATCACGAAGGAGAAGATCGACCTCGGCAAGGCTCTGTTCTTCGATCCGCGGCTGTCGGCCTCGGGTGTCTTCTCGTGCAATTCCTGTCACAACCTGGCGACCGGCGGCGACGACAACCTCGAAACGTCGATCGGCCACGGCTGGCAGAAGGGTCCGCGCAACTCGCCGACCGCCCTGAACGCGGTCTTCAACGAGGCGCAGTTCTGGGATGGCCGGGCGGAAGACCTGAAGGCGCAGGCCAAGGGGCCGATCCAGGCCGGAGTCGAGATGGCGAACACGCCGGCCCAGGTCGTCGCGACGCTGAAGTCGATGCCGAAATATGTCGACTGGTTCAAGGCCGCCTTCCCGAGCGATGCCGATCCCGTGACCTTTGACAACATGGCCAAGGCCATCGAGGCCTTCGAGGCGACGCTGATCACGCCGGCGCCGTTCGATGCCTATCTCAACGGCGACGACGGTGCGATGACCGCGGAGCAGAAGGAGGGGCTCGCGCTCTTCATGGACAAGGGCTGTGCCTCCTGCCACAGCGGCATCAATATCGGCGGTAACGGCTACTATCCGTTCGGCCTGATCGAGAAGCCCGGTTCGGAAGTTCTGCCGGAGAACGACAAGGGCCGCTTCGCGGTGACGGCGACGGCGGACGATTCCTACGTCTTCCGCGCCGCGCCGCTGCGCAACGTCACGCTGACGGCGCCGTACTTCCATTCGGGCAAGGTATGGAACCTGAGGCAGGCCGTGGCCATCATGGGCACCTCGCAGCTCGGCGAGGACCTGTCGGAGACCGAAGTCGACCGCATCGTGGCCTTCCTCGGTTCGCTGGAAGGGCGCATGCCTGAAGTGGTCTATCCGGTGCTGCCGGCAGAGACGGGCGATACGCCCCTGCCGAGCGGCGACGTCAAGTAGACGACGGGGTGGCGGTCGTCACGCGAAGCGGATGATCGCCACTTCCCCTTCGAGGGCGCCCTTGTAGGCGGAGGCGTGCGGCTCTTCCTCGGGCTCGCCGGTCAGCGTGCCGATCTGGTCGAGGTCTGCCTCGAGGAAACCTTCCTCCGAAAGCGCGTTCAGCGCCTCGCGTACGGCGGTGTCGTCGTCGGGCGCGCGCAGCATGACGTGGATGTCGATGCCCTCGTCGCCCTCGCGCTCATAGGCCTTGCCGATGATGATGAAGACCATCGGCTCCTCGAGCGTGCTGTTGTCGTTGTCGGCGTCTGACGCCATGGCGGGCTCCTTTCGGGATCGGGTTGTGCTCGTTCTATAAAGGGTAGGGCGGCAGGACCCAAACGCAAAATCGCCGCTGCTTCCAAAAGAGCGGAAAGGGAATCGGTGAGCGTCCCGCCGACTCTTTCCGGTTGATTCCGTCTTCATGCTTTCTTAATGTTCGCCTGCGAAGGCTGCCGGGCTCAGGGAGCCGTCGAAACGGCGCAGGGCAGGGGCTTGAAGCCCTGCTTTTCAGGCGGGTCAGCCATCCGCTCCCGGGATTCTTTAGCGCCGCCCCTTGACCTTTCGCCCTTTAGTCAGTATTCCGCACGCCATCAGAGCCTATGTGAGGCTGGCTGGTTCGGAATGACTCGTTCTGAAGTTCGCCTCAAACAGGGCTCGACGCACGTTGAGAACATGAATGCTGCACGCATGACGCGGTTATAGCGCGTCCTCTGCCTAATGAGGTCATCCGCTAGAGGCGGATTGGCCTTTTATTGCGCATGAACACGCGTGTGGTCATGGACTCGCCCGTGAGGGTGACGATTTATCCGCCCGCAAGGGTAACGAGACTAGATTTGCAAGGGATGGTTATATGCCTACCGTAAACCAGTTGATCCGCAAGCCGCGCCAGGCGTCGGTAAAGCGCAACAAGGTTCCTGCTCTGCAGGAAAACCCCCAGAAGCGCGGCGTTTGCACCCGCGTCTACACGACGACCCCGAAGAAGCCGAACTCGGCTCTGCGTAAGGTCGCCAAGATCCGCCTGACCAATGGCTTCGAAGTCATCGGTTACATCCCCGGCGAAGGCCACAACCTGCAGGAACACTCTGTCGTCATGATCCGTGGCGGCCGCGTAAAGGACCTTCCGGGCGTGCGCTACCACATCATCCGCGGCGTTCTCGACACCCAGGGCGTCAAGAACCGCAAGCAGCGCCGCTCCAAGTACGGCGCGAAGCGTCCGAAATAATACAGTAACCGGCGCCATTTCGCTGGTCGGAACCTTTTGAAGAAAGACGAAAAGTATGTCCCGTCGCCATAGAGCAGAAAAGCGCGAGATCAACCCGGACCCGAAGTTCGGCGACCTCGTAGTCACCAAGTTCATGAACGCCATCATGCTGGACGGCAAGAAGTCCGTCGCCGAAACGATCGTTTACGGCGCCTTCGATGTCGTGCAGGGCAAGGCCAAGCAGGATCCGGTGACGGTTTTCCATTCGGCTCTCGACAACGTCGCGCCGCACGTCGAAGTGCGCTCGCGTCGCGTCGGCGGTGCGACCTACCAGGTTCCGGTCGACGTTCGTCCGGAGCGCCGTCAGGCTCTGGCCATCCGCTGGCTGATCGCCGCTGCCCGCAAGCGTAACGAAACGACCATGGTCGAGCGCCTCTCCGGCGAACTCATGGACGCAGCGAACAACCGCGGCAGCGCCGTCAAGAAGCGCGAAGACACGCACAAGATGGCTGACGCCAACCGTGCATTCTCGCACTACCGCTGGTAACCGAAACTAGACGTCTCGAAAGGAGTCCCAGATGGCTCGCGAATATAAAATCGAAGACTACCGCAACTTCGGTATCATGGCGCACATCGACGCCGGCAAGACCACGACGACCGAGCGTATCCTGTACTACACCGGTAAGAACCACAAGATCGGCGAGACCCACGACGGCGCGTCGACGATGGACTGGATGGAGCAGGAGCAGGAGCGCGGCATCACCATCACGTCCGCTGCCACCACGACCTTCTGGAAGGGCCGTGACGGCAAGGCTCGCCGCTTCAACATCATCGACACCCCCGGCCACGTCGACTTCACCATTGAAGTCGAGCGTTCGCTGCGCGTTCTCGACGGCGCCATCGCGCTGCTCGACTCCAACGCCGGCGTTGAGCCGCAGACGGAAACCGTCTGGCGTCAGGCCGAGAAGTATCATGTTCCGCGCATGATCTTCTGCAACAAGATGGACAAGACCGGCGCTGACTTCTATCGCTGCCTTGACATGATCAAGTCGCGCCTCGGTGCGATCCCGGTCGCCATGCAGCTGCCGATCGGCGCCGAGACCGAGTTCAAGGGCGTCATCGACCTGATCGAGATGAACGCTCTCATCTGGCGCGACGAATCGCTCGGCGCCCAGTGGGACGTCGTCGAGATCCCGGAAGATCTGAAGGAAAAGGCCGAGGAATACCGCGAGAAGCTCATCGAGACCGTCGTCGAAGTCGACGAAGCCGCGATGGAAGCCTATCTCGAAGGTAACTACCCGGACAACGACAAGATCCGCGAACTCGTTCGCCGCGGCACGATCGACGTGAAGTTCCACCCGGTCTATTGCGGTACCGCGTTCAAGAACAAGGGCGTTCAGCCGCTTCTCGACGCCGTCGTCGACTTCCTGCCGTCGCCGATCGATATCCCGGCCATCAAGGGCATCGACGTGAAGACGGAAGCCGAGATCGAGCGTCACGCCGATGACGCCGAGCCGCTCTCCATGCTCGCGTTCAAGATCATGAACGACCCCTTCGTCGGTTCGCTGACCTTCGCTCGCATCTACTCGGGCAAGCTCGAAAAGGGCACGTCCGTCATGAACACGGTCAAGGACAAGCGCGAGCGCGTCGGCCGTATGCTTCAGATGCACTCCAACTCGCGTGAAGACATCGAAGAAGCCTTCGCAGGCGACATCGTTGCTCTCGCCGGTCTCAAGGACACGACGACGGGCGACACGCTCTGCGATCCGCTGAAGCCGGTCATCCTCGAGCGCATGGAATTCCCGGAACCGGTTATCCAGATCGCCATCGAGCCGAAGACGAAGAACGACCAGGAAAAGATGGGCCTCGCCCTGAACCGCCTGGCCGCCGAAGACCCGTCCTTCCGCGTCAAGACCGACGAAGAGTCCGGCCAGACGATCATCGCAGGCATGGGCGAACTTCACCTCGACATCATCGTCGACCGCATGCGTCGCGAGTTCAAGGTCGAAGCCAATGTCGGCGCTCCGCAGGTTGCTTACCGTGAGACGATCACGCGCAAGACCGAGAAGGACTACACGCACAAGAAGCAGACCGGTGGTACCGGCCAGTTCGCCCGCGTGAAGCTCGTCTTCGAACCGAACCCGGATGGCGAAGATTTCGTCTTCGAATCCAAGATCGTCGGCGGTGCTGTTCCGAAGGAATACATCCCGGGCGTTCAGAAGGGTATCGAAAGCGTTCTGTCCTCGGGTCCGCTCGCAGGCTTCCCGATGCTCGGCGTCAAGGCGACGCTCATCGACGGCGCCTTCCACGACGTCGACTCCTCGGTCCTCGCCTTCGAAATCGCATCGCGTGCCTGCTTCCGTGAAGCATCCCGCGAAGCCGGCGCCCAGCTCCTGGAGCCGATGATGAAGGTCGAAGTCGTGACGCCGGAAGACTATGTCGGCGACGTCATCGGCGACCTGAACTCCCGCCGTGGCCAGATCCAGGGCCAGGAATCGCGCGGCATCGCCGTCGTGATCTCCGCCCACGTGCCGCTGGCGAACATGTTCAAGTACGTCGACAACCTGCGCTCCATGTCGCAGGGCCGCGCCCAGTACTCGATGGTCTTCGACCATTACGCGCCGGTTCCGTCGAACGTCGCACAGGAAATCCAGGCAAAGTACTCCGGTCAGAAGTGACCGGGGTATCCCCCTTAAAGTTTTGAACGAATTTCCCTTCGGGGATCAGGAACGGAGAGCCGGAAATGGCAAAAGGTAAGTTTGAGCGCAACAAGCCTCACGTAAACATCGGCACGATCGGCCACGTTGACCATGGCAAGACGTCGACGACTGCAGCGATCACGAAGTACTTCGGCGAGTTCAAGGCGTACGACCAGATCGACGCTGCTCCGGAAGAAAAGGCCCGCGGCATCACCATCTCGACGGCGCACGTCGAGTATGAGACGGCCAACCGTCACTACGCGCACGTCGACTGCCCCGGCCACGCCGACTACGTCAAGAACATGATCACCGGCGCTGCCCAGATGGACGGCGCGATTCTCGTCGTCTCGGCTGCCGACGGCCCGATGCCGCAGACCCGCGAGCACATCCTGCTCGCCCGTCAGGTCGGCGTTCCGGCGATCGTCGTGTTCCTCAACAAGGTCGACCAGGTTGACGACGCCGAGCTTCTCGAGCTCGTCGAGCTGGAAGTCCGCGAACTGCTGTCGTCCTACGAATTCCCGGGCGACGACATTCCGATCGTCAAGGGCTCGGCTCTTGCCGCTCTGGAAGACTCGAACAAGGAAATCGGCGAAGACGCGATCCGCGCCCTGATGGCCGCTGTCGACGACTACATCCCGACCCCGGAACGTCCGATCGACCAGCCCTTCCTGATGCCGATCGAAGACGTGTTCTCGATCTCGGGCCGCGGTACGGTTGTGACCGGTCGCGTCGAGCGCGGCATCGTCAAGGTCGGTGAGGAAATCGAGATCGTCGGCATCCGTCCGACGACGAAGACGACCTGCACGGGCGTTGAAATGTTCCGCAAGCTGCTCGACCAGGGCCAGGCCGGCGACAACATCGGTGCGCTGCTGCGCGGTGTGAACCGTGACGGCGTGGAGCGTGGCCAGATCCTGTGCAAGCCGGGTTCGGTCAAGCCGCACAAGAAGTTCAAGGCCGAAGCCTACATCCTGACGAAGGAAGAAGGCGGCCGTCATACGCCGTTCTTCACGAACTACCGTCCGCAGTTCTACTTCCGCACGACGGACGTCACGGGCATCGTGACGCTTCCGGAAGGCACGGAAATGGTCATGCCGGGCGACAACGTGACGGTTGACGTCGAACTGATCGTTCCGATCGCGATGGAAGAAAAGCTGCGCTTCGCTATCCGCGAAGGCGGCCGTACCGTCGGCGCCGGCATCGTCGCTTCGATCGTCGAGTAAGTCTTAAGGCTTCAGGCCGCTGAAATAGGAAGGGCAGGATCGCATCCTGCCCCTCCGGTCTTTGATAATTTAGCGGACTGGCCTTTCGGCATTGTGTTTTCGTGCGCCTTCCTTTATGGGAAGCGCCAGAATCAAAAAAGCGCATTCCCCAAGAGAATCGCGCGGATAACGAACTAAGGAAAAGTCGTATGAACGGCCAGAACATCCGCATCCGCCTCAAGGCGTTTGACCACCGGATCCTTGATGCCTCCACGCGTGAAATCGTGTCGACGGCAAAGCGTACCGGCGCAAGCGTCCGCGGCCCCGTTCCTCTCCCGACCCGTATTGAAAAGTTCACGGTCAACCGTTCGCCCCACGTTGACAAGAAGAGCCGTGAACAGTTCGAGATGCGCACCCACAAGCGCCTGCTCGACATCGTAGATCCGACGCCGCAGACGGTCGATGCTCTTATGAAGCTCGATCTTGCGGCCGGTGTGGACGTAGAGATCAAGCTCTAAGTCCTGGCGCAAGCCGAATAACAAGGAAGGTACGTGGCGAAAGCCGACGTCTTCTAAAAACGGGAAACCCGACGGCCTTCGAGCCCGAGTGGAATCCTTAAACCAAGAGGCATGACGGGACGTCACGATCCCGCCAGGACTTCTAAGAGGATTGAACCATGCGTTCAGGTGTGATTGCACAGAAAATAGGGATGACTCGCGTCTATAATGACGCAGGTGAGCACATCCCGGTAACAGTATTGCGACTGGACAACGTCCAGGTCGTTGCCCAGCGTACGCAGGACAAGAACGGCTACACGGCTGTTCAGCTCGGCGCCGGCTCTTCCAAGGTGAAGAACACGGCAAAGGCGCTGCGCGGCCAGTTCGCCGCTGCAAGCGTCGAGCCGAAGGCCAAGCTCGTCGAGTTCCGCGTTTCGGAAGACAACCTCATCGAGATCGGCGCGGAACTCACCGCCAGCCATTTCGTCGCCGGCCAGCTCGTCGACGTTACCGGCACCACGATCGGTAAGGGTTTCGCCGGTGCCATGAAGCGCCACAACTTCGGCGGTCTTCGTGCAACGCACGGCGTTTCCGTTTCGCACCGTTCGCACGGTTCGACGGGTAACAACCAGGACCCGGGCAAGGTCTGGAAGGGCAAGCGCATGGCTGGTCACATGGGCCAGACGCGCGTCACCACGCAGAACCTCGAAGTCGTCTCCACCGACGAAGAGCGCGGTCTCATCCTCGTCAAGGGCGCAGTCCCGGGCTCCAAGGGCGCCTGGATCGTCGTTCGTGACGCCGTCAAGTCCGGCACCCCGGCAGACGCTCCGCGTCCGGCCGCCGTGCGCGCCGTAGCCAAGTAAGGGAGCCTGATCATGGATCTCAAAGTCACGACCCTCGACGGGAAGGACGCCGGCAAGGTCTCCCTCTCCGACGCGATCTTCGGCCTCGAGCCGCGCGAAGACATCATTGCCCGCGTCATCCGCTGGCAGCTCGCCAAGAAGCAGCAGGGCACGCACCAGTCGCTGACCCGCGGCGAAGTCGCTCGCACCGGCTCGAAGATGTACAAGCAGAAGGGTACGGGCCGCGCTCGTCACCATTCGGCTCGCGCTCCGCAGTTCCGCGGCGGTGCCAAGGCTCACGGCCCGGTATCCCGCAGCCACGCCCACGACCTGCCCAAGCAGGTTCGCGCGCTCGGCCTGCGTCACGCCCTCTCGGCCAAGATCAAGGCTGACGACGTCATCATCATCGATGATCTCGTTGCTGCAGAAGCAAAGACGAAGGCTCTGGCCGGCGCATTCGCTTCGCTCGGCCTCACCAATGCCCTCTTCATCGGCGGCGCTGAACTTGACGGCAACTTCAAGCTCGCAGCGCGCAACATCCCGAACGTGGATGTCCTGCCGATCCAGGGTATCAATGTTTACGATATTCTGCGCCGCGGCAAGCTCGTGCTCTCCAAGGCTGCTGTAGAAGCCCTCGAGGAGCGGTTCAAATGACGGATCTTCGCCACTACGATGTGATCGTATCTCCTTCGATCACCGAAAAGTCGACGCTGGTATCCGAAAACAACCAGATCGTCTTCAACGTTGCCAAGCGTGCCTCCAAGCCTGAAATCAAGGCTGCGGTCGAAGCACTCTTCGGCGTCAAGGTCACGGCTGTGAACACGCTCGTCCGCAAGGGCAAGGTAAAGCGTTTCCGCGGCTTCGCCGGCCGGCAGGGAGATGTCAAGAAGGCTATCGTCACGCTCGCTGACGGTCAGTCCATCGACGTCTCCACCGGGCTCTAATCGGGCAGTCGGCTAAAAGGGAAACAAGAAAATGGCATTGAAACACTTCAATCCGACCACTCCGAGCCAGCGTCAGCTGGTCATCGTCGACCGGTCGGGCCTTTACAAGGGCAAGCCCGTCAAGGCTCTGACCGAAGGTCTCTCCAAGAGCGGCGGCCGTAACAACCTCGGCCGCATCACCGCCCGCTTCATCGGCGGCGGTCACAAGCGCACCTACCGTCTCATCGACTTCAAGCGTCGCAAGTTCGACGTCGAGGGCACGGTCGAGCGTCTGGAGTACGACCCGAACCGTACGGCGTTCATCGCTCTGGTGAGCTATCCCGACGGCGAGCAGGCCTACATCCTGGCTCCGCAGCGCCTGGCAGCCGGCGACAAGGTCATCGCGTCCGACAAGGCCGTTGACGTCAAGCCCGGCAACACCATGCCGCTGCAGTACATCCCGGTCGGCTCGATCGTTCACAACGTCGAAATGAAGCCGGGCAAGGGCGGCCAGATCGCCCGCTCCGCCGGCACGTTCGTCCAGCTCGTCGGCCGCGACCAGGGCATGGCGATCCTTCGCCTGAACTCGGGCGAACAGCGCCTGGTTCACGCGTCCTGCCTCGCAACGATCGGCGCCGTATCCAACCCGGACCACGGCAACATCAACGACGGCAAGGCCGGTCGCACCCGCTGGCGCGGCAAGACCCCGCATAACCGCGGTGTCGTCATGAACCCGGTCGACCACCCGCACGGCGGTGGTGAAGGCCGCACCTCCGGTGGCCGTCATCCGGTATCCCCGTGGGGCAAGCCGACCAAGGGCAAGCGTACCCGTTCGAACAAGTCCACGGACAAGTTCATCATGCGCTCGCGCCACTTGAAGAAGAAGTAAGAGAGGTAGTCAGGAATGGCTCGTTCAGTATGGAAAGGCCCGTTTGTTGACGGCTATCTTCTCAAGAAGGCTGAGAAGGTTCGTGAAGGCGGTCGCAGCGAAGTAATCAAGATCTGGAGCCGTCGCTCCACGATCCTGCCGCAGTTCGTAGGTCTCACCTTCGGTGTCTACAACGGCAGCAAGCACATCCCGGTGGCCGTCAACGAAGACATGGTCGGCCACAAGTTTGGTGAATTCGCTCCGACGCGGACCTACTACGGTCACGGCGCGGACAAGAAGGCGAAGAGGAAGTAACGATGGGTAAGGCTAAAGCCGAACGTCGGCTGAAGGATAACGAGGCGCAGGCTATCGCGCGCACGATCCGCGTCAGCCCCCAGAAGCTCAACCTGCTTGCTGCGCTCATCCGCGGCAAGAAGGTGGACCGCGCTCTCGCCGAGCTCGAGTTCTCGCGCAAGCGTAGCGCCGAGACGGTCAAGAAGACTCTCGAGTCCGCGATCGCCAACGCAGAAAACAACCACGACCTCGACGTCGATTCGCTGATCGTCGCTGAGGCCTATGTCGGCAAGTCGATTGTCATGAAGCGCTTTGCCGCTCGTGGCCGCGGCCGTGCATCGCGGATCGAGAAGCCTTTCTCGCATCTGACGATCGTCGTCCGTGAAGTCGAAGCCAAAGGGGAGGCCGCATAATGGGCCAGAAGATTAATCCGATCGGTTTCCGCCTCGGCATCAACCGTACCTGGGACAGCCGTTGGTTCGCCGACAATGCCGAATACGGCCAGCTGCTCCACGAAGACCTGAAGATCCGCAAGTTCGTACAGGACGAGCTGAAGCAGGCCGGTATCGCCAAGGTCGTCATCGAGCGCCCGCACAAGAAGTGCCGCGTCACGATCCACTCGGCTCGCCCGGGTCTGATCATCGGCAAGAAGGGCGCGGACATCGAGAAGCTCCGCAAGAAGCTTTCCGAGATGACGAATTCCGAAACGCACCTCAACATCGTTGAAGTGCGCAAGCCGGAAGTCGACGCAACGCTGGTCGCTCAGTCGATCGCCCAGCAGCTCGAGCGCCGCGTGGCCTTCCGCCGTGCGATGAAGCGCGCCGTTCAGTCGGCCATGCGTCTTGGCGCCGAAGGCATCAAGATCACCTGCGCCGGCCGTCTCGGCGGTGCGGAAATCGCCCGTACGGAATGGTACCGCGAAGGTCGCGTTCCGCTTCACACGCTGCGTGCAGACATCGACTACGGTACGGCTGAAGCCGAAACCGCATTCGGCATCTGCGGCATCAAGGTCTGGATCTTCAAGGGCGAAATCCTTGAGCACGATCCGATGGCCTCTGAGCGTCGCGCCAGCGAAAGTGACAGCCAGGGTCCCGCAAGCCGTGAACGCGGCGACCGCGGCGACCGTCGTCGTGAAAACGCGTAACAGTCGCGTTTGGCAGCCAATATCGGAGAAGTAAAAAAATGTTGCAGCCAAAGCGTACCAAGTACCGCAAGCAGTTCAAGGGCCGCATCAAGGGCGTCGCCAAGGGCGGCTCCGAGCTCGCCTTCGGCGAGTTCGGCTTGAAGGCTCAGGAACCGAACCGCGTGAACGCTCGCGAGATCGAAGCGGCCCGCCGCGCGATCACCCGTTACATGAAGCGTGCCGGCCGTGTGTGGATCCGCGTGTTCCCCGACACCCCGGTTACCGCAAAGCCCACGGAAGTCCGCATGGGTAAGGGTAAGGGTTCGGTCGAATACTGGGCAGCCAAGGTCAAGCCCGGCCGTATGATGTTCGAGATCGACGGCGTTTCCGAGGAAATCGCGCGTGAAGCGCTTCGCCTCGGCTCGGCCAAGCTCTCGGTCAAGACGCGCTTCGTACAGCGCATTGCAGAGTAAGGAGCGAGAGCGATGAAAGCCGCAGACGTCCGGGCGCTCAGCGCCGACCAGCTCAACGACGAGCTTGCCAAGCTGAAGAAAGAGCAGTTCAACCTGCGCTTCCAGAAGGCCACCGGCCAGCTTGAAAAGACCTCGCGTATCAACGAAGTCCGTAAGGACATCGCGCGCGTCAAGACCATTGCCCGCCAGAAGGCGGCAGAAGCCAAGGCCTAAGGACCAGAAAAATATGCCGAAACGCATTCTGCAGGGCACCGTAGTCAGCGACAAGAACGACAAGACCGTTGTCGTCCGCGTCGAGCGCCGTTTTGCCCACCCGCTGCTTCAGAAGACCGTTCGCCGGTCGAAGAAGTACAAGGCGCATGACGAGACCAACCAGTACAAGGTCGGCGATGTCGTTTCCATCCAGGAATGTGCACCGATCTCCAAGGACAAGCGCTGGACCGTCGTATCGGCCCAGGCTTAAATCATCGGATTTTGCGCCAGGCCCTTGCGTCTGGCGCGGAAATCTGTATGAAGCAGCGCAAGGACGCTCGGAATCGCGAGCGTTCTTTTGCTTTGAGCGCACGGAAGGTCCGTCGGTTCGCCGAAGGGAAACCACCCTGGCAACACACCATCCCGCGCGAAAACATGAATTTCCATAAG